>NZ_JBGONY010000012.1:0-105665 GCF_041439375.1 Vibrio crassostreae | reverse complement strand
GGCTACCGATGTATTGTTGAACGCGAAATGTACAGCAAAGATCAACACGCCCTAGCTACAGATAAGCCTCAGCCAATACAAGTTAGTTCATGTATTCCTGGACAGGTTGAGACTTATCTTTAACTGAACACAGCATTTAATCAATGACTTAGCGGTCACACAAAGCTGTACTGATTGGTTGAAATGAATAGGTGATGTAAGGCCCTCGGATTACTCCCAAAAGTTCCACCACTTTTTGCTGTTTTCTTCACGCTGCTGTTGGCCTTTTTCTGACCCTTTTCCTTCTTCTTTACGCTCTTGTTCCGCTTTCTTGTCTTTCTGCTTTTCTAATCCCGACTTTTCTTCGTCATTATCCATATCATCTTCAAGCTTTTCTTTCTTATCTTTGAGCTTCTCTTTACTCTCTTCGAGGGCTTCTTTCTCGTCTTCCAAATCGTCGAGTTCTTTATCTATTTTCTGCTTATCTTTTTTGTTCTTACTTTTTTTCGCTTTCTTCTTTTTCTCTTCGATCATTGAATCAAGCTGCTTCTCACGATCATCAATTTCGCCTTCAACTTTTTTAGCCTCAGCGAGCGTTTTTACTTCTTCTAAATCGGGCTTACCTTTACCAGCCCACTCAGGTTTAGCAGCAATGCTGTAATTAGACCAAGCTAATAAAGCACTTGATACGGCAACGACTAGTACTGTTTTGTTCATCCTTAAACTCCTACTTACTTGTTCTAACTAAAATTTTTCTATTTACTTATTAAAGTTAATCGTCTAATACGAGAAAAACAAGAAAACGCACCAAACTAATCAATATAAGTCTGGTGCGCTTTATTAATCGATACTACAGCTCAATTTTTTTCAGCATTCCCGCTTCAGCGTGACCAGGAATATTACACGCGAACTCTACGTTATTATCACCATGGAAATGCCACAGCAATTGCTTCGCTTTACCCGGCTTAACTGTAACTTTGCTGCCCGAGTCGTGAGCGTGATTACCCATGTTTTTCATCATTTCACGGTGCTCTAACTGCTCTGAAGCAGAACCAATCGAGAATTCGTGATCAATCTTGCCGGTATTCATCACAACAAACTGCACCACGTCATTTGGCTCTATATCGACCTTGTTTTTAAATGTGATTTTCATATCATCACTTAGCAGCACATGAACCACTTTATCGGGCTTCGCGCCTTTAGCTGGCATCCCAACTTCTGACATACCTTCCATGTCCATCATTCCATCCATATTCATCATCTTTGAATGGTCCATCTTTCCACTCGTCATCATACTGTGATCCATTTTTGAATGATCCATTTCTCCGCTCTTCATCATCGAATGATCCATACCTGATTGATCCATATTTGATTGGTCACCAGCTGAATGGTCCATTGCAGCAAACGCGGTTGCTGTAGTCAGTGTTAGAGCTATAGCAATTAGTGTCTTTTTCATGATCGTTCCTTAGATTAATTCAGTTATTTATTTGTTTGTCTCGCTTTGGCTGTGCGTAATCTCACGCTGTTTCCAGAGCTTAAAGATTGCAGGCAACACCAGTAGGGTAAGCAACAGCGCAGAAGCCATTCCGCCTATCATCGGCGCGGCAATTCGTTGCATCACTTCCGAACCAGTACCCTCGCCATACATAATTGGAATGAGACCAATGATCACCGTAAGAACCGTCATCATCACAGGGCGCACACGCAGTCCTGCGCCTTCTCTAATGGCATCGGTTAGATCAGCTTGTTGAAGCGTTTGTTGGTTTTGTTCTGCATCGAGCTTTTTGTAGTGCCACGCTTGGTTGAGATAAACCAACATGATCACGCCTATCTCGACCGCAACGCCTGCAAGTGCAATAAAGCCAACACCCACCGCAATCGAGAAGTTGTAATTTAGGAAATGCATCAACCACAGTCCGCCCACCATAGCCAAAGGAAGTGTTGCCATGATCATCATCACTTCACCGACGCGGCGGAAGCTTAGGTAGAGCAACAACATGATGATGGCGATGGTGATCGGCACAACGACACTCAAACGCTCCTTCGCACGCTCCATGTATTCGTATTGACCAGACCAAGCGAGCGAGTAACCCGCCGGTAATACAACTTGTTCGGCAACGACTTTTTGCGCTTCAGCCACGTAAGAACCTAAATCACGACCATCAATGTCCACGAACACCCAACCGTTAGGGCGTGCGTTCTCCGTTTTGATCATCGGTGGGCCATCTTCATAACGAATATCCGCGACATCAGACAGTGCAATACGAGCTCCGTTTGGTGTCACCAATGGCAAGTTCTGCAACTTAACGACAGAATCACGATAGCTTTGTGGGTAACGTACATTGATTGGATAACGTTCTAGCCCCTCAACGGTTTCGCCCACATTCATGCCACCAACCGCAGTCGAGATAACCTGTTGCACTTCTTTAATGCTCAAGCCATATCGCGCAGCCGAGCGACGTTTGATATCTATCGTCACATAACGACCACCAGCCACACGTTCGGCATACACAGAAGCCGTACCACTGACACCATTCAAGATAGGTTCAAGTTGCGAACCAATATTTTCAATCACGCTCAGATCCGGGCCTGCGATTTTGATACCAATGGGGGTTTTAATACCAGTCGCTAACATGTCGATACGGGTTTTGATTGGCATCACCCACGCATTGGTCAAACCTGGGAACTGAATCAGTTCATCAAACTCTTTACGCAGAGACTCCGTAGTGACACCGTCACGCCACTGTTCTCGCGGTTTAAGCTGAATCACAGTTTCAATCATGGTTAACGGTGCAGGATCGGTTGCTGTCTCTGCTCGACCAATTTTGCCCCACGTAGTTTCGACTTCTGGAATGGTTTTGATGAGCTTATTGGTTTGTTGCAACAACTCACGCGCTTTACCAATTGAAATACCCGGATACGTAGTTGGCATGTACATCAAATCCCCTTCGTCCAAAGGAGGGATGAACTCGCTACCAAGCTTACTGGTTGGGTAATAAGCAGACGCCATTAAGCCAAGTGCGATAACAATCATCACCTTTGGATATTTTAGGCTGAGGTTCAGAAGCGGCTTGTACATCGCCACTAGGCTGCGGTTCACCGGGTTTTTATGCTCTGGTAGAACATTTCCACGAATGAAGTAGCCCATTAGCACTGGTACCAGTGTGATAGCCAAACCTGCGGCTGCAGCCATCGCGTATGTTTTAGTAAAGGCAAGCGGCGAGAACATCTTGCCTTCTTGCCCTTCTAGCGCGAACACAGGCACAAAGCTCAAGGTAATGATAATCAGAGAGAAGAACAGCGGCGCGCCAACTTCTTCTGCTGCCTTACCAATCACTTGCCAACGGTTTTTGTCAGTGAGCGGAGTCCGTTCAATGTGTTTATGAACGTTCTCAATCATCACTATGGCACCATCCACCATGGCGCCAATCGCAATCGCGATCCCGCCAAGAGACATAATGTTGGCGTTAATACCCTGCCAATGCATAACGATGAATGCGCCTAAGATACCGACAGGCAAACTTAGCGCGATAACCAGTGATGAGCGGATATGGAACAAGAACAGCGCACACACGACGGCGACCACGATGAACTCTTCAGCCAGCTTCTTCCAAAGGTTTTCAACGGCTGAATCAATCAAAGTAGAACGGTCATAAGTTGCGACAATCTCGACACCATCAGGTAAGCCTGCTTGCAGTTCCGCAAGCTTGGATTTAACCGAGTCGATCACTTCACTGGCATTTTCACCAAAGCGCATCACGATAACGCCGCCAACCGCCTCGCCCTCACCATTGAGTTCCGAGATACCACGACGCATTTGCGGGCCAAGGTTAATGTCAGCAATGTCACCTAATAGCAGCGGAGTCCCTTTGTCGGTCACTTTTAGCGGCAAAGATTGAATGTCTTCAATGCTTGTCAGGTAACCGGTCGTACGAACCATATGTTCGGCTTCGGCAATCTCAACAACAGACGCTCCTGTTTCTTGATTACCATCTTGGATTGCCTTGTTGACTTGCTGAAGCGTCAGGTCATATGCACGTAACTTGGCAGGATCAATCTGTACTTGATACTGCTTCACCATGCCACCAACGGTCGCCACTTCAGACACGCCTTCTACAGTTTGTAATTCATACTTCAAGAACCAATCTTGCAAACTACGAAGTTCCGCTAAGTCGTGCTGACCTGTTTTATCTTGCAGAACATAGCTGTAAACCCAGCCCACACCGGTTGCATCTGGCCCTAGTGTTGGCTTAGCACTCGAGGGCAAGTTAGGTGCAACTTGGCTTAGGTACTCCAACACTCGTGAACGCGCCCAGTACATATCGGTGTCGTCATTGAAGATGATATAGACATAGGAATCACCAAAGAACGAGTAACCACGAACTGTTTCAGCACCCGGTACGGCTAACATGGCGGTGGTCAATGGATAAGTCACCTGATCTTCGACCACTTGTGGCGCTTGCCCCGGATAACTGGTTTTGATGATTACCTGAACATCTGACAAATCAGGAATGGCATCGACAGGTGTATTTTTAACGCTGTATAAACCGCCAAATACGATGGCGACAGTGGCAACCAGCACTAAGAAACGGTTGCTAATAGACCAGCGAATAATTGCATTGATCATAGTTCGCCCTCACCCGTGCTATTCGTCGGTTCGAGAGATTTGAGCACATAATCAGAACCTTGCTTCGCCACTAGAAACCGAATGGTTTGACCCTCGGCAAACTCAGATAAATCAAGGTCATCACTGGCTTGGAAATTCATTTCACCCGCTTTCCAATTCCACTCAGGGACTGGCTGATGTTTTACAGTGATCATGCCAAAATCTGCCATCAACATGGTGATGTCACCCGTTACCCAAACTTCGCCGGCGATCTTGTGTTTGTTGACCTTGTAATCAACAACCTCGTACTGCCCTGACTCTGTCTTTCTCATCTCAAAATCAATCGCCTTACCACGTTTCACGTCACTCATGTCCAAGCCTTCCGCAAAGGTGAAATTCATCACCATGCCCGGCCAATCCCATTCAGGAACAGGCTGATGGTTAATCGTCACCATGCGACTGCCTTGCATAACGTCGGAAATTTCGCCATTTGCCCACACGGTTTCAGCTTCTTCTTCAACGCCATTGATGCGTGACAGATCAGCAGATTGGCTCGATTCAGAATCCAACATGAAGTGCGCAGAAGTGACAATGTTTTCACCTTGCTCCAGCCCTTGAAGCACTTCTATTTTTTCGCCAGCTTCACGACCAACCTCAATACGAGCAGAGCGATACTTGCCAGAACCTTCTGACATCACCACTCGAGTCATACCACCGGAGTGAATCACCGAAGATCTTGGGATAGTAAGGACAGCTTCATCACTGATGGGTTTCAGCGCAATATTGGCAAACATATTTGGCTTAAGCTCGCCATTTGGGTTGGAGAACTTCAAACGAACACGCAAGGTTCGAGTTTTTGGGTCAAGGATTGGGTACACGTAATCGACATTACCTAACCACTCTTTGCCGGGAATGGCATCTAGAGTCATCACCGCATTGCTGCCTGACGAGATCCAGTGCGCTTGACGCTCAAACACCTCAGCATCAACCCATACTTCACCTAATGGGCCTGCACTGATCACCGCTTGTGCAGGTGAAAGGTAACCACCTTCTCGGATATTCAGGCTTGCGATGACACCATCAGCTGGCGCTTTGACTTCAATGGTTTGCGAAGCTTTGCCTTTGCGCGTAATAGAGCGGATTTGAGTCTTATCAACACCCAAGGTAATTAAGCGTTCAGTCGAACCTTTGATCAAACCTTTACGACCCGTTTTATAAGCACTGATCAACTCTTCTTGTGCTTTAACAAGCTCTGGAGAATAGAGTGTGAAAAGCACATCACCTTTGTTTACCTTCTCACCTACTGCGTTGATGGAGAGTTTTTCCACCCAACCAGAAACACGGACGTTGGTTTGCCATAGCGCACTTTCATCAAATGCCACGTAGCCAACCGTTTCAATGCGTGGTGATAGCGCTTCTCTCGTGACTTGTGCGGTTTTCACGCCAAGGTTATTTTCCACAGAAGAATCAATAAACACGGTTCCGGGCTTATCTTTGGCTCCGCCGTTCACATCGTCAGCATATACAGGGATAAGATCCATCCCCATTGGTGACTGACCCGGCTTGTCTCGCTGATAATTTGGGTCCATCGGAGCCACCCAATACAGAGGTTCATCCTTGGTTTGTTTACTTACTTCGGCGCCTGTACTCGTTGCCATTGCTGACATGTTATGTGCTGACCCAACGACAAAGTGATTCACACTAAAACCCAATGCACCACCGACCAATAAAGCGATTGTTGCTACTTTTACTGTACTCATTGTCTATTCCCTTATTGATTGGCTGTGTGTTTAGTTGCGCTTGAGTTGAGTTGTGGTTGGTTTACTTGGTATTCAAAGCCACTGACTAACGCCGCCAGTTTGCTGTTAACGATGTTGAGATCGGTGATCAAACGTTGTTGCTCTAACTTAAGCGCCAACTCATCGGTCGTTGCTAAAATGACATCGTTAAACTGAGCGGTATTGTTTTGATAGCCCCTCTCAACCGCACTGATTCGTGCTGCGGTTTGAGGAAGCAAAGACGTTTGATAGCGCTCTAATCGCTGGATCAGATTTGATCTGTCCACCAGCAATGCGTTCACTTGTGCGTTCATTTGGGAAAGTAAGGTGTCTTTTTGAGATTTAGCCGCACCAACTTGATACTGAGCAGCCGATAAGTTTTTATCTTGTCGGTTCCCTGTAAACAGCGGGATGTCGACTGTCAGATAAGCACTCACCAGATCAGAAGCAGGTTCACCCGCCATGTTGTTGGCTTGACGGTGTGCATACATCACTTCGACCCCAAACTGTGGCGTATAAGCTTGCTCTGCTAACTCAACCTGAGTTTGATTGGAGGAAATACTGACATCGGAGATCTTAACCAAAGGATGGTCAGTCAGTAGCTGGTAGTGCTTGGATGAATCGATATTGGTCGCTAATTTGCTTTCCAACAACGACCAATCGATTTGGTTAGTTGCATTCAGTGTGCCCTGAGAATCAAGAACCTGAGAGCCTAGCCAATCAGAACCCAACCATTCAGAAAGCTGAGAGATTAGACGACGCTGAACCTGCTGGTTTGCCTGAAGTTTCTCATCAAGCTTGCTCACTTGGAGCTGAGCATTAAGCAGATCTTGCGCTTCACTTTTACCAATCGAGTAATTGGTTTGTACATAGTTTTCAAGCTCAACCAACAAACGACGATTTTGACGTATCACCGACTCAGCCTTTTGCTGATAACCTAACTCAAGCCAAAGCTGCGTCATGCTATTCGCAACCGTCAATTCTCTTGCTTGCACCTGCAAAGCTAAAGCATCTGCCTGTTGGCCTGCCTTTTTCTGTTGAAGGTTAAGCGTATCGCCACGCTCAAACTGCTGCATCAGCCCTACCGATATATTGGTCATCGGGTCTTCGTCAAATTGAAAGCTATCGACAGGCAAACCGCCAAATCCAACTTTCAATTTCGGGTCCATTAAGGTCGCGCTGGCAATGCCCGTTTCTCGCATCGCTTGAGACTGAGCAAAGTACTGTTTGCGATTTCCATCTTCGCTTAAAGCAATCTCAATCAGTGTATTGAGTTGCTGCGTCGAGCTTGCTTGGTCATGTGCTGAAATGTGTTGAGCATTTGAAGCTGACGCCGTGGTAGCCGCGAGCGTAGCACTTGAAAACAAGGCCATAGGCAAGGCAGCAGCAACCACTAAGCTCGTGTTCATGACAAACACAGAGGTTGTTGGTTTCATATTCACAATGAATGTCCATATCTAGCGCTAATTAGCGCATAAAAAAGAATGGCTTATCAGATTTATCTAACTGATAGAGCTGTATTTTTAGATATAGATTTATGCGGAAGGTGGGCGTAGCAAAGATTGAGCGCGTGCGACTTTCTGGCCAATCGTGACCGATTGAAAACGAGCTAATGAAAAGGAAAGTTGATCAACGGCTTGAACAGCCTGAATTGGATAGGGACTTGCAGAACACATTGAGGCACAGCAATCGGCACTCGAACAATGGTTACCCATCATCGGACTGCCGTCTTCGCTCATTGAAGGCATATCGAATTGAGCCATCAAAGCATGGGCACTCATGTTAGAGTCTTCAGCGTGTACTTCTTCACTCATCACATGACACCCTGCCATTGAATCATTAACCGAAGTATCGCTGTGGTAACAAGCCGACTTGCTCGACCCCATTTCCATCATCATTACTTCAGTCATCAAGGCTGAGGAGCTTGAGGCATAGCTAGACATCAACATCGCAATGATGCTGAAAACAATAATCCAAGTTTTTCGGAATGTGTTTGTCATAGCTTACCTTTGAATTTACAACGCAACTATAAACGTTCCCCTTAGGGTAAGGTCAATGCCATTGTGCCGATATTTACCTGACCGTTGAAAAAGTATTCATCCTCTCTTTCATCAAAATGAGATAATTCTTCGACTTTGCAGTTTTTTCTTTAAAAATTATCCAATTAGCTAGCGAAACCTCTATCTGTGTATTTTACTTAAGATAGTGCAACCACGATTCACGGATGATAAAAATGGCTAACAAAAAAAACGTCGAAACAAACAAGAAAAATACAGAAATCAAAAATAAGAAAAGTAACGAGCTAGAGCAAAAGAAACCAACACAAAAAAAGAAGCGCAGACTGCATTCACATCTAAAAGTGAATATCCCACTTTTTCAGTCACTCATGATGATTTTGCCATCATTGGCTAAACACGCTGATGCAGAGAGTATAGACAATTCCAGCGACGCTGCAGATCAAGTAACCGCAAATAACGTGACCGAAAAAGATGTCACCGATGACCATAGCAAGGCGGACTCATCAGCGGTTGCTCATCAAGAGGCTCAAACGAGTGACAACGACGTAAACTCCACCTTAAGTGCAAGTCATGCCGCCCATGGTTCGAGCTCTCACTTGGTTCCTTCTCATCATTTATCGACGCTTTCTCACCCGCAAGTCCATTACATTCCTTCGGTATCGATGCCGACTATCTCCTCAGGAAGTAACGGTCAGCCGACTCATTCGAATGCGCCTACGACGCCCGCTTTACCCGTCACCTTTATGCCAGAAGTCATAAAAGGTACGTACGGAGAGCTTCATGTTGATGCAAATGGTCAATACACATTCGTATTGAATCCAAATTCTCCTCAATACATACTGTTGAATCAGCACCAACCAGGTACTGACCATTTTGCGTTACACCTATCTAATGGCTCGAGCATCATTGTTCAGATACCGGTAACAGGTAAGCAAGACACGCCAAGTATTTCTGGAGACTTAACAGGTGTCGTAACAGAAGATCACAATATTGATTCACAAGGCTTGTTACATGCGAACGGCAAAATCGATGTCATAGACCCTGACCAAAATGAAAGTTCGGTTACACCGGAAGTTATCTCAGGTAAATATGGTTCATTAACTATCGATGCTGATGGACATTGGCAGTATCAAGTTGATAACTCGCTCTCTAATGTTCAAGCTTTAACCGCAGCCACTTCACTGCATGAAAGTTTCACAATTCACACCAAAGATGGCACACCGCAAACCATCGATATGACGATTGGCGGGAACGACGACAATGCCGTAATTACGGGTGTGGATGCTGGCACGTTAACTGAAGATTTAACGACACAAGTTCAAGGGCAGCTTTCGGTAACAGATTCAGATCTTGGAGAAGATCATTTCCAGGCATCACAAGTAACTAGCAATTTCGGTACGCTAAGCATCACCAAAGACGGTGCGTGGACATACAATTTAGACAACAATAGCCCAGTAGTTCAAAGACTTGGCCAAGGTTCAACTGCGACAGACATCGTCACTGTTCACTCTGCCGATGGCACAGCACATCAAGTTACGGTTACGATTAATGGCACCAACGACCATGCGGTAATCACGAGTAGTACAGCAAATTCACCAAGTTCGTTTTTCGCTATCGGGACAAGTAATGGCTCAAGCCAAGTTACTGAAGATAAAGACCTAACGGTTTCGGGCCAACTCAACATCACCGATATCGACTCAAAAGAGGCGCATTTTTCTAATTCCGACCTCAAGGGGACACTGGGTACTTTACACCTTAAAGACAATGGCGATTGGACCTACGATCTAGATAATAAAAATCCACAAGTTCAGGCTCTTGGTCAAGGCTCTGCGACAACAGACATCATAACCATCCACTCCGCCGACGGCACTCCTCATCAAATTGCAATTACCGTTAACGGCACCAATGATAAAGCCGTGATAAGCGGAACCAGTGCCGGCGTGGTAACCGAAGAGTCCCAACTTCAGACCTCGGGCACACTTGCGGTAACGGATGTAGATACTGGCGAAGCGCACTTCGCTACTTCATCCACAGGAAGTACCGATATTGCAGGCTCGTTTGGTATGCTACATCTAACCGATTCGGGGGCTTGGACGTACGTTCTTGATAATAAAAACCCTAACGTTCAAGCATTAGGTAAAGGAGCAACCGCTACCGACACCATCACCGTTCATTCTGCTGATGGCACGCCGCATCAAGTTACGATTACAGTAAATGGTACAAATGACACAGCTACTGTCAGCAGTGCGACCGTCGCCATCGATGAAACCGACAAAGCGGTAACCACCTCAGGCACCCTCACCAGTACCGATGTTGATAACCCAGACAATACCTTCACACCAGATTCTATCTCAGGCACCAACGGTGATCTCACCATTGATACCACTGGCCACTGGGTATTCACCGCCAACAGTGCGTTTAATCAATTAAACGTCGGCGATAAAGTAGAAGAAACCTTCACGGTGTCGTCTGTTGATGGCACACCGTCCACTATCAAGGTGACAATTAACGGTACTAACGACACAGCTACTGTCAGCAGTGCGACCGTTGCCATCGATGAAACCGACAAAGCGGTGACAACCTCAGGCACCCTAACCAGTATCGACGTCGATAACCCAGATAACGCATTCACGCCAGATTCCATTGTTGGATCTAACGGCGACCTAACTATTGATGCTAATGGGCATTGGGTGTTCATCGCCAACAGCGCGTTTAATCAATTGAATGTCGGCGATAAAGTCGAAGAGACCTTCACGGTGTCGTCTATTGATGGCACACCTTCGACCATCAAAATTACTATTAATGGTACCAATGACAAAGCCGTGATAAGCGGAACAAGTGCTGGCGCGGTCACCGAAGAATCTCAACTTCAAACCTCTGGCTCACTGACTGTGACTGATGTTGATGCCGGTCAAGCGCACTTCTCCAATACCGATATTGCTGGGACTTTAGGCACCTTACACCTCACTAATTCGGGGACATGGACTTACGACTTAGATAACACCAACCCAACCGTTCAAGCGTTAGGTAAAGGAACAACCGCTACCGATACCATTACTGTTCATTCTGCTGACGGCACACCACATCAAATTACTATTACGGTTAATGGTACTAACGACAAGGCCATCATTGGCGGGACAAACTCTGGTGCAGTGACTGAAGAATCTCAACTTCAGACGTCAGGTACACTGACTGTCACTGACGTAGATACTGGTGAAGCACACTTCTCCAACACTGATATTGCAGGCACATTAGGCACTTTACATTTAACTGATAACGGCACTTGGACTTACGATTTAGATAATACGAATCCACAAGTTCAAGCGCTAGGCAAAGGAGCAACCGCTACCGATACCATCACTGTTCATTCTGCTGATGGCACGCCACATCAAGTGACTATCACAGTAAATGGCACCAATGATACGGCTGTAATTGGCGGTACAAGTGCTGGCGCAGTAACAGAAGAGACACAACTACAAACTACTGGCACATTAACCATTACTGATACCGATAGCGGTGAAGCACACTTTGCCAATACTGATATCCAAGGCTCCTTAGGTACATTACATCTAACAGATAATGGCGCTTGGACGTACGATCTTGATAACACCAATCCTATCGTTCAAGCGTTAGGCGCGAATAAAACAGCTACCGATACCATTACTGTTCACTCTGCAGATGGCACCACACACGATATCGTTGTCACCATTCATGGCGATAACGACCGCCCATACTGTTCTTCAGAAGTGCAGCTCAACAGCGGCAAAGAAGACCTAGCGCAAACCATCACGTCCGCCGAACTCTTAGCAAACACTATAGACGTGGATACCAATGACCTAGGCAAACTGACGATTGCGAACCTTCATGCCGATCATGGTTCTATTCAAGATAATCAAGACGGTACCTTCACTTTCACGCCAACCAAAGACTACAACGGTCAGGTTCAATTCACTTATGATGTGCAAGATGCTCACGGCGGGGTTACGCATACGGGCGCAACCACTTCATTGAGTGCAGTAGGTGATACAGCAGTTATTGGCGGACAAGACACCTTTACCGTTCAAGAGGATCATAACCTTACCCTAAACTCCGGTAATACGATCATATACAACGGCCAATTGACCATTACTGACGCCGATGCTGGAGAAGATCATTTTGATGGGAATCTTCATCAAAACCAACAAACAGGCACATGGGATACCGGATATACAACACAGGAAGGTGGAAAACTCATTCTTCAATCCAATGGTTCATATCGCTATGAAATTGATAATAGCCTCGCAAAGATTCAATCTCTCGGTAGTAGTGAAACGTTAATTGATACTGTTACTGTACGTTCTGCTGATGGTACGCCTCATCAAATTCAAGTCACTATCCAAGGTGACAATGATGCTCCAGTTGTTAGCTCCGCAGTTACACTTACGGCTGGAACTGAAGATACAGATGTCGTTCTACATGCTTCTGATTTACTCGCCAACGCTACAGACATCGACCACAATGATGCGAGGAAACTCTCTGTAGCAAATCTTGTCGCGGATCATGGAAAGATTACCGATAATCACGACGGAACCTTCACCTTTCACCCTAACCAAGATTACAACGGCAAAGTCTCCTTTACCTATGATGTGCAGGATGCACATGGTGGAAGTGTCGCTACATCAGCCTCAATAACTCTCACTCCCACCCGTGATTCTGCTGTGATTTCAGGCGATGATACTGGTTCAATTAAAGAAGATCATAATGTTGGTCCTAGTTCATTACAACCTGTCGCCGCATCGGGTTTGCTGAGTGTGACAGATCCTGATGCAGGGCAAGACCATTTTCAGGTCAATCTGTTATTAGGAGAACAGGCGATTCACGATCCCTTTGGTGGTTTTTTACGCATTACACCAAGTGGCGCTTGGGGATATGAAGTAGCCAATAGTCGCTTGCAATCATTAGCTGAAGGTGAAGTAGAAAAAGTTGTATATCGTGTTTATTCTGCAGACCACACTGCTCACGATATAACAATAACGGTGACAGGCACCAATGATCAACCGACCATAACTGCGACGACACTTGCACATGGCACTGAAGATACCCACTACCAAATGCAAGCAAGTCAGTTTGGTTTTACTGATGTTGATAGTGGCGACACATTACATGCCATCACAATCACAGATATCCCAGCAGTATCCCAAGGTAAATTTGTGCTTGATGGACAAGAGGTAAGTGCGGGTCAAAGTATATCAACTGCCGATATCAGCAAACTACAATTTGTACCGACCAAAGACTTTAATGGTGATGTACAATTTAAATATACCGTTAACGATGGTCGTACAGATTCAGTAGAAGCAACGAATACCTTGCACATAGCCAATACAGATGATGCTTCAGTTATTTCAGGTGATAGACAAGCTGTTGTTAATGAAGGTGATATTGGCGATACCGTTACTGCTACAGGGCAGTTATCAATTACAGATGTTGATACTGGAGATAATCCAAGCTTTATAGATGTAGCATCAACGGCGACAACATACGGCCATATTGAAATGCGCAATGGCCAATGGACCTATACCCTAGACGAGAGCAAAGTTCAGCATCTCGATCCCGATCAACCTGCGGTACAAGATCACTACACATTTAAAGCCAGTGATGGCTCGACGCAAATTGTAGATATCACCATTCAAGGCACCAACGATAAACCTATCATCGAGTCAGCACACGCAGCGCCGATAGGCACATCAAGCACCTTAAAATTACAAGATGTTGACGTAATCTCAAACCCAACAGGCGCCAACATTGATGTTGCGCCAAGCAATGCAGAAAATATGGCACGTTGGGGGACAGATCAGGTCGGTGTCGGATCAGGGGTAAAATTAGTCGGACTATATAAACCTGGATCAGATCATAACTGGATAACAAACCCTGCAACAACAACAACAGCACATAGTGGCGCAGGTGGCTTCAGCCGAATTGATAACCATGATTGGTGGCATACAAATGGAGTTCCAGATACAGTAAACACAGGCTCTGGCGGAGCAACGGGCCATGGCAATGCATGGACAGGCGGGATAGCTGTATTTGAAGATAACACAGGCCATCAGACAATTGCGATTTTAAATCGTGTTTGTACAGGCGGTGGCAGTGAAGTAGATTACCTCTACTATCACTCATATCAACACCTACAAGTAGGTAATACTGTTTATAGTGGCACTGCAACTGCAGGTGAAACAATCAATGTGATGGACGGTAATCATCAAATAGCCTCTGTTATTGCCGATACTAATGGCCATTGGGAAATTTCTGCAAGCAATTTAACTGATGGTAAACATACTATACATGTCGAAAATAGCGCAGGTGAACATTCTGCTGAAACTATTTTACAAGTCAGTGGCCATACGGTTCAAAATATTACGCCTGCAGCACTTAATGCAGAAATAAAAGAAGATGCAGCTCAAACAACAATCAATGGTGAATTAAGAACATCAGATGTTGATACAGGCGATACTGCAAGTTTCACGGTACAAGCTGATCACGCAACTAAATATGGCCATTTCTCCATAGATAGTAATGGCCATTATCATTTCACCATTGATAATAATAATGCTGACGTTGATCACCTTGGTGTACATCAGACATTAACTGAAGTCATTCCAGTGACCTCAACTTCAACAGATGGTACTTCAGTTACCACAAATGTCACAATCACTATTCAAGGCTCACTAGATAAGCCAATTCTAAATGCGACAGCACCAGATGCACAGCAAGGCACCACTATTGCATTAAATTTAAATGTGGCTACAACAGATACGGGTGGTGATACTGAAGATCTGTTAATAAAAATTAGCGGTTTACCTGATGCAGCTACACTAAATCATGGTACACACGATGCGGTTGCAAAAATGTGGGTTCTGCATAAATCAGACCTTAATGGTTTAGAACTTAACCTTCATAACGCTAACTTCCATGGGGATTTGCATTTTAATGCAACAGCAACAGCTTCAGCAGGAAGTGAATCTGAATCAGCAACGCAAGCTATTTCATTATTTGTAAATGCCCCTCCTTCAGTTACTTCCGGAGTAACTGGCAGCAAAGCTGAAGACTCAGGAATGGGTGCAATAGATCTTCTTTCTGGTGCTACTGATGCTGATACAGGCGATACATTATCTGTTGGCCATATCGAATATCAAATAGGGGCCAATACAAAAACGGCTACTATGCCGTCTTTTTTAACATTAGCTAAAGATGGTCACACGTTAATTATTGATTCAAATACACAAGTATTTCAACATTTAGCTGCCGGAGAAACTGAAACAGTAACACTGTCATATAATATTAGTGATAGTCATGGCGGAGCTGTAAAGCAGACAGCGACTTTGATAATTACGGGTACGAATGACAAACCAGTGATTAGTGGTTCAACCACTGCAAGTGAACTAACAGAAGATAACAACGTATTTGCCTATAATCATCGAATCAGTTCAAACCAGCACAATATAAATATTGTGGACCCAGATAACCAAGAAAGCCTTATGGTACCCACTGGGCATTTAAATGGAACTGGGAGTGCTGCAACAGGTAGCTGGATATCAGGCGATAAAAGTGTCGGCGAATTTATAGTACATGCAGATGGGCGTTGGTTATATCATGTCGATAACCAAAATACGGCTATTCAGGGTCTAAAAGAAGGGGAAACCTTCACCGAGACAATCACGGTTCATACCAAAGATGGCACTGATGTCACATTAACTGCCACAGTTAACGGCACGGACGATAAACCTGTCGTCAGCGGAGCCGTTGACTTGGGTAGCACGGCAGAAGACACCACCAAACATTTTAGCGCGGCTGACTTATTGGCGAACACCACAGACGCAGATGGTGATGCCCTTTCCATCGTCGATGGTTCTGTAACCGCTGAGCATGGCACCCTATCGGGCGATGCTGTGCATGGCTTTGTCTTCACCCCCGACGCTAACTATCATGGCACAGACATCGCTATTACGTTTACAGCCACTGACGGGCACTCAACAGTTGCTGGCACGGCGACATTTGATGTAACAGCAACCAACGATGCAACAAAGGTCGTAGCGACGAGCGCTAGCACCACAGAAGACACCGATATCGTCCTGACTAAATCGCAGCTTTTGGCTGGAGCGACCGACGTAGATGGCGACACCCTGGATATCAACAGCGTAACTGTTAATGGTGGCCACGGCACAGTAACTGATAATCACGATGGTACGTGGACGCTACATCCTGAAGAAAATTATAAGGGTGACATCACTTTAGGCTACAAGGTCAATGATGGCCATGCCGATGTTAATAACCATATGACGGTAACCGTAGCATCGGTTACCGACGCTGCGGATATAAACCTTTCTGTTGCACCGCAAAAAGGCTTTCAGACGGATTCTGCCCATCATCTTTCAATAGATTCGATACTTAACCCTGATGGCGGTGGTGACCACACAGCTAAAGACTACGGAGATACGCTGACCTTTGAAATGGGCATCACGCTTGATAAGAGCGAGAGTTACCACAATGGTGATGTGATCGCGCAGTACGGTGGGCATATTAGTAGTCCAGGTAAATTGGATTATGCTCAAATGCATTATTATGGGGATGGTTCGAAACTCGGGAACGGCGGAGTAACCCTTACAAACCCCCACAGTGTTACCGTTTGGATTTCGGGCATGGATCCTATTGAAACCCACATTGATATTACCGATGGCAAACTCCACCGATTAACGGTGGTTGTGGATGAAGGGCAAGGCATTAAAGCGCCCACCATGTCGATATTCGATAATGGTAAGCCTGTTGATTATCCTGATGGTTCAAACTCTGAAAGTATGCCAACGCATTATCTGGGCGACAGCGGTTCGAGTGAACATTATTTAACAGCACCGAAAGCTGGCATGACACTAACGGAAGATGGCTTTCTTGAGGCGCCAGCTATCTCGATCCCTTACGGCGGTGGCCACGCGAATGTGCCCAAGTTTATTGTCGAGCGTGCAGGCTCGACCGAGCTACTAATCGGAACGGGTCGAAGCCCTATATCACTTGGAGATGGGCGTTATGCTACTGGATATGAACATGACCATATTGTCTGGAGTCACGGTTCGAATCACGGCGGCGGAAACGTACCTCCCATTACACCCATCGTCGCAACGATCGAACACGTAACGGTAGTAAAAGAAGCAGTTGCAGCGTCTCAGGTAGCTCAAGGGCCACTAGGTGAGCAGGGTCTAGATCCAAAACATGTGTTGATCGATCTAGGGGTGAACGGGGGAGGTATTGTTGATCATACCGGGCTCCACAGCACCGTAGTTCCTTCTGGGTCAGACCATTCGCACGTGATAAACACGGCAGGAATCAATGTTACCAATGACCCACACCACTTAGTCATCAATGCCGATGTGACGCCACACGATAAAGACGACGCGCTCCAAGCTGTTCATCTACACGGTCTGCCCATTGGCTCAATTGTCACTGATGGTACGCATACGCACACCATCGATGCGACGGACCAAAAAGATGGCTTAGATATCTTGGGTTGGGCACGTGGTTCGCTCGAGGTTAACATTCCATCTGGTGTTACGTACAATGCGATTATTACCGTGGAAGCAACCACTCAAAATCAGGATGGTACCAGTGCGCATAGCGCATCATCGGCACCGGTAATACTAGACCCAGCACAAGCGGGTGATGTCATTGTTTCTGCTCCACCAATTAGTGGTGTTGAAGACAAGGGGCCTTACGACCTTACCTTAACCGCTATCGACCCAACAGACGCGCATGCAGCTGTCACTTTTGCGGTATCAGGTTTGCCTACAGGGGCAACGCTAAGCGCTGGTAGTTACGATGCGAATACCAAAACGTGGACAATTACACCAAGCGAATCGAACGGCCTGCAGATAACGCTACCAAAAGACTTCTCAGGCAGTGTGACACCTCACATTACTGCAACATCAAGTGCCGGCCATAGTCATAGTATTGATATGAGCGGTAGTATCACCGATACACAAGATTTAGCGGTGATTTCAGGCACCGATAGCGCGAATATCAAAGAAGATATTCACGTACAGTCGTCGGGGGTAATTGAAACTAACCAGAATCAGCTCAATGTACAGGATCCAGACGCAGGTGAAGCCCTGTTTACGCCTACGGGCACTCCATCGGGGTCGGGTAGCACAGCAACGGGTAGCTGGGTTGCAGGTGATAAGGGTATAGGGAAGTTCATTCTGCATGCTGACGGCCGTTGGCTCTACAAGGTTGACAACGATAACACCCATATTAACAGTCTCGGCGATGGTGATACCTTTACCGAAACCCTAACCGTTCATTCTAAGGATGGTACAACACACCAACTAACGTCGACGATTCATGGTACTAACGACAAACCTGTCATTGATGCTACTTCAGCCGTTACCGCTATTGAAGGTGGCCATACTGCGCATAAAGGGCAAATCACAACAACAGATGTTGATACTGGTGATAGCGCTACATACACGGCAATTACGCCAACGACGGGTCAGCATGTTCCAGGCTTTACACTTAATGCAGATGGTAGTTATGAGTTTGATGCCACCGATGCGGGTTACGATCATTTAGCATTAGGTAAAACTGAACAAGTAAGCGTTTCTGTAACGGTAACTGATGGCGCAGGCGCTACAGATCAAAAAGACTTAATCATTACAATCACTGGCACCAACGACAGACCAACAGTTGTTTCGTCAATTGCTCAGCATATTCACTCGATTTATGAAGATACAACACAACACTTTAGCGCTAAAGATTTTGGTTTTATCGATAAAGATCACGGCGACCAGCTTGACCATATAACGATTACCGCACTGCCAGATGCTTTTAAAGGGCAATTTGAGTATGACGGCCACCCTATCAGTATTCCTTTAGATGTGTTAACGGCTGATATCAGTAAAATAACCTTTGTACCTGCTCAAGATTATAACGGCGGCGTGCAATTTGGCTTTACCGTAAATGATGGACATACCGATTCCTTTCCTAAAATAGGTAATTTCGAAATCATACCGGTCGATGATATTTCTACGGTTAGTGGTACTGATACGTTGTCAATGACGGAAGGGAGTGCCGCCAATACCCATGCAGACTTAACCGTCGCCAAAGGAGCATGGCTAGCGAATGTTGATGGCCATTTTGACTTCCCAGAGGTCGTAGCTAATGACCCTAATGCAGGGCGTTGGTATGCAATAGTGGGGGCAGGTGTAGCGGGAGGCGCAGCCCATGGTATGAAAATTGAAACAACACAATGGGTCATGAACATGGGAGACCCAAATTACGGTCATAATGGCTATATGACATTTACCCGTAATACCAATAGTGCCACTGCTTCCTATAATGCAGTAGACCGTGTCGAGGGAGATTTACTCATTAATGACCCAGATACAGTACCAGCAACCTTTATTGATGTAACCGATAGTTTGGGTGATAACGGTTATGGCAATTTTTCAATGCATAATGGGCACTGGTCGTTTGTTGGTGGTGACAAAACCACTGCGCTAGCGGATGGCGAAAAAGCGACCGAGACCTTTACCTTTAATACCTCCGATGGTGTGACACATCAGGTGACCGTTAACCTTACAGGTAGCGATACCAAGGCTGAGTTTAAAGGTGATATTTCTGCCAACCTCAAAGAGGGAGATATCGGTGATACTGTATCTGCACATGGCAGCCTTAATATTGTGGATGTTGATACAGGGCAAAATCCGATAATTGCAGATTTTCATGATAAAAGTGGAGTCAATGGTTACGGACATTTTTCAATGGTTAATAATCAATGGACTTATGAGATTGATCAAACGAAAGTTCAAAAACTTAATGCGAGTGAATCAGTTCAGGATAAAATAACGGTGACCGCCAGTGATGGCACCACCCAAGACATTGTCATTAGTATAAGAGGTACAAACGATGCTCCTGAAGTGACGGGCGCAGTGGCGAATACCGACGATAGTGAAGGTCATGCAATCGACCTGACGCTCCCATCAAATTTATTTACCGATGCAGAGGGAGATAGCTTTACGTTAAGTTTAGCTGTTTCGCAACATACTGAGGAAGCAGTCAACCCTGATAGCGTAAACCCAGGTTGGCAAGGTAAAGATACAGCTTTAGGTATGCCAAGTTGGCTTCATTTTGATGAGAAAACTGGGCGCATCTGGGGGACTCCACCACATAGCGCAGACGGTGACTTAGATATCACGGTCACGGCAACAGATGCTAAGGGCGCAACAGGTACCTATGATTTTCATATCGCGGTTACTGATGTTGATGCAAGTGGCATTGCACACGCCAATGTGAATGAAGATGATAGAGCAACGGGTCAACATTCAGCGAATGGACAGTTAGATGCGTATCATAATGGTCAACATATTATCTGGCATGAACAAGCTACAGGGCAAGATAGCACCCCTAATATGCTTCAAGGTAAGTATGGCCACTTGCAAATATCAACAGGTGGTACATGGATTTATTTCCTTGATCATGATGGCGATCAACATTGGGCCAATAAAGATCTTAATGCTCTAAAAGCAGGTCAGGTAGAGCAAGAGCATTTCACCATTCATGGTTTACAAAATGGTAAAGAGGTCGCTACCGAGCAAGTTATTATCGCGGTTACGGGTAAAAATGATGGTGCAACTATCAATGGTTCCATGACAAGTAAAAGCGCAAGTACAATTACAGAAGATGCTACGAAGGATACCTTAGCTGGTCACTTGAATTTAAAAGATGCCGATCATGGTGAAGATCTGTTCACACCAGATCCACACATTGCAGGAACTTATGGACATCTAGAATTAGCAGCCAATGGTGATTGGGTATATCACCTTGATAATAACCTTGCCGCTACAAATTCATTAAGCTCTGCGCATGGTGGAACAGAAACCTTTACAATAAACTCACCAGATAATACAGCTTCTCATACAATAACAATTAATGTGAATGGGGTTGATGATCCATTAACTGCTGTTACGTCACCAGCCCCAACTCCGCCAGTACAACATGATGAACCTGACTTTAGTGCTGATACGAGTGAAGATCTCTCTGTCACCCTTGATGATGTTGGTCTCGTTGTCCCCGATAGCCAACATCAAGCAGTAAATGATCACCCTGTTACTGGCGCAGCTGCTTATCTTGATGCATTGGGGATTACACCTACAGCGCCTGTAGCAGATGCACCTGAACATCAACTACCTGCTGATATGGATATTGTGATGGCGGAAGCGGATCATATTGTATTAGGACATGATGGTGTGGCGCATCTAGATTTATCGGGTGCGCTTGAACACCAAGGGCATGAACATGATACTAACCAACAAGATCACGATGATACGCAACATCATCAAGTGGATGATTTACCAGGCATTGATCCCAATAGTTAACGCATAAAATGCCAATCACTAAAACCAAAAAAGGAACACTATTTAGTGTTCCTTTTTATTTCTATTCTCTTTTAAATTTCAGTTATAACTTTTAACTATAAAACAAACTAACGCTCCCCAAACGCGACACTCACGTTGGTATAAATCGGTTTCCATAAATACTGGAATACAGACTTCTCACCTGTTGTAATATCTACCTCGCCCGTCATACCTGGCAAGATAGAAAAGCTCTCCGGATTATCACGGAAATAAGGAACATCCACCGAGACGACGACTTCATAATAGATCTCGCCACGTTCGCTTTGACTTGTGGTCGGTGAAATACTCTCAACCGCCCCTTTTAGCGCCCCAAAGCGGCTGTAATCAAACGCATCAATTTTGATACGAGTCGGCTGCCCTACACTCACAAAACCAATATCTCTTGGCGACAAACGAGCTTTAAAGTCGGCTTTCCCACCAACAGGAACAATTTCAACCACTGTCCCACCCGGCTGAATAACACCACCGTTTTGCGTGCTTGGCAGGCTTTGCACCAAACCTTGTAGCGGCGACACTAACATGGTGTTGGTCAATTTCGCTTGGCTTGAACGAACTCTAGCATTCAATGCTGATAAGTCAGATACGGCTTTAGAACGATCATCGCTCACTTTAGCTTTCGCTTCCGCCAGAAGCTGTATGATTTTTTGGTCATTACTGTCAGCTTGTCTAATCAATACCGACTTCTTGCCACGAGCTTCTTCAATTTTCTGCTCAATACTGGCCAGTTTTTGACGCATTTCAAGCACACGTAAGCGTGAAATGTTACCCGACTTATAACCCTTTTCTAGTATGTTCAACTCTTGCTTAGTCGCATTTAACTCTTTCTCATAACTCGGCAAGGCCTTTTCTACGCTACGAAGCTGCTCTGCAATTTGCTCGCTCTCTTTCTCAAGCACCACACGCTTTTGGAAGTAAAGGGCTTTTTGCGCGTTCAGCTGCGCTTTTTGTTGGCTGACGATCTCTGGGTAATCGACCTCAAACTCAGCAAGGCTAGGCTCACGCTGCTCAAGCAGCGCATTCATACGTTCCACACTGGCTAGAAGCGTCACTTGTTGGGACTTTAGCTCTTCAAGGGCGGTACGCTGGAAAGTGGCATCAAACTCAACAAGCGGCTGGCCTTTCTCAACCAACTGCCCTTCTTTAACGAGAATTTGCTTTAACTTCCCGCCAATCGCGCTTTGTAATACTTGCTTCTCGCCTTCTGGAATCACAGCACCTTTGGCTTTGGCGATTTCATCAACTTGAGTGACTACAGACCAAGTGGCAAAAGCAATAACACATAAGGCAACCGACCATGTGGCCAGCGCCAATGTACGAGCCGTATTTTGTGATTCAACAAGCTCACCGTAGCGCTTGCCCTTCTCGATAGATTGTTTAGTCATTAGCGACTCCTTGCTTAGACTCTGATTGTTCTTGTTGGGCTGCATTTTGTTGAGCAGACGCCTCTTGAGTTGACGGCTGTAGCTCTTGAGATAACGGTTGCTCAGATAACTGCGGTTCTTGAGAAGCTTGAGGCTCTGAAGGCTGTTCCTGCTTCGAAGACTGCTCCGGCTCTAATGGACCGGCATAAACCACTGCACCTTCATTTAATACCACCACTTTATCGGCAAGCTTGATTAAATCCGGATCGTGGGACGTGTAAATCACCGTTGCTTTTCCTTTTTTCGACTGCACAAACTCACCAAATATACGTTTAGCATTTGGGTGAGCATCAGGCACAGGATTATCCATTAAGAACATTGGGTAGTCATAAACCAGCGCTTTTGCATCAATTAGGATCTGCGCGACGCTGCCAGACAACATGTCAAAAAGGCTGTCCGGCTGAATACTGCTGATGGAAGTATCGAGCCCACCTGATAATGTCTCGAACCAACGCTTTCCGCCGACCATTTCAATTGCAGAGATCATTTTCTGATCTTCGACTTTGTGACCGTCGTTTAGCCACTCTCGAATACTCAGCGTAAGCAAATCAGGATATGCGGCTCGAATGAAACACCAGTGGCGATAAAGCTGCGGGTCGTATTGAACGAGGTTAACGCCTTCAAGCTCGACCATGCCATTTTGGATAGGCTGCAAGCCAGACAGCACTTCAATTAATGTTGATTTACCGCTCCCAGAAGGGCCGGTAATCGCGACAACTTCACCGGCTTCAATATCAAAACTCACACCATTCAAAGCGGGGCGACTCTGTTTGGGATAGCGCAGCGTCACTTGGTCTAATTTCAAGTTAGGCGCTACCACGGGTAACGGGTGATGCTGGTAACTGAATTCACGCTCAGACGGCTGAGACAAAATACGGTTCACTTGCAGCTTGGATTGATTAAAGCTATTAAAACGCATCGCGCTGTTTGCCAACACCTGAGCAGGACCCGTCACCTTAGATATCAACATCATTGAAGCAATCAAACCACCGGGCGTCATCACTTGTTCAAAAATAAGTCCTATGCCTAACCCCATCACGGCGAGTGTCGAGCCCACACCAATGAAATAGTAAATCGAGGTGTACCGACTCTGGAGAACCGATTGATTGAAAGTCACTGTAGAGGCAAGAAGATTGGCCTTTTTAAAGCGTTGAATCCAGTGCTCAGAGAAGCCAGCACTGCGAATAAAGGCAAGCTTGGATGACAGCTCATTAGTCATGTTTTGACGATTCGTACCTGCGACTGTCGATTGCATCGAGCGCTTGCTGCTAGAGCGTATCGAGCGTTTTGCTAGCAAGTAATAAAGGATTAAAGAGACGACTGGAACCAGTACCAACCATCCGCCTAAAACTCCTATCGCTAGTACAAAAATTAGAATGAATGGTAGGTCAAATAACGCATTTCCTAATGGCCCCGATAGCACACCTGAAATACGCTCTGACAACATCACTTGGTTTTGCTGACTAGAAGAAGCTGTTTGCTGATTTTGAGCATAGCTATTACGAAGCAGACGCTGCACGAGGGATTGAGAAATCTCACGACTTACTCGGTTGGAAACTGAAGCAAACACTCGGCTACGTAATGTTCTCAACCAACCCATCATCACAAACAACAACGCCGCGCCAATGGCGATACCTTGCAACTCATGCCCTGCATCACCACCAATCACATGGTCATAAATCGACATCGTGATGAAGGGAACAGCAAGCGCAAATAAGTTAGTGATAAAGCTGACCAATAACAATTTAGGAATGATGGGGCGAAACGCATGTAACCTTTCACCAACCCAATCAGGAGAGGCCTTCTCTAATGGTGGCCCTTCGATAACAATACAAAACTGAGGGACATCGGTGATGTCGTTATTGGCATTAAAGGCAACAAATTGTTTGGATTCTAAATGACCAGAGACAAGCTCATTTTCACCAAGCACCAGCAAGACCAATTTATGTTCACCAACGTCATCTAGGTTGGCAACCAAGCGATAAGGCAGTGCAAGCCTGTCGAACAAGGCAAACATATCGTCGATTGATTCAATGCCATTTTCATCGACCCATTGATGTGCGAACAACTGGATATTAGCATTAACTTCCAACTGCTTAAGAACGGAAAGGCTCTCGGTTTCTAAATGATTCATCACCTCTTGTCGACCGCTGGTATCTGCACGGTTGTTCGTACCTAAAGGGTTACCAATATCTAAACGATTCATACGACGGCCTCCTGATTGCTCTCGCTGTCGACCGTAAGAGCTCGACTTTCCACTGTAATGATTCGATTAGCCAATTCGCGAAGCTTCGAATGGTAGCTCACCATCAGTATCGTGCGTCCTGCCGTTACTTCTTCTTCCAACACCTTAGCTAGATTCCCAAGGGCGTCTAAATCAAGTGAAGAATCCGGCCTTTCCAACATGATTATGGGTTTGTCACTTGCCAATTGAGCCGCGATATTGAGCATTTTCACGTTACCCATACTCAACAAAGAAGCACTCGTATGGCCAATTTGTGTCTCTAGTCCATCGGGTAATCGAGTAATCTCTTTGGTTAAACCCAAACGCTTTGCATAGTCACTGGCGCTTTGCGTTTTCTCAGGGTCAAACCCGCACAAGTTGTCGAGAATAGTACCCGACACCAACTGCCCTTTAACGCCACAGTAGGCAGCAATGTTGGTTACCGATGCGATTGAAACTGCAGCTCCGTTAATGAAGCACTCACCCGCTTTTAGATCATCAATACCTGCAATCGACGACAATAAATGACTGTTAGTGTGGCGATCCTCACTCTCTAACAACACCAACTCACCTTTATTCAGTGTGACATCTGCATGAGAGAGTTCACCGTATCTTTCAACGGTCGCTTGCTTGATTTCCAACGTCTCAAAGTCAGATAAGTGGTTCTCAGCTTGCTCAGAATCTGAAGAGTCCGATAGTGATAAGTCACTCAATTTTTCTATTGCCTGATTAGCACTGTGTATTGAATTAAGCTTGATTCTAACCCCAACCAGAGCACTTAAAGGTGCGACGGCTCTGCCCGATAAGATAGAACATGCCGCCAAGCCACCAGTGGTTAACTGGCCATCCAACACCCACAAGCTCCCCGTAATCACGAGTAAAACTGACGTGGCTAATGCAGCAAGCTGAATACATTCTTGGGCGAAGGCGTTCTGTTCTTCTTCTCTCGCTTTAGACTGAGAGCGAACATTATTGAGGGATTTAAACTGATTAAAGATTCGAGACTCAACGGCCTGGCGTTTGATTCCCTGAATGGTTTGGCTCAGTAAAATCAAGAACGCTTTTCGCTCCTGCTCATCTTGGGAAGCTTCTTCACTCAAGCTTTTAACGCGAATAGAAGATAACCAAACGATTCCAAGAGTAATCAGCCAAACTGCCAAAGGTATCGCCACCAGCTCACCGCCGATGTAAGCCACCAAACCCAAGAAGATCAATGCGAAAGGCAAATCAATAAAGCCTGCAATCACACCACCGGAATACCAATCTTTGACTTTGGATACAGAACCAAGCCCCTCTTCCACGCCGCCAACACCAATGTGGCGGAGATGGCCTGATGAAGCCGTTGTTACTCTTTCAACCAAAGTTTGATAGGTCGCTTTCTCGGTATTGCTGGCCGCGGCTGACAAAAGCCAAGTACGCACAAACCGGATCAATGCTTCCATGGCAACAGCCAACGCTGCACCCGCCAACAACAAAGTGGCAGTACCGTAACTTTGGTTAGGTAAAATACGATCGTAAATTTGTAAAACCGTTAACGGAACGGCGAGAGAGAGAAGATTTATGAGTAAAGAAGGCAGTAGGACTTTCCCCACCACCCCTTTGTTTTTCATTGAACTTGCGGGCATACACAATCCTTATCCATGCTTATGAAATAAGATTGGTACACCATGTTGAGTATTGCAAGGTAACGAACTGATTTAACGTGTTTTTCAATATAAATATGACACAGATCTTTCTACACAAATCTGTGGCTATACCTGTACCTTAAAAACGCTCCTTACAAACGCTCCTTACAAACGCCCGTTACAAGCGCTCCTTACAAGCGCTCCTTACAAACAATTGTCGTAATCCGTTATCGCCTGCTTTAGCTTTGAAAAGTCTGAGTTACATAAATACGGTTTCAGCGCTTCAAATTTATCTGAGGGCCACTCGTATATTTTGAATGAAATGAGTTCGTCAATAACGGACTCATCAAAGCGGTATTTGACGACTTTAGCTGGAGAACCACCGACAATGCTGTATGGAGCGACGTCTTTAGTCACCACACTACTCGCTGCAACCACAGCGCCTTCGCCAATCGTCACACCGGGCATCACCATCGCTCTCATGCCTAACCAAACCCCATCTTCAATGTGAGTATCGCCTTTGCCAATGTAGGCGTCGTCGATGACATCCATAAATGGATACAGTGAAAACCAATCAACTCTGTGTGTATGGTTGCCACCCATTAAAATCACGACCTCTGCGCCAATACAGACATAATCACCGATATAGAGTTCGTCGATTTCCCATCGAGGCTCCCACTGGCGGCTGACTTCGTCGCCGTGTAAATAACGCACTACCGATTGTTCAAAACCATTATCCCAGCAATCGCTGTAATAACTGTGTTGACCTTTTACATGAATATTGAGGTTGGTTACGACTTCATGCAGCAACTCGAATTTGGACCAATGCTTCTTTTGCATTTTTACCTCTGAATGATCTATTTAGTTTTATTCGTTAACTAACAAAATGTTCGACGATGCAAATCCAAGGTGCACAAACTAACGCCCTATAAACACAGGGTTCACTGGGACTAATAGTGAGTATCACGCTTAAATCATAGCAATGTCGCTAAAACTAAAGAGGCGTCAGTGGATTCGAGGTTGCTTAAGAAGAGGAAGTAGTTTCAAAGTTTGCTCAGTTTTTATCGATAACTTGGTTGGATAATTTACAGGCGTAGTGTAACTGTTTAGTCGCGCCAATTTGACAGGAAGATGTGATTAATAAGGTTTCAAATTTCGTTTCGTGGAATACGGAATGAACAAGAGCCTGCGCGATTACACAGGCTCAAACTTAGACTCGGCTATAAATTTCGGCTCACGCTTGGAGCTGGGCTCAGCGACTACATGCGTGCAAGCTGTACTTTTCTGTCTTTATTCACCACACAAAAGTTACCGCGCTTAGTACGACATTTAGAGCATCGTTCGCATTCAACAGGGCTTCTATCCCCTTCCTTCCAACGCTTCACTAAATGCGGTTCAGAAAGCAGCGGTCTTGAAAGCGCGAAGTACTCAATGCCCGTGTTGTTTGCAATCGCTTCGATAGCATCAAAATCCGTTAGGCCGCCAACCGTGATCACTGGGATATTAACGTCTTGGCTGATCGCGTGACCATACTCATGGAAGTAGCCTTCAGCTTGAATGGTAAAACCATCGTGCGACTCGCCAATCATAGTGTCTGCTTTGCCATGAATATTACCTGACACGACAATGCCATCCACGCCCACTTGTTCAAGCTTTTTACACACAATACGTGTTTCCTCAAAGGTGACGCCACCTTCAAAAAACTCCGAAGCTGTAAGCTTAACTAAGATAGGGAAATCATCACCCACCAGCTTACGCGTCGCGATATAGATCTCTAACAAGAATCTCATGCGGTTTTCTAAGCTACCGCCGTACTCATCTTCACGTTGGTTGTAGTAAGGGCTTAAGAACTGATTAATCAGGTAAGTGTGAGCGGCATGAATTTCAACGCCATCAAAACCTGATTTCTGTGCTCTCAAAGACGCTTGAGCAAAGGCATCAACAATGTAGTCGATCTCATCTTTGGTCATCGCTTTGCCTAGTGTTTGAGTACCTTTTTCTGGAACCTCACTTGGTGCGTAGATCACTCGTTCGCCAAGATCATGCGTGGTTTTAGTGCCACCATAAGCCAATTGCATCACGATTTTAGAGTCGTTATCGTGCACCAGTTGAGTCAGCTTCTGATACTCTGCAATGAATGAGTCATTATACATCCCCATCATGCCCGCATTCGGCTTTTCTTCTTCAACGATGTTCGCGTAACCCGTCACGATCAAGCCAACCTCACCTAGAGCCAACTCTTCATAGATAGCGTAAAGTTTATCTGTCATATGGCCATCTTCAGTTGCCATATTTTCCCACGTCGCACTTCTCATAAAGCGGTTTTTCAGTGTCATGGTGCCAATGCGGGTTTCTGTAAACAAAATACTCAAATCTATTCCTCATTCAATCGTGCTACGCAATTACCCCATCTAGCGTGAGGCTGATTGCGCGGATACTACAGAGAATATGGCAGGCAAAACTTAATCTAGATTAAGAGAGTGGCACTCTCATATAAGAAACAGGCAACTATTGCCAACAAAAAAGGATTAGAATAGATTCTAAGAGTAGGCTCACCCAATCGGTAAGCCTACACTCAGTTCTAGTTATTTAAGACAATGGTCAGAAAAGCTATTTAAATTCATAGGTGTAAGAAGCACCGACACTGTTATTTTCACCAAAGTCATCCTCGGCAAAAATAGTGAAGAAATTGAACGACTGAGCGTCACTCAATTTGTAGCTAGCGCCGATTCCCATCCAATATCCTGAATAATCATCAGAGCCCATGGAACCGCCACCGAAGCCCATGATAGACCATTCATCGGTTATCGTTTTTAGGCCAAACGCCCCAATGTAGCCACCGTGTGTTGAACTCGGCATCAATACATAGTCAGAACCAACGTTATCATCATCGAACACGGCCACTTCGCCATCATTATAACTGTAACCAGCCATAGGGAAGATTTGCCAACCGAAAGGCTCAATATCAAAATAACTCAGTGGTATAAATGTACCAATACTGTAGTTGTTCTTGTAAGCATCGTTATCATACTCAGAGCGGCTAAAGTTGAAGTTCACGATACCCATCGGCAACAACCATGAACCACCTATTCGCCACTCTTCACCGTCTGCATTGACACGAGCATTGATCATTCGCGCTTCATCAAGCCCAATAGACCCAGAGAACTGCAAATCTTCGTTATAAGCAACGCCGGCTTTGGTCACGATTTTAGTCGGATCATCAGGGTGCTTCTCTTCAGCAAAAGCCCCCATAGACCCGAACGTTACAGCAGCAACAAGTAATAGAGTACGTAATGTCATTAGAAGGTCGCACTAACACTAATAAAGTGGATACGACCATCGAAAGAACCGTTAACCAATGTAACCGGTGTATCGGCTAGATTACGATTCATGTCAACTGAACCTAAATCTGCGTATTCGTAGAACACGTCGATCAAGATGTCATCCCAATAAGTTGAAGCACCTACCGAGTAGCGGTACTGTTCACCTACAGGAAGGTCAACCCACTGCATTGAAGGATCATCTTGTGGCGAGGTTTCGTAAGAGAAGCCGGCTTTTAAACGCCAATCTGAATTCAATTGATAGTCAGCACCCACCGCAAACTTCCAAACGTCATCCCAGTCACGCTTGATTGGAATTCCGCCTAAATCAGTTGCTCCGAAATCTAACACTGTCTCATCCCACGCACTCCAGCGATGGAACTGAATACTCGCCAATAGGTCAAGTTGTTTGTTCAATGCGTAGCTAGCGCTGACGTCGATGATTTCAGGTAAAGCAATATCTGTCGATAACGAATTCAAAACGTTAGCACCTAGCTTACCGTTTACATCATTGTTGAATTCATGCTCAAGTTTAGAACGGTAGCTAGCACCTAACTTGAGTTTATCTGTAGGTGTGTACATTACGCCAAGGTTATAACCGTATGCCCAGTCAGTATCTTGCTTAGCAGTAAGCATTGACGTTGTTTGTTGAAACGCAGCCCAACTGAATTGAACACCTGCACCTACAGACCATTGATCGTTCAATTTGTAGCTTAGTGATGGGTTCACTTGCATAGCGGTTAGGGTGATATCTTCTAAAAGTGCAGCTCCCGCCCATTCACTGCCGTAATCAAGGCTAGAACCACCTACTGCACCTAACGCAATACCAAGGTGTAATTTGTCTGTGACTTGATGAGCATGGAACGCACCAAATGAAGGCAGGATTGAATGAGCTTTACCATCTGGGTTACCATCGTTGTCTTGGTATTTCATCTCAAGATCAAACGCCATTGTATTGATAGTCGTTTTGCTTTCACCCATGTGAGACATAGTGGCAGGGTTAGTCCACATCGCCGCCGCAGAGCGTGTGTAAACACCGTCACCAGCACCAGTAGTACCAGCGTTGGCAACGACAGCTTCTTGCAAAAACAGGCCACTTGCGAATGCATTTAAGCTAGTAAAGATTGCAGTGGCAGCTAGAGAGTAAGTAAAAGTTTTGTTCATCAGGATGCTCATTTAGCCTTAGACATTAAAATGTTCTAAGGTTATCGCAAAGCCCTATAAAAAAAGGGAATATCCATTATTCCTGTACAAAAGCTATTTAAACTTCCTGGCAACGTATGGGCGTGGTTTGTCTCGATGAATTTCACGCTGAGCAGCAATTGCCCTGTTCTTACCTAACCCTACCTTTATTTGATACCAAGTTTCGTAAAACACAGCCATGCCAGGGCTTGACCACCAAGTTTTGTTATAGAGTTTTTTATTAGCAGCGACAACATCTGGCGACCGATTCGCACACTCAAGAGCCAAAGCATAGGCTTCAGCGTAAGGGTCTTCGGCAATCTTGGTTACCAATCCATAGTCTTTCGCGGTTACGCAGTCGATCACTTTAGCGGTCATCGCCATTTCTAAGGTGTGATCTTTGCGCATCAGTTCGCGAAATGCTATCGCACCTCCCATATCAGGAATCAGGCCCCACTTAGCCTCTAGTATTGAGAAGTTGGCGTCCGGACTAGCGATCCTAAAATCACCACCACTGACCAGTTGCAGGCCCCCTCCCCAACAACGCCCGTGAATCGCAAAAATGACAGGGCATGGAATATCTCGCCAACCAAGTGAAAAGCGTTGTGCAGCGTTTGGCAATATCGGTAGCCATTTAAACAAGAGCTTCATCGCCCCAGATTTACTGGTTAATAGGGACTTAACATCAAGCCCCGAACAAAAATCGGTTCCCTCGCCTTTCACGATTACGGCGCGAATCTCGGTGTTCTTTTTCAGCTGATTAACCATGTTATTCACACCTTGGAACATCGCCATATCAATAGCATTGAGCTTATCTGGTCGGTTCAACACAACCGTCGCAATTTGGTTTTCATCGATAGAACAAGTAATACGAGCGAGGTTTGGCATGGTGGCTACCTTTTTAGTGGTCAGACCTTTAGGTTATACATTTTATTAACATATGCCAAACTTGCACATTAAGAAGCGAGACCTGTGTTGCTTAACATCTCCCAGTTACATAGAGAAACTCAACAAAAAAGAAGATGTTGGGGTTATCGTTATTTTGCACGATTTGAACCTAGCGCTTCGTTACGCCACGCATATTGTCGCCCTGAAAAAGGTCAAATTGCGTTGGAAGGCAGCGCGGATAAATTGCTCGACGAACAAGCGCTATCGGCTTTGTATGAGTCCCCTATTCGACTGATCGAACATCCTGTTCCAGCCAAGACAGCTGCAAGCAAGAAGGTTGCCGTTGTTTGCGAGTAAGCCGAAGAATCAAAGCTAAGTGAATGAGTTACTCATTCTTTGGATAGCTCACCAGCATGACGAGTGAAAACGGAGTAAATGTTTCCTTAAACTTAAATCAGCACAAGCTACACTAATACCACCTCATGAAAATCAAGGGACTGCCATGAACACTCATCATCGTATTCTTTCCTGTGCTTTGGCACTCATCGTATCGAGTCCAATATTCTCTGCTTTTGCATGGCAAGTAGAGAAAATCACAGACGGCCTCGAGATTCCATGGGGTCTCGCTTATGTCGATGACAGTACTATGCTTCTCACAGAAAAATCTGGCGTCATTAAACACGTTGATTTAAAAACAGGCGACCAAAACACACTATTCAGGCTGCCAAATATCTGGGCTAAAGGCCAAGGCGGATTATTAGATATAGCATTATCTCCTTTTGAAAACGGGAGGTTCTACGTCACTTATAGTAAAGACGTCGATGGTGAAGGCGTAACGACACTGGCTTCTGCTAATTACAGCAATAATGAAGTCACCAATTGGACAGACGTGTTTGTGTCAAAGTCCAAAACAGACGCCGGACGTCACTTTGGTAGCCGTATCACCTTTGATGATAGCCACATCTATTTTTCAATCGGTGATCGTGGTGAGCGAGACAATGGCCAAGATACACTGACTCACGCAGGTTCGATATTGCGATTGAATGCCGATGGAAGTACCCCTAGTGATAACCCATTCACCGATAATAACAAGGTTCTCAATGAGATTTGGAGTTTTGGTCATCGTAACCCACAAGGTCTCTTTTACGACTTTCCAACTCAGAAGTTGTGGTCGATTGAACACGGTCCGCGCGGTGGTGATGAAATCAATCTAATCAAAGCAGGTGCCAACTATGGCTGGCCTGTAACCTCACACGGAAAAGAGTACTGGGGCCCAATCAGCGTTGGTGAATCTGAAACCAAAGAAGGCATAGAAGCGCCTAGAAAGGTCTACATTCCCTCAATCGCACCCGGCAGCTTAGTGGTTTATCAAGGAGATAAATTTCCTGAACTCAAAGGGAAACTATTAGCGGGTGCACTCAAGCTTACCCATATCAATGTGGTGACGGTCAATACACAAGGTGAGGCAATAGAAGAAGAGCGCCTACTTGAAGACTTAGGTGAACGAATCAGAGACATTGAAACCTCACCAGACGGCGACATCTTCTTTAGTACTGATAATGGCAACCTTTATCGCTTGAAAAAGTAGTCGATACATTGTTCAAGTAAAGACATTTTCCTTACAACGAAATCTATAGATATAAGCCGTAAAAAGTGGGCTCAAGACCCAATTAACGGCTTTAAATTTGCAAAAATGAATGCGCTAAAACAGTGCAATTACTCCAAATTTGTCATCAATATCGACCACCTTTTTCACAAAAACGACAACAAATCACCATACAACTGTAACTCCATGATATTTAAGGAATGCAAAGTTTGACTACCCCCAAGTTTCTGCAACCTTTCACTATGGATTCGATTGACTATCCCCTGATTTGATTTAGACTTCATCTCGGCTAGAAAGAAAGTTCTTTGTATATAAACATTTCGTTGGATTACTAGTAACCCCGTTGTGTTGTACGCAATAGCAATAAACTTTTCCACGCTATCAGTGCCACAATTGGCTCAAAATAAAAATTTAATTTTAGGATATCATCATGTCTAACACAGTTACTGGTACAGTAAAATGGTTCAACGAAACTAAAGGCTTCGGCTTCATTCAACAAGAAAATGGTCCAGACGTATTCGCACACTTCTCAGCTATCACTGGCGAAGGTTTCAAAACTCTTGCTGAAGGCCAAAAAGTTGAGTTCGTAGTATCTCAAGGTCAAAAAGGCCCACAAGCTGACAGCATCAAAGTACTTTAATTTAGTACTTTATAGCTTTCTAAAAATAGCCAGCCTCTGCTGGCTATTTTTTTACCCGCTATTCAGAGATTTAAGGTAATATTCCCCTTCAATATTTCTACCTAAGACACCCCTCAATGGCTCTTAAACCGACAATCTACAAGTTTCGTATCTCTTTAACTGATATGAATCGCGACTATTATGACTCTTTTAATCTAACGGTTGCACAACACCCTTCTGAAACAGAACAGCGAATGATGGCTAGAATCATAGCTTTCTGTATCAATGCCTCTCCTGAACTTGAGTTCACTAAAGGGTTGTCTAGCATTGAAGAACCCGATTTATGGCAGAAATCGTTAGATGATCCAATCCTAGAATGGGTTGATGTCGGCGAACCCGATCCAGAGCGAGTTAAGAAAGCAACTCGCCTATCTAAATCAGTGCGTGTATTCAGCTTCAACACTAAATCAAACGTGTGGTGGGAGCAGAACAAAGGTAAATTCGGTTACCTGGAAGCTCAGATCGTTCGTCTAGACAACGATGGTATTGAGCAGCTTGCAGCGATGACACAACGCACGATGGATCTTTCAGTGATGCTGACTGGCAACTCTGCTTTCGTTAACAGCGATACTCAATCGGCTGAAGTAACGTGGGAAGAGCTACAGAGTAATGACTGAGCTTCCAACTAGTGATCAGCAGAAACTTGAAGCAAATCAGCAAGTAAAAACCAAGCTGCACTCTTGTTTGAAAGAGTCTGGTTTAGACTCAGTAGCCGCGATTGCGACAGGTTTCGAGAAAGAGCTAACGTCTTTTATCGACGAAAACCACGCTCTGTTTAAACACGCTTGTGAGAATAAGCCGGACAACTCTGCACGTCAGACGTTGCTTGGTCTGTTAACCAAGGCACATATCGATGCAAGCTATCGCTTTGAAAGCAATAAAGAAGCGAATGAGGCGATGCAAAATGTATTCGATAACACAGTAGGCACAGAGCATAGCGACAAGTTTCAAAACTCTAACGCTCAACAGTTAAAATTAGTGACTCATTTGTGGTTGTTCATTCAAGGACGACTAGGAATGGATTACAGCCTAGCCAATGATCATGCTGCTGTAGCCGCTACACTGCTGTCTCGCTTATCGAGAAGCACTGACGATGAGATTCGCGTAGAGTTCATGGCGAGCTTTTATGATGGCTTGAACATCTACCAAGCCGATAACAAGCCATCAGGTATTGTTCACCACTTAAAGCGTTTGTTTAACCTTTCTTAAGCATTCCACCAGCTGAAACCAAATTTGCGCTTTACACCGTGTAGAGCGCATCTATTTCCAACCACCGCTTGCACTATCACCTCTGAGCATAAAAGCAGATTCCCTACTCGCTCATTCTTGACTCTAGGGAATGACGACATTCTCAGTCATTGCAATTAACTTTACTACAAGTACAAAAAAGCCCCGCAGAGTGCGAGGCTTAGAATCTTGGTTCTCGATTTTCTGAGGCTAAATCGAGCTTATCAAATAACGAAACGTATTAACGCAGGCCGTGCAAGAATTCGTGGCGCGTTGCTGGGTTTGATCTAAAAATACCGCCCAGTGCTGTTGTTGTCGTTTCGCTGGTTGCGTCCATTACACCACGTGATTTCACGCAGTAGTGAACCGCATCCATGGTTACAGCAACGTCATCGGTTTCTAATAGCGTTTGCAATGCAACAAGGATCTGCTGTGTCATACGCTCTTGAACTTGCGGGCGCTGAGCAAAAAATCGAACAATACGGTTGATCTTTGAAAGACCAATAATTTTTCCACGCGGGATATAAGCGACCGCTGTTTTACCATCAATCGTAACTAAATGGTGCTCACAAGTACTGGTCACGGTAATGTCTTTTACACGTACCATCTCACGAACACCCATCTTGTTTTCAATTACGGTAATTTTAGGGAAATTGGCGTAATCCAGACCAGAGAAAATCTCATCCACGTACATTTTAGCAATACGTTGCGGTGTTTCTTCTAGGCTATCGTCCGTAAGATCAAGTTCAAGGAGAGTTAGAATCTCACGCATATGGTGTTCGATTCGTTCCTTTTTCTCTTCTCGGCTAACCTGGTTAGGACTCATTGGTGTCTCTAATCCGCGGCTTGCTAGCGCATCTTTAACCAACTTCGCTGATTCGCTAAGACCTGACATTGAACTTCCTCTTTTATTACCCCTTTTGGATGGCAGACAAGGATACTCGGAATTTTGAATAATTACACCCATATTTTAAGGGAGGTCATTATTTACGGACCTTAAACTATGCTAAAGTGACTGCAATTTCGTTGGCGAACTTTTTAGTCTCAAAACCGATTCTGATGCCAACCATCAAATAAAATAATAACGATCAAAGGAATTCAATTATGGGCTGTTGCGACGCTCCGGGCTTGATGCCAATTGAAGAAGCACTAGATAAGCTACTATCACCAATTAAACCTATTCAAACGACCTTATCGCTGCCATTGGCAGATGCATTAGGCTACGTACTTGCTGAAGATATCCTCTCCCCTATTTTCGTACCTCCTTTTGATAACTCAGCAATGGACGGTTACGCGCTACGTTTAGCGGACCTAGAAAACGGTAAAGTACTGCCCTTAGCAGGCAAATCTTTTGCAGGTCAGCCATTTGAAGGCGAATGGCCAAGCAACACCTGTATTCGCATTATGACAGGAGCTAAAATCCCAGAAGGGTGCGATGCAGTCATCATGCAAGAAAATACTCGCGAAACCGATGCGGGCATCGAAATTCAGCAAGACGACATCAGACTGAACAACAATATTCGCCCTACCGGTGATGACATCAAACAAGGTGACATCGTTCTTAGCCGCGGTGAACGTTTAACGCCTCGCGACATTCCAATGATCGCTTCACTTGGTGTGAGCCATGTGACTGTTGCACACAAACCTAAAGTCGCTTTCTTCTCTACTGGCGATGAGCTAAAACCGCTAGGTCAGCCTCTTGAAGATGGTCAGATCTACGACAGCAACCGCTACGGTATCAAACCACTGATTGAAGCGTTTGGTTGCGAAGCGATTGACCTAGGCATCATCCGTGATTGCCCTGCGACGCTTACAGAAACGTTCGAGAAAGCTCAAGAATTGGCAGACGTTGTCGTGACTTCCGGTGGCGTAAGCGTTGGCGAAGCCGATTACACCAAAGACATCCTTGAAGAACTTGGTCAAATCGGCTTTTGGAAACTAGCTATCAAACCGGGGAAGCCGTTCGCATTTGGTGAACTAGACAACGCTTGGTTCTGTGGCCTACCGGGTAACCCAGTATCAGCGATGATGACGATGTATGTTTTGGTTCAGCCTATGCTTGCTAAACTTGCAGGTCACACTGCATGGACAGCGCCAGAATCGATCCCTGCTATTACTAAATCTGCATTTAAAAAAGGCCCAGGCCGTACTGACTATCAACGTGGTATCTACTCGATTGAAAACGGTCAATTTGTAGTAGAAACAACAGGTAACCAAAGCTCTGGCGCTTTCCGATCAATGAGCCTAGCAAACTGCTTTGTGGTACTTGAGCGTGAGCGTGGCCGTGTTGAAGTGGGCGAAACAGTTCAGATTCAACTGTTTAACTCGACGCTTTACTAACGAGGCTTACTGATGGAAATACTGTCTGACGCAGAGATGCTTCGTTACAATCGCCAGATCATTCTTAAGCAGTTTGATTTTGAAGGCCAAGAAGCGCTGAAACAGAGCTCAATCTTAGTGTTGGGTGCAGGAGGCCTTGGTTGTGCCTCTGCTCAATACCTCGCGACTGCGGGTATTGGTAAGCTGACACTGATCGACGACGATATTGTCGAGCTTTCAAACCTGCAGCGACAAGTGCTTCACACTGATGCTGATATTGGTAAGAAGAAGGTGGATTCTGCTGCTGAGTCTTTACAGGCGTTGAACCCACACCTAAAAGTTGAGACAGTCGATCACAGGCTCGATGACGAAACGCTTGCGAACCTAATCGAAGCGCATTCATTGGTGCTTGATGCCAGTGACAACGTTGAAACGCGCAATCAGCTCAACCGCTTGTGTTACGCCTCTAAAACGCCACTCGTATCAGGTGCAGCGATTCGCATGGAAGGTCAGATTAGTGTGTTCACTTATCAAGATGCTGACGCACCGTGTTACCAATGCTTAAGCGCTCTGTTCGGCAATGCGGCACTAAGTTGTGTCGAAGCCGGTGTGATGGCGCCAGTAGTTGGTATGGTGGGCGCGGCTCAGGCTTTGGAAGCGATTAAAGTTATTGCTAAGTTTGGACAACCAAAGCAAGGCAAACTTTTGATTCTCGATGCCATGTCTCACAGTTGGCGTGAGATGAATTTAATGAAGATGCCGAATTGTTCGGTGTGTGGTTAAGCTAATCACGAGTAAGATAGCTACTTTATAACTCCTCAAGCCCTGACCAATGTCGGGGCTTTTTATATTTGAACTTGAGTCCAAACATTCCTGATTTCAAATTGAAACATTTCATGAGGAATCAGTTTCATTTGAATTCTCATTTTGAGAAAACAGATTTCCTCTGAAGAGTTAAGAATAAAAACCATCTAAAATCAACAACTTAAAATTGGCACGTAACTTGTAAAAGTATCTATACCTTCCATGACAAGGATGTAGATATGAGAATCACAACGTTAAGTTTGCTATTAAGTGCGCCATTGGTCGCCAACGCAGCGCCATTCGATACCTGCCCTAGTAAGGCATACCTATTTCAGTCGAAACCCGTTGAGGTTTGGGGCGTTAACCTAGTTACCGGCTCAACCACTCTGTTAGAAGACGATACGGGTATGAATGCCAATATCAATGGTGTTGGTTTCGACTTTCAAGACAGATACATCTACGGATACGACACCACCAACAAACGCTTGGTGCGTCTTGGTCAAGACTTCCAAGCGGAAGTCATCAATACCAGCGGATTACCAACCGACCATACCTTCTATGTAGGTGATGTCTACGACCATGTTTACTACCTATACCGCACAGGTAAGGGGCTGTTCACTGTTGACCTATCCCCTCTCGATTCAGATCCAAATGCGACTGTTACCGTTAACAAAATTGTAGGCAGCCCAGCAACCGTAAAATTGACTGATTTCGCCTTTCATCCAAGCGATGGCTCTCTATATGGTATTGATAATAACTCGGGCGGCTTGTACCAATTCAACCCAACCACAGGAGCCGAAACCTACATCGGCGATACCGGTGAGTTAGGTACGTTCGGTGCTGGCTATTTTGATGTCAATGGCTACTACTACGTATCTCGAAACCAAGACGGTAAGATTTACCGAATCAACCTGTCTCCCGACAACGCTGCCAATATCGCGGCAGGTATTGTTCCAGCCGTTGAATTTGTTTCGAATGGCCCAGCTTCTGGTCAAAACGATGGTGCTCGTTGTGCCAACGCACCTGTTGTTGATGAAGATTCAAACATTGACTTCGGTGACGCGCCAGACAGCTACCTAACTCTACTGGCGAGTAACGGTCCTCGACATGAGCTTGATGGCGTTACGTGGCTAGGTACTGATGCACCAGATGCAGATCTGGATGGATACGTTTCCCCACAATCGGATGAAAGCGTCGGCATTGATGACGAATGGACGAATGGTGGTATCGGCTTCGTAACCGCACTTGAAGCGGGCCTCGATTCGAAGGTAATTATTGAAGCTTCAACAACGGGTTATCTTTCAGCTTGGATAGATTGGAACCAAGACGGTAGTTTCGACGGCGCCAACGAACAAGTATTTACCGATTACTTATTGGCGGCCGGTGAGAACGACTTGTTCTTAAATGTCGATATTAACGCCTTAACGGGTACCACTTGGGCTCGCTTCAGATTCAGCCAACAAACCAATCTAAGCTACTTTGGCGGCTCTACCTCTGGTGAGGTGGTTGATATTCAAGTCGATGTTCTAAATGACGGTGCAACGGCTCGTTACTTCCCAAGCGCTTCTGGCTACGCCACCCTAGCATATGAAGACAATTGGCCTTATAAAGCCGATTACGATATGAATGATGCCGTTATCATGTATCGCATCACAGAAATCTTAAAAGACGATAAGGTTATTAAGTCCACCATCGATGGTCGCCTAGCGGCTGTGGGGGCAACCTACAAAAACGGCTTTGCGGTTCGCCTACCCAACCTTGCACCAAGCTCGGTAGACAGCGGTAATTCTTACATGAAACACAATGGCGTATTCACCGATTTAGGTATGGAAGACGGTCGTAGTGAAGCTATCTTTATCGCCGCTGAAGACTTGTCTGAAAAAGCGAATACTTCATGCGCCTTCTACCGTACAAGCAACGCTTGTAAAGAAGATGAACAGTTCGCATTCCAAATCGGTATCAACTTATCAGGCGACGGTGTGAGTACTGCGTCATGGACAGACATGCCTTACGACCCCTTCATTTTTGCAACACCGGGCTACTATCACGGCGACAACCTACCGATGCACCCAGGACGTAGTTGGGAAGTTCACTTGCCAGACCAAGCACCAACCGAGGCCTTTGACACTGTGAACCTATTTGATTCTGGAATCGGTGTTGATGATAGCGACCCAGCAACGGGTAAATATTTCAAGACAGCAGAAAACCACCCTTGGGCTCTCATTATCACATCAACAGAAGAGTGGGAATGGCCGCAAGAATACGTGGATATCGTAACTGCTTACCCAGAGTTTAAGCAGTGGGCAGAGTCAAGCGGTGAAAATAACCAGACTTGGTACGCATCACCAGCAGACAACCAATGTTACGAGCCATAAGGAGAGACGTCATGAGTATCAAAGATAAACCTAATCGCGAACATCATAACGTTGAGTTGAGAAGCAACCTCTCTAAGGAAAATAATATGTCTGCACAAAGCTCTTGGAACATGAAGAAAACAATGACCGTAGTTTTAGCTACAGCCCCACTCCTACTAGCAGGTTGTGGTGGGGGCGGAGGGGGCAGCACGGCTTCTCCTTCACCATCATCACCGGCGACACCTGCAACGCCATCACCGTCTCCAGTAGCCAGTGCAGCAGCGGAACCAACTTACACTATGAGTGATTTAGTGGTACCCGATGGTTTTGATTACAGCTCTGTAGAGCAGTTTGATATCGACATCGACATCAGTAGTATTTCAACAGACCGTTCATTTGTTACCGTGTATAGCCGTTTTAGTGCTCGTGACGACTCGACATTGAAACCAGACTACTCAAGCAAAGTGATTGCAGGATCATTAAACAATGGTGTGTTCGCCTCTAACTTCTCGAGCCCAGTCAACCACGATTCACTTCTTGTTGAGATTTGGTTTTACGATGGGCAGCCACCTCTACAAAAAGTAGTATCGAGCAGCAACTCTCAGATCGTGTGGTAATGAAAGTTTAGCTTCGAATATCAGCAACTAAAAGTGAGCAGCAATGCTCACTTTTTTAATCGCCCCACACTAATAACAGCGAAAATTATCTGATAGGCGTTCATTCACTTTACTTCGAATCTAACTTATATTTTCAAGATAACCTTCAAAGACTTACTCTCATGAAACAGTTAAAAATAGGTCTACTTATATTAATGTGTGGTGTCGGCGTATTAGTTGCTCTTACCCATTTCCCGTTAACGTCACAGACGGGGCAACGTATTGAAGCCAAAGTGATTTCTAACACGCTCACTCAGTCACTAGACGGACATAGGCGCTACCTCACGGTTGAAACTCAAAACAACGAAATATTTCGCGTTTCCATTCCACCAACAACAGACTGCCCTCTTGATTCTGTGGTCGCGCTTGATACATTAAACAATCAAATAACCGGACAAAGCAGCTATCAGTTCATCCACTGTAGAACAGCGCCTTAGTCGTCGATATAACAACAAGAATGGATATAAGAAGAATGACTCAGCCACTCATTTCACCAGAACAACTTCAACAACGTTTGCTAGAAGAAAACAACATTATAATCCTAGATGCCAGTATCGAATTTCAGATCCCAAGTGAGTCAGAAAAGATCAAAGGACAAATGATTCCTGGGGCTATTCGTTTTGACTACGATAAAGACTTTTGTAACAAGCACACTTTGCTTCCTCACATGTTCCCGACCGAAAAACACTTCAACACTCGCGCAAAAGAAATTGGCATCAATCAAGACAGTACGGTTGTGGTTTACGATAACTCAGGAACCTTCGCATCCCCTCGTGCGTGGTGGATGTTTATGGCAATGGGACACAACGACGTATACATCTTAGATGGCGGTTTGCCAGCTTGGATCGAAGCCAGTTACGCGACCGAGACTGACTATCGAACCGAAGTAAAAGTGGGTGATTTTGAAGGCAATATTCAAGACAACTATTTTGTTACTGCTCAGCAGATTGAAGGTTACTCCACTGCCAAAAGCGCAAACATTGTCGATGCTCGTTCTCAAGCTCGCTTCGATTCAGAAGTTCCTGAGCCACGTGAAGGCTTACGTAGTGGCCATATACCGAATTCGATTTGCCTACCATTTGCCCAAGTGCTCGATAACGGTAAGTTAAAACCTCAAGAAGAGCTCGTCGATATCTTTTCAACGTTGCAATTAACCCCTTCTCAGCCGATGTTCTTTAGTTGTGGTTCTGGAGTAACAGCCTGCATCATATTATTAGCCGCTAAACTGGCCGGATATTCAGGTAAAATGGGCGTTTATGATGGCTCATGGACTGAATGGGGCGCTAACGAGAAATTACCCATCGCTGTGACTAAAAGGTAATTCAACTTCGCTTACTGCCACTGTTAGAATATACTGCGCATGCATAAAGAGCTTACTCGTAGTGATGACTTAACGTCTCACACAGTAAGCTCTTTGCTTTGCGGTAATGCTACGTCGTTTGAAAACAAATCTGGATTTACTCGGTTGCTTTTAATCTATAGCGATTTATTGACCATAAACCGTGATTAATCTTGGGTAAATCGTTATCAATGTGGTGAATAATAATATTTCACTCAAGAATCTCTGCTCGTAGTCGTTACACTATTTAATCATTGATACTGTCATCATTGATGTTTGTATCTTTCGTTGCACGAATCACGCTGACGACCCAATAGTTTGTCACTTGCACTCTGTTAAAAGTAGTAACCAACAAAAGGCATCTCATGGCTCTATTTAAGAAAAATATCTGGTCGCTGTACGCGTTGATCGTACTACTGACCCTGATACTTTTCGCCGCGTTGGGCGTAACTAAATGGCAAGCCAACAGAGATGACTTCACCCAACAACAACATATCCAAGTCGAGCTGTTTTCGAGCTCTGTAAGCTCACTCTTGACCAGTCAAGAGGCACTGCTTGAAGTGGTTGGGCACCAACTCGCCCAGCAGTCTGACTTCACTCGTACTGCCTCCATTCAAATTCGACCAATACTGGATAAACTGCTAGATACTCACCCTGCGATTGCAGCGTTTGGCTTGTTGAACACCGACGGTGACTACCTCTCGATCAGCTCAAATCTCCAACTTGCGAATCAAAGGAACTTGCTTCAATACGCGCCAACGAAAGACTCCTTTTTAGACGCCCTATCAAGCAGTAGCATGGTGCTTGGCCGTACCTATTTTCAAGAATCGTTGAATAGCTTGGTTATCCCGCTGAGAAAATCCATTTCGATCGATGGTAATAAAATCGATGCAGTAATGACCGCAGGGCTGCGGTTGGACGCCACGATCGTATTTGAAAATAATGCTCACGCCGGAAGTTTCAATACACTAAGCCTGATCAGAACAGACAGTTATCGCCAGTTTTATTCGAGTGATATCGAATCTGAAAGTGCATATTCCTCTCCAGTAGGCAAAGATGTCCTACAACGTATTGCACGGACCTTTACCGACCACTTCGGAATCAGCGTGCAAGAAGCGATGAATGGGCAAGAAACCTACTCTTTTGTCGTCGACGATGAACAATACCACTCTTTAATGAGCGCAAAATACATCCCAAACTACAAATTATGGGTGGTTGGACGTACGGATCTAACTCACGTCGATAGCATATTTATACAAGAGTTCAGCATTCTTTTCGTTGCCTTTATTTTTCTTCAATTTGGTTTCTACTTTTTGGTTAAGTCGATTGCCAAGAATGAACAACGCACTCGTAGCCAACTCATTTATCAGGCTAACCATGATCCATTAACCTCTCTACCAAACCGCTTGTACATGCGTAAAAATATTGGTAAATGGATTGAGGATGAGTCAGAGCAGTTCTCGCTGTTGTTTATTGATATCGATAACTTTAAATGTGTCAATGATACCCACGGACACGACTTCGGCGACAAGGTGCTCAAACAAATAGCTTTGCGTTTGATGCGATTCCGATCTCGACTCAGCCTCTTAGTACGTGAATCAAGCGATGAGTTTTTGTTCTTAACGCCATTGTCGAATGAAGCTGAGGTAAAACGACTCGCCAAGCGTATTATTGAAGTACTTTCTCAACCTTATGAAGTTGAAAGCGCTCAGTTTTTGTTAGGTTGCAGCATCGGCGTAGCTCGTTTCCCTGAACACGGGAAAGATCTAGACAGTTTATTACGTTCTGCCGATATTTCGATGTACAAAGCGAAACAACAGCAAAACTCATACAGTATTTTCACAACGGAAATGCAAGATGCGCACCTCTACAAAATGAAAGTAGAACAAAGGCTACGCATCGCTATCGAGAAACAAACGCTGTTCATGGTTTTCCAACCACTGGTTCGTGCAAATGAGAGTATTCACGGTGTAGAAGCACTTGTTCGCTGGATTGATGACGAATTGGGTTTTGTTCCGCCGGATGTCTTTATACCGATAGCAGAGAACACAGGCTTAATGCAAAAACTGGGTACTTTTATTATTGAGTCCAGCATTATGCAGATCACCCACTTGCACCGAACAACCGAACAAAAGATCGGGCTGTCGATCAATATATCGGTTCGTCAGTTTTCCCATAAGTCGTTCTCTGACCACTTATTCGCTACGCTTGAAAAGTATCAGTTCTCTCCAAGCTGTTTAACGCTAGAGATAACTGAGAGTTTGTTCATTGAAGATGTAGCTATAGTGAAACCACTGTTTGAAGCACTCAAAGAAAACGATATTAAGATCTCTCTGGATGACTTCGGTACCGGCTATTCATCGTTGAGCATGTTGAAAGCACTCCCTATCGACGAACTTAAGATTGATAAGAGTTTCATTGAGAACATAACTATAGACCAGCAGTCACTGACTATGGTGCAAAACATTATCGCAATCGGTAAAAACTTCGGCATGGTGGTATTGGCAGAAGGCGTAGAATCAAACGAACACTTCTCGATTCTAAAGGCCTGTGGATGTGATTTAATGCAAGGCTACTACTTCTCTCGCCCTATCCCTTACGATGAGCTGTGTGAGTATCTAGCACCAACTCAGGTTGAGACAATAGAGCTACCAGAATCAACGGCATAGCTGTCAGTTGATCTCACCAAGCTCACGAATAACACGATGAATCAAAAAGGGAGCCCAAACGGGCTCCCTTTCGCTTATCAATAACACTTGTACCTTAACGATTTTCGTCTAACTCAGCGTGCTTCATCTGCTCATCTAAGTTTAAAACAGTCAAAGCATTACTTACGCTGGTTGCTATAACATCAACCACGCCAGTTCTTAACGCACCTAATAATGCGAGGGGTTTACTGTTCTCGGCAGCGATAGCGATCACTTCTGCTATTGGTCGAAACTCTTCTAAGCCCAAACCGATCACTCGATCACTCATAACGGTGTTTGCCGCTTTACCGTGAACGTCAAAAAAGTCATAGCCAGCAAAGTCACCAACAACGCCCTGTAATAAACGAGATTGAACCACTTCGCCTGCGGTAAACCAACCTAGGTCAACCATGTAACTGTTTTCGCTCATGTCACCGATACCGACTAATGCAACGTCGGCCTTTCGGGCTAGATCGAGTGTTTGCTTAACGGTGCTGTTTTCCATGAATGCCGTTTTTTGTGCTTTGTTTTCTGCATAAGCGGGCGCGTATAAGGTTTCAGAAGACCCACCGTACTTTTTGGCTAGCTGCCTACATATGTGGTCGGCATTAAACATACCGCCTCTTGGGTGAATACCGCCGATGCCACACACGAACTTACAATCACGAGGGGTAATTACACCAGTATGGTGAGCAACAGACGATACGTTTCGGCCTTGGCCTACTGTCACCACCATGCCATTTTTCAAGGTACTGGTTAAATAGTTAGACACTAAGCCTGCAACTTGGAGTCGCTGCTTCTCTTCATTCGGTTGATCTAGTGCCACAAGTGCGCGTTTCACACCAAAGCGCTCAATTAAGCGTTGTTCTATCTTGGCACTGAATACTGGGTGGTATTTCACGGTGATCTCAACAATGCCCTCATCGCGGGCTTGCTTGAGCATTCGACCAACCTTTGCACGAGAGATAGAGAACTTTTTAGAGATCTCTTCCTGGGTGGCACCATCTTGATAATAGGCAACCGCTACTTCAGTCAGGAGATCAGTGTTTTCTTCGGAAACATCTTGGATATTCTTACTCATATACCACTCAACCAATATTTAACAATTATTTTACCTGCTGTACTTCCTAATATAGGAGAGCTCAGTAAGTGATACACAAGCTTACACCCTGAACATATGTAACAACAAGGAACATTTGCTCAGTATCATAACCATAGTTTTGTTGTTGATTAATTCACCTCACTTTGTTCGTTAAACGTTTGCTTGCATGCCCCATGATTACTAGAGCGAAATATATTTGACTGAAGTCACCATACAGCACTATTTACCGTTGACTTTGGGGCTAGATCGGATAAATATGGCTACATCATTTACTCATCGAGCGAACAAATGTTCTGTGCAAATGTTCGTTCGGAGAAAAATTTAAATTAATGTAAGTTAGGCTCACTGGTACAACCATGAGGAACTTCATTAGTTCGCTTGCAAATGCCCACACCTCTCCCATTAAAGGGGTGTTCTGCGATACATAGGATGATCAAAATGAGCAATAAATTAGAGCAACTTCGTAAACTAACAACTGTTGTAGCTGACACTGGCGATATTGAAGCTATCAGCAAGTACACTCCTGAAGATGCAACAACTAACCCATCTCTAATTCTTAAAGCCGCTCAAATTGCTGAGTACGCTCCTCTAATCGATGCTTCTATCGAATACGCTAAAGCACAAAGCGATGACAAAGCACAGCAAGTTCAAGACACTTGTGACATGCTTAACGTAAACATCGGTAAAGAAATCCTTAAAGTAGTTCCAGGCCGTATCTCGACTGAAGTTGATGCTCGTCTTTCTTACGACATGGAAGGCAGCGTTGCTAAAGCTCGTCAGCTTATCAAAATGTACAACGACGCTGGCATCACGAACGACCGCATCCTTATCAAACTGGCTTCAACTTGGGAAGGTATCCGCGCTGCTGAAATCCTAGAGAAAGAAGGCATCAACTGTAACCTAACGCTTCTATTCTCTTTCGCTCAAGCTCGTGCTTGTGCTGAAGCTGGAGTATTCCTAATCTCTCCTTTCGTAGGTCGTATCATGGACTGGTACAAGGCGAAAGAAGGTCGTGATTTCGAAGCTTCAGAAGATCCAGGTGTAATCTCTGTTTCAGATATCTACAACTACTACAAAGACCACGGTTACAAAACTGTTGTTATGGGCGCAAGCTTCCGTAACATTGGCGAGATCCTTGAACTTGCTGGTTGTGACCGTCTAACTATCGCACCTCAACTTCTAGCAGACCTAGAAGCAGCAGAAGGTGAAGTAGTAGAGAAGCTAATCGACTCTAACGGTACTAAAGAGCGTCCAGCAGCGATGACTCACGCTGAGTTCCTATGGGATCACAACCAAGACGTAATGGCTGTTGAGAAACTAGCTGAAGGCATCCGCAACTTCGCAGTTGACCAAGGCAAACTAGAAGAAATGATTGCAGCTAAGCTGTAATCACTCTTACCAATTTCAAATAGGGGAACGTTCAGTTCCCCTACTTTTATCAATTTGTTTATCTTAATTTTTATTCGGAAGTTTCTATGAACCGCAAACATCTAGCTAACGCTATTCGTGCTCTAAGCATGGACGGCGTACAACAAGCAAACTCTGGTCACCCTGGCGCACCTATGGGTATGGCGGACATCGCTGAAGTTCTTTGGCGTGGCCACTTGAACCACAACCCAGCAAACCCAGAGTGGGCTGACCGCGACCGTTTTATCCTGTCTAACGGCCACGGCTCTATGCTGATTTACTCTCTGCTTCACCTAGCAGGTTACGAGCTTTCAATTGAAGATCTTAAGAACTTCCGTCAACTGCACTCTAAGACTCCGGGTCACCCAGAGTACGGTTATGCACCAGGCATCGAGACGACTACTGGTCCTCTAGGTCAAGGCATCACTAACGCTGTTGGTATGGCAATGGCTGAGAAAGCGCTTGCGGCACAATTCAACAAAGAAGGCCACGACATCGTAGACCACTACACTTATGCATTCATGGGTGACGGCTGTCTGATGGAAGGTATCTCTCACGAAGCATGCTCTCTAGCGGGTACGCTAGGTCTTGGTAAGCTGGTTGCTTTCTGGGATGACAACGGTATCTCCATCGATGGTGAAGTTGAAGGTTGGTTCTCTGACGATACACCTAAGCGTTTCGAAGCTTACGGCTGGCACGTAATCCCAGCAGTAGATGGTCACAACTCTGACGCTATCAACGCAGCAATTGAAGCGGCTAAAGCAGATCCTCGCCCTACTCTAATCTGTACTAAAACAGTAATTGGCTTTGGTTCTCCAAACAAAGCAGGTACGCACGACTGTCACGGTGCACCACTAGGCGCTGAAGAAATTGCAGCAACACGTAAAGAATTAGGTTGGGAGCACGGTCCTTTTGAAATTCCGTCGGAAGTTTACTCAGAGTGGGATGCGAAAGAAGCAGGCGCAGCTAAGGAAGCAGCGTGGAACGAGAAACTTGCAGCTTATGAAGCAGCATACCCTGAGCTGGCAGCTGAATTCAAACGCCGCGTAAACGGTGATCTTCCTGCAGAATGGGAAGAGAAAGCATCGGCAATCATCGCTGATCTTCAAGCTAACCCAGCAAACATCGCATCACGTAAAGCATCTCAAAATGCACTAGAAGCGTTCGGTGCTATGCTACCTGAATTCATGGGCGGCTCTGCTGACCTTGCGCCTTCTAACCTAACCATGTGGTCTGGTTCTAAGTCTCTTGAAGCAAACGACTTCTCAGGTAACTACATCCACTACGGTGTACGTGAATTCGGTATGACAGCTATCATGAACGGTATCGCCCTGCACGGTGGTTTCGTACCATACGGCGCAACGTTCCTAATGTTCATGGAATACGCTCGTAACGCTATGCGTATGGCAGCTCTGATGAAAACTCAGAACATCCAAGTTTACACGCATGACTCTATCGGTCTTGGCGAAGATGGTCCTACTCACCAACCGGTTGAGCAGATCGCTTCTCTACGTCTAACTCCAAACATGAGCACATGGCGCCCATGTGACCAAGTTGAGTCTGCAGTGGCTTGGAAACTGGCAATCGAGCGTAAAGATGGTCCTTCTGCACTTATCTTCTCTCGTCAAAACCTTGCACAACAAGATCGTGACGCTGAGCAAGTTGCTAACATCGCTAAGGGTGGTTACATCCTGAAAGATTGTGAAGGCAAGCCAGAGCTTATCCTTATCGCAACAGGTTCTGAAGTTGAACTAGCGGTTAACGCTGCTGCTGAATTAACAGCTGAAGGTAAGAAAGTACGCGTAGTTTCTATGCCTGCAACCGACGCGTTTGATAAGCAAGACGCTGAATACCGTGAGTCTGTACTTCCATCTGACGTTACTGCTCGTATCGCAGTAGAAGCTGGCATCGCTGACTTCTGGTACAAGTACGTTGGTTTCGGTGGCAAGATCATCGGTATGACAACGTTCGGCGAATCTGCACCAGCAGGTGAGCTATTCAAGATGTTTGGTTTCACTACTGAAAACGTAATAAACACAGCGAAAGAGCTTCTAGCTTAATCTTGAAGACACTGTCTCGCCTTTAAATAGGTTGAAGCATACTAAAAGCCCCGCATGAAAATGCGGGGCTTTTTTGTATCTTTGCGTTTTAGCCGTTAAAACGTAAACCGCGCACCCACTCGAATCGTATTCTGCTTTAGGTTTTTGCTATAAGTATGGTCATATCCAGCGTCGACAGCGAGCCAAGAAAGAATATCAACCGAACTCACAATCCCGAAGTTATTTAGACCATGTTGATGGGTATCTGAATAGCGATAAAAAGGTTGCAGTGACCAACGATCATTGAGTGATACGACAGCCCCCGCCTCACCAATAAAACCCTCATCGTAATTTTTAATGGTCTCTCGATCACACGGATCCCAAATGGTGTCATTACGGCACGAAGAGCGTCTTTCCGGTCTTACCCAATTCACACCACCAGAGGCATACAATTCCACTTGTTGGCTGACAGAATGGTACCAACCCAATTGAATAGACATATCGGACAAAGTCGTTGAAGATCGTGTGGTCTTCGAAGAGTCGAAACCAACAAACAGAGAATCCGTTACAGCATAATTCCCCCCGAAATAGCCGCCGTAAAGTTGCTTACTGCCTGAGTTATTGTAAGAACCTTCAAAGTAATCTTGAAAGCCATCGTCACTGACTCGTGTATTCTGATATCCCGTATAGAGATAGTGAGAACCCTTTGAAGCTAAGCTTGGGAAACTCATAAGACTGAAACAAAAAACGGTAAAAATAAGGGGGCGCATCTCGGTAACTCAAAATTTGATTAGGATGTTAGAAGTGTAACTCAACGGTAATTGAACGGTGTTCTATTTTTGTTTCAAAGATTTACAAACCGATAATACTAACTTATAAAAAAGCCCTGCAAATTTCGCAAGGCTTTCTCTTATCTCTCATTCAGCTTGTCTTTAACGGTTATTTCTCTTCGAAGCGCTTCGCCAAGTGATAGAACTCATTCACTTGCTCTTTTAGCTCAGTGGAGTGATCTTTCACGGAATGCGTTGCCACTAAGTTTTGCTCGGCAGTAGACGCGATAGACTGCATGTGCAAGTTTACATCACTCGATAACTGACGCTGTTTATGCGCGGAACTTTCGACAGACTGCATCAGCTCGTTCATTGATTGCATCAAGGTTTCCACTTCAGACAAGCGCTCTGCACTCACCTTCGCCACATCACCACACGCGTCGGTTTGCTCTCGATTGGCCAGGATATCCTTTTGCCAACCTTCAATCGTCGCTAACATGGTGTCGATACTCTCTTTGATCTGAACCGTAGCCTTTGACGTACGACCTGATAGCGCACGTACTTCGTCGGCAACAACGGCAAAGCCTCGTCCTTGCTCGCCCGCTCTAGCCGCTTCAATTGCTGCGTTTAGTGCCAACAAGTTGGTTTGTTCGGCGATTCCACCAATCTCTTCCATTATCTTACTTACGCTCTGCGCTTGATCGCTCAATTGGTAAGTTGTTTGAGTCGCCTTTTCAGCCTGTGAAGCTAAGCTTTCTAAATTTCGATGGGTTTGATTAATGCTCTCTTTAGCACCAGCACAGGTTTGCAAAGTTACATCAACAATCTGGTGCGCTTCTTCTGTACGATAAGAGACCTCGTTCGCAGTTACTTCAACCTCTTCAGTCGCCTCTCGTACTTGAAGAATGTCTTTTGTTTGTTGGTCTAAGGCTTCTGATACTTCAAATGACGTGGCATTCAGGTTGTCCGCCAAATCCTGTAGTGGCTTGGCTGAGTCTGTCATGCGACCTAACACGGTGCGGATTCTTGCAGACAATAGTTTTAAGTGAAAGTCGGCAACAGAGAACTGACTATTACCTGAATAGACAAGGCGACTGACACTATCGAATTTAGATTGCAGCTTTTTTAACTGCAATGGAGTATCAATGAGCTCTTGTCGGAAAAGCAATGCTAATGCGGAAACAGGAAGTAAGCTCAACAACCATTGCGATACTTGCCCTACTTCGATTAGGTTTGAAATCAAAGGGGCTGCTAAAGAACCTAGTAACACTGCGTAACGAACACTGTCACTGATCTGCAACGACCATTGACGACCCGACCTCTCAGCCTTCAATAAGCTTTGGTAAGCCTTATCCGCGACTTGTACCCATTCGTTTTTAGGCTTAACACGAACCGATTGGTAGCCACTCACCTTCCCGCCATCATAAATAGGGGTAACGTAAGCATCAACCCAGTAGTAACCACCAGATTGGGTTTTATTTTTTACGATACCGCGCCACGCTTTACCCTGCTTTAGGTTAACCCACATATCAGCAAAAGCCGCTTTCGGCATATCGTTATGCCTCACGATATTGTGGTGTTGCCCTAGCAGCTCTTGTTGGCTGTATTCCGCAATGCGACAAAAAGCATCATTACTGTAAGTAATCACACCTTTAAGGTCGGTAGTCGAGACAAGTTGTTCGTTTTCGCTTAGAAGCGTTTCACGAGATTGAGAAGATGAACTGACAGTCATTTATATTAACTTTTGTTAATTATTGTTTTAGGCGAGGAATATATACAATTATTAAAGTTATGACAAAATATGAACGTCACATTTTATGTAAATGCCTGCTATTTATACAAAAATACGCCTGACACCTCACAAAGCTCAAAGCTTCACGCCTTTTCTCTTCTCAAATTAGCGGTCATGACTCATCTAAGTTAACTGCAGTGGTAAATTTCACGGTTCTCATTGAAACAGAGGTATGGAACTTGCGAATGTTTAAGTCTTTGCGCAGTACTCGTTCAACAAAATCTTCGTAGGCTTGAATGTCTTTGACCGTCACAATCAACATAAAGTCAAAACTGCCCGATATCTGATAGCACTGCGTGACCTCTGACGCCTTAGAAATAGAATGGCGAAAGATTTGATAAATATCCCCTCGGTCTCGTTCCATTTCTACGGACACAACCAAAGTCATCTTACTGCCTGTAAGCTCTGGGTTGATAATAGACACATCACTCACAATCACGCCTTCCTCTCTCAATCGTTTCACTCGCTTTAAGCAAGCCGGAGGCGATAACCCAACCATCTCAGCCAATGTGAGGTTTGGGATTCGGTTATTCTTCTGCAGTTCAACGAGAATATTTCTATCTATACGATCAATTTCCATAATTTCTCAATACTCTAATTTCATGACTAATAATTTCGAATACTACGACAAATAAAAAATTCGAGTCGAATATTGATGTGGATTTTGAAATAACCATCACAATAATCAAGGTAAGATCTTCTCATTCCAAACAATCGAACCATGGTCGTAACTATGAAATCAATCTATCAATTTTTTAAAGAACTCCTCAGAGAGATTTTCGATGTCACCTCGACTCTTTTCCGAATCATGATTCCAATCATCATCGTGATAAAGGTCGTTGAAGAACTTGGCGGCGTCGTGATTCTTAGCGAATGGCTAAGCCCAATAATGGAAAGCGTCGGATTACCGAAAGAAATGGGCTTGGTATGGGCAACCACCATACTCACTAACATCTATGCGGGGCTGATTATTCTTATTAATTCCGATGCTCCCTTAACGGTTGCTCAAGCCTCGGTTTTAGGCAGCATGATGCTACTAGCGCATTCATTACCGATTGAGGGTGCAATAGCTAAAAAGGCGGGTGTGAGTTGGCTGGCTACGCTATCAGTGAGGGTCGGTGGTAGCTTGGTGCTGGCATGGTTACTCAATCTCAGTTATCAAGACGGGGATTTGCTCAACTACCCAGCAACCGTGCTTTGGCAGCCTGAAGTATCTGGAGACACGAGCTATCTTGGATGGGCTATTGAGCAGCTAAAAAGTTTTGCTGTTATCTTCATCGTCATTTCAGCACTATTACTGCTACTCAAGATTTTAAAGATTCTAGGCGTTGAAAAGCTCATGGCAATATTGTTAAGACCCTTCTTGAGACTGCTAGGAATTAGCAAGGACGCAACCAACTTAACGATCATCGGAATCACGCTTGGTCTTTCGTTTGGCGGCGGCTTATTGATCAATGAAGCTAAAAAGGGACATATCTCGGCGAGAGATGTATTCACTGCAATCATGCTGCTCAATCTACTCCACAGTTTGATTGAAGATACACTTTTGATCATGTTAATTGGGGCTGACTTTTACACCATATTTTGGGGAAGGTTAGTATTCTCAGTGCTGGTTATCGCCTTAATATCAAACGTCATTAAGCGCATGAATCCACGTACTTGTGAACGTTATTTTTATCGTGATGTCTCTCAGTCATAAGTAAATCGCCAACGAGAATAAAAGGAAAAGAGCTCAAATACGGGCTCTTTTTTACGACTTGGTGCTCCTATCACCTCCGCTATTGTTAAATTTCACGCCCTTGAAACACTGAAAATAATTTCAGCATGGGTATTTACTAATAACTCAATTATTACATGCATTTTTTAAACATAGATAATAAAAAATTTGTTTTATTAATTTTAACTCCACACCTTGTATAAAGCGTTCTGAAGCAGAATAACCATTTACCTAACGATGATATTAAATATTAAAACTATCAGCTATTAATGCGCCCAACCTTACTAAATAACTGACAATAAAATAAATAACCATCCTTATTTGATATTAACTCTTAATGTTGAAACCGGAACGAATAATGATTTGTAATGATTATTCGTTTGATTGGTTAATTTTATAAATATATTTTGTTACATAATCAAAACTGATGGCTTGATATAAGAATGTCACACAAAACAATGGCTTTAATGGTTCTCATTTTTTCCTCACTGTCACAGGCTTCCACTATTGAGAACGACGAACTATTGCTGAAGTCATTGATTGAACGAGGCGTTATCTGTCCTGGCTTAACCTATGAGGGCAATCAAGAAGCTTTGCGTATCTATCTAAACGCTAAAAAAGTAAAGAGCACTCAGTTTGATTCAAAAAATAGAAAAGAGACAACCAATACAAAAGAAATAGAAAGTATAAAAAAGATGGAAAGTACGAAACATACAACAAACACACGTCAGTTAAATAAGACACCACAAGAGTGTATTAGGCCAGACTCGGACAACTGATTCGAATAAGGCAGTTGATACTGATATCGACATGGAAATATAAAAAGGAAATATAATGAAAATGATGAGAAAAACATTGTTGGCTTCAGCAATGCTTACTCTATTTAGCGTCAGTAGTTATGCAAAAACACCTATTGATTTAGGCGTTGTTAATGAAGACAAACTTATTGAAATGCTAGTTAGACAAGGCTTAGTCGACCAAGATGCAACCGATGTGGCAAAACACGACGCACTTGACCGTTACTTAAAAAATAAGATCAATTCCGGTTTTAAAGGCGACGCTCAATTCGGTAAAAAAGCACTTGAGCAACGAGCGAAAATACTCAAAGCCATTGAGAAAGGATCTGGCGTTAAAAAGGCCAGCGTCTTTGCTTTGGAAGTCGGCACCAAGCGTACCGATAAAGTACTCGCTCTGTTGGTCGATTTCCCTGATTTGAACTGGGATAACAACAAGCTGACCGAAGAGCACACGCAAATGCTCTACGAGAGCTACAACCCTGAACATTATCAAGAGTTGTTGTTTTCAAATTCTGGCTACACGGGGCCAAATGGCGAAAACCTAATCTCGATGCGTCAGTATTACCAAAGCGAATCAGGTGATAGTTACAGCGTTGCAGGTCAAGCGGCAGGTTGGTATCGCGCCTCTAAACCTGCGTCATTCTATGGTGGTAACTCCCCTACCACCGACAACGACTTAAACGCACAGGAACTGGTTCGTGAAGCGCTTAATCAATTGGCTCAAGATCCGAGTATCAACCTAGCCGATTACGATATCGAAGATCGTTACGATTACGACGGTGACGGAAATTTTCGTGAACCCGATGGTGTGATTGATCATCTAATGGTGTTCCACGCATCTGTGGGCGAAGAAGCCGGTGGTGGCGTATTAGGCCCTGATGCTATCTGGTCTCACCGATTCAACCTTGGTCGCACACATGTGCTTGAAGGTACCTCTAGCTCGCTTCCCGACCGCTTTGGTGGCCAATACGCGGCATTTGATTACACCATTCAACCGATTGATGCCGCAGCTGGTGTCTGTGCTCACGAGTATGGCCATGATTTAGGCTTACCAGACGAGTACGACACGCAATACACAGGCAAGGGTGAACCAGTATCTTACTGGTCAATCATGTCTTCAGGCAGCTGGGCTGGCAAAATTGGTGGCACACAACCAACAGCATTCAGCTCTTGGGCAAAGCACTTCCTACAAAAATCGATTGGTGGTCGCTGGGTTAACGATGATCAAATCTCGATTGATGACCTAGAAGACAACCCACAAGTTTATACGCTGTTCCAAACAACGGATAACAGCCGTCCGAACATGATTAAGGTCGATCTTCCTGAAAAGCAAATTGAAAGTCTGAAACCCTTTGAGGGAGAGTATTCATTCCACTCTCAAAAAGGCGATGATCTGAAAAATAGCATGACTCGCAAGTTGGTGATTCCAGCGGGTGATTCGGCATTGCTTTCGTTCAAAGCGTGGCATGAAATAGAGAAAGACTACGACTTCGCTCGCGTGCTAATCAACGGACAAGCAATAGCTGGCAACATCACCTCAATGGATGACCCATACAATACTGGCCTCGTTCCTGCTATTGGCGGCGAATCTGGCGGATGGGTTGACGCTGAGTTCGACGTTTCACAATGGGCAGGCCAAGAAGTAGAGCTTTCGTTTGAGTACATCACCGATGGTGGCTTGGCGATGGAAGGTTTCTATTTGGATAACCTCAGTGTGGTCGTGGATGGTGAAGTAACCTTAATAGACGATGGAGAAAGCAACTCCACCTTCGCCCTAAATGGCTACAAGCTAAGTAATGGATTCCACCAAGCGCAACACTACTACCTACTGCAATGGCGTAGCCACATGGACGTTGATGAAGGTCTAGCCAACATCAAACGCATGGGCCAACTCATCTCATTCGATCCAGGTTTGATCATTTGGTACGTAGACGAGTCGCTGACTGATAACTGGGTAGGCAAACACCCAGGTGAAGGTTGGTTAGGTGTGGTCGATGCAGACCAGAATGCCATGACTTGGGAAAAATCCGGTGAAGTCGCTCAAACTCGTTATCAAGTTCGTGATGCTGCGTTTTCACTCAAAGATCATACCCCAATGCGTCTTGTGAACAGCGACGATGATGTACTTGAAGATACCAGTTTGGTTGGCAATGCTAGCTTCTCTGACGACCAAGATTACACCTCTCCACAAGCGCCTGATTCAGGACGTATCCTAACGGAGTTTGGCTTAGCCGTTGATATTGTGAATCAGAGTGACAACAACGAATACGGCGTGGTTCGCTTATCGAAAGTAAGCCAACACAACATCGCCCCTACTGCGAACTTCGAGCTCAATGTCACTGGCCTGAACATTTCTGCACGTAACTTCAGTTCTGATCAAGACGGTGAGATCGCCAGTTATCTATGGGACTTTGGCAACGGCACAACAAGTAACGAAGTGGCACCAACTTGGTCTTACGAGCAAGCCGGTGAATACACGGTGAACTTGACTGTTGTTGACGACAAAGGCGCTACCGATTCATTTAGCTCCGTAGTGAGTGTTGAATCTCCAAACGCCCTTCCAGAAGCGAGTGCAAAGTACATTCACTTGGGTCGCTGGGTAACCATGTGGTCTACGAGTTCAGACAGCGATGGTCGTATTGTTGATACCGAGTGGACACTTCCAAACGGAAAGGTGAAACGAGGTCGCACATTCACTTCAATCTTCCCTTCATACGGAGAGCACGAGGTGACACTGAAGATAATCGATGACCAAGGTGGGATTACGACTAAGACAATTTTGGTCGACCTGTAGCTCATCTTGGGTCTTAGGTCTTAGGTCTTAGGTCTTAGGTCTTAAACGATAGACCATCAAAATAAGTACGCGGCTCTATCACGCGTACTTACAAGCAAGCTTAAGCACTGTTGTCTTCGAGCATGAGCCAAGACAGCAGTTTTAAGGAAACGTTATTATTTAAGCCGTAAGCAAAAGCCCTACCGATTTGGTAGGGCTTTTTATTTGTCGTAGTTCGAGATACTAGGGTTCTAATCACAGTAACGAATTTACTGAACCACCATTCGATGAGCCATCACACAGGCTGCTTTTGAATACGCGATTTACGAGCACTAAATGCGAACAGCAAGATAACAGCTAACACGAATGGTAATACGTAGATATTGAGGTTCTGCCACCCTGCTGTCGATTCTAGCCAGCCAGAGAGCATCGCTGTAATAGTCACACAGCCAAAGACAATAAATTCATTAAACGCTTGTGCCTTAGCTTTATTCTGCGATTGGTAGGACTGACTAAACAAACCTGTTGCCGCGATAAACATGAAGTTCCAACCCACACCAAGCACAACTAGAGCCGCTCTGAAGTGCCAAATAGATTCTCCATGAATGTTAATCGCGATACAGACGACGAACAGAATCCCGCCTGCCAAGATCATCATTCTTGAGCCAAACCTCTCGATAAGTGATCCGGTAAAAAATGCAGGTACAAACATCCCCAGAACATGCCACTCAATCACACCAGCAGCTTTAGTAAAGTCGAACCCGCAACCAATCATCGCTAATGGTGTTGCCGTCATCAAAATGTTCATCACGGCGTAAGCAACCATGGCTGCAAAGACCGCACCAATAAAGTTCGGCGCTTTAACGATCACACCTAAAGGATCGGCTTTGGGAGCCTGACTATTAAAAGAGACTTTAGGAAACTGAATGGTTTGTAAGATGAGTAACGCAAGAATGTTCAATCCAATCAAAGAAGCAAAAGCACCAATGTACAAGCCATCTTGCGACCACTGTTGAGACATAATCGCCAAGTTTGGCCCCAATACTGCTGCTAAAACGCCACCAGCCATCGATATAGATATCGCTCGATGACGGGCATTTTCATCACACACCTCGATTGCAGCAAAGCGATAAAGCGTGCCAAAACCTATGCCTATCCCAAGTAAGAACGTGGCGAAACAAAACAGATAGAAATTTTGCTGAGACAGTGCGTAAGTGGCAAGGCTAGCCCCTGTAATGCCAACCACATTACCAATGCTAAATCCTCGCTTTCTCCCTAACTTACCTGAAATTAGAGACGCAGGAATAGTGGCTGCCATTAAACCCAAAAACTGCAGTGCAACCGGCAAGGTAATCATGCTCACACTGGGCGCAATCTGCTTGCCGATCAAGCCAATCACAGAGATCAGTAATATGTTACCCGTCATCAACAAGGCCTGACACAGTGAGAGCAGCCAAACATTTCTATTCATCTTCGTTCCTAAATATGAGCACAGTTGGTCAATAGACCAAATAATCAACAAAGTCGCAACACTTTGTTACTCATAGCAACTCTACAAAGCGGCCAATAGACGAATATAAATAGTTACCACCATATGACTTTGATTAGCGTTACTTAAGACGCTAGAGTTGAAATTATCATTACTTAAGATAATAATAATTTTCTGTTATTTATAGGCTTTAGCATTTGAAGGTGAGTATGATCAATCCACTTTGGCTCAATACATTTAAGACTCTGGTTGAAGTTGGACATTTCACCCAAACCGCAGAAAAGTTGTACATGACACAACCAGGAGTGAGCCAGCACATCAAGAAGCTTGAACAAGCTTGCAATTGTGACCTGCTTTCTCGGGAAAATAAAAGCTTCGAGCTGACCGAACAGGGTCGGATTATGTATCGCTATGCGCTCAAGCTAGAAAAAGACCAAGAAGATTTATTCGAATCTCTGAGTTTTGACAATCCTTATGCTGGGCAATGTCATCTATCCTGTTCGGGTTCACTCTCTTTACGTCTGTATCCCAAGCTTCTTGAACTTCAGCAGCAACACCAAGATCTGAGCATTAACTTAGAAGCGGCTCCAAACAAAAAGATATTGAACGACCTAATCCAAGGTACCACCGATATCGGCATTGTCAGGCACTCCCCAAACGACAGTTACTATCAAAGCCAAGTCATTGGTAAAGAAGCACTCTGCCTCATCGTTCACAGCAGTCTGGCTCACTTAGAGATAACACCACAAGTTCTGCACGACATTGGCCTTATTGCGCATCCAGATTCTGCTCACTACCTGTCTTTGTATTTCGATCTGTGTGGAGACAAGGATCTCGCGAACATCAACGTTAATGAAATACCAAGATCTGGCTACATCAATCAGCTTCACCAGATCTTGCTGCCAGTATCGAAAGGGTTAGGCTTTACCGTCTTACCGGCTGGCGCCGTTGAGCACTTCCCAGAAAGAGACAAGTTGCACGTTGTGCCACCCAAAGTAGAGGTTGAGGAAATACTGTATCTGGTTCAAAAACGAAACAGAAAACTGCCGCACCGATACGATACAGTTATCGATCTGATCAAACAAAACGTGAGTGGTTAGAAGCGTTGATTAGTTGATTAGTTGATTAGTTGATTAAATTTAAAGCCTTTAACCCAAAAGGTTAAAGGCTTTAATACTGAAGTGCTTGTTATTCAGACAGTAATCGCTATAAGACAGCAACTGTTATATGCCGACTAAGCAAAGCGGCTTATTCCAAGGTATTGAGAACCTCACACGCTCGCTCGAAGTCATAATTATCTAACGCACTTTGCACATCGTTAAGCGCGACAGAATTTGGATACTCTGCAAGTAACTCGGCCACGTATTGCGTTGCATCGTTATCATAAGCTTCCAGCAGCGAGAGCAGCTTAACCCTTTGATCTTCTTTGACCACGGCTCCCATCGCACTCGCTTCACTCATGTATTCTACTTGTGGCGTCACAATCAGGCTTTCCGTTGCTGTAATAAGCTCAACTAACCTCACCTCACCTTCTCTGAGGGCTTGATCATCACACAAACGATTGTGAGCTTTATCTTCTAACTCCCCCATCAAATCAGCAAACCGGAGGCCGCCAATCGACGCTGCCATACTTTTCAAAGTATGCAGGTTTCTTTCCAGCGTAATCCAATCGTCTTGTGCCAAATTATCAAACGCATCAACCATCATACTTGGCGCACTGCTATGGAACTTCCCAACCAGTTTGTTTTGAAGTTCCGCATCATGATGAGTGAGCTGTTCAAATCGTTGCTGAGAAAACACACTGATCACATTAATGCTGTTAGGTTGACTTGTTAGGTCTTCGAGTTGTTCTGCCTGCCCATCTAACGACGCTACCTTCCCTTCTACCATCACCTCCGGCACGATGTATTTGATGATCAAAGAAGTCGCTTTATCGATGATAATCGGCTTGTCTAAGAAGTCCGTTACACCTGCGTCTCTTGCTCTTTGCTTCGCATCAGCAAACACATTGGCGGACATCGCGATAATAGGAACCTGCGAATCAAACTCACGGATCTGACGCGTCGCTTCAAAGCCATCCATAATCGGCATTTGAAGGTCCATAAAAATCATTTCGTAATCGTTAGTTTGAGCTAACGCCACGGCTTCTGCGCCATTTTCGGCTAGATCAGCATTCAATTTAGCACGACTAAAATATGCCAGAGCTAAATCTTGGTTCAGCTCGTTGTCTTCAACCAACAACACCCTTTGTCCTTTAAACTCAATATGATAATCCAGTTTAAGTTCTTGCGACTTAAAGTCCGCGAGTTCCTCTGTGTTCGATCTAGGTAACGTCAAAGGGAAAGAGAACTCACTGCCATGTCCCAATATGCTCACTACTGAAATTTCACTGCCCATGGCTTGTACAAGCTTTTGACTGATATTAAGCCCTAAACCTGTGCCCCCAAACCTGCGCGTGGTGGTACTATCTGCTTGGCTAAACGCTTGAAATAGTTTATGTAGGTTCTCTTCTGATATGCCTATCCCGGTATCAGAAACAATGATCTTCATACTCACACTGTTCTCGTCAGATTTGACCAGTTCAACGGCTAAGGTTACTTGCCCATGCTCTGTAAATTTAATGGCATTACCAATAAGGTTCAGGATTACCTGAAATAGCCTCAATGGGTCACCAAGCATTGGCGTCTCTAGTCCCGGTGCAATCGACATTGATAAATTCAGCTGCTTTTCGATTGCTTTCGACTCCATCAACTCAATCACATCTTTGAATGTCGTTACAGGATCAAATGGAATACTATCGATAACAAGCTGACCCGCTTCTATCTTTGAGAAATCAAGAATATCGTTGATGATAGTTAATAATGAATGACCCGAACGATGCACTTTCTCAATATAATTTCGAGCGACCGGATTAGATATTTCCCCAATCGCTAGATAAGATAAACCAATAATCGCGTTCATCGGCGTTCTTATTTCATGGCTCATGTTAGCTAAGAATTCAGATTTGGCTTGGCTCGCCAAATCGGCTCGCTTTTTCTCTTCTTCTAGTTGTTCATTTAGGCGTTTCATTTCTGAAATATCAAAAGCCCAAAATAGAGTCGCGACTTCCCCATCAAGCTCGAGTAGGTAGTAACTAACAAGGGCGACAAAACGACTGCCATCAAATTTCCGAAGCACTAACTCCCGATTCACAACCTTACCGTTAAGATTCAGTTCTTTATACAAAGTATCACGATCGGATAAAGTGTTGTAAACGACTTCAACATCAATAGAAGAGAGCTCTCTTCGCTCTACTCCAAAAAGACGTTTCGCCGTATCATTCGTATAACGAACTTGTTCGTCGACAATAACACTCGCAGCTATAGGGGACGTGTTCAAAATGTTGTAAAGCTGATTTTGTGCTTTACGAAGTGCTTCGGTAGCGTTATTGGCAATAATGATTTGCTTGGATAATTTCCTATTCCAAAATACAATCAACAACACTATCACCACGGAAAATACCGAGATGGTATAAACGAGTTGGTAATCAACTTTTTCAATCGCTTTAGGTGCCGCCCATTTAGCGGATATTTTTTGGTGGTCTTCTGCAGAGATACTTCCTATTGCTTTGTTAACAATAGACAGTAATAACGGCTCTGATTTAATGACGTGTAAGGTCGGCGACAAAAAGAAATCCAATCGACCAATAATTCCGATACCTCGATAACCAAATGAATTGATCAAATAATTCAACACATCGACAGTATCAATAAATCCATCGAGCTCACCAGATTCAACTCGATCCAACCCTTCTTTGGTGGATTCGACAAGATCCCATTCAATATTTGGGTAACTTTCAACAATGGCTTCGGTATTAGCACCACTGGCTAATATTCCAAGCTTCCAACCTTTAGCCTCTTTAAGCACAATACTATTTACATCACGCCTTGAAGCTATCGCAAGGCGACTAGAGAATAGCGCTTTTGCTGGCTTTACACTTTCGCCTAATGAGCGATTCTCAACCGCAGCTGACACTAAATGTACTCGTCGATGATCAACGAGGCGACGAGTTTCTTGCCAACTTTCAACGTCGACATGACTAAGACGCAGTCCGGTTTTTTGTTCAATTAACTTGAGGTAATCATCAATCATCCCTATATATTCATCCTTGTTTGACAAAGCTTCATAAGGTAATGAGTTTGGATCGATACCTATCTTTAGTTCGGGATGATCCTTGATCCATTGACGCTCTTTCTGACTTAGGTTAAGAAGTTCACCAGTCAGGCTGTTCGATTGGTAAACATCTGAGATATAACGCTGAGCTCCTTCACCAAACGACTCAAATTGGTCAATTGAAGGGAAATACACATAATTACTCTCAACCGAATTGACATCAAAATAAAATGTCATGAAGCCCGCATTAATACTTCCTGTTTGCGTTTTATAACCAGCACCTTTGGTAACAGATGATAATTCAGACGTATTCTTTTTACTCAGTGAAGAATCTAATACTTCGCCTAAATACCAAGATTCAATCGGTCGTTTATTATTATCCGCTTGAGCAGAAATAACCTTGAATGTGTGCTCAGCATCGAATATGTCAAAGATCTTAGGGAGTTCTTCGAAGCGGTCATTCACAATAAAGTAAGCGGATATTTGAGCGATAATATCGGCTTTTCTAAGTACAGGAGTAAGATCATTCTTAACTTGGGTTTCAAGTATCTGTTCAAACTCATCATCAGTTTGCTTTAAATATTTAATCGCTTCGTTAAAACTGTCTCTTAACTTGGGCGTTCTAAAATCAACATAAATTGGATAGTCGACTTTAAAATCTTCGTGTAGTTCGATTTCACGCATTTCAATGAAACGAGTATTTGTCACAAACCATCTTAATACCCGTTTTTCGACCATTAACAAGTCAACATTTTGTGCTCGTAGTTGAGAAAATGCAGACTCTAAGCTATCAATATCTTCAATTCGATCGATGCTCACCTTATCTTTAAGTAGTTCGACAGAATTTTTTATTGGTGATGTTTCATCGAATAACAAAGCACCTAAAGACAGGTTTTTGGCAGATTTGAGATTCAAGTTACGTCTTTTTAACGAAACGGGCACGAACTCAACACCCATGACTTTATCACTCAAAAAGTGCACTGAAGACCCGTCAGCCTGTATCCCTGAGACAAACGATATCGAACTATTGTTATCGATGGCTTGATTCGCAGCACTACGAGGCAGCGTGACAACGTCACCTAATCGATAGCCCATATTGTTTAGAGCCCTTTGCATAATGTCGTGTTCGATACCGACAGAAGTGCTATCCGGGTACATATATGGTGGATTACCAAAACCAAATACCCCTTTAACTGGAGTCCGGTAGGGTGAGTCTTTTAACCAATGCGATAGAATCCGGTTTTTCTTCCCAATATCAAACGTTGCGATTTGTTGGTTTAACAAAGCAAGCAATTCGGTGTCCTTAGTACGAACAACCATTGCAGCTTCTATGTATTTCCAGCGGTCGAGAACGTAATTGACCGCTAAACTGTATACACCACTCTTGTGAGCAAGATTTAATGTTGTAACGGGCTCGGCGAGCATCCCATCGACTGAACCATCTTCCAGTGCTCGGATAGCATCAATCGCAGTATCAAATTGGACTCTTTCGATTGAGCTGAGTTGTACCCCCGACTTTTCTAGATCGATACTATCTTGAACCATGGCGATACGCCGCTTATCGGACTGCTCAATGTTGTCGGTGGTAGGGTCGTCGGTAGGAAGAATCACCGCGATTTGGTAAGGGATGTAAGGATTAGTAGCGAGAAATCGCCCACCTTCGCTCGGATCAAACTGTTGGAAAGGGAAAACATCTCCTTTCCCATCAAGTAGCGCTTGTTTCGCGTCAGAATTAGAGTTTACGCTTATAAAATCCGTCTCAATTCCATAATTAAGTTCAAACTCGTTCGCCCAATCCCGAATGATACCGGACACCTCCCCTTTATCATCAATAAACGAATAAGGATAATGACTGGAAAGCGCGATAAAGGTCACTTTAGGTTTACTTTCTAACCACCGGGTTAAATCATCTTCACTAACACTCACGGCATGAGCATGTGGTAAACCAATGAGAAGAAACAACAAACTAGAAATGAGTATAAAGCACTGCTTAATCCATATAACAAAGCGCTTATTCATCTTTGAATTTCTCTTTAATCGCTAGTATTTCGGGCAAGTTGACGAAAAAAAGATCGACGATAGTCGGATCAAAATGCTTGCCTTTCTGTTCTTCAAACAAGCTCAGCGCCTCATCGACACTCCAAGCCTTCTTGTAAGGACGCTCTGCTGTCAGGGCATCAAATACGTCAGCAACGGCCGCAATTCGTCCGACCAATGGAATATCTTCGCCGGCTATCTGGTTTGGGTAACCACTGCCATCCCACTTTTCATGGTGATACTGCGCGACTTGAATGGCCATACGCATCAGTTTGGAATCGCCCTGCCTACCAAGGATTTCAACACCGAACTCGACGTGTTTCTGCATGGTAGTCCATTCATCGGCATCCAATTTACCTGGCTTCAGTAACACACTGTCAGGAATGCCAATCTTGCCAATATCATGCATCGGCGCTGCATCACGTAAGGTCTCGGCATCTTCGTCTGTCATGCCCAAGGCTTTGGCTAATATCTCGCAATAATGGCTCATGCGCATAACATGCATGCCTGTTTCGTTATCTTTAAATTCAGCGGCTCTACCCAATATGTTGAGCGTTTCTAGTTTGCCGAGATTGATCTCTTGGGTTTTCTCTTTCACCTGACTAAACAAAGCTCGTTGCTGGTCATAAAGAGCAATATGGGTTTTTACACGTTGTAGTGCAATTTCAGGTGTAATTGGCTTCGTTAAATAATCAACAGCACCTAAGGACAAGCCTTTTACTTCGGCTTCAGGGCCAATCTTTGCGGTAACGAATATAATGGGGATATGCGCAGTATTTGGCTGAGCTTTTAATTGACGGCACACTTCGTAGCCATCGATGTCAGGCATCATGATATCAAGGAGAATAAGATCTGGCTGCGGCACCATCTTCGCTATTTTGATACCGATAGTACCGTTAATCGCGACCTTAACTTGATAGGTATCTTTGAGGATTGCCGTTAACACATCTAAGTTACTTGGGGTGTCATCCACGACTAACACTATAGGTTTACGACTCATTGACACCTCTTATAAAAATCAAACAGTTATAAACATAGTGTAGATGGGTTTTCGTACCTCTCAACATGAAAATGACAAATGATTGTTAAAAATGAAGAGTCGATCTTCGAGTGACATCAAACTAACGGTTTGATCCTCGTCTGATGTCAAAAATACGGCAGAGATTAGCGTATAACACAAGAGGGAATATGCTGTCTTGGACATATGAACCATACGAAAAGAGCTCCTCATATGGGAGCTCTTTTCATTTCGGTAACTAAGGGGTTAAGCAGGCTAGAGACCCAGTAATCTAACAACCTGAATAATACATACAGATTCGAACGCCATCGAACTCGCGAATCTCAAATGGGATCTCGTAGATCGATTCCATCACTGACTTTTCAACCACTTCAGAGACCTTACCCGACTTAACCACTTGGCCCTTCTTCATCGCGACAATGTTATCAGAGTAACAAGAAGCAAAATTGATGTCGTGAATCACGATCACCACCGCTTTATTGAACTCATGCGCTAAACGACGCAGCGTCTGCATGATTTCGACCGAGTGTTTAATATCAAGATTGTTCAGTGGTTCATCTAGGAACACATAATCTGTATCTTGCGCCACAACCATCGCGATAAACGCCATTTGACGCTGACCACCACTCAACTCATCAAGGTATTTGTTTTGGATATCGGTAATGCCAAGGTGTTCTAGCGCTGTATCGACGATCTTATGATCTTCGTCTTTCAAGCGACCTTGGGAATGCGGAAAACGCCCAAAACAGACCAGCTCACGAATCGTAAATCGCATATTGATGTTGTTTGATTGTCTTAACACGGCAAGGTGCTTCGCAAGCTCTTTGGTATCCCATTCAGCCAGTAACTTATCGCCAATAACGACCTCGCCCGCATCACTTTCTGTTAAGCGGCTTGCCATTGAAAGCAGAGTACTTTTACCCGCACCATTTGGGCCAATGATAGAAGTCACTTCCCCTTTCGGGAACATGGCACTGGCATCATCCACCACAAGTGTCTTGCCATACTTCTTACTCAAACCTGTTAATTTAATCACTACTTACTACCTTTACTGAATTCTGGTGCGTAACAACAAGAACATAAAATACAAACCGCCGACCAAGTTAATGATCACGCTCACAGTGGTTTCAAACGCCATTACTTTTTCGATAAACCATTGGCCTGAAACCAATAGAACGACCGCTAACAAACTGCTCGCGATGATAAGCACGCGATGTTGATAAGATTTGAATATCTGACGCGCTAAGCTCACGGTGATCAAACCAAAGAACAGCACAGGGCCAACCAAAGCCGTCGATACCGCGACCATCACTGACACAATCACTAAGGTAATCTGAGTCAATCGCTTGGTGTTCACGCCCAAGCTTGTCGCGTTATCAACACCAAGCCAAAGCACATCAAGCTTGGGAGCCAACAACCACAGACCAAGCAAGCTCAAACCCAGTGGAATAAGGCTGAGGTAAACCAGTTCACCTTTCACGTTATTGAAGCTCGCGAACATCACATTTTGCAGCACGGCAAACTCGTTCGGATCAATCAACATCGCAAGGAAGTTAGCCAAGCTTGAGAATACTCTGCCGCACACAATACCAATCAACAACAGTGTAAATACGTTGTTTCGCTTACTCTTGAAGTAAAAATGGAACAGCGCAAACGAGAACAAGATCATCACAGTCACAGACAATGAAAAGTTCGCGATTGCATCAATTACCCAAAAGCTAGTACCACCAAACACAAACAGAAGCACTGTCTGCACCAGCATGTACAAACTGTCAAAACCCAAAATTGAAGGGGTTAGAATTCGATTATTGGTGATGGTTTGAAAAACCAATGACGATGCAGAAATCGCCACCGCCGCCAACACAATCGACAGCAGTTTTGGTAGTCGCAGAGACAAGAAGAACTCGTAGTTATCCCACGTAAGCCCCTGCCCCACAAATACTGCCGCCATCCCCAAAGACGCGATAGCCAGAATCGCAATTTTTACTGAATCACGCATTCGACTTGTCTCTCATGATTAGGTAGATAAAAATCAAACCGCCAAAGACACTGATTACCATTGAGATTGGAATCTCGTAAGGGAAGATGACGATTCGAGCTAACAAGTCGCAGGCCAATACCAAGATCACGCCCCAGTAAGCTGTCCAAGGCAGAATCTTTTTCATGTTATCGCCCATCATCAACGACACGATATTCGGCACGATAAGGCCAAGGAATGGGATAACACCAACGATCATCACCACCGAAGAGGCACAGATCGCGACAAGAGCAACACCAATGAAAACGATCTTTTGATAATTGAGGCCGATGTTTTTTGCGAAGCTTTCACCAATACTTGCCGCACTGAACTGACTCGCAAAGTAATAAGCCAACACACATGCAGGAACCGCGAGGTAAAGGATTTCATAGCTGCCTTGCAATACACTCGCAAAGTTCGCCATTGTCCATGCCGACATGGTTTGTACTAAATCGTATTTGTAAGCAATAAAGGTTGTTAGAGATGAGACAACGTTGCCATACATGATGCCAATTAAAGGCACCAACACCGCATTCTTGAACTTGAGGTGTTGTAAGAAGCGAACCAACAACATGGTGCCTAACACCGCAAACGCAAAGATAAAGCCTAAGTAGCTCCATTGAGCGGCATTACCCAGCACCAGAATACCGACGATGTAACCCAACATGGCACAATCAATCGTGCCCATCGTAGAAGGTGCAGCGAACTTGTTCTGAACAATCTGTTGCATGATAAGGCCAGCAACACTTAAACCCGCCCCAGCTAGCACGATCGCGAACAGTCGAGGTATCCGACTAACAACATAAATGGAATTGGCGTGTTGGTTGCCATTGAAGAAGTCACTAAAACTGATTTCAGCGACCCCAATCATTAACGACGTAACGCATAACACAACAAGAAATACAGCAGCGGCAACGGGTTTCAACATAGAAATAATACTAAAGGTAGGGCTCTTTGAGTCCGTATGAAAAGTGAAAAAGGGCTTATAAGAACGTTCTTATAAGCCCGGAAATCTAATGGTTGGTGACTATTGAATCGTGCGTTCAATATCACCCAACATTCTGTGAATCGCTGTCACGCCACCACCCGCTAAATACCAAGCACTTGAATCAAGGTAAACGATGTTGCCTTGCTGCGCTGCAGGTGTCGACGCAACTAATGGGTTATCAAACAGCTGTTGTGCGCGACCTTCTGACTTACCAATCGCTTTTTCACGGTCGAGAACATAAAGTACTTCAGGTTTTGCATCGGCAATGTATTCGAACGAGATTAAGTTACCGTGTGTCCCTTTAATTGGAGCCACTGTCGCACTCTTTGATTCAACGTATCCGAAGTCATCAAAGATGATTGAGAAGCGACTACCTTTGTTGAACATCGCAATGTTATTGCCGTTGTTCATCAGCATCATCGCAGTGGTTTCGCCAGAGGTTACTTTATCGTTTACCGCTGCAATCGAATCTTGAGTCTCTGTGATGATCGCTTCCACTTCTGCTTGTTTATTAAACAGCTGGCCGAGTGCGCGCCAGTTTTGTTGAGCATCAGCCCAGTACTTGTCGCCCTCAATAGAGAACATGATGGTCGGAGCAATTTGCGCCAGCTTGTCGTAAACCTTAAGCATACGGTTTTCCGCGATGATCACATCAGGTTTCAACATGTAGATAGCTTCAAAATCAGGTTCGCTCAACGAGCCAGTATTCGCCGTCGTTTCTTTGTATGACGAAAGGTAATCAGGCATTAGGCTGTGAGGCGCGCCTACTGGTTTCACACCAATTTTATCCAACACATCCAAGCTACCAAAGCCAAGAACCACCACTCGTTGTGGTACTTCATCAAACTGTGCTGTGCCCTTTACGTGCTCAATAGTCACGGTTTCCGCTTGAACGGTCATCATCAAAGACGATGCAAGAACGATGGCAAGTCCACTCAGTAACTGGCGAACTGAATTAATAGTTTTCTTCATGTTTCTTCCTTTGCCATTGAGATAAACCACCACTCATGACAATAAAAGTCACACTACTCATAAATGAGCATGGGGAGTACACAACTGCTAAATAACGATAATTTAAAGTTTGCCATTGAATTGACAACAAACTTGTAACGCAAGTGATAATTATTATCAATTATATTTGCGATAAAATTGAGGCACAACTATTTTGTTATTCAGAAACGTAAAAGTGGGTATTCATGTTTTGCGTAGTCGGGAGAGAATTGAGAGTGACTCAAAAAATGACAAAGGCGGCGAAGGGTAAAATGATCATAAGTTAGAGAGAAAAAAAAGATGGCAAAAACAAGCTAAACCGTAGAGCAGGTAAAAAGTAAACACGACTAATATGTGTATAAGCATTAAGTGTAAACACATGCCATAGCCCCTGAAGTCACTAGACTTCAGCCAAAACTTCGAATTACAATTTACAATGTAAAGATGCTATATAACAGCCACTTAAGAATCTACAAATTTGCCGTTAAATTGACATTACTCATTGTAAAGAATACGACTAGATGCAAAATCACAGATGGGTTAAAAACACATGACTCATCACACCCCCTTCGTTCACTCATCCTCAACAGATGATGATAAATCAATCAAAAATATTTTTAAAATTAATTGAAAATAGGGTTGTAATTTAAAAAACTAGGCGTATAGTTCGCCTCCTGGCTCTAATCTATAGAGCTGTTAATGCTAAAGTAAGTCCAAGTTCCACAAAGACAGTTCTCGATTCCTCGTTACACCATCTCTGCGTCAGCTTTCACCTAGATAGTCATTCAATAGCTTTTAAATCAGATCCCACTACCGTTCTATTCATCATTTGCTTTCTTTTTAGCGAATTCAAAATAGATCGACTACTTAAATATAAATGTAATAAACACAAGGCACAGTTATGTCACGCAGAACAACAAGACAAACCCATTGGTACCAACTATCACGCGAAAAAACAGTTAATAAACTAAAAGGTAATAAATGCTCAAGATTAAAATAGACTTACACAAAGAAGAGATTTCATGGGTCACAGAGATTCGACAGCTCAATAGCGATATACTCCACCGCCACATATTGCCCAAGCTACAACATCACAGTTATCTCATCGACTTTGAATTTAATGAACGAGAAAGCATCGGAACTATCGTTTCAGGCAACGGAAACACCCTAGGACATTTCACACTCCTATAGCATTTCCCAAAGGCTACAAAAGAAACACCATCTAGTTCGACAGATATAAAAAAGTCAAAGATATCACCCTCAATTCGCTCTAGCAGAACAAAATAGAGTAGAAGTAAAACAGATCAGAAACCTAGCCCTTTTTGCATTTCACACGCGGCTAACGCTAGCTAGGTTATCGTACTTCTATTGAAACCAACTTATATCAAACTCTGAATCACCAATGAGTCATTATCATTGCGTTCATGGACTAATAAGTTAACGGCATCGACCTTAACTTTTGATCAAGAGTATATAAGTGTTCTGCAGCTTGCATGTGTTGAGGGTAATCACTGAACTTCTCACGATTCTCCTCATTCATCTTACATGTCTCATCCACCAGCATTAACTTCCAATACAGCTTTGTTGTATGCAGCATCGCCAGTAAAGGTTTGAACACCTCTTTCTCATAAGCTTGAATCAGCTCTTCAATCAATTCGTCACGCTCGTCTTCACTTGCGATTGAACCATTGGTTGCCGACAATACTTTTTGATATTTCAGATTGAGTTGCAGCTTATCCATCACCGTTTGATTATCTTCCGCCAGCTCGACAAGTTTTGACTTAATAATGTTCACCCAATTCTCTTGGCTAAGAACCCTATCATCGATACTCGCAAAATCTTCGCGTATTTGACGTTCGACGTCTTTTTGAGCTTTCTTTAAAACGCCACGAACCTTTTGGAAAGGCAGCTGATATTCCTTACTTAGCTCGATAATCAGTTTATGAAAACCACCATTTGGAAGGTGTAAGTTTTCCTTAAACGTCGCCATTGCAGCTTCTTGCTGCTCTGTAAGGTTAGTCATTCTCTTTCCTATTCTTGATAACTCACGGTGCTGAGCCCGCGATCATACCACTATTATCCACGATTTCTTGGTAACTTCATGAGTTACACCTAGGTATGTCCTTAAATTATCTCAACGTCTTCTCTTTCGGCTAACTTTCAATCTATATGGCATTAAATGGTAAGTCTCAACCGGCGAATATTCGTACATTAGTCGCACAGGGTATAGAGCCAGACAGGAGTCATTACTTACTTATGAAAGATAACAATGAGAAATAACCATGACCTATTCTGAATACAAAGATTCTGACTTACATAAATGCATGAGCATTGCTGCAGAAGCAATGGTATCAATCGCCAAGTTTACCGTTAAAGCCACAACCCTTTTATTCCGATTTTTCCGCTGGCTTGCGGTGAAGACTTATACCTACGTCATGAAGTAGCCGCTGTTATTAGCACGACACTCCTTTAAAAAACATGAAGCGCGCCCTTTTAGGTCGCGCTTTTTTTATACCCAACGTTTTATACCTAACTTATCTATACCTAACTTTTCTATATCTAGCTTTTCTATATCTAGTTTTTGATGCCTGGCTTTTGGTGTCTAAAGTCGAATCCATTTTATATCGCCGATGGCGTTAAATGGTAAAACTGATCATCGATTAAAATCCATACTACACCTGTTCCAACAAAACAGACTTCTAACTTATACAGGTACTTAAATGAAAAAGATTGCACTTAAAATTGTAGGACTAACGGTTTTGGCTTCTGCGCTAACTGGTTGTATCGGTAGTAACGCCGTAACAGGGAAAGTGATGAAATTTAACGTCGAAGTTGTCGACAACCGTTATGCTCGTGCTGGTGTGAACTTCTTATTAGCACCTGTATACGGTATTACTACCGCGGCCGATTATGTGGTATTCAACTCATTGGAGTTCTGGACGGGTAAAAACCCAATCAGTGGTTCGCCACACATCTTTGATACCAAAACAGATACCCACTTCAAAGTGAATGATGAGCTTGATCCAAGCCTCAAAGAAGCGCCTGTAGGGCCAATTTCAAACAATCGTGCCATTGAGACTGGTGAGATGATCAAAATCGACGAAAACACCATTCAAATGGACATTGTCTACACAAGCGGCGAAACCGCAACGCTGACTGGAATTAAAGATGGTCAGAACGTGAGCTATTACATGGATGGTCAGCTTGTATCGCAAACGACTATCGCTGAACTAGAGAAGATTCAAGGCACTGAAGCTTAAGATTTGTAGCTCGCACTAACACTTAAGATTCGTAGCTCATAGGGAGTTCAACCTGAAAGCTACGTTTGACTTTGAAAAGCGTAAAACAAAAAAAGCCCGGCTACTGCTGGGCTTCTTTGTATGTGTTCTATTGAGATTGAGACTGTGCAAGCCGGATACTCACCAAACTCGCGACCATGATGGCTAAATAAAAACTGCCAATAATGGATTCCATAAACACGAAGAACTGTGCGACGGGCAAAGCCGGTGAAATGTCACCATATCCAACGGTGGTTAGCGTGATGAAACTAAAATACAGTGCATTAAACAGGTTCGTCAGCCAAATTTTTTCTTCCAAACCATTAAATGCATTGGGCAAAATTTCCAGAATCAACAAGTAGATGGTCGCCCAAGCCAGCCCTATCAGTAAGTAAATACAGATAGAACCAATAATGTGATTGGGCGTGACCTTCGTGGCTTGCATCACCTGTTTAAGAGCGGAATAAATGTGTGAGAACAGAAACACCGCCAATGCCGTTAACGTCACTATCGAAAGGTTATAGTCCTCCAAAAATGAGAATACCCCAGACACCGTAGCGGTTATCAATAGCAGACCATACCAAGAGCGATACAAGGCTCGCTCTTTATGGATGCCCACAATCGAAACAGCCAAAGTAATAATGATCAAAAAAAGAATGGTCTTTTGACCCTGCGGATAAAACTGTTGCATCACTGCACAGCCAAAAAACAGCACTAACAATGCATAAAACAAGAAGTAGAAGTTGTCGTCTTTAGAGACTGGCTTCATCTATTTTTCCTCGACCTCTGCGTTTTTTTTCTCAGTTTCTTCTTGGTTTTTCTCTTCAAGCCCAAGCCACGCCATCATCAGTTCATAGCTTAAACTCAGTATCACAGCACCGACAAACAAGCCGACAATGCCCGACATCGCCATGCCACCTAATGCGCCCAACAGAATCACCAACATTGGAATATGAGAGCCACGGCTTAGCAATACTGGCTTCAAGATAGCGTCACTGCCGCTCACCAAAATACACCACACTAAGAACAAGCTCGCCGCTAACGTCGATTCAACGCTGAACATGTAAATAATCGCAGGCAGTAGAGCAAGAATCGGTGGAAGTTGGATTATTGCAATGAGCAGCACAGCGAGCGCCCAAAACGCAGCAGCAGGAACGCCTGCAATCACCAAACCGATTGCCGACATCATGGATTGAATCACAGCAACACCAATCACGCCTTGCACAACACTGCGCACGGTCGACTTAGACAGCTGAACCAGTTCTTCACCTTTGCCGTCCGTTAAACGCGCCACTAAATGAGTGACTCCTGTTTGGCATTTATCGGCATTACTCATGAACGCGCCAGCAATAATGGTCGAGATAATAAATTGAATGAAACCACCACCTAGTGAGCCTAAAACTGAGGCCACTTTTGAAGCGAATATCTTGAGTTCTTCAGCATACTTAATGAACACCCCCTCGATATTGTTCGAGGCATGAACCAAAGTTGCATAGACCTTTTCACCAATCAAAGGGATGTCTTGCAAAGATTCTTTCGGTTTAGGCAGTGACAAAGTTCCATCTTGTAGCCCCGCCATCAAATCGGATGCGCTGGTGTAGATACCTGAAGAAAGCGCAACCAGTGGAATCAACAGCAATAACACGCCGATGAAACTCAGTAATGCACTGGCTTTGCCTTTCGACATCCCGGTTTTATTTGAAATTGCGACCGCCACTGGATACAACGCAGTCGCAATGATCGCGCCCCATATCACCAAAAGAATGAATGGGCGCAAAATAGAAAAACACCAATACACAAGCATGGCTATCGCTGCGATCTTGATGGCAGCGTCTATCGCCTGTTTTGAAAAATCATCGGTTAACTTCATGAGACGTCCTTGTAAGAGCAAAATTAAGGCTGATTTTGTAAGAACTTCCAATTCCTAGTTTCAAGGAAGAGTGAAGCCAAAATCATATATATGCCAATTAACACTAATTGGAATATGCGTATGAATGTGTTGCTATCGATGTCACCGGAGCTCATCAATGTGCTACCAACCAGTACCAGTAAGGTACTAAATACAGTGGCGAAAATAGGTGCTTTTTCAGGAACCGTGTAGATCTTGGTAGCCATAAGAATGGCAATAAGTCCTATAAACAAAGAATAGAAGACAATGTTGGGTACTATAGAAAGAATTGAAAAAGCAGCAATCGCCAGCAATCCCCCGATACCGTTACTTATCACCAGAAAAGCGCTCAACTTTATCGACTTCTCTGACGTAATCATCAACGATAGCAAGGCAATGAACATCATTGTCAGTAAAGCTTCAGATATTTGAAAAATAAAGAAAAAACAAACTACTGGATAGGAGATAATCATCGCCCTAAAGGCCGCATACCAACGCTGTTTCTTTTCGAGTGGTGCTGCGGCGAACCCTGAGAATTCAGATTTAGGCTCCGGAAAAAAGAAATGTACGAGTGCAAAAATCGTCACCGAAACCACACCTGAGGTTGCCAAGCCCGATGCTAATAATACGGAAACACCCGGATTAGAAATGGCCATGAACGGCAACATGAGCACTGCGATCAACAGAATCGTTGCAAACAAATTCCATTTAGGATCAACGAATAAGTAGTAACCCCAAAGCATCATCAAGCCCACTAAAATCAAAAGAGGGACTGGGTAGTGTGTGATTCCACGAGATAACAACAAGCCCAACCCCATGGTCACCACCACGGCCAATAACAGCTCGTAGACGGTTTCTTTATGGAGATCTGGCTTATCGATTAAGAACTTGGCTGTGAATACAGGAGCCACAAATGCCAATGGCCAATTGATCCACGCCGCCAAAAATACAGCCAACGTGACCCCAACGGTGTAACGCAGGATCCGTTGCTGTGTTTGTTGGTCGAGAATGGGCTTATCGGACATAAGACAATACGCTTATAAATCGAATCCACAATTTGCCTATCGCATTGAAAACAAAGTTATCACCGCTGTAAACAATCACGTCCGCTTGCCCACCAACTCTCAACATTCCTTGCATATCATCGCGTTCAAATTCAATCATGATAGGAAGCATCTGAGTTTGACGTAACCAGCCTGTTTGCTGACTCGCTTGAGCAAGTTTCCCCGCTTGATCATTTTGCCCCCAGTCCACACCCCAATCGATGCTGCTCACTCGGCCTTTAACGATTTGCCCCGGAGCAAAATCGAGAGCGACTTCCACTTCATCACCCACGGTGACATTACCCAGGCTGTTTTCACGGAAGTAGGCTTCAATCCAAATATCTTCAGTAGAAACAAACGTCATAATGGCTTGCCCTGCAGATGCATAGAAACCTTCTGACAAACTGAAATTAGACACACCACCTTGAGTCGGCGCTTTAATAACCGTACGTTCTAGGTTTAATTGAGCTTGCTCCAACGCCAGTAATGCGGCTTTCACTTGGCTGTTTTCTTCGCCTTCTTTACCCATTTGTTGTTTCGCACCTTCAAGATCCGCCTCTGCATTAACAACAGCCGCTCGAGAAGTTGCTAGAGCTGCCCTAGCTTTGTCTGCATCAGATTTAGATACCACACCTTTGTCGGCCATCTCCAATACACGTTTAGCTTGCAACTTGGTGTTTTGTCTTTCAACAATCGCTGACGTAAGCTTTGCCTGTGCAGAAGCAATACTCGCTGTTTGTGCACCAACATTTTGCCCGGCAATTTCGAGATTTTGTTCAGCTTGTGCAACGGCAATTCGGTAATCCGATTCATCAAGAATGGCGAGCGTATCACCTTGATTAACCAATTGATTCGGTTGGACTAAAATATCCAAAACTTTGCCCGACACCTCTGGTTTAATCGGGACGATATAACCCTTCACGCGTGCATTATCAGTGATTGGAATAATACGATCAGCGATTACACTGAATAGCAGCGTAAATGCCACAAAAAATAGGAGGTAGTTCGTGACCTTTCTTACCCTGTCTTTTCCGTTTTTTGGTTGAGTAACTTCTTCACTATCGTCTTGCTTGTTCCCTGTGACTTCAGACATGGGACTCCCTTCTAAATAACTAACATCAACAAAATTAATACCTTAAAAATAAACCCGACCATGGAAAACTCAAGTAAATAGGGTTAGATTTATTAAACTAAACACGCTAAATGATACGCGTGTCTAAATAATGCAATTGCATACAAGGACTGTTGAAATATGGTTGACGCCACTTACCAAGTGCCTGTAATTCAAACCAATTACGCAAAAATACTGGTTCAAGTTTTTACTGACTACGGACTTGACCTACATAAATTGCTAAAGGATTCGGGTTTGCCGCCTGATCTTATCGAGTCTGAAAGCGATTTTGTGCCATCAGAATCGATTAAACGACTGATTTATCTAACGTCGTCACAACTCGGCGTCTCTCGCTTTACAGACCTACTCGCCCTCGCCTTTAAACAAAGAATCATCCCATACGTATTGCATCAATTTACCGAGTTCGAAACGATTGAAGATTCGTTAAAACACATCAACACGATTTTCACCTACGATTCTCCCGGCAGCAGAGTCGACTTTATCCAAGAGCATGGGCAAAGTTGGTTCTGTCGAACCGCCCCTGAAGATAGTTCTCCGATGTTCCAATGGGGTGAAGTTTTCGCTATCACCTATATCATTGAACTAATAACCATTTTATCTAAATCACCTTGGCAACCAACCAAAGTCCGCTTACAAGGGCATAACACAGACATCGTTAAAACACTGCTTTCAAGTCACTGCCAACTGTTTATCGACCATAGCTCTACAGCCATTATGATCCCTGACGAGATCTTACAAATCCCTATTCGTCTCACGGCCAAAGATCTGAGTAACAAGCCTGCGATTGTTGAGTGGCACACGAGCTTTACTGACAGCGTTTATGAGCTACTCAAGCCCTATATGAAAGAACAAGACCTCTCACTTGAAGAAGCGGCTGAACTGCTCAACTTCTCTGTGCGAACGTTTCAACGCAAACTCAAAAATGAAAATACGACCTATCGAAAAATCAAAGAAAACCTTATGTTTTCAGTCGCATGTGAGCTTATGGAAGAAGGACATACGCTGACCTACATTTCGAGCCAGTTGGGATACACCAATATCTCTCACTTTTCTAGAGCATTTAAGCGAGTTTCCGGCCTTACGCCTAAGATTTATCAACGCTCAATTTCCGCGTAAAACAGTTCTAACCGATTAACCAAGTGCAATTGGCTTCAGATAATCCTAACTGGAACTACACACTCTATTTCGGCCGTTACCTTTTGCACGGTAAAGCGCCCTATCCGCGCTGCGATACGTCGCTTCGGCATACGCTTGTATTTCAGACACACCACTACTTACCGTTAGGTTTAGTGTTGTGTCTTTAGCAATCACTTCTTTTAACCGATACATAGCTTCAATCGCTTCTGACAGGTTGGTTTCTGGCATCAAAATCGCAAATTCTTCCCCCCCAACTCGTGCCACGATATCGGTATCTCTGATGTTTTTCTTCAACAGTTCGGCCACCTCTTTAAGAGCTGTATCACCTTGATCATGACCATGGTTATCATTAATTGCTTTAAAGTGATCCAAATCGATCAGTGCTAAACAGGAGTGTGTATGACCGTAGCGATCAGCTAGGTTTGAGTAGTGACTTAACTCTTTATCAAAGCGGCGGCGATTCCAGCAACCTGTGAGTGAGTCCGTTTCAACCAGTATTCTTAATTGGCGTTCGAGCACCTTACGTCGACTAATATCGGTAAAAGTTACAACGTATTTTTCGTTGTTCGGCAATATTTCGGTTAGCTTTTCGACAACTGCATTAACCGTAAAGTGTTCACCAAGTCGGCTGACACCACTCAACTCACCTTTCCATCTGTGATTTTGCTTAAGCGAGGTCGCAATGGTCGATATCAAACCACTGTTGTTCATAAAACAGAGGTCAGAAATAGGACGAGCTTCGACTTGGTCAAAGGCATAACCTGAAACCCGAGAGAACTGTTGATTCACTTGTATGACCCTCAATTGACTATCGAGGACAATAAAACCAGCGACGCCATCAATGATCGCTTCCGACAAGCTATTCTTGCTTTGAGCCATTTCATGTCGATATAGGCGTGCAGTAATGATCGTACTGAGAAAAAACAACGCGCATACAGAAAAAGCCATGACTGCAGAAGAAGCCATACTCAATAACCACAAGCTAACTGCCATATTAAGGGCAAGTGTAGACACCACGTATAGCGGCATTTTTCGGTCAAAACTTAACTTATTCATAGTCTGCTCTAGTGATGGGCGAATGACTATGATGGCTAAGTTTTCACTAAGATATTTACCATTTTACGACACATACAAATTCAAATTATATGAGTACCATTAAGATCAACAACTTATGCTAATTATTGAGTAAGAATAGCAAGCTACCGCCACTGAGTGAGCTGCCATAATTGAAGTTAATTCCAATCCCGAAGTTGTCAAAAAAGTAAGAATCGTAAGGCACATCAAATACTAATCCGGCCCCGAATTCATAGTAATAGTGCGTATCTAAAGGAGCAGTCAAATCACCCGCGACATCAATTCTTGTTAAGTTATAGTGGATTTGAGGGTTATTAAGCGACCAAGCATCGAGCGCTACATTTTGCCTAAACTCTAGTTCATTAATGAATCGCATCCCTTCTGGGTTACCGATATCGCCATCGTTCGCTTCGCCCCAGCCTGTTCCATAAAAGTAACGAACTCTTGAAGACACATTCCAACTGCCCCACTCCTTTGGTTGCAAGTATTGAAGTTTGACTGAAGGTTCTGCAACAAGCGCCCATGCTGATGTATTCAACGCGTAGCCGTCTAGCTGAGATTGAAATGCTTGAGAGTAGCTGTTGTTGTATTCGTATTTATTGCGGTAATAGAGCAAGTGAGTGCCTAAGCCATAGGCGATAGACCAATGTTGGTTTAAATGGTTTTGCCCTCCGAAAAAGCCATACAGGCCCAATACCGAGTCTTCATTTGGGTTAACACGACGGTCAGGAGTCACATCTGATGAGATCTCAATATCCTGTTCAGAAAGCGCATAAGACCCTCGCACAGACCAAATAAGGTCAAAGTCAGGGTCATCCGTTTTAATCACGGAAGAGTAAGGGATGGAGCCCACACTCACTTGGCTTCGAGTATCGATGGTTTTATCGGATCCAAAACCACTGTCGTTTAAGTTGATAAACGAATTAGGATCAAAATCCACAAAGCCAATTGAAATGGCATCGCTGTCAGTCAGCGCAATTGATACAGAAAATATCTTCTCTAAGCGGTTCTGAATCAATTCATTGGATGCATAGGCCGAGGAAGAACTGAGGCCCATTAAGAGCAGAATAATAGAACGGGGATAGTGCGATAGGGGTGAAAGCATTAAGTTGACTCCATTCAAACTTATGCTTCAAGTGTAATTGGTAACTTAACTAATTCAATCAGAGAGTTAACGGTGTGGTTGATACTGCTCTCAGTTCCAACTGCAAGAGCGTTGCTAAATCGATGGCCCCCCAAAGTTCTTCTACGTCTTGGATTCTAAAATGAATAATCATATGCGCCTCTGTCTAAATTGGAGTCTTATCTTGGATCATTCTTAAAACCCTTACTTACCATAATGCGCCAAACTGACTTTAAGACTTGTTTCGCATATAAAACAATAAGCGTTTGAAAATTATAGGATTAACTCCTAAGTTTTTTATAACCCTTTACTCAGGAAGAAGTAGATGAGCAATATAGAAAAAGTATACGGATTTAATACGCCCCAACGACTCTTTGTCGGATACACGCTTGCGGTACTCGTCGATTTAACCGTTCTTAATTTTTTTGATGAATACTGGGACTTCGTCAATATCGAGTCTTTCACCATCTCATTTACAGCTGCGATTCTGCTCCAGCTATTGCTCAAATTGTCTATCGGTTTAGAACATAAGCTGGCTGATTACTTCAAATCTAAACCGGGGACTGCGCCTAAGATTTATCGCGGTTTATCCAGTTACGTGATTCTAGTGGGCTCTAAGTTTGTGATGCTGGAAGCCATCAATATCTTGTTTGGAGACAAGGTAGATTTCACAGGCCCTTGGAATGGTGTCGTAGCGTTCTTCGCTGTGGTATTCACGATCTTGGTCGCAGAGATTATTGTTTCAAAGATCTACTTCGCACTCGATGACACGCCCAAAGCCGAAAAAGCATAGCCGCTTTTGATACAGACCTAAGACAAAAAAAGTGAGCCGAACAGGCTCACTTTTTACATCTATTCTTTACGTTTCAGCGATTAACAAACAGAGAAGTTAGATAAAGACTCTCGCTCTAATACCGAATACCCAAGCGCTGCTTTCATTAGAGAATGCAGGATCCTTTATGTACTGGATGTCAGGCGTTACTTGGAAATGGTCGCCAAACTGCATGTTGTAGTAAATTTCAGCCGTCCATTGCTCTGTATTACCACTTATTGCTTTCGCATCAGCTGCAAAAGAATCACCATTCACTTCTGCCCAATTAAGTGCCACGCCTAAATTGTTGGTTGGTTTTCCTAATCCAAAGTAACCCATACCAACAGAAATCGATTTATCGTAAAGGGCAACGTCCCCTTCAGAGAAACCACCACGTACAAACGGCATCACTTGATCAGTCATGAACTGACTCCATGAAAAGTTAACGCCCGAGCCACCTTCCGCAGCAAGGCTATTACTGTGGCGAGTATCGTCACCAAAGTCCCAGAACGTCACATGGAAGTTATCGGTATAAATCAGTTCTTGTGAAGCCGTCCAACCTAACTCCAAGGTTGTAAAGTAAGACGCATCACTACCAAAAGCGCTATCAAAGCCATCAAAAATATCATCTGACTGACCATTTGCATCAGCGATACCACCGACCACATAAAAGTTTTCGCCTAGCATATGACCGGCAGAAAGGGCCAATACACCGTCATCCGGTAAGCCCATCGCACCTGAGCCTGTCGAGAATGCCAAGTTAGTAAAGCCAGACCACGGGCTTGCTAGAGCGTAAACATCCGCATAGTTCGTTACATCCTGCCAACCAACGACAATGGTGCCTTTGCCATCATTGATTTTTTGCTTCCAGTTTAAGTCCGTAACACGGAACCCTTGGTCACTGTATGCAGGGCCAATTGCACCAACATAGCCAAGCGGGCCGAATGAATAGTCTTTTGGCGCAGTATCACCATAGGCATGCCTATGTTCCACCTTCCAAACCAGGCTACCTGAGTTCTGTGTGTCCTTACCTAATAGATGCCATGAACCGTATAATCGTGCCACACCCGACGATGCATCAACGCTATCGCCGCCAACCCCATCCCCAGAGGTCAGCCCCAAAGCAAAGTAATCTGCACCAAATGTAAAACCATCTTCAGCTAATGACTCCCTCCAAGATTTCTTTTGTGCTTTCTGCTCTGCAATTGTATTTTCAACAGAATCTGGGCCTTCAAAGTTAGCGCCGTAAACAACGCCGCTCATTGTGCTCGCTGCCATCACAATTGCCATACTTACTTTAGAGAATCTTGAGTTCATCATGTCACCAGTGCTTTTTAAGTTAGTTTTATTTTATTCATTACTCACATTGAAAATTGTCATTTGATGACAACCATTAATTTTCTTTTTCATAATAGTCTTCGATCATCGAAGCTTTCATTTCATAACCCATAGTGAGGTTACTTTTTCCATCGACTAGGAAGACCTCTTCAGTCACTTTGTTGGAGCTAAAGTCACCTTCTACCCACACTGGATACTGAACGTTCTGTACCTGAAAGCCTTCAGGGAAAGACACGCGCACAATCTGGTTTGCAGGTGGTGGCGGCATGTGGATACACGCACCCGCCACAGGCACTAACAGAAACTCTGTTGCTGTCATTCCCTCTGAGAACTCCAGTGGAACGATGAAACCGGGAACTCGTACTTTCTTGCCATCAAACTCTGTCGTGATAGCTTCGGCGTTTGCTTTCATGGTTTGCATGTATTCGTCACGCAGTGCGATCACTTCGTCTGCGTCTACACCCTGCTCTTTTAGCGTTTGTTTAAATAATAAAACCTGTTGTTGAGCTTGCTCTTCCTCTGATGCACTCATTGCTATCACACCTTGTAATAGACGCATTTGTTGATCGGTGAGATCCGGCATTTCTACTTTCATTTCGTGAGACTCTGAGTTCAGATCTTGCCACTCAAGATTCATCGCAGTTTCAGCAAAAGTAGGAAAAGCAACGGCCGTCAGTGATACCACCGACAGGATAAGAGAAAGCATTTTTTGCATAAGGAACACCTTGAAGAGAGGTGACCTACCCAGATAGGTCACCCATTAAAGCTTAATTTCTAACTGAGTTGTCGAACTGAACTACAGCGTGTTTTTGTAGACTTTGCCGTCTTTCATGATGACTTTAATGGTGTCGATTTCGGGGCTGCGCGGCTCTGCATCAAACCATTTTTCGTTTGCCCCAATTACTGACAAGTCTTCAAGTGGGTTGCCTTCAACAATAATGATATCGGCGTATGCGCCCGCTTCAATCACGCCTAACTTACCCTCTGGGTATGGGTCCATCACGCCAGATAACTTAACGATCTCACCATTTACCGATGTCATCCCTTTCAAAGTGAAGAAGTTGCCTAACTCTTTACCCGCAAGGAAGATCGTATGGTCAGTTTGTTTGATACAAGAAACCACGTCACCAACACAGTCTGTGTGGAAACCCCATTTCGGTTGGTACTTGTTGACGTTCGAGATGTAGTCTTTGAATGCTTTGGTTGCCGACTCCGCTTTACGCTTAGAGGCAGGGTTCGAGTTGATCGCTTCGATCTGCGTCAGGTAAGGTGAAAACGCGGTCATGTTAGTTGTGATGTAAGCGTCTTTATCTTCCATCTTGTCAGCGATATCGCCATCGAACATGAAACCGTGCTCGATCGTTTTAACACCCGCATCCAAGTTACGCATGATCGCTTTTTTACTGTAGGCGTGCGACATCACGTAAGAGCCATACGCATCAGCAATTTCCACGGCAGCTTCAATTTCTTCCGCAGACATCGCATTCAGCTGCCAAGGGTCAAATGTTGAAGCCACACCACCCGAAGACATGATCTTAATTTGCGTATTGCCTTGCTTGAAGTTTTGACGAGCAGCGGCTTTGATTTCTGTAATACCATCGGCATTAAAGCTCACGCTATTTCGAGCCATACTGGTTGATGAACCAAAGAAGTGTTGGTTAGCCGTGGTTAGGTTACTGAAATCGGCATGCGAACCCGTCGGGCCAATAAATGCGCCTGATGTGTAGAGTCGAGGGCCCGGCAACATGCCAGAATCGATTGTTTTACGTAAGCCAGTATTCAAGCCACCAGCATCACGCCACGTGGTGAAACCTGATTGAAACGCAGCGTTCGCGTTCACTGTTGCTCGAGCAGCCAGTTCTTCAATCGTACGGTTGTTTTCGTGGTCACTTAGATTACCGCCATTCAGCAACAAGTGACCATGGCCTTCGATTAAACCCGGCATTAGCGTTTTGCCTTCGCCGTCGATCACTACAGCGTCACCAGCCTCTATCGGGCTCGCAGAGATTTGTTTGATAAGATTGTCTTCGACTAATACATGATGGTCTTCGTACAATTTGTTTTCAGTACCATTGAACACATCGACGTTAGTAAATAGCGTTGATGCGGCATTTGCAGAAAGAGCAAATGAACACGAAAGAGCAACAACAGAGAGTTTTAAGCCTGCATTTTTCATTTATACACCTTGATTCCGTTTATGAGTGGAGTCCACTTCCCATAACGATTCCGTAACTACTAATGAGTGTCATGAGGTTTCAAAGGTGTTTTTGTCAGCCGCGAAACTCGCTAAAAAAAACAACTCATCCACATTCAATAACTTAGTAGTGATATTGCCAGTATTCAAGGTCGATAAATGGCCATTTGGTGACAATAAATAATTCTGCGTGCAGGCTCCTGTTTTTACTTACTGGTTTTAGCTGTGCTCTTTTCGGTACTGTCTTGGCGTCATGTTCATCTGTCGTTTGAACGCTCGGGTAAAGTGGGAAGAATCGGAATAGCCCATTTTCGCACCTACTTGCGTGATCGATAGATCTGACTGCTTAAGCAATTCTAAAACCTGCTCAAGAACCATCTCTTCAATCAAGGTTTTGTAGACCACCCCTTCACTTTCCAATCGACGCTGGATCGTTCTGACATGAATATTCAGAATCTCAGAAGCTAAGCTAATTGGGAGTTTCCCCATCGTGAGATAAGGTTTAATAACAAGCTTAAAAGCGCTCAGGAATGTGCTAGGCAAAGGCTTAATGAGATCTGGTACTTGAGCAATTTTGGGTAAAACAATCGGTGCAAGCATGATATCTTCAGGGATCTCAAAGGCAGTGACCGGCCTATGCGTATAAAACTGAGCACTGCCCATTTGTGGTAGAGATTGAAAGCATTCGAGATCGCCATTCTGAATGCCAACCTCAGACGGCTTCCAACGCCCTTGCGTTAATACTAAAAGTAGCTCGTTGATGAAAATGACAGAGAACAGCTCAGCGAACTTAAACCAAGGCGCGTTAGTAAACGGCTTCTCGCGAACCAACCACCACTTGCCTCCAGATTGCTTGGTATAGACATTCGCACCATTGGATACGAGCTTCAGCTGCTCACCAAATTGGTCTAGCGCACTTTTCAATGAATCCTGCTGACTTAGCTTAGCCACAAACCTTGGTACATAGGTTTGCTTGCAAAAACTCCACATAAACAGCGAAAACTCTTCTCTCGACGCAGATTCCCCCATAATCTTGACCACGTTCTTAACCGTTGTCTCAGGGAGATAATCGTAATGGTCATTACTGGTGAGAATATCATTAGGGATTTGGGCACTGCGTAGTAAGGTGTAGATTTCACCATCAATATGTTTGAACAGTTCCGCGAACAGCTCGACTTCCTTCTTATCTACAACTGTCATTATCTGAGAGGTATTTGGCATCCTTTCCTCTTAATCTGTTCTTTCAAGAACTCTAATTATCACCTTATTTAAGATAGCAGAACAAACGCCGCGTTACCTAGAGTTACTAACCGAATATCTCCGTCAAAATAACGAATAAACAAACGGTTAGTAACCAAGCTCGTGTTTACTGACTTGGTAGATTACTGAACGGCTAAGTCCGCTCTGCGTACCCAGAATGCTCGTATATGATCATAAATCAGATTAAACACAAACGCGTAAATGGTAATAAAAATGGTCACGCCGATATCCATTAAGAATGCCTGCCAAATCCCCACATTAAGCAAGAAAGCCATCACTGGGATTGTCGCTATGAGAAGACCAGCTTCAAACAACACCACGTGAAAAACACGCAATTTCAGCGAACGCTTTGATTTTTCACCCGTGAAGTAGCGATCAAAAATGCGGTTGAAACAGTAGTTCCAAATCATCGCGATGGTCGCAACAACTATCATGGTTCCTGATAAGGCATTCACATCATGATCAGTAAATATCGCTAAGCCTATAATTGATAGTGTTACGGCCAATACTTCAAATAACACTGAATGAAACACTCTTTCTAACGTACTCATACATTCCTCTAAATAATCTATTACGTGTTGGATTGGTCGAGATTATGTCACCTGAAATAATAAGAGAAAGTTAACAGCCATCACGAATAGTGATAGCCTAGGAGTGATTACCCCCTTTGGTATTGAGCGAGAGATAACATGTACAGTTTTGAGCAATTAAAAGTCTTCGTCACTGTGTGTGAAAGTGGCTCTTTCTCTGCCGCCGCTCGCAAACTGAAACGCGCTCAGTCTGGAGTCAGCCAGTCGATCGCCAACCTAGAAATTGCCATCGACCAAGAGCTATTTAACCGAGAGAAAAACATCCCCGTTTTGACCAACACAGGTAAAGCGTTATTACCTGTCGCTAAGTCGATTCTCGACCAACAAAAGTACTTCGACCAAAAAGTAGAATCGCTCACACAAGAAGATGAGCACGAACTGATCATTGCGGTTGATGAAAGCATCATAGATAAGAATTTCATTAAGATAATCAGCTCACTGGCCGATCAGTTCCCAATCACGCACTTCGATATTATTACGGCCTCAACCTTCGATGTGGAAGACCTCGTAAGACGCGGCAAAGCGCAGATTGGCATCATCTATGCGGATGGTGAACTTAAAGTGGATATGGACTTCTTCTTACTGGGCCAAGCCCGCTTTCTTACAGTTAGCTCCGCCACTCACGAACTCAGCCAAATGTCGGTAGTACAAGACTCAGATCTAAAGCGTTACCGCCAATGTGTGCATCGCAGTTCAAAGCAGCGCGAACTGTGGTTCACCTACGGTATTAGCTCGATGCTTTGGTATGCCAACAACCACAAAACGATCATCGATCTCGTTGAACAGAACGTTGGCTGGGCAAATGTGCCTGAAATGATGGTGATGGAAGGCATTCAAAAAGGCGATCTCGTAGCACTGCCAGTGGCACACGAGCATGGTGGTTGGATTACTCCAGTGGGTTGCTTAGTGTCTCGCAGCCACATTAATGGGCCAGTGCTGACCAGCTTGATTGAGCAACTTAAGGGACACTCACTGCAATACAATCAATGGCAAGCCAACTAGTCTCCTGTATTTTTGAAAGCACATCTATTTTTGAAAGCACCTCTATTTTCAAAACTCCTCTGTTTTTTTAAAGCCATTCCATTTTTGAAAAAATCGTCAATTCAGAGATTCAACATCGGTGTGGAACTCACCACCGCTACCTCATTTCCGCTTTTCGTGCCGATAATTTTCTTTGTCGTGTGGATAAAACACCTTAGTTGATGTCCAAAAGTGACCTAACTACACTGCGATCCCAACCGGGTGTGTCTTTTCAAACGAATGTAGACAGACCCAAATCGCTCTTTAACATCACTGACCCAACTTCAAATCTCCCACATAAGTGCCCCTGCCCTGCAACCACTTGTGAAAGCTTCAAATAGATCACTTTTGAATATTGATTCGCACCCAGTTTATGAGCGCTCTTCGAGTGCTTTTTTATATCTAAATGAACCTTTTGGAAAATTTGTCGTGAACGTTTTAAGAAATATTTGCCCTGAGAAAATGGGCAAAGAGCGTAACAAACGAGAGTATGATTTACGCGTACTTAATTGTGTCAGTGAAAGCGAGTATGAATCGCGTATGGCGGTTTGGAATAGCTTAACTTTGGTTGCTACTCCGTCTGTTTCAGAAACAAAAGGCTTCATCGATGAGGCTTTCAACAAACTTCAGCAAGACTTGAAAGAAGCGAGCCGTGAGTTATCGATTAACTACACGGACTTCATCGCAATGGCACATGAAGAGCTCAACTACATTAAGGTGTTTGTTGCTGATAAGACCGCACAATACGGCTGGTATGCCGCGATCGTTCTTATGATCATCGGTACTGTTGCTTTATGCGCTCAGTAAACCAAACTGTGTATTAAATAAATTGTCTTAAAAGCTCAAGCGATAGGCCAATTTAGCCTTTCTATGAGCCTGTTCTTTAACTAGAAAACAAATGGTTAACCTCATTTGTTTTCTAGTCTATAACCCCTTCACTCTCCCATCAGAGACAACAGATCCCGCGTCGCTTGTTTTGGATCTTCAGCGTGACATATCGCAGATACCAGTGCTAACCCATGAATACCGCTCTCAACTAACTGCGGAATGTTCGACTCGTTGATTCCACCGATACCCACAATCGGCAACTTCGTTGTTTCCAACGCCATTTGAATGCCTTCATAACCCCAATGTTTCTTTAGATTCGTCTTGGTCGGTGTGGCAAAAAGCGCACTGAGGCCAATGTAATCGATCGGCAAACTATCGGCTTCTTGAAGCTGTTGCTCAGTTTCGATCGACAGACCAAGAATCTTGTCTGGGCCAATCAGCTTGCGTGCTAACGCGGCAGGCATATCCGATTGCCCCAAGTGCAAACCATCGGCATCAACGGCCAATGCCACATCAACTCGATCATTAATGATCAACGGCACACCTGAACCAGACAAAATCGACTTAACGGCCTGCGCTCGTTCAATAAAAGCTCTCACATCTCCATGCTTCTCTCTTACTTGAACCATAGTGACACCACCAGCGATTGCTTGTTCAACCACGAACTTAAGCGTTTCTAAATCTTGTTGGTCATCCGTTACTAAGTAGAGCTTATAAGGGTTCATATCGTGCCTTTGGAGTCGGAGTCTAAATTGAGTTGCTACCATTTTACCGACAATTCGCATCATGTGCATGGAAGTTAATACTAAATTAGCTCAATTAAGCGCGCACCATTGAATATGCAACTCGTTGAAAGCATACCGAAAACCCTGAAATTTTTAACGAAAGCGTTACTTATTACACAAACTATTCACTTAAGCCTGCCCAGAACGCTGTTTTATGGAATACTTCGCTATGAAGGAATCAGGTAAATATAGGGATAGTTATGCGCCACCTTTCTATAGCGCTCAAGATCAAGCTGGGTTATGCCATCTGCTTGCTCTTTTTCGTCATTTCAGGCTTTGTGAGTTACAAAGGTATCCAAACCTTGTCGAACGGCTTCAGCCAATACAGTGAACTCAGCCATAAAGCGACACTCTCAGGCAACATTCAAGTGCACTTTCTTCAGGTGCGTTTGGCTTCTGAACGTTACTTAGAGTCATTGGATGAACAGTACGAAACGAATTATCAATCAAGTAAACTCGCGATTGATGAACTGCTGAACAACTTAATCCAAACCACCACCAACACCGATAGCTTGTCGAGCCTGCAATTAGTGCAAGACAGCGTTGCGGCCTTTGATGTGGCTTATGGGTCAATGAAACAGAGTGAGCTCCTCATTGAACAACTGGTAAACGTTGAGATGGTCAAACGAGAGACCAACGCACTGAAAGCTGCTCAGAGCTTGTTGTATGAGTCTTACAATAACAATGATCCAAACGCGAGCTTATACGCCGGCATGTTGATGGAGAACTTCCTCGCAGCCAAGATCACCGTGCTCAGTTACTCAAACAACAACGACCTCAAAACCTATGAAGCGGGCAAAGATATCTTTGAATACGCGCTACCAGGTATCGAAGGCGACATTGAATCTCTCAAATCATCGCCTTATCAAAGTGAGCTGATTGAAGACTTCTCGAACCAACGCGAAGCGTATGCAAAGGGCTTTGAGCAAGTTCATCAACAAATGATTGAGAACACGCAAAGAACCGCTACCCTCGCCTCTATTGGCGACAGTTTAGCGATTGCGGTCGCCGATGCTCAAAGTATTCTCGAACAACAAAAGCAAGCGCTCACGCCTGTACTGCAAGCCAGTGAAAAGCGCTCGATTCAAATCATTATATTGCTGACAGGAGTTGCCTTAGTTATTGGCATGACGAGCGCCGTGTTGGTGACTCGCTCTATTACCACAGGCATCGCGCAGGTTAAACAAATCACCAACGAACTTTCTCAGGGCAATCTGAATGTTGAAGTGAACATTGAGAGCAAGAACGAGATTGGTGAACTGCTAACCAACATGGAGATCACCATTGAGTCTCTGCGCGATATTGTTGGCCAAGTGAACCGCTCTAGTGTGCGTATTGGTGAGATGTCGGAGTCACTCAATCAAGTGACAAACAACAGCTCGACCAACGCAACACAATTGAACAGCGAAATGATCAATATCTCTTCTGCCGTTGATCAATTGGCTTCAAGCACATCAGAAATTGCGGCAAGTGCTAACCACGCGTCTCAAGTTGCTAACCAAGCAACCGAGAATGTGGCGATGGGACTGAAAGAAGTAGACAAAACACTGCATGAAATTGGCAGCGCCGATGAAAGCATGCAGGTCAGCAGCCAAAAAGTGACTGACTTACACAAAGAGTCGATGAACATTGGTGCCATTCTTGAAGTAATTAAAGGTGTATCTGAGCAAACCAACCTACTGGCATTGAACGCTGCCATTGAAGCCGCTCGTGCGGGTGAACAAGGTCGTGGGTTTGCTGTCGTAGCCGATGAAGTGAGAACGCTCGCTAAGCGTACTCAAGATTCTGCGAGCCAGATTGATGAACTCATCACTTCGCTACAACGTGGCGCTAAAGATGCGTTAGAGTCGATCAAAGAGAGTCATAGCACCGTTTCTGATGCTTCAACTCAGGCACAGCAAGCTTCTCAGAATTTGCATGTGATTAACCAACACATCCAAGATTTGAATCAGGCCAACAGCCAAATCGCGGTATCGGTCGATGAGCAGGATTGCTTAACCAAATCTCTGGGTGAAAATGCGCAAGGTGCCAATACCATCGCACAAAGCAACCAAGAATCGGTCAGCAGCATTTCAGGTGCAGCGAGCGACTTAACCGAGGTTGCTCACCACCTAGAAAGCCAAGTAAATCGATTTAGAACCTAACGAAACCAGCCTTCAACACGGCTGACACGGTTTCGAACCAATAATAAAAAGCCCCCTACACATAAGTGTCGGGGGCTTTCTTTTAGTTAGGAGCTTTAAGTTAAGAACGATTAACTCAGAACTATCAGTTTTGAGCTTAGAACTAGATTAAACCTATTGAATCTTCAAGCGTTGAATCAGTGTCTCTTCATCTAGTTGATACAGCTCATCGAGTAAGTTCATCTGCAAGCTACCTGGGCCACGTGAGTTCTCAGCCGCAATTTCACCAACCACACCCAATACCGCCGCAGCAGCCAAACCACTGTCATCACCGACAGCAGCAAATGCGCCCGTCAATGCTGTTAAAGTACAGCCCATGCCTGTCACATACGGCATCATTGGATGACCATTGTTTAACGTCACAACACTGTCTTTCGTGACAACGTAATCCGTCTCACCAGAAATAACCACATTCGCACCGTATTCAGCCACTAAGCATTGCGCAGCGCCTATTGCAGCATCACTGCTATCCAACGCATCAACGCCTTTGCTCTGTGCTTGCTCACCCGCTAGCGCGATAATCTCAGACGCATTACCACGAATGATTAGCTTATCCGCTAAACGTGCAATTTCACGAGAAGTCTCGGTACGCAGCGTACTTGCGCCACAACCCACAGGGTCAAGAACCACAACCTTATTGTTCGCATTCGCTTGTTCAACCGCGAAGCGCATTCTTGGCGTCCAAACACTGTCTAACGTACCGATGTTAATCACAAGCGCGCCAGAGAATGACATCATCTCAGCCAGTTCTTGTTGCGAGTGCGCCATGATAGGCGAAGCACCAATCGCCAGCAGAGCATTGGCCGTGTTATTCATCACCACGTAGTTGGTGATGTTCACAACCAACGGCTTTTGCTCTCGTACTGCACGCAGCGATTGGATGATTTGTTCAGTTAGCATGGGTTAATCCTTATTCGTGAAAGTCGCTTTTAATCCGCTGTTGAGTCATCAAGTGCATTCAGACCTTGCTGCCAGAAAGCCACTTCCATACGTGTTGCCGTTTTGAAGATATGAACGATGTTCTGACCGCGCTCGCTGTTAATATCAATTTCAGCCAGTAGCTGATTGAAATACTCTGCGCCCGTTGCCACGCCCGATTGGAACTCTTCTCCGCAGTATAGCTGTAACCAACTCGCGTATGGGTTACCTTCTAAAACAGTATCACTGCTTTCTAGAAGCGCTTTACCAATCACGGCATAACCAATTGAACACGGAGCCAGTGCCGCATAAAGATCGACAAGATCACCCGTCATACCTGCATCTAGAACGTAGCGCGTGTAAGCGACTGTGCCAAAATCTTCAGGTTCGTTTTCCAAGTCAGATTCCGTTAAACCCCACTGACCACAGTAAGTCACGTGGTGTGAAATTTCAGAATCTAATAGAGCATGAACACTTGGCAGAGCACGGCGCATATCTGCCAAAGTTTTAGCTTTGTAAATCGCCAATGCATAAGCGCGAGCATACTGCTTCAAAAACAGAAAATCTTGCTTCAAATAATGCAGAAAACACGGCTGAGCAAGAGTGCCGTTCGCCAGCGTTTTAACAAAATCATGCTCGGTGTAGTCTTGCCAATCTTGCTGACAGGCTTGGATTAAGTCTTGGTATTTCATGAGATTCCTTAGTCAAAAGTCGGTACGTAATCTGCGGCTTTTGGTAGTGATTTGATAATACCTTTGTCGAACATGAACTGCGCGTAATCATCGTAACGCTTCATATCTACAGCTGAAGGGCGAAGTGCAAAACGAGTCAGTGTGTCGTTCCACGCGCGTTGGTTAAGTTCGTTGTTCAACGTATCTGGTGAATACGCCACAAACTCACTCCATGAATCTTGAGGGTGGTTCACGATGTAAGTTGTTGCTTGCTCAAGTGCTTTGTTGAATGCTTTGATTGCTTCGTCGTCGTGTTTCTTTGCGTTCGCCACAAAGATCAGCTCATCGTAAGCTGGCACACCATGCTCTTCTGGGAAGAATGCTTTCGCTTTAAAGCCTTCAAGCGCTAGCTGGTTAGTTTCGAAGTTACGTAAGCCACCCCAAATTGCGTCTACCTTGCCCGATGCCAATGAAGATGAAAGTGCCCAACCGACATTGATGGTTTGCACGTCAGTAAACTCAACGTTTTCTTGAGCCAGCATGGTGCCGATCGTCGCTTCTTCGTTGCCCGCAATCGCAATACCGATCTTCTTGCCTTTCAGGTCCGCTAACGAATCGTTCTTGCCGTTATCTAAAACCATGAGCGTGTTCAGTGGCGTTGCGATAAGAGTTGATGCGCGAACGAGAGGCAAGCCTGCTGCCACATCCATAGTTAGGCTTGGTTGGTAGGTTACGGCTAAATCGACCTTACCTGCTGCGACAAGTTTCGCTGGAGTGCTTGGGTCAGCTGGCTCTTGGATTTCAACCTCTAGGCCTTGGTCAGCAAAGTAACCACGCTCTTGAGCAATCACAATTGGGCCATGGTTCGGGTTCACAAACCAATCCAACATCAATGTCAGTTTCTTTTGTTCAGAACCCGCCAATGCATGACCTGAAACTAGCGAAGCAAGCAGTGCTACTGCACCTACCAATTTGGTGTTTTTCATAGTTAACCTTTCCTTTTGAATATTATTATTGTGTTTGTCGATCTAATTTTTAACGAGGTGTTGTTTAGATAAATAGCCTTGAGCGAAGCTTTATTAAACAAAGAGTTATTGAGCTAGCCATCACTGGTTCTCCCAAGGGATAGCTTTTTTGAGTAATTTGTCTGTGATGAAGTAGAGCGAGATAGAGAGCACCGCCAAGATAAACAAGGCCGCGAACATCTCATCAATGATCATGCGCGCATTGGCTTGCAGCATTAGATAGCCTAACCCTTCACTCGAACCCACCCACTCGCCGACAACCGCGCCAATTGGAGCAATAACCACAGCGACACGAATACCTGACGCCAATGTTGGCAGTGCAGCAGGCAGTTGGATGTGACGAAGCAGTTGCCATTTCGATGCGCCCATCGTCTTGGCAAGATCGAGATAGCCTGTCGGTGTATTACGTAGGCCGTCGTAGCAACATGTGGTCACAGGGAAGAAGATAATGGTCGCCGCCATCACCACTTTTGACGCGATGCCGTAACCAAGCCACAACATCAATACTGGAGCGATAGCAAACACGGGGATCGCTTGGCTCGCAATTAAGATAGGCAACAGCCAACGTTTCAACGGATCAAACATCAACATCTGCAAGGCGAAAAACAGCCCCATAGACAAACCTAGTAATAGCCCAAGTAAGATCTCTTGTGCGGTCACCCAAGTGTGTTTGAGTAACACATCGTAGCGTTCAATAAGCTTGAGAAAGACTTCTGCGGGGGCCGGAAGAATGAAGCTCGGCATTTCGAAAACAACGACCACAAGTTGCCATAAGCCAAGAATCACAACACTGCTGATAAGCAAACGCATAACGGGATTCATCTGACTTGAACGTTCAGTGCTAGACTGCACGTTCGTTGACTGAGTCACAGCTTCACTTCGCATTAGATCATTCATAATCACGCTCCAACTGATCTAAGATCGCCTGTTGCAACTCGGCACACTCACCATCGAGCACTCGTGGCGTTGAGGTGTGAGGCACAGGTAAAGAGTGAGCACTCGCAGGCATGCCTTGCAACACATACAAGTTATCCGCCAGACGCACCGCTTCTTGCGGATCATGGGTGATCAACACAACGGTTTTATCTCTCAACAGTTCACACGCTAAGGTCTGTAATTTGTGTCTTGTTACTGCATCCAGTGCTGAGAAAGGCTCATCCATCAACACGACAGGTTTGTCTTGCATTAAGGTGCGAGCCAGAGCAACACGCTGGCGCATACCACCAGACAACTGATCCGGCGTAGTATCCGCGTAATCGGCCAAACCAACTGAAGCGAGTAACTCGAACGCTCGGTTCCTTTGCTCTGCGTTTTGATGCTTGTTCGTGGTGTTCTGGAAGCGATGGCTCAGGCATACATTGTCGATAACCGATAGCCATGGCAGTAACAAATCTTGCTGTGCCATGTATGCGATACGATCAGTTAGAGGCAGTTCATCAGACGTTGCCAATGTACCCTGCCACTCCACCTTGTCTTCCAACAAACCTGCCAAATAACACAATACCGTCGTTTTCCCACAACCACTGCGTCCAAGTAGCACTGTCCACTTACCTGCGCTTAAGTTAAGTGACAGCCCCGACAGGGTCGCGTGCTCGCTATCTCGGTAACGCAACGTCGCATTGCTAAGTTGAACGCCAACCGTATTAACGGACATTACCGTGCCCAGCGAAAAAGTGATTTACTGGGCCATGACCTTGACCGACTTTCAACTCGTCAGCATGGGCAATCGCGCGTGAAATGTATTGTTTACCCAGGTCTACAGCCTCTGGGAGCGTGTTGCCTTGAGCCAAGAAAGAAGCAATAGCAGAAGAGAGCGTGCAGCCCGTGCCATGAGTGTTTTTGGTAGGAAAACGCTTCGCGCTAATCACAGCAGATGCAGTTGGTAGAATCAGTAAGTCATTGCTGTTTTCATCTTTCTCTAGATGACCACCTTTTAGCAGAACGGCTTTAGCACCTAAAGCGCGCAGATCTTCAATCATGTCCTGCATTTCGGCTTCGCTTTCAGGTACCGGCTTGCCTGTTAACGCCGCGCCTTCAGGTAAGTTAGGGGTAATAATGTCGGCGAGCGGAATCAGCTCTTGTTTTAGCGTAGTGATAGCAGAGTTTTCTAGAAGAAGGTCGCCGCTTGTCGCGACCATTACAGGGTCAATTACCAAGTGTTTTGGTTGGTATTGTTTGATTTTGTCTGCAACGACTTTGATGATTTGCGAATCCGCCAACATACCAACTTTTACCGCCACGATATTCAGATCGGTGAACACCGCATCTAACTGGCTAGCAACATGCTCAAGTGGGATTGGAAAAATGGCTGATACGCCTTGGGTATTCTGAGAGGTAATCGCAGTAATCACCGAACAAGCGAAGCTACCCGTTGCAGACATGGCTTTAATATCCGCTTGAATACCTGCGCCGCCGCCACTGTCAGAACCAGCGATCGTCAATACAATCGGAGTGTTTGTTCGAATCGAACCATCAGCAGAGTGCTGCGAAACTGAGGCTTTTAGCGTTAAATCTTTTGAATTAGAACTGTGTGTCATTGTCGCTCCTACTATCTTACAAGACGTAGGAGAACGAACACCGATCGAAGGAGAAGTCGCAATAAACACATGAAAGTTTTCATGGGTGCAGACGCAGATCGAGTGCTTATAGTTCCCTACGCCAGTGTTAACTGAATCAGGTTCAACGGGTCTCGATTAACGATCTCAGCAAACACCAAATAAGGTATATGCCCCCCGACTATTGATAGCGATAGTAACAGCACTCTCACAACTGAGATACTGATTTTATTCAATTATAAGAATTACACATGAAAAAATTTCAATTAGGCAAAACAAAACAAATACTTATAACGTTCCTTTAGATGGCTTCGACTGTATAAACAAGCACAACACAATCAGAGACATACCTAGCCAACCTGTAAAAGGAATCAGCTCACCGACAACACAGACGGCAAGCACCGCTGCAACTACTGGTTCAAACAGAGTCAGCAGATTGGCGCTACTCGCGGTCACGTGGCGTAAACCAAAACTGAACGCGATATAGCCCAAGCATTGTGGGATTAACGTCAGATAACTGATGACTAATACGTTAATCTGCGAGGAAAACAGGTTCTCCCCCGTAAACCAGAGCGTTGGCAGCAACAGCATCGCACCCAGGCCAAAAATACTGCCCATCGCCGCTTGTGACTTAATCCCTTTGTCGATCAGTGCTTTGGTCGCCCAAGAATAAATGGCGTAACACAACCCAGCGAGCAAACCTAAAGCAATACCGAACAGCTTGAGATCATCACCGGATTCATTCGTCGATGAAGATTCTGAAAACACCAACAACCCAATACCCACCACACCAATCGCAAAGCTAGTGAGCCAACGTTTGTTGATATTATTCTTTTTGCTAATAAGACACTCTAACAGAGCAGAAAAGAAAGGTGCGGTAGCAATCGAAACCACTGTACCAATCGCCACGCCAGATAATTTCATTGAAGAATAGAAAGCTAAAGGATAGATCGCTAAAGCCAAAGCGCTCACCGTCAACAGCTTCTTGTTCTGCAAAAGCTTGTCGAAAGCGAATAGGATTTTTCGATACGCCAATCCCGCTTGCATTAGGCCACCGACGCCCATAGAGAAAGCACCAATCGCTAATGGGCTTAGATCAGGCGCAAAACTTGCGGCGGTGCCTGTCGTGCCCCATAAAATAGAAGCAAACAAGATGGCTAAAGTGCCCGTTTGGAATTCGTTAACGCGATTGATGGCAAGATTCATTTCTATTACCCAATTTTCAGTTCTGAAATAGATAATAGTGAAGATTGATAAAAGTTAGTTTGCCGAAAGGACGCTATTGTTGTTTCTAAAGACTGTCTTTCATTGAGCCTAGAAACGCCCTTGGAGACATGCCAAAGTGCTGAGAGAAGCGACGACTGAAAGCAGACACATCACTATAGCCCACATTTTCAGCAATCAATTGAACCGGTAAATCGGTATGAGTTAACAAGGCTTGGGCTTTCTCCATACGATAGCGAGTGATGTATTTAAGCGCACTGATACCCAGACATTCTTTGAAGCGTTTTTTGAATTGAGTGGGGCTCAAACAAGCCGTTTCTGCAAGTTGCGAAATGGATAATGGTTGTGTGTAATTATCCGCTATCAGCCTTTGTACAGCGCGGATTCTTGGGTCGATGCTCTTGCTCACTTGTTGTTGCTCTAACAGCAGTGAAAACACATCCAAGATGGATGACTCAATACCGCTATCGACCTGATATTCCAGCTGCTTCTCAACAAACAACAAGAAGCTCGTCAAAGGTGGCGTTATCGTGAAAACCGAGAGCTCGTGCTCTAACAAATGCTGAGGCAACACAGCCATATCCGCGACAATAAACCGCGCTGCTTCGTCCGCTTTAAACGCATGTGCTGTGGTTACCGGAATCACCACACATTCGCCCACCGCCACTTTACCGACATACCCCACCATTTCGATATTAATACTGCCTTGGATCGGCAATACCAGTTGATGATGGTCATCATGAGCATGGGTATTAAATTGCTTGGTGTAAGATCGAATGCTTAAGCTAGATTTCATGAGCAACGCCGGAGTACATTTCGCTAGGTTCAAGTAAGAGATACAACGTTACATTATCACTTCCCTAGAGTCACACTCAATGCACATCAAATTCATGCTAGCTAAGTGACATGATCAAAAACGGCCTCCAAATAAGAGGCCGTTTTTATTCGAATGCTAAATCACGTCAAAGATTTAAAACGATACTTGGTTATCCTGACCAACCACTACCTGAACACTGTTTTGAACATCATAGATTTCAAAACCATCAGCAACCGGATCGGCATTGTCTTCATCACTGTCGTACTGCGCAGTACAGGTATAACCCAATGAGTAAGTACCTGGATCAATGAAGCCCAGAGAGAACTCATAGTTAGACTGTGCTTCATTCATTGCCACTGATGCTGAAGTGACGGGTTTTACTTCCTCACTACCACCAATCGGTGTCATGTCATCTTTGTCGACGTTTCCTTCATACAAATAAACCGATTGAACGTAAGTATTGTCATTTGTAGGGTTACAAGCTTCAAAAGTTGTACTCGCAACAGTCCCTTCAATGTTTCCTGTCTCAACCGTATTGATAAGGCTCACAGACGTTCTTTGAATGGTGTAATCAGGGAGACTTGAACTGTTCTTTAGCCCACGTCGAAGATCGAACTCGACAACAAAGTCGTTACTTTGTTGGTTCACGTTAAATGAATCATTAAAGTAAAGTACGCCAGCGTTATCTTCTTTACCCACGCCTTGCGGGCACGCGCCTTCACCTTTCACCGTTAGCTCACGAGTCATATCATCGTTTTCTATCACGTAAGATGGATCTGTTGGATGATCGCCGTCATTTGCGAACACACACAACTTATAACTGCCTACCGGAATGACCTCATTTTCAATCAAAGGAAGCGCCTCGCTGCCTTGGTAATCTAGCAAATTCACACTTAATGGAATCGGGTCCTCACCATCTGGCAATGGATCGCCATTTTCATCAACGTAGTCGCCGTTTTCGTCCGTTTTATACACATCATAAATCAGTGGCGAACCTCCCTCTTGAGGAAGTAAAGCGACCTTACTGAATGTCACGGTGACGTCTTTAACCTCATCAATGGGCGCATCACTCACGCTCAAGGTAATGGGTGTTGTGCTGCTTGATGAACCTGAATCACCGCCACAACCAACAAGCCCAGCCAGCACAAGGCTCGATAAAGCGGTTTCCTTTAAATACTTCATAACTCATTTCCTATAAATCACTGCTTAATAGAGGGCTTAGTTTGTTGCCCTCTTATTCTTTTCCTTAATGTGACTCATAGATAAACCGCGCTTATGGCCCAAATCGGCTAGCCCTATTATTTAGGGCTGTCTTCATCCAAAAACTCTGTTCATCAAGGTGCACATATCAGGTCGCACATAGGTTAGTTAAGTCTAGTAAGTAAATTGTCAATAGTCGTGCATATTTGGCAAGGTTGCTGTCAAATTGTGTTGGAATGGTCGGTATGTATAGGGTCAGAGAGGATGATTGAAAGCACTCAAATCAAAGTCAAAAATCGCCACCAAGATCAAAAAAGGCCGTTAAGACAGCCTATTGCTGAACTTAAACGACCTTTTTATTGAATGTGGATTAAGCTAATTCGATATTAGCTCATTCAAATTCACTTATTTTTGAAGTTGCTCTTTAGCCGCTTCAACCTTAGAAAAATCTAGGCCAAGCTCTTCAACTGCTTCTTTGATTAGCGCAGGGTTTTGCATTACCTGACCCATCAGCATTTGAAGTTTATCTTGTGGTAAACCAAGTTGGCTGATTGTCGCCATTGCTGCAAGAGGGTTCTCGGTCAACGTCTTGAATATCTCGCTGATCTGCTCGTCGCTAATATTGTTCTCTTTCAACATTGCTAAAATCGGGTTCATTTTTTTGCCTTTGAAACACTAAATTAAGTAGGAGCACAGCATACCATCTAGCTGTGCTCGATTGTACTAGCAAGTGAAGCTTTGGTTTAACGCGAACGGTACTTTTCCCAAACGCAAATAATGCTTGGGCTTAGCGAGACTCTAATGGGTAAGAGCGGTAGCTCCACATACCATACGTTCTCAGTGCGTCACGGTAGATGCCTAGAAGCTCACCACTGCTCGCTTTCTTAAGATCTTCGAGCGGCTTGTCTGGGTAAGAAACCGTATCGAAGGTAATGCCCTGAGGGCCCGTTTGCCAGCTAGCGATTTCAAACAGAGTTTGACCACGACGAACATGGCTTGCCGAGCTGATAATGGTCGCGTGCTTAATATCATGACGAGCAAGCGCATAGCTACTGAATAAGGCATTCCCTACCGTGCTGGTCGCGTAGTTCTCTTCAATGATGCGATCTTTACTTACCCCTTTTGAGATAAGCCAATCCGCCATTAACTTGCCTTCTGTCTTATGGTTCTTAGGCACGCCGCCGGTTAACACGATCATCGCGTCTGGGTTCGCTTTCGACATTGCTAATGTCGTTTCAAGACGTTCAATCAAGATTTTATGCATAGAGCCATCAGGGTTAAGCGCGTAGCCCAAAGTGACGATGGCTCCGTGGTCGCTCAACAGTCCCTTATCCGCAGACTCTTTAAGAGGTGTTTCTAACACGCGGTCAACCGTAGCAAAGATGCGTTTGATGTCTTCTGCTTTACCCTTGTTCAGGCTTTCCAGTTTCTCCATGTGCTTGTTGGATTCACTGTCATTGCCTTCGAATCTCTGCCAAACCGCAAGATACGCATGTAAGTCGACATCATCTGGCGCAACCGTCAATGCTTGCTCAAACAGCTCAATAGCGCGCTCTGCATTCTTGTTGTAGATCTGAGCGTTCGCTGCCGAGATCAACAAATCAGTACGGTAAGGTTCTAACTGGTAAGCTTCTAACAATCGGTTGGTCACAATTTCCATGTTGCTTGGCATTTTAGCCGTGAAGCCCGCGTGAGAAATTCTTGCCGGAGACTTAAACGCCTGCAACGCATCAAGAAGTAGTTGGTCGACAACTTGTCGCTTAGTCACCAGCTGCGCGTAGTCCGCAGAAGCCTGTACAGCACCATCGTTAGCAGCAAAAGAATAAGGTGTTGCGCCAAAGGCTAGCATGCCACCAAGAGCGAGGGCGATAATGTTCTTTTTCATGGAAAGATCCTGTGTCGTTAAGTGTTCACATCAGATTTGTTCACCAATGTAAGTCCCTAAGATTAAAAAACCGTGAACCACACCAGAATCTCCGAGGTTAATATTCATTTGTTGCATAAGGTGTGGCTGCAGATCACGATTTTATGCGCCAGAGTAAGCTCAAATATCCAGATAGCTTCTAGTTATGAGGAACTCCCTTGATTACTTTGGAATATTTAACTTCGCCCCCACACGCCTATTCCATCTAAATCCGTAAGCTTCGAAGCTCAGCCTCGAATCTAAACGTGCGTTTTATGTTCATTATTTCAGTAACTTAAAACGCGATCCCCCTACCAGTCCACGCTCATTCACGCTCACATGACCAGTTCAAAAGGCACAGAGTGTGATATCAAACCGATCAATTCACAGAAAATTCAAAAATCAGACATTGAACGATCGTTCAAGTAATGCTTTAATGAATGACCAATACAAGGAGTTACCCCATGCTTAAGTTCTATTTTCACCAAACACCCAACCCAATGAAGATCGCTCTGTTTCTAGAAGAGACAGGCCTAGATTTTGAACTTGTTCCTGTCGATACCTTAAAAGGCGAGCAACACACACCGGAATATCGTTTGATCAATCCAAACGGCAAAACGCCCGCGATTGAAGACGAAGGACAACGTGTATTCGACTCTAACGCTATCCTGCTGTACCTATCCGAGAAAACAGGCAAGCTAGCTGGTCAGCCAGAAGATAGAGCCGAACTGCTATCTTGGATGATGTTTATTGCGAGCGGCCTTGGTCCATACTCTGGCCAATCGGTACACTTCCGTCATGCTGCTCCAGCAGGCCTAGACTACGCTGTGAACCGTTATCTACGTGAAGCACAACGTCATTACGAAGTGTTAGAGAAGCATATGGAAGGTCGTGAATTTATCGTCGGAAATGAGTACACCATTGTCGATGTCGCTGCATGGGGTTGGATTGATAAAGCACCTTTCGTGCTTGGTGAAGAAGGCCTAGAACCTTACCCGAACTTAAAGCGTTGGTTTAACGCCATCAACACTCGCCCTGCTGCACTGCGTGCTCGCGAAATCGGCAAAGACGTTGAATTTAAAACCGAACGTGATGAAGAAGCGAAACGAGCACTGTTTCCTTCGAATTATGCGAAGTAGAAGTAAAGTTTAACAAAGAGGCTCAGTAGTAATCTGCTGGGCCGTTTACTTCACCTTGATTACTCCAAAATAACCGCCGATCCCTCCTAGTTCAAAAATCTCCCTCCTGATTCCATCACCCTAACCTGCGTATTGAATAAGTAACCTCAAAGTCGTAAGTAACTGTTGCAAGTCATAAAATACAGATTTAGAGCTACTTGATATGAGATCATAATGATATTCTGTATATCATTAAATATTTCATAGGCTTTGAAGCGAGCCTTTAAGTCAATCTAAGCGTGGTTTGTATATGATGAGCATCGAGCACGATGGGACTACATTCATTGCCGATAAAAAAGTTCACCAAGCAGTAAGCGGCACTTACCTAGTGGATATGGATGGCCTACTGTCTCTAAACGACATTCAGCGTCTACCAGGTAAGAAACTAGCGATCAGCTTTAACGGCTCGACTCTAACAATCGAAGAAGATGAAGTGAGAGTTGTGGGTAGAGTTGCGTTGGTTATGGAGAAGAAGTGATGGAACATGTAAAAACGATATTCGATGGTCTTCCAAAATTAACCGATGAACAGATTCAAAGTCTTAAAGATTCCATAGATCCTATTTGGCATAGAGATTTTCTAATACAACATTTAAGTCTCGATACTGACATTGATAAAGCACACATAGAAAAATATATAGCTAGCAGATACATAAGTGAACCAGCATTAAAAGTCATAAATCACACATTACTAGCCATTGAAGGGATCAGGCCTGGCGATGAAGATAACATAGATGAACTAATTGCATTAATCAGAAAGCAAAACTTATCTCAACATTGCATATATATATCTTCCCAATTTTCTGATTGGGACTTAATCGAAGGCTTTAGCCGACTAGTAAGTCTTGATCTTTCTCTTAGAAGAACCAATTTAAAAAACAAGGAAGAAAATCCTTTTCCTTGGTTAAAAGAGTTACGCTTAGATCATCTAACTTACGATACATTTGAATGGTTAAATGGTTCAGTCAATAATGTTCAAGAGTTAACCTTTGAACATACTTCTGATGACTTAGCACCAGAACAGATAAACCAATTCAAAAACCTGACAGGGTTAATGCTCCCAGATACAACACTCAACATAATAGAAAAACTTAATTTACCTAAGTTAACTTACCTGCATACTCAGCAAGAAGTTAACCTAAACAAACTCACTGGAACGCCAAATCTTGTGAATTTTTCGGGAAAGTTAAGCACTTTAGAGAGGCTTTGTTTCCTAATTGGATCTCAGATAGAAACGGCCAGTATGGGTGATTAT
>NZ_JBGONY010000011.1:22497-111515 GCF_041439375.1 Vibrio crassostreae | reverse complement strand
TTGATCTTATTATTCGTGCTAGGTGATTAGAATGCGGGGTTTATGACGCGCTTACCTTGTATCTACGGCAATATCTAGTTTGTTGGTGAAAATGTGTAAATTGTGATGCGGTGGTAACAGTTTCTTACGGACTTTGTCTTATCGAAAACGCCTAGTCCTGTTTTGTCACCATGTTGGTGTGCTACTATAGCCCTCTCATTACTCGACTAAATTTACCTATGCTAGAAGTCTCAAATTTAACTGCTATTCGTGACGACAGGGTTCTGTTTGAATCGTTGTCTTTTCAATTGAAACCTGGCGAGTTGGTTCAAGTTGAAGGTCGTAACGGTACTGGGAAAACGACACTCCTTAGGATTATCACCGGGCTAGGCGATCGTGATGAAGGCACTATTTGTTGGGATGGTGAGTCCATTGAAACGAGTCGAGATGTGTATCATCAAAATTTACTTTTTCTTGGTCATCAAACTGGCGTGAAGCGCGAGCTCAGTGCCTATGAGAACTTGAGTTTCTATCAATCGATTCACAGTGGTGGAACGAGCAAGGAAGAGCTTTACCATGCGTTGGCCCAGGTTGGTCTTGCTGGTAGGGAAGACGTGCCCGCGGGGCAACTTTCAGCTGGTCAACAGCGCCGTGTGGCGTTGGCTCGTCTTTGGTTGAGTAAACAAATGTTGTGGATTCTAGATGAACCGTTGACTGCAATCGATAAGCAGGGCGTTAAAGTTTTAGAGTCTCTTTTTTCTGAGCATGCAGATAACGGTGGCATTGTGTTACTAACCACACACCAAGATATGTTTGCTGATAGCCCGAAACTAAGAAAAATAAAGTTGGGTGAGTAATATGATCTCTTCAATGACAACGATCATTCGACGTGAGCTGCTGATCGCATTTCGTCGCCAAGCCGATATCTTTAACCCTCTGTGGTTTTTTATTATTGTCATCACCCTTTTTCCACTGAGTATTGGGCCTGAGCCGAACCTGCTTGCGCGCATCGCTGCGGGTATTGTTTGGGTTGCTGCTTTACTTTCTGCATTGCTCTCTTTGGAACGACTATTCCGAGATGATTTTCAAGACGGTGCCCTTGAGCAGATGATGCTGATGCCCATCCCGTTGCAGTTGGTAGTATTGTCCAAGGTCATAGCGCACTGGTTATTGACAGGGTTACCATTAATATTGATCAGTCCGTTGTTAGCGGTGCTGCTGTCCTTGAATTTCGATACTTGGTTATCGGTGGTCTTGACCTTGTTGGTTGGTACGCCTGCATTAAGTTTTATTGGTGCTATTGGTGTGGCTTTGACGGTTGGATTACAAAAAGGCGGCGTGCTGTTGAGTCTGCTTATTTTGCCGCTGTATATCCCAATTCTTATATTTGCTACATCAGCGATTGATGCGGCAGCACTAGGTGTTGCGTATAACGGACAACTAGCCGTGTTAGGGGCAATGCTAATGGGCACAATGACGCTCACCCCATTTGCTATCAGTGCAGCACTAAGAGTGAGTGTTAACTAGCTATTAGAGTATTAACTAAGCACTCACCATCACTTTGATTGTTCAGAGTGAACTAATTGGAACTTTCAAACTCATAGAGTCACTGGAAGAGGCAGTAAGCCAAATAAATTATAATAATTATAGCTGTGATAGCTGTAAGCAATATGAAGTAAGAGTGAGATTACAACATGTGGAAATGGCTCCATCCCTATGCCAAAGCAGAAACTTCCTATCAGCTTGCTGGTAAACTTCTGCCATGGTTCTCTATCCTAGCGCTATTGTGTCTATCTGCAGGTACTGTGTGGGGACTAGCATTTGCACCTTCTGATTACCAACAAGGCGATAGCTTCCGAATCATTTACATCCACGTACCTTCTGCGATTTGGTCTATGGGTGTGTACATGTCGATGGCGATTGCAGCGTTTATCGGCTTAGTATGGCAGGTAAGACTATCAGACATGGCCGCGTTGGCTATGGCGCCTATCGGTGCGGTATTTACCTTCATCGCGCTGCTAACTGGTGCTGTTTGGGGTAAACCAATGTGGGGCGCTTGGTGGGTTTGGGATGCGCGTTTGACTTCAGAGCTGATTCTTCTATTCCTATATTTAGGTGTGATTGCACTACACCACGCGTTTGACGACCAAAAAACTGCAGCCAAAGCAGCAGGCATTTTGGCTATTGTTGGTGTTATCAACCTACCTATTATTCACTTTTCAGTAGAGTGGTGGAACACACTTCACCAGGGCGCGACGATCACTAAGTTCGATAAGCCTTCTATTTCAAGTGATATGTTATGGCCGCTTCTTCTTAATATTTTCGGCTTCGCCTTTTTCTTTGGTGCTGTGACTATGGTTCGTTTTAGAAACGAAATCATCAGTAAAGAGAGTCACCGTCCATGGGTTCGCAAGCTTGCGGCTGAAAAAGCGTAGTAGGGTAGGTAATTATGTATTTTGAATCTTTGAGTGATTTCTTTGCCATGGGAGGCTACGCCTCTTATGTATGGAGTGCATTTGGAATCACATTCCTCGCGATGATCATTTTACTGGTGGTAAGTGTTCGTCGTGGTAAGCAATTACTAAATGAAGTACAAGCTAAGGTTGATCGTCAAGCTCGTATCGATGCAGCAAAAAATATGGAGAACACTCTATGAACCCAAGACGTAAAAAGAGGCTGGGCATTGTCTTAGCAATCTTTTTTGGTATCAGTGCGACTATTGGATTGATGGTTTATGCACTTAACCAGAACATGGATCTGTTCTACACACCAACTGAACTGGTCAACGGCAAAGATGGTAAAAAACCTGAAGTTGGTCAACGCCTACGCATTGGTGGCATGGTTGTAGTCGGCTCTGTAAGCCGTGACAGCGAATCATTGCGAGTAAGCTTCGATTTGGCGGATGTAGGCCCTAAAGTAACGATTTTATATGATGGCATCCTTCCTGATCTTTTCCGTGAAGGCCAAGGTATTGTTGCTCAGGGTGTCCTTAAAGATGCGACGACAATTGAAGCGTTCGAGGTGTTGGCAAAGCACGATGAAGAGTACATGCCTTCTGAAGTTGCGGAAGCAATGAAGAAAACCCATGAGCCTTTGCAATACACGACTGAACAAAAAGAAGGAAATGCTCAATGATAGCCGAGATCGGCCATTTTGCGATGATCCTGTCCTTGGGACTTGCATTGCTGCTAAGCGTGCTCCCATTGTATGGAGCCGCTCGAAATAACACATTATTGATGAACAGCGCACGACCGTTGTCGTGGGGTATGTTCGGATTCTTAGCGATTTCGTTCTTTATCTTGTGTTACGCGTTTTACACAAATGATTTTACGATTCAATACGTAGCAAGTAACTCAAACAGCCAACTACCTTGGTACTACCGAATTACGGCGGTTTGGGGTGCGCACGAAGGTTCATTACTGCTTTGGGTTCTCATCCAAGCGGGTTGGACTGTAGCAGTAGCGACATTCAGTCGTGGTATGCCTCAAGAGTCTGTGGCTCGCGTTTTGGCTATCATGGGTCTGATTACTGTCGGCTTCTTGCTGTTCATTATCGTGACGTCTAACCCGTTCTTACGTACATTGCCTTTCTTCCCTGTTGATGGCCGTGACCTGAACCCACTACTGCAAGATCCGGGTTTGATTATTCACCCGCCAATGCTTTACATGGGTTATGTAGGTTTCTCTGTTGCGTTCTCTTTCGCAATCGCTTCTCTAATGAGTGGTCGTCTTGATACGGCATGGGCTCGTTGGTCGCGTCCTTGGACAATCGCAGCTTGGTTATTCCTAACGGTAGGTATCGCACTAGGTTCATGGTGGGCTTACTACGAACTTGGCTGGGGTGGCTGGTGGTTCTGGGATCCAGTAGAAAACGCTTCATTCATGCCTTGGTTGGCTGGTACTGCTCTAATGCACTCACTAGCGGTAACTGAGAAGCGTGGCACATTTAAAGCTTGGACAGTACTGCTGGCTATCTCTGCATTCTCGCTAAGCTTACTAGGGACATTCTTAGTTCGTTCGGGCATCTTGGTATCGGTTCACGCATTCGCGTCGGATCCTGCTCGTGGTATGTTTATTCTAGGTTTCCTAGTCTTTGTTATCGGTGGTTCACTGCTGTTGTTTGCTATTAAAGGCGCATCGGTTCGTGTTCGCGGTAACTTCGATCTGGTTTCTCGTGAAAACGCACTGCTTGGTAACAACATCTTACTGATTGCAGCGCTTGTCGTTGTGTTAGTAGGTACGCTACTGCCATTAGTTCACAAACAGTTAGGCTTGGGCTCGGTATCTATCGGTGCACCATTCTTTGATATGTTGTTCTTCTGGTTAATGATCCCGTTCTCGTTCCTGCTTGGTATCGGTCCTCTGATCCGATGGAAACGTGACAACCTGTCTAAGCTTGTTAAACCAATGCTGATTTCAGGTGCACTCTCACTTGGCTTGAGTGCGCTAATGGTTGCTCTACTGGCTGACCGCTTCAGTGGTACTGCGTTTGCTGGTTGGGTAATGGCGTTCTGGATCATCTTCATGCACGGCTTTGAGCTGCATGAGCGTGCGACTCACCGTCATACATTCTTGAAAGGTCTAACTAAGCTACCTCGTAGCCACTGGGCAATGATGTGTGGTCACATAGGTTTAGCCGTGACAGTGATTGGTATCGCGATGGTGCAAAACTACAGCATCGAACGTGATGTGCGTCTGGCACCAGGTGAAAGCTACCAGCTTGAAGAATACAGCTTCCTGTTTACAGGGGTTCGTGACAAAGATGGTCCTAACTACGATGGTTACATTGCTGACTTTGAAATTACTAAAGAAGGCAAATACATCAACACGCTTCACGCTGAAAAACGTTTCTACACCACAGCTAAGTCTATGATGACAGAAGCAGCGATTGACCGTGGCGTAACGCGCGACCTTTACATTGCAATGGGGGAACGTTTAGACGACAACAAATCTTGGGCTGTACGTATCTACTACAAACCATTTGTACGTTGGATCTGGGCAGGTTCTTTGATTATGTCGATTGGTGGCGCTATTGCTATCAGTGACCGTCGTTACCGTTTCCGTAAGCCAATCAAAAAGTCGGCTGAAGAGCAGGAGGCTTAATTCGAATGAACAAGAAGATTTTATTCATTCCATTGATTGCGTTCATGGTTCTAGCTGGAATCTTTGCAACGCAATTAATGCGCAACCAGTCGGGCGATGACCCAACTAAGCTTGAATCCGTATTGATTGGTAAGCCTGTGCCTGAGTTTGACTTAGAAGATCTAGAGCAACCAGGTAAGCTGCATGATCAAGCTATCTTTAAAGGTGAGCCGCTGCTTCTTAACGTATGGGCGACTTGGTGTCCTACTTGTTATGCAGAGCACTCTTACCTGAACAAACTTGCTGGTCAAGGGGTTAAGATCATTGGTCTTAATTACAAAGATGATCGCAATAAAGCGGTTGGTTGGTTAAAAGAACTGGGTAACCCGTACCTAATCAGCCTGTTTGATGGTAATGGCATGCTAGGTCTTGACCTTGGCGTGTATGGCGCTCCTGAAACTTTCCTAATTGATGCTAACGGTGTGGTTCGTTACCGCCATGTTGGTGATGTGAACCCGACCAACTGGGCATCGACGCTTGAGCCGATGTATCAAGAGTTGTTGGAGGAATCGAAATGATTAGAAAGGCATTGATTACTCTATTTACTACGTTCGCAATCTCAGCGACGGTCTCTGCTGCACCTATCGAATTTCATGAATTTGATACCGTAGATCAAGAGCAGCAGTTCAAAGAGCTAAGCAATACATTACGTTGCCCTAAATGTCAGAACAACACGATTGGTGATTCGAACGCTGAGTTAGCGGTCGACTTACGTCAAAAAGTGTACGAGATGACAAAAGACGGTAAGTCGAAGCAAGATATCATTGATTACATGATTGCTCGCTACGGTAACTTTGTGACTTACAATCCACCACTGACACTAGCAACATCGATCCTTTGGATTGGTCCGTTTGCGGTGGTTGTGTTTGGATTTGGTTTGATCATTTTGCGAAGCAGAAAGTCAAAATCGAAAGCGGCAGTAGAGTCAGATAAAGACTGGGATGCAGACAAAGAAGCTCGCTTAAAAGCGTTACTCGATGAAGAGAACGACGGAGATAAGAAGTAATGACTCTATTTTGGATTTCTACCATTATCCTTTCGCTAGCGGCAATTTTCTTAATTGTTCTGCCTTTCATCAACAAGAAGGCAAACAATGACGAAATGCTTCGCGACGAGTTGAACAAAGCATTCTATAAAGACCGTCTTGTCGAGTTAGAAGTAGAAGCAGAGGAAGGTCTTGTTGATAACCAACAAGAACTGATCGATGATTTGAAACAGTCTCTGCTTGATGATGTTCCTGCACAAGAAGAGATGAAGAAGACTCAAATCTCAACGGTTGGTGTGGTTGTACCGTCGATTATCCTTGTCGTCGTTGTGACTTATGGTATGTACTTTAAGTTCGGTGCGTTGGACAAAGTTCAACACTGGCAAGAAGTGAGCTCGAACCTTCCTGAATTGTCTAAAAAGCTAATGTCATCGGAAGGTGGTGCACTAACGGATGATGAGTTGGAAGATTTGACTCTAGCGCTTCGTACTCGTCTGCATTACCAACCAAAAGATTCAACAGGTTGGTTGCTACTCGGTCGTATTGCACTGGCTAACCGCGACGCTGAAACAGCAAAAGATTCTATGGAACGAGCTTACAAGCTTGAACCTAAGAATGAAGATGTTCAGTTAGGTTTCGCACAAGCACTGATGCTTTCACCTGATGAAGCGGATCAAAACCAAGCTCGTTTGATTTTGAGCCGTTTGATTCAAAACGATTACGTCGACCTTCGTGTGTTCTCACTGCTAGCGTTCGATGCATTTGAGCGTCAAGACTACCCGGGTGCTGTGAAGTACTGGAGCATCATGCAACAGATGATTGGTCCACAAGACAGTCGCTATGAAATGCTTTCGCGCAGTATTGAAAGTGCTCAGAAGAAAATGGGCGACACTATGGGTGTCGACCAAGGTAAGACTGTTGCTGTAACGCTCGATCTATCTGCAGACGTGAATGCTGACCCTAACTCAGTGTTAATTGTGTCAGTACACAGAGCTGATGGTTCTCCAATGCCTATCGCAGCGGCACGCTACCCACTAGGGACTTTCCCTCGTACGGTTGTGCTAGATGACGGCAACAGCATGCTGGAAGGGCAAGAGCTGTCTAGCCTTGAAACACTGATGGTTAGAGCTAGGCTTGATACAGACGGCAACGTTTCAACTCGCGAAGGTGATTGGTACGGTGAAAGTGAAGTGGTTGAATTGGGCGCTCCAGTTACCATTGATATCAATAAGCAATATTAATCATCACTTTGCATAGGTGTTATCTATTCCGATTTGCAGATAAACGGTATAGACTTAGCCAAACAATTGAGGCCAGCGATTGCTGGCCTTTTTTATTATTTGAATTCCTTATGGAAAAGGTGATATGTCTGTCAGTGTTTTAAGACTCTCGAGTTTACTTTTTATCGCAAGCTTAACGGTTGGGTGTTCAAGCGCGCCGGACGAAAGTGTTGACGATGATAACCTCGAAACCTCTGAATACGTCGAAGAGTCCCACTCCAATGATCCTTTTGAAGGTTTCAACCGAGCGATGTGGGATATCAACTACGAATATCTAGATCCTTACTTAGTTCGCCCTGTTTCCCTCGCTTATGTTGACTACACCCCTGTGCCAGTGCGTTCTGGTATCTCCAATTTCCTAGCCAACTTAGACGAACCATCAAGCATGGTGAATAACCTTATTATGGGCAATGGTGAAAAAGCACTCGACCATTTCAATCGTTTTTGGATTAACTCAACGATTGGTTTGTTAGGCTTAATCGATATTGCTAGCGAAGCAGGGATCACCAAGTACGATGATAAGTCGTTCTCTGATGCGATTGGTCATTACGGGGTAGGAAATGGTCCGTACTTCATGGTGCCGGGTTATGGTCCACTAACAACTCGAGAAGTGACTGAAACCGTCGATGGTATGTATGTGCCTCTGTCGTTCTTGAATTTCTGGGCTAGCTTAGGCAAGTGGGCATTTGAAGGCATGGAAACACGTGCTCAGTTAGTATCACAAGAAGCGCTGTTGGATAGCTCTCCTGATCCATATGCATTAACGCGTGATGTTTACATTCAACGTCGTGATTTCAAAGCCGAGATTGAACCTGAAGAGGTCGACCTTGAAGAAGAAGATTTCATCGATGGTTATCTAGAAGATTACTAGAAACACGATTTAGAAAACCGATAAAAGACAGGCTCGATGTTGATGCAACATCGAGCCTTTTTAATATTTTCTACTTTTAGGGCGGTAGATTAGAAGCGGTAGTTCGCTTGGATGCCCACTAACCAGATGCTACCAGTCACTTCACCTTCGAAGTCACCACCAAATGGCGCAGAACTTGCGTCATCTTCAACCATTTTTGCGTCTTTCGCTAGGATGTAAGTGAAACCAGCGTCTAGTGTTAGTTGCTCAGACCATTGGTAGCCAGCACCAATACTCAACCAAGTGCGGTCTGTTTCCGGAATCGTCGCAGTACGGTGTTCATCGCTTACCGCTGAAGTGTCGTACGCAATACCAGAGCGCAGAGCTAACTTAGGTGTCATTTGGTAAGTTGTACCGATCGCAAAGCGGTAGTTGTCTTCCCAGTTCTCTTGCTTGATATCTTGAGTTCGAGCAGGACCGAATTCAGGGATGTCAGCTACTAGTTCTTCAAAGCTACTCCAATTAGTCCAGTTAACGCTCGCATGTACAGCGACTTTATCTGATAGTTGATGGAAGCTTGCAAGCTCGGCGGTTGCTGGCAATGCAAGTTGCATTGAGCCGTTATATTTTGACTTCACAGGAGTACCTAAAGCGCCAGCAACAGCATCAAAAGCGACACCATTTGCGTGGCCCTCAAGCGTTAGGTCTACTTCTGACTTGTAGGTAAAACCAAGGCGGTTGTTTTCATTGATCTGCCAAGCGGTACCAACTTGCCAGCCCCACGCTGTGTCATCACCTTCCATGTATTTTAAAGCTGTACCTTGAGGCATAGGAACTAGAGAGTTAACTGTAGATACCGCTCCAAAGCTACCTTCAGCCATGATGTAACGAATACCACCACCAATAGATACGCTTTCAAGTACTTGGTAAGCCGCGTTTAGGTTTAGCTCCATCGTAGTAACACTTGCTTCGTTACCGTGGTTTGCGCCACCAAAGTCTTTACCTAGGTCTGTTTCCATACCGTAGTTAGTGCCAGCAGCAAAGCCTAATGCGAACTTGTCGTTGTACTTATGAGAAACATAAAAGTTTGGGATTACTGCACTGTGCGCAAAATCGCTAGAATTTGACGAAGTAGATTGTCCCATCATGGACGTAGAAGTACCGTCGATATCGATGTTAGGGTCAACATAGATAGCACCAACAGAAACCTGAGTACCTTCTAGGTAAGTCAGCATGGCAGGGTTACGCCATTGTGCGTCTGCGCCGTCAGCCATTGCAGCTTCACCAGCGTATGCGCGGCCAAGGCCTGTTGCTGAGTATTCTGCTAGTTGAAAACCTGCCGCGTGAGTGACGGTAGAAGTCGAAAGTAGTCCAACTGCCACTGCAGCAGATAGAAGAGTCTTATTCATTTTCATTATTATGTTCGCTGAATCATAAGTATTTAGTGGCGTGATTCTACGTTTAGAGTCATTACTTTAAAAATGAAATTCGAATAAAACAGTGTTTTAGGGATTTAATGAGTAAATGTGTTTAATTATTAGAGAAATAATCTAAATGTTTCTGCTGTGTTGCGAAGTTTGAGCGTACACTTGTAGTCATATATTGACCTTGCAGGCTACAGTTGTACGCTTAAATTGATGTAGGTCAGTGGTTTAGGCAATAAAAAAGGGTCGCGTAATGCGACCCTTTGGGATTAATAACTTAGCTTATATTAGAAGCTAGAAGCTAGAAGCTAGAAGCTAGAAGCTAGAAGCTAGAAGCTAGAAGCTGCGGCTGTATTGCAGGCCTAGTAGGATTGCATCAGCATGCGTTGTTGCGCTAACAGAAGTTGCGCCTAAGCTTTCTTCAACTTTAGTATCATCACCTAGTAGGTAAGTGAAACCAAAGTCTACGTTAGAATCGGTATTAATGTGGTATGTGAAACCAGCAGAGAACCACTGACGATCTGAATCTGGTACAGAGATAGAAGTTAGTGAATCTTGTGCACTTGTGTCGTACATGTAACCAGCACGAAGCGTCCAATCAGTGTTCAAGTAGTATGTACCACCAATAGCGTAGTGCCAACCATCTTGCCATTTGTAATCTTTCTGGTACGCACCTGTGCCGCCGCTCAATGCGTAAGCCAGTGTCGATTGAGTAGGATCTAGCTTCTCAAAATCAATTGAGTCGAATGCACTCCAACCAATCCATTGAACAGAGTAGTGAACAGCGAATTTAGTGTCTTCAATTTTGTGGAAACCAGAGAACTCTGCCATATCTGGTAGAGGCAGTGTGATTTCTTGACCGTTGTCATCTTCCGCGGTGAACTCAGGGCTGTAACGGTAAGATAGACCAAAACGGTTGTTTTCATCTAGCTCGTAAACTGTACCTACGTTAAAGCCAACAGCCCAACCAGTTGCACCATCTACGTCAAGTAGTTTTTGTCCTGCGGCTGGGCCAAAGCCGACACCAGCAGTACGCTTCATTGTGCCTTCACCGTAGATCAGGTCAAGACCAGCACCAAAGCTCCATTGATCGTTTAGACGGTAAGAGCCTGCAAGACCGAAGTTGATGCTCATTACATCTGTTAAACCGCCATATTCACTAGCTAGGTAATCATCTGAAAACTCAGTTTTAGTACCGAAGTTAGAGTAAGCGTTCACACCCCAAGCAAACTTTTCATTAACAGGAACAATGAGGTGAATGTTTGGAGCTACAGAAGTATCACCAACATCATCAACGTTATCGACTGGCATTGCGCCACCAAGCGTATTGTAGCTAGTATCTTTCACTTCAATCATTGAAGTGATTGTTTCAAAACCAAGAGAAAGCTCAGTTTTGTCAAACAGTGCCATTGCCGCAGGGTTACGTGCCATTACTGACGCGTTATCTGCGATTACTGCATCACCAGCGAAAGCACGGCCGATACCGGTAGCTGATTGTGCGTTAAGTTGGAAACCTGCTGCCATCGCTTGCGAAGACGCCAGTGTAATTGTTACTGCTAAAAGAGACTTTTTAAACAGACGCGTGTTGTTGGTAGTCATTCATTTATTCCTTTATATATCCGCCTCTACAGGGCGATTAATTTGAGCAATTGCTCAATGGTGGCTGATCCTATTCGCAAGTATACGATATACAAATCCGACCATTGGGAATTTTGAGTGGAAAATTATGGAAATGACGCCTATCTGGCACGAAAATGGTGTGAAATGCTGTTTTTTAGAGTTTTAACTCTAGAGGTATTGGTGGTGTGAATGGTTTTGTGGTTTATTTATAAATAAAGCCCAGCAATATCAGTAATATAATTGCTGGGCCTTTTGTGACGGGGCTTTAAGAGCGAATCAGCTCATTGGTTTGATCATTTTTGTCAGCTTTTCGGCGATTTTGGAAACATCCTCACCATTTTCACCCACAAGGATTAAGCTGCTGCCATCTACGGGTGTTACCGAGCCGGACATGCCTTTTTCATCAAAATCGATAGGTTTGTCTGTTGGAATACCGGTTAAAAACAGTGTTACTTTGCCTTTTGCGCCTTGGAAGACCATATGTACTGCGTTGGATTTACCAAAGCCACAGTGGTTTAGGTAATAAACATGGTAAGGGAAAGCGTCATCAAACTGAAAAGCAAATGGGTTCATTTTTGCGTTGATCTGCTGCGATGTAACCTGTTCATCGATGCTACTAACAAAGCTCTTCTCATCAACAACATGCTTCATCGCTGTATCAACTAAACTAGCTTGCGCAGGTGAAACGAATGCATTTCCCCAATTCACTTGGCCAACTAATAAACCTGCAACGAATGCTACTGAGGCGGCCATTGCCATTGCTCGTCTCGCAAACGTTGGCCTTACTACTTTGCTTTCTTCGCTTGAGGTCTGATTGAACAGAATACGATCAGCAAGATCGTCTGGCACATCCACATTCATCGCAGAGTGGATCTGTTTATCAAGCGCTAGTACATCGTCTAAGAAGTTACTATTGGCTTCGCTATTCGCGGTCGCATCAACAATATCTTGTGTACGTTGTTTAGGTTCCGACAATACACGACGACGAAATTCCAAATCATCCATTATGTTGCCCCCTCTCTGCCTCTTCTGTATCCAACAGCTCTTTCAACTGATTTCGAGCTCTGAATAAACGTGTCATCACCGTGTTTTTGTTGAGATCGAGAATATCGGCAATCTCATCACCACTAAAACCACCAATCACTTGCAAGAAGAGAGGTTCACGGTAATCAATTTCAAGTTTCATGATCTGGGCTTGCAACCACTGATGCTGATGGTGCGGGTCATCACTGACACTAGCATCGTTACCGTGATCGTCGATATCAACCAGATCAAACTGTTTGCGTTCAAAACGTCGAGCGTTCTCGCGTCTCAAGATGGTAATCAGCCAAGATTTGGCGGCTTTTTCATCTTGAAGGCTATCGAGTGACTTCCATGCACGAAGGCAAGTTTCTTGAACTAAGTCTTCGGCAATGCTTTTGTCTTTGCATAACCAATAGGCGTAGCGAAAGAGGTCACGATGATAGGCGCGCACAAGTGCTTCGTATTTTCTTTGTTTGTCCATATCAGAGTTGACCGGACGCTTGGCTGTTTTCTTTCCAAACATTTTTATTATTGACACACGAGCCTCCATAATTGCTCTGCGTATAGCTGTCCTCTATACGTTGTGCTTCGTTTTTATATTTTTAGAGCTAACGATCGGCAGGAAATCGTAAAATCACATTAAAATTGATCTACTTCAAAATCTAAGGCCTCGAACCCGTTATAGTACACCTTGTCGTCTAGTTAGTCATTCGTGGCTAGCATGTTGAGCAAGACGACACTTCCTTTTGAAGGCTGACTTTACTTTCTCCTAATCAGGAAACTGATTATTTCAATTGGCGCTAAGTTAATTGCTTTATATACATTCCGACCACACAGCTTTGTGTGGTTTTTTTTTGCCTCAAGAAAACCATTCCCTACACAGCGATAACAGTCTTTGCTTACAATAGTTTAGTCTCTTACGACAACCTTTCCCCCAAAAAGGTTCGCCTGAATGCGCAGTTATATTTTCAAACAGTGAGATACTCGTATCACGTTTATTTAAACGCTCGTTTGATTTAATTAACAACTTCTTTACAATGCTTCAGGTCAGACCTCTTAACTTTAAGGAGAAACCATGGGCAAACAGGAAGTCAAAACGCGTTCTGGAGAACGTGTTGCCGTTGTCGCTGGATTACGAACCCCATTTGCTCGTCAGAGCACAGAATTTAGCCAAGTGCCTGCGGTTGACCTAGGCAAAATGGTTGTGAGCGAAATGCTTGCAAGAACGGATGTCGATCCTGCGCTTATCGAACAAGTTGTGTTCGGCCAAGTAGTGCAAATGCCAGAAGCGCCGAACATTGCGCGTGAAATCGTGTTGGGCACAGGCATGAACATCAATACCGATGCCTACAGTGTCACACGAGCATGTGCGACCAGCTTCCAAGCGGCAGTTAACGTGACCGAAAGCATTATGGCTGGCACGATTGATATCGGTATTGCGGGCGGTGCGGACTCTTCTTCTGTATTGCCTATCGGTGTTTCGAAAAAGTTAGCGGCAAATCTATTAGCGCTGAGTAAAACGAAAACTATGGGTCAAAAGCTGAAAATTCTTAAAACACTTTCCGTAAAAGATTTGATGCCAGTACCACCTGCAGTTGCTGAATACTCGACCGGTTTATCCATGGGACAAACGGCTGAGCAAATGGCTAAGACGCATGGTATTACTCGCGAAGCTCAAGATGCACTTGCTCACCGTTCTCACTCTTTGGCTTCTCAGGCATGGAAAGAAGGCAAGATTAAAGACGAAGTGATGACGGCATTCCCGGCACCTTACAAAAAGTATCTAGCGGAAGACAACAACATTCGCCACGACTCAACGGTTGAAGGATACGCCAAGCTACGTCCTGCTTTTGATAGAAAGTACGGCAGTGTAACGGCAGCCAATGCTACGCCACTGACTGATGGCGGTGCAGCAGTGATGTTGATGCGCGAAGGTAAAGCGAAAGAACTAGGCTTAGAAGTGCTTGGTTATATTCGTGGTTATGCGTTCTCAGCGATTGGTGTTGAAACAGATATGTTGATGGGCCCGACTTACGCGACCTCACAAGTATTAAAGAACACCGGTTTAGAGTTGTCAGACCTTACACTGATCGAGATGCATGAAGCATTCGCTGCCCAAGTTTTGGCTAACGTTAAAATGTTCGCGAGCGATGAGTTTGCACAGAAGAATCTTGGCCGCGACAAAGCGATCGGTGAGATTGATATGGAGAAGTTCAACGTGCTGGGTAGCTCGATTGCTTACGGACATCCGTTTGCAGCGACTGGCGCGCGCATGATGACTCAAACATTACGTGAACTGAAACGTCGCGGTGGCGGCTTGGCATTGAACACAGCTTGTGCGGCTGGTGGTTTAGGTGCAGCAATGATCTTGGAGGTAGAATAATGTCTACGACTCTTGATGCAACAACAGAAAAAGAAACAGTCGCTCAACCAGATTCAACCTCTGCGACTGAATCAACCAAAAAGAAAGCGACAGCATTTACTCTCAATATCGATGAGCAAGATATTGCTTGGTTAGCGATTGATGTACCAAACGAGAAAATGAACACGCTGCAAGCGGCTTTTGCTGAAGAAATGAAAGCCATCTTCGAGCAACTCAAAGAAAAGCAAAGCCGAGTTAAGGGCCTAATCGTTCATTCTCTTAAGCCAGATAACTTTATCGCTGGTGCTGATGTAAGAATGCTTGATGCGTGTAAAACGGCTGACGAAGCACAGTCTCTGGCTCGCCAAGGGCAGGAGATGTTCCAAACGCTTTCTGAACTACCGTACCCAGTAGTCGCAGCGATTCACGGCCCATGTTTAGGTGGTGGTTTAGAGCTTGCACTGGCGTGTGATTACCGTGTATGTACCGATTCAGATAAGACTCGTCTTGGTCTGCCAGAAGTACAGTTAGGCTTATTGCCGGGCTCTGGTGGTACACAGCGTCTGCCTCGCCTTATCGGTTTGTTGTCATCTCTCGACCTTATTCTTACGGGGAAACAACTGCGCGCTAAGAAAGCAAAATCGCTCGGTGTCGTGGATGCTTGTGTGCCTGAAACTATCTTACTTGAAGTAGCGAAAAGTTTTGTTGAAAAGAATACGGGTAGCAAAAAAGGTAAGCGTCTGGCGTCTAAAAGCCAAGCTTCTACCAAAGAGAAACTTATTTCACGCACGGGTCTTGGTCGCAAGGTGATTTTTGAGCAAGCTTCCAAGAAGACCAATCAGAAAACGCGTGGTAATTACCCTGCAGCTGATGCGATTCTTGATGTGATTCGTTATGGCCTAGAGAACGGCTTTGAAAAAGGTCTTCAGTACGAAGCGAAGCGTTTCTCTGAACTAGTGATGACCTCTGAGTCAAAAGCCCTTCGTTCGATTTTCTTTGCAACCACCGAAATGAAAAAAGAACATGGCGCAGACGCAGATCCAAAGGCAGTTAAGCGTGTTGGTGTACTGGGTGGCGGCCTTATGGGCGCAGGCATCAGCCATGTCAGTGTTGCTAAGGCGAAAGTGCCTGTACGCATTAAAGACGTATCAAATGAAGGTGTACTGAACGCGCTTAACTACAACTTCAAGTTGTTCGATAAGCAGCGTAAGCGTCGCATTCTGAGCCGAGCGGGCCTTGAAAGTAAGATGCTTCAACTGTCTGGTGGTATCGACTTTACGAGCTTTAATCACACCGATGTGGTGATTGAAGCGGTATTTGAAGACCTCGACCTTAAGCAGTCAATGGTTGAGGACATCGAAGCCAATGCCAAGCCAGAGACTATTTTCGCGACGAATACGTCTTCATTGCCGATCCATAAGATTGCGGAGAAGGCGCAGCGACCAGAAAACGTGGTCGGTCTTCACTACTTCAGCCCAGCCGAAAAAATGCCGCTAGTAGAAGTTATCCCTCATGAAACTACGTCAGAAGAGACGATTTCTACGGTTGTTGCATTAGCGAAGAAGCAAGGTAAAACGCCGATTGTTGTGAAAGACACGGCTGGTTTTTATGTGAACCGTATTCTTGCTCCGTACATGAACGAAGCAGCGCATTTACTGCTAGCGAACGAGCCGATTGAAAAGCTCGACAGCACGTTATTGGACTTCGGTTTCCCGGTTGGTCCTATCACTTTATTAGATGAGGTGGGTGTTGATATCGGTGCGAAGATCATTCCGATTTTAGTGAATGAGCTTGGCGATCGTTTCCAAGGTCCTGATGTGTTCGATATTCTTTTGAATGACAATCGTAAAGGCCGCAAGAGTGGTAAAGGTTTCTACACTTACAAAGGCAAGAAGAAGGAAGTGGATAAGTCAGTTTACAAGCTGCTTAAGCTGCAACCAGATCCTAAGTTGAGCGATAACGATATCGCGATGCGCTGTGTGTTACCTATGCTAAACGAAGCGGTTCGTTGTCTAGACGACGGCATTATCCGCAGCCCTCGTGATGGTGATATCGGTGCGATTTTCGGTATCGGTTTCCCGCCATTCCTAGGTGGTCCGTTCCGTTATATGGATCAAATCGGCATTAAGTCACTGGTTGAGATGATGAACGATTTCGCTAAGAAGTACGGTGATCGTTTCGCGCCATGTGATGGCCTACTGACACGTGCTGGATTGGGTGAGTCTTTCTACAAGTAACTCTCTAACTCATTGATTAAGAAGCCCGTATCAAGCAATTGATGCGGGCTTTTCTGTTTTATGAACGAGTGTGAAAGGAATGAGATTCCCGACTCAGTCGTTCCTCCTTCTCGGGAATGATGATTGAGAGATAAAAAGTAAGTTATTGCGTTGATTAGAAAGGTGGTCAAACACACGTCAATCAAAACTACCGTCATCTCCTAAAGCGACGAAGGAGCGTAATAGGAGATCTGCTTTTGGGCTGCATCCAATAAAAAAGGTTGATGCTTTCACATCAACCTTATGATTTTCATTCCAGCTTTATCAGCCTAGCTCAGTATCTTTCGGGCGTAACTGAAACTCATCAATAGAGCCAATTTCAACACCTGCTGACAGCTTCTCTTCCTCATTATGAGCATTACCGTGAGCATGCATAATCAGGCGATTTGCGGTGCGTGGTTTTAGCTGGCTAACCACAAAACGCATCATGTCTGAGCGAGTTAACCCCTTAAGGTCTTCCAATACGCGCTCTCTCTGGTTGAACTCAACATCCTTATTGCCTATCGCAACCCATAAGCGCTGAGCTCGCCCTCGCAAAGTCGTATCTGGTGTCGAAATCTGATTCCAGAGGCCGCGTTTACTGCTGTGCCATTGGTAGTCGTTAAGCTCTAACAACACCATATAAAAGGCGTTGAGAAACTCGTCTATCGAGGTTAATAAGTCTGCTGGAGCAGCATTAGGTGATTGTACATACAACACAATACCTGGGTGTCGGTTGAGCGGCATGTTGCCTGTGCCGACCATGTAACCTAGCTGCTGCTTGGTTCGTATCTCATGGAAGAAAGTGGCTGACATTAAGTGGTTTGCCAGTGAATACAGCGCAATGTTTTTAGGCGAGATATCCGGGCACTGGTAATAAACAACGATTGCCGAATCATCTTGGTTGCACACCACCTCACGTTGGAAGCTGCCGTTTTCACCCAGCATAATTAGCGGACGCAGCGACTCTTCGTAAGCCTGATCTTGAACGCGCAGTGCATCTTTTAGCGTTTCTGCCATTTTGTGTGCATCGGCTTTCTTCCAGTCGCCATACACAAACATCTCAACATGCAGTTCCGCTAAGATTGCTTGAACGAAAGAAGAGAGCTCATCGACTTCTATCGTTTCCAGAGCTTCAATTAACACCGAATAGGGCGGATTATTTGGCTGAAGTATCCCAGTCATCGCATTAAACAGCTGTGAAATAGGGCGATCTTGCGACGCGTTATTCCAGTTTCTGAGTAATTGATGCTTAATCGTTTCGAAGCGTGCTGGACTAAAGTCGCGTGCTTGGAAGCGTTCAAGAATCATATTGAGTAGTTGTGGCTGTTTCTCGCTAAATCCAGACAGAGTGAGAGTTACCCCGCCTTGATGGGTATACATGTTGTAACCCATACCGGCGATTTCAGCCTGATAGGTGTCTTTTTCCAGAGAGTCTAGGAACATCTCTACACACAAGCGTGTTTTTACGATATTTCTCGGGCTGGCGACTGAGTGCGGGCTGTCGATAGCGACATATACCACACCTTTAGGTACTCGAAATTGCTGGTCTTGCAGGTGCCATAGCTTAAAGCCGTCGAGCTCTTCTAAAAGTTGTGGGTATTTAGCATCACCTTCGAGCTCAGTTGGGTCTAGATCGTAGCAAATAAATGGGTTCTTACTTGGGAGCTCAAACTGCCAACCGGGGTTAATGCACGTAAAGCATTGAACTTGTTCTGCGCTAAAAGGCGTGACTGAGTAGGGCGTAAAATACCATTTTGCTTCTCTGTCATACTCGAAACCTTGAGCAACAATGGTTGCACGCATATTGTCGACGTTTAAATAAGGAAGCAAAGAACGTTGTAATTCGTCATCGAAATGCGACATTTTGTAATCGCCATACACTACATCTTGTTCTTGGTAGTGTTGCATGTTGATAACAAGGTGGCTGACGACATCAAGCGGCTTTGCTGGCTCTTGAAAGCGGAAAGCTGACTCTAAAACGGCACGTTTTTCTAGGTAACGCCACTCTTCTATGCCTTGTTGTTCTACTAATTTGATGTACTGAAATATCGCTTGGATGATGTTATCGGTTTTGGTTAAACCTTCGATGGTCAATGAGCAGCTGACCGTGAAATCACGGTAGTTACTGCCGCTCGCCCCACCACCCGCAGAGAGGGATGTTATCCAACCTTTCTCTTTGAGTTGCATCATCAAGCTACCTTCTCCTTCGTAACCCAATAGGTGTGCGAAGAATGACAGTGGTTTAACACCGTAGTGTTCGTCCATGCTTGGCATCGGGAAGGTTAAGATAAGTTTTCGCACTTCTTTAATCGGCTCAATACGGACTTGAACGCCCGTGCTTAACTCGCCGATAATCGGTACTTCAACCTTCTTGCCTTGCAGGTTGTGATTGGTAATCGAGCTAAAGCGATCCTCAACCCAGCCTTGCATCTCATCTAAGGATTGATTGCCAGACAGAGTCAGCGTCATCAGGTCTGCAGAATATTGTTGCTGGTGGAAAGTTAAAATCTCTTGTCGAATCGTCTCGCCGTTTCTGTCGCCCAACGTATCGATATTACCGACAGAAAACTTCGAGAATGGGTGATTGTGATTCACCAGTTCTTTGGTAACTTGGTACAAGCGTCGCGAATCGTCGTTGAGTTTCATCTTATATTCGGAATCAACGGCTTGACGTTCTTTATCTAATGCCTCTTCGTTGAACAGCGGAGCGGTAAAAAATTGGCTGAAGCGATCGAGTGCGGTTTCAAACGCATTCAATTCAACATCAAAAAAGAAGCAGGTGTGCTCTGTTCCTGTCCAAGCATTGTTGCTGCCGCCATGCTGGCTGATAAAACTTTGGAACTCTCCGACCTTTGGATACTTTTCAGTTCCTAAAAATAGCATATGCTCTAAGTAGTGAGCTAAACCCTCTCGGTCTGTAGGGTCATCAAAATGCCCCACATTGACGGCTAATGCGGCTGCTGCTTTTTGAGCATTTTGGTCCTGAACTAACAGTACACGTAACCCGTTATTTAAGGTTATGTAGCGGTATTGATGTTCATCATTTGGGCTTAAGTGCACAGGAGCATCTCCAGAGAAGGTGGTTTTTAAATTATGTACCCGATGATTCGGCGTGCAAACCTTGTAATCATATTTTGGGATATGAAGTGCTTTTTGGCGATTTCTAAATCACTTTTATCGATTTTTATCAGTAATTTATTTTCTTTTAACAAGATTGTTAAGAAAGTCGAACTCTTTGGCAAGTGACTTGATATAATTATTTATATTGACTGCGGTTTCTCTGGATTGAGAGCCAAACCTAAGTAGCGTTTCGCTGATATATGGGATATATCGACTTTCGACATGTTACGAAGACAGGATTGAACATGAAAATATTCATTATGCGCCACGGTGAAGCAGAACATTTTGCGGATTCGGATGCAGAACGAGCGTTGACCAAGCGCGGGAAAATGGCTTCTCTTGCAGTGGCACAAGCTGCAAATGAGCAGGGGATTAGTCAATTCGATAAAGTGCTGGTGAGTCCATATTTAAGGGCACAAGAAACGTGGTTAGAGATATCTCAGGCATTTTCTGGAAAGAAAGTCGAAACCTGTGATGATATTACGCCTTATGGTATGTCCGACGATGTGTTTGATTTGACCTTAGCAATGGCTGAAGTAGAAAAACTAGAGACCATTTTATTTGTTTCTCATTTACCTCTAGTGGGCTACCTAACAGCAGAGTTTGCAACGGGCATGGCACCGCCTATGTTTCCCACTTCGGGCTTAGCGTGTATCGACTTCAATCTTGAGACACAAAAAGGTGAGTTACTTTGGAACATCAATCCATAGTGAAAGTGAAGACAACCTTTCAATTGGAATACTAAAGTGAAAAGGGCATCTCAATGATTTGAGATGCCCTTTTTTGTTTTTGGTGATGGAGCGATTCGCAAGCCAGCATTACTTCTCAGGAATCGAAAGCAGTACCAACAACGCACCGTTACCGCCAAATTCTAATGGCGCTTGGTGAAAAGCCATCACATCAGGGTGTTGTGCTAACCACAACGGCACTTTCTGTTTAAGGATGTGTTTACCGATACCATGCTGAACACAGGCACACGCCACGCTCTCTTTTACGCAGTGCGCAATCATAGCGCCAAGTTCACGTTTGGCTTCTTGTTGAGTCATACCATGCATATCGAGATACACATCAGGAACGTAGACACCGCGACGTAGGCGCTTTACCTCATATTTCGAGACATCATCACGCGCATAGCGTGTCGGACCCTCTTCGCTAAGGTGTGGAATGAACTCATCCGAGAAATAAAACTCGCTATCACTGGCTTGTCTTGCCGTTCGAGTAATTTCTTTTTGCTTGGCATTTCTTTTTGGCTGCTGGACTATGGTATCCTGTTGCAACTTTTTAACGCCCTTTACTGCATCGTTGAACAGGGCGAAATCGTCATCGAAGTCGGTGTCTTTTTTGCTCATCAGGTTATGAATTCTAATTAGAAACGTAATTAGCAGTATTGTAGCGCTTTTCGGAGACAATTTTGGATAAGATTTTTGTAGAAGAAGCGGTATCAGAACTACACACGCTTCAAGATGTGATTCGTTGGACTGTTAGCCGCTTTAACGCAGCGGGCCTATTTTATGGTCACGGCACTGATAACGCGTGGGATGAGGCAGTACAACTTATCTTACCTACTCTTTATCTGCCGATTGATGTTCCTTCGCATGTGATGAACTCTCGTCTAACGAGCAGCGAGCGTCTGCGTATTGTTGAGCGCGTAATTAAGCGTATTAATGATCGTACACCAACGGCTTACCTAACCAACAAAGCTTGGTTCTGTGGTCTTGAGTTCTTCGTTGATGAGCGTGTTCTCGTACCTCGTTCTCCAATTGGTGAGCTGATCGAAGCTCAATTCCAACCTTGGTTAACTGAAGAACCAGCTCGCATCATGGATATGTGTACGGGTAGTGGTTGTATTGCTATTGCTTGTGCTCACGCATTCCCAGATGCTGAAGTAGATGCGATTGATATCTCTACAGACGCACTGCAAGTTGCAGAACAGAACGTTCAAGATCACGGCATGGAGCAACAAGTGTTCCCAATCCGTTCAGATCTTTTCCGTGACCTGCCAAAAGAGAAATACAACCTGATCGTATCTAACCCGCCTTATGTGGACGAAGAAGATATGAATAGCCTGCCGGATGAGTTTACTCATGAACCAGAACTTGGCTTAGCTGCGGGTACAGATGGTCTGAAATTGGTTCGCCGTATCCTAGCTAACGCACCAGACTACCTAACTGACGACGGTATTCTTATCTGTGAAGTAGGTAACTCAATGGTTCACATGATGGATCAGTACCCTGAGATTCCATTCACTTGGATTGAATTCTCTAACGGTGGTCACGGCGTATTCATGATCACTCGCGAACAGCTCGTTGCTTGTGCTGATGAGTTCTCTATCTACAAAGACTAGTTAATAACGGCTAGTTTTTAGCTTCGTACTTGGTAAGACGTTCTATTTGAAACGTTTTAATTTAAACGCCATGCAGCAATGCATGGCGTTTTTTATTGCCGCCATTTTGGGATTAAGTAATCAACGCAGAATAAATAATGTTCAATATTTAGTTGCCTAATATGCATAGCTATTACATATTGGTGACTAATGTTTAGCCGATTTAGTGAGTTAAGGAGAATTCGCGATGAGCTTTGATACATGGATTTATTATTTGTTGGCAGTACTGATTTTAACGGCATCGCCGGGCCCAAGTTCTTTATTGTGTATGACCAAAGGTGTGCAATCGGGCTTTAAATTATCAATATTTACTGCACTGGGCAGCTTAACGGCGATCACCGGAATCTTAACGTTATCGTTCACCGGCTTAGGGGTGATCATTGCCTCATCGGAAGTGGTGTTTAATGTCATTAAATGGACAGGCGCTGCGTATCTTATCTACCTTGGCTGGAAGTCTTTACGCTCTAACCAGCAAGATTACGACAATCTATCCAGTCAACAAGCCGATTCTAAATCTGTTAAAGAAAGTGCTGCGCAGCATTATCTAAGTGGCTTTATTGTTGGCGCGAGTAATCCCAAAGCTATCCTGTTTTTTACCGCACTTTTCCCTCAGTTTATTGACCCATCGATCGCTCTACTTCCACAGTTTTCCGTGTTTGCTTTGACCTTCGCGGTGATGGAATTGTCTTGGTTACTGGTGTATGCCTACTTGGGCGCGAAGTCGTCAAACTGGTTGTTTGCAAAAGGCCGAGCTAAGACTTTTAATCGTATCACTGGAGGCGTTTTTATTGGAGCTGGCGCACTGCTTTCGACGACCAGTCGAGCATAACTTTCTGTTTTGTCAGAGAGATGAATGATTACAGAATATTCTTGATGTTGTCATAAAAGGTTAATATTAATGTGCTTGCTGATATCGGTACAAAGTCGATATATTGGTGTTACACCATCACGTTCTCGAGGAGAGACATATGCAGCATCAAGAAATGATTCAACACAGTAATTTTGGCGTAATCAGTCGTACTTGGATTTTCTCTACCCTTTCTCTTCTGGGTATTCTTGCTCTAATGTAGCCTATTTTTTGGCTCTATATTTTCAGTTTTTATTATGAATACACTTTTCAAAAAGTTTTCAAAGTCAGAACTCTTTATCTTATAAATGTGGCTTTTCTCATCAGGCTAGCCACTTAGCTTTTTATCTTCGTAAACAGCTAAGCAATTTTCTCTCATAAGTTCATCACGTAACCTCATCTGAAGTTGTTATCAAACTGTGATAATCTTTAATCATCTTTTATCTACAGTGTGCCTCTCATGTCTGTCTGGGATTCTATTTCATTTAACAATCGATTTACTGCATTACCTCGACTGTTCTATACCCCAATTCAACCTACACCGCTAAACAATGTTCAATGGCTCGCATGGAACCATAACCTTGCGAATGAACTCGGCTTTCCGTTATTTGAGGATGCCTCAGAGGAATTGCTTGAGACGTTATCCGGCAATGTTGAACCTGAGCAATTCTCGCCAGTAGCAATGAAATACGCAGGCCATCAGTTTGGCTCTTATAACCCTGATTTAGGTGATGGAAGAGGGCTGTTATTAGCTCAAGTTGTCGCGAAAAGCGGTGAAACGTTCGACTTACACCTTAAAGGTGCAGGTAAAACCCCCTATTCTCGCATGGGCGATGGCCGTGCGGTTATTCGTTCAACTGTGCGTGAGTATCTGTGTAGCGAAGCAATGGCAGGGCTTAATATCCCAACCACACGTGCATTAGCCATGATGACCAGCGACACGCCTGTTTACCGAGAGAAACAAGAGTGGGGCGCATTACTGGTGCGTGCTGCAGAATCTCACATTCGATTTGGCCACTTTGAACATCTTTTTTATACCAATCAATTAGCTGAGCATAAGTTACTGGCTGATAAAGTCATCGAATGGCACTTCCCTGAGTGTCTTGAAGAAGAAAAGCCATACGCAGCCATGTTTAATCAAATCGTTGATCGTACCGCAGAGATGATTGCGTTGTGGCAAGCGAATGGTTTTGCTCACGGGGTGATGAATACGGATAACATGTCGATCATCGGACAAACTTTCGATTACGGCCCGTTCGCTTTCCTTGATGAATATGACCCTCGTTTGATCTGTAACCATTCGGATTACCAAGGTCGTTACGCGTTCAATCAACAACCTAGAATTGGTATGTGGAACTTATCTGCATTGGCACACTCGTTGTCACCGCTGGTGGAGAGGGTTGATTTAGAAGCGGCACTTGAGCAGTACGAACCGCAAATGAATGGTTACTTTAGTCAGCTGATGCGCAGAAAGCTTGGACTACTTTCCAAACAAGAAGGTGACAGCCGCTTGTTTGAATCAATGTTCGAGTTAATGTCGCAAAACAAAGTCGATTATCCAAGGTTCTTTAGAACACTGTCGAACCTAGATACCTTGCCTGCGCAGGAAGTGATTGATTTGATTATCGACCGAGATGCAGCAAAGCTATGGTTGGATAACTACTTGCAACGCTGTGAATTGGAAGAGAGTTCAGTGGCCGAGCGCTGTGAAAAGATGAGACAAGTAAACCCGAAATACATCCTCAGAAACTACCTAGCCCAGCTTGCGATAGATAAAGCTGAGCGCGGTGATAGCAGCGATATTGATGCACTTATGGTGGTGCTGGCAGACCCTTATGCGGAACATCCTGACTACGAACATCTTGCTGCCTTGCCGCCTGAGTGGGGCAAAGCGATGGAGATCAGCTGTTCTTCTTAACCCCCTCATGATTCTTTGAGTCGCTAAGTACAGGTAGAGGTCACTAAGATGTGATCTTTATCTGTTTGTTCGTCTAACTTTACAAACATGTCAATAATCAAATAATCGGCCAGCCTATACACTATGTGAATAAGTTGTAAATTTAATAGGTTTGGGCGATGCCAACAAATACTCGAATTCTCGTGGTGGATGATGATCAAGAAATCCGTGAGCTGCTGGAAGAGTACCTCACTAAATCGGGTTTCGATGTCTCTTCGGTTGGAGACGGTGTTGAATTAGAAACCCACCTGCAAAGGCAAGGTTATCCCGACCTGATTCTGCTCGATGTGATGCTACCCGGTGACGACGGTTTTACCTTGTGTCAGCGAGTCCGCAAACAATCGAATGTGCCTATCATCATGCTGACTGCGGTATCGGATGAAACCGACCAGATCATCGGCTTAGAAATTGGTGCTGATGACTACATCGCTAAGCCGTTTAGCCCTCGCCAGTTAATGGCGCGTATCAAAGCCTTGTTACGCCGTGTTCAAGTGGTGGAGGACAAACCCAATGATGCACTGCCAAAGCAGATCATTTTTGGTGACTGGACGCTCGATACGTTAGCGCATCGAATTTCCCACAATGAAAGCTCAGAAGAGATGGACTTGTCGGGCAGTGATTTCTCACTGTTAATGCTATTCCTAACTCGCCCTAATGAAGTGTTAGACCGAGATACCATCTCTTTCGCCACCAGAGGCCGTGAAGCGCTGCCTTTTGAACGTGGTATTGATGTGCAGCTTAGTCGCCTGAGAAGTCGATTGGGTGACAGTGGTAAATATCCTCACTACATCAAAACCATGCGCGGCAACGGCTACATTCTGGCTGTGCCTGTGCATTATGAGCACTGAGTAAGAAGTCCGTATGAAGTGGTTGAGAAGTTTAAAGCCAAATTCCTTGGTTGCTCGAACCTTGTTATTAACCTTGTTGGCGGTGGTCATTGCTCAAGGTATCGCAACCTCTATTTGGTACAGCGAATCCAAACACAAAGAACTGGAAGGGATTCGTTCTGCTTCATCGAGTATGGCGAACATGTTTGCTTCAACGGTGACTTTCTTCCAGTCTCTGCCCGTTAAATATCGTCATATCGTATTAGACCAAATTCGAAATATGGGCGGGACGCGTTTCTTCGTCTCTTTTAATAAAGAGGCTTTGATTGTTGAACCGATCCCCGATACCCGCTTGAAAACGGCCTCGATAGAAGCCATAGAAAGTGTGTTGAGTAGCAAGCTCAATAAAGTGGAATCGGTACGCGTCGATTTTTCTCGTCCAGAGCACCTTCGATTACTTAAAAACGACATCTACTTAAGTGATCTCCCTCGATCGTGGGCCCATCACACATTAACCTTAGAACCTCTTAATCCGCCTATTATGGTTGTGCAGATTGAATTAGCCAGTCATGAATGGGTGTACATTGCCGCACTGTTGCCTGCACCTTACGTAAAACTGGATGACACTATTCTTGGCCGTGAACAGGTGATCTTCTTGCTCTCTTCAACACTCATTCTATTGGTGTTGACCTACTTAATGATTCGCCGCCAAGTACGCCCGCTTAAAAAGTTAGCAAGAGCTGCTAATGAGATGAGCATGGATATTCAGCAGCCTCCGCTTAACGAAGAAGGGGCAACTGAACTGGTCACAGCGACTCGGGCTTTTAATCGCATGCAGCAGCGCATCCGTCGCTATGTGGCCGATAGAGAACACCTCTTCTCAGCTATTTCTCATGACTTAAAGACACCAATAACACGTCTTAGATTGCGGGCTGAATTGTTGGAGAGTGAAGTAAAGAAAGATAAGTTCAATAAAGACTTGGACGAGCTAGAAATGATGGTCAAAGGTGCGTTACAAGCCGTAAGAGACACCGACCTACACGAGAATAATGCCATTATTGACCTCAATGAAATGGTGCTCTCTGTGATTGAATCTCATAATCAATATCAGACAAAGGTAGAGTTCGAGCCGGTCGTCATTGAGCCATTGGTCGCGAAACCACTGGCGATTAAGCGTGTACTGACCAACTTAATCGACAACGCAGTGAAATATGGTTCATCTGCCGTAGTGGAAGTTAGTGGTGATGAACTTTGGGTGGTCGTGACTATTCAAGACCGTGGTAATGGCATTCCAGAAGACAAACTAGAGATGGTCTTTGAACCTTACTTTAGGCTTGCAACCGACGACCAAGGACACGGACTTGGCCTCGGGATCTGCCGAAATATCCTGCACGGACACGGCGGAGATCTCATTATTCGCAACTCCTCTCAAGGCGGCTTAGAAGCCAAAGTCTATATCCCCACAGGCCTAGAAGTGTAATGTAACAATTGTGTTACATGCGGCTTACCTTTTGTTTCAATCTTATCAATCAGAATAAGTAGACTCTTTATTGAACCGGACGTCGAGTCCGCTAAAACATGGAAGATAATAATGAAAATCAATAAAACCCTACTTACTCTATCTCTTCTTGCTGCCTCAACATTTTCTCAAGCTGGTGAAGTGGAAGTGCTTCACTGGTGGACTGCCGGTGGCGAAGCGAAATCCGCAGCGGTACTGAAAGAGATGATTGAAGAACAAGGCCATACTTGGAAAGATTTTGCTGTTGCTGGTGGCGGCGGTGAAAGTGCGATGACTGTTTTGAAAACTCGAGCAGTATCGGGCAATCCTCCATCTGCGGCACAGATTAAAGGTCATGATATTCAAGAGTGGGGTGGTTTAGGTTTTCTAACGTCTCTCGATGTGACTGCTAAACAAGAACAATGGGATGAGTTACTGCCAGAGGTGGTAACCAAAGTCATGAAGTGGGACGGCGAATATGTGGCGGTTCCTGTCAACGTTCACCGTGTTAACTGGCTATGGGCGAACCCTGTTGTTTTAGAAAAATCAGGCGTGACGGTTCCAACTACGTTAGATGAGTTCTTCGTTGCTGCAGACAAGATTAAAGCGGCTGGCTTCATTCCACTGGCTCACGGTGGTCAACCTTGGCAAGACGCAACCGTATTCGAAGCGGTGGCTCTCGATGTACTAGGCAGTGAAGATTACAACAAAGCGTTCGTTGATCTTGATATGGACGTATTATCGGGCGACAAGATGGTGGAAGTGTTCACCAAGTTCAAAAAGATGCGTGACTACATCGACAGCAACTCGCCAGGTCGTGATTGGAACGTCGCAACTTCAATGGTTATCAATGGCGAAGCCGCGATGCAAATCATGGGTGACTGGGCGAAAGGTGAGTTTACTGCGGCAGGTAAAGTGCCGGGTAAAGATTACATCTGTGCCCCAGCTCCGGGTACTGACGGCCAATTTACCTTCAACATCGATAGCTTTGCGTTCTTTGAGTTAAGCGATAAAGAGAACCAAAAAGCGCAGCAAGATCTAGCGAAAACCATTCTTACTAAAGATTTCCAAGAAGTCTTCAACCTTAACAAAGGTTCTATCCCTGTACGTCTAGATATGGACATGTCTAAGTTTGACCAATGTGCGTTGGACTCAATGTCAACCTTCAAAGCGAGTGCTGAATCTGGCGATCTTGTTCCGAGTATGGCTCACGGCCTAGCGACAACAAGCTACGCTCAAGGCGCGATCTATGACGTAGTGACCAACTTCTTCAATGAGAAAGATGCCGATCCGAAACAAGCGGCAGCTAAGTTAGCAAAAGCAGTGAAAGCGGCTATCTAATCTCAATTGGTTTAACACCAAACCCCCAGGGTGGGTAGGCTCGTAGGGAGCCTATCTGCTCTTCACTCCCAATTCTGATATGCGTGATGCTGATGTGGTGCCGAGAGGTAAGCCATTGGCTCGATTGTGCAACAAGGATAAGTTATGGAGCATGTTTTGACTGAGTCGACTCCAAAACCGACAAGGAGCCAGCCTGCACCGAAACCGAGTTTTGCTGACAGGTTGCAACATTGGTTACCTAAAATTGTACTGGCGCCGACCGCGTTAGTGACCGTGGTGTGTATCTACGGCTACATTTTTTGGACGGCAGCGTTGTCGTTCACTAACTCTCGATTTCTGCCGAGCTTTAACTTCGTTGGGTTAACCCAATATGAAAAGCTGATGGATAACGATCGCTGGATCACCTCAATCACCAACCTCGGTGTGTTTGGCTTTCTATTCATGGCTATTGCCATCTTGCTTGGTGTTGGTTTAGCGGTATTGCTTGACCAGAATATCCGCCAAGAAGGGGCAATTCGTACTATCTATCTGTACCCAATGGCGTTGTCATTCATCGTGACAGGTACGGCGTGGAAATGGATTCTTAATCCGGGTCTTGGCATTGAAAAGTTGATGCAAGATTGGGGATTTACTGACTTCAAATTTGATTGGTTAGTCGACTCGGAAATGTCGGTGTATACCTTAGTTATCGCGGCACTGTGGCAGTCTTCAGGCTTCGTGATGGCGATGTTCTTAGCGGGTCTGCGTGGTATCGATTCATCAATCATCAAAGCAGCTCAAATTGACGGTGCAAGCTTACCTACCATCTATCTCAAAATCATTCTACCTTGCTTGCGCCCTGTGGTTTTCAGCGCGGTGATCATCACGTCACACATTGCGATTAAGAGCTTTGACCTTGTGACCGCAATGACAGCGGGTGGCCCGGGTTATTCATCGGATCTTCCTGCGCTATTCATGTACGCACACTCATTTACACGTGGGCAAATTGGTCTTGGTGCTGCCAGTGCCATGATGATGCTTGCCGGTATTTTAGCGATTCTAGTGCCTTACCTTTACTCTGAACTTAGGGAGAAAAAGTCATGATGAATAACATCAATTTTGCTCGAATGTTTATCTATTCAGCACTGCTTTTCTTCTGTTTAGTGTATCTAATGCCATTGTTCGTAATGGCGCTCACTTCATTCAAAACTCTGCCTGATATCAAGGCGGGTAACTTGATGAGCTTGCCAAAAGAGTGGGTGTTTGATGCTTGGTATAAAGCGTGGGACACCGCTTGTACTGGTGTGAAGTGCGAAGGCATTAAAGGCTACTTCTGGAACTCGTTCCAAATGGTGATTCCTGCGGTAGCGATTTCAACATTGTTGGGTGCATTCAATGGCTATGTGGTAACGAAATGGCAATTTAGAGGCTCAAACCTGTTCTTTAGCTTGTTGCTCTTTGGCTGCTTCATTCCATTCCAAGTAGTGCTGCTGCCAATGGCAACCATGCTTGGCAAGATGGGGTTAGCGAACACCACGATTGGCTTGGTGATTGTGCACGTTATCTATGGCATGGCGTTTACCACTCTGTTTTTCCGTAACTTCTATATTTCGATTCCTGATGAATTGATCAAAGCGGCAAAACTTGATGGTGCAGGTTTCTTTACCATCTTCTTCAAGATCTTATTACCGATCTCAACGCCAATCATCATGGTGACGGTGATCTGGCAGTTCACCGCAATCTGGAATGATTTCTTGTTCGGGGTGGTTTACTCAGGTTCAGAAACTCAGCCGATCACCGTGGCATTAAACAACCTAGTCAACACCAGCACTGGCGTTAAAGAATATAACGTCGACATGGCTGCCGCGATTATCGCCGCACTACCAACACTGTTGGTGTACGTCTTCGCAGGAAAATATTTTGTTCGTGGCCTAACGGCAGGATCAGTAAAAGGATAATTACTCATGGCAACATTAGATTTAAAACAGATCCGTAAAACCTATCGCAACGCGGACAACGAAACGTTAAAGGGCATCGACATCAGTATCGATTCGGGGGAATTTTTGATACTTGTCGGCCCTTCGGGGTGTGGAAAATCCACCCTAATGAACACCATCGCTGGGCTAGAGAATATTAGCTCAGGTGAGATTGTGATTGATGGTGTTGACGTGGCGCAGGTTGAACCTAAAGACCGCGACATCGCGATGGTATTCCAATCATACGCACTTTATCCAAACATGACGGTACGCGGCAATATCGCTTTCGGTTTGAAGATTCGTAAGATGCCTCAGGAAGAGATCGATGCTGAAGTCAATCGAGTTGCTGAAATGCTGCAAATCGAACAGTTACTTGATCGTAAACCATCGCAGCTTTCTGGTGGCCAGCGTCAACGTGTCGCGATGGGCCGCGCTCTGGCTCGTCGTCCGAAGCTGTATCTGTTTGATGAGCCGCTTTCTAACTTGGATGCCAAGCTACGTGTTGAGATGCGTCATCAGATTAAACGTCTGCACCAGAAGCTCAACACCACGATTGTTTATGTAACCCATGATCAGATCGAAGCAATGACACTAGCGGATCGCATCGCAGTAATGAAAGATGGTGAACTGCAGCAACTTGGCACACCACAAGAGATCTACACTAAGCCAAATAACATGTTTGTGGCTGGCTTTATGGGGTCACCGTCAATGAACTTCATTAAAACCATGGTGGATTTGGATGAGGAACAGAATCCGATTATCAAGGTGGTTGGCACGGCAGATCAAGAACACCACATTCGTTTGCCACAGAGTATGCGCGACCAAGATGGCAAAGAGTTGGTGATTGGGTTGCGTCCTGAACACATTACTGAGCAAGAAGGTGATGATGTGTCGGCAACCACGAAGCTAGACTTACAACTGGAGGTATTGGAACCGACAGGGCCAGATACTATTGCAATGGTCAAAGTGAATGACCAAGAAGTCGCGTGTCGTTTGTCACCGGAATTTGAGGTATCGGTTGGTCAAATGGCACCACTGCATTTTGACTTATCAAAGGCGGTATTCTTTGATGCTCAGACAGAAGCGAGAATTGATTTCTAAGTGTTGCTAGCAAGTTAGTTTTACCAAACACCTCATCGTTGGATGGGGTGTTTTTGTATCAGGACAGACTAATTGTTATGTTGATGATAAAAAGCTCAGTAACGACTATGCTTTATGAGGTATTAATTTTTGGAAGAAGGATATCTGTAATGAGAGTCCAAATGTTTGCAGGAGCAATGTTACTTGCTCTTCTTTCCTTTCCTGTATCTGCTGTTGTTAATCATGATTTGAGAGACAGTTATATTGTTGTTTTAAAAGAGAGTGTATCGGAATCTCGGGCGAATGATATCGCGCGTGAAGTTGCCAAAGGACACGGTGTGGTGGGGCATCAATATAGCCACGCCTTGAAAGGATTTTCTCTTAAGGTCCCAGAGCAAGCTCTCAAAGGTCTTAAAAATAAGTTCCCCGAGATTGATTATATTGAGCCTGATATCGTCATGCACGCTTTACCTCGAGGGGGCAAACCTAATCGAGGCGGAGATAGTGTTGAGCGAGACCCACAACAGATCCCTTGGGGGATCACCAGAGTTAACGGTGGTACTGGTGATATGAGTGGTGCCTCCGTCGTTGCTTGGGTGATAGACTCGGGTATTGACAGCGACCACCCAGATTTAAATGTAAATAAATCCCGAGGGGCAAATTTTACTCGCGGTAAGAAAAATAATACTAATGATGGTAATGGGCACGGTACGCATGTAGCAGGTACCATTGGGGCTTATGATGACGGTTTTGATGTCGTTGGCGTTGCCCCCGGTGTACAGGTCATTCCCGTACGAGTGTTAGATAACAGTGGTAGTGGTTCAATGTCTGGTGTGATTGCAGGTGTTGATCATGTTGCACGCTATGGCGCCTCTGGTGACTGTGCCAATATGAGCTTGGGAGGCTCGGGATATTCGGCAGCCTTGGATAGTGCAATTAAAACAGCGGCAGCAAAAGGGATATTTTTCTCAATTGCAGCGGGTAATTCAGGCCAGGATGCCAGTGGTTTTACGCCTGCTAGCACCAACGGCACGAATATATTTACTATCTCCGCATTTGGTGAAACTAGTGATAACTTCGCTTACTTTTCCAATTATGGTTCTGATGTAGATTACGCTCAACCGGGAGTTGATGTGTTATCGACCAAAGCCGGAGGAGGAACAGTTTCTTACAATGGTACCTCAATGGCGGCTCCTCACTTTTGTGGAGTACTATTAGCCACCGGAGGCTCATTCTCTTTGGATGGAGCCGTGAATAATGATCCCGATGGATCTCCTGACCCTATTGCAGTGAGTAATTAATTCGTTTGACAGTGTTGATAGTTTAAGTAGGTGTAACAAATGCCGTTGTAGGCAATAAAAAGCGACCTGATGGGTCGTTTTTTATTGTGAATAATCATCGAGTAGACAGTTAATTATCATCAAAGCTGATATTTAGTGTGATGTGGCTATATAAAGCTGACGTAGAAACGCGTAGGATCAACTCAACTTTAGATCAAATACTAGGTTGCACTTTGGTGCATAAACAGAAGAATACATGAAACTAACAGCAAAACCCTCAGCTAGTAACGCTTTACTTATTTCTATTACGACACCGGACTTCAAAGGTGACGAAGCAAAAGAGTCTCTTGCCGAACTTGCTCGCTTAGTAACAACCCTAGGGTTTAAAGTGGTCGGTACTCAATCGCAGCACCACAGTTCAACTCAACGACAAAACGTGTTGGGTGCTGGTAAGCTTGCGGAAATTGCACACCTAACCGGCTACCAAGGTTCGATTGAAGAAGCAGAAGATGAAGACTTCCTTGATGAATCTGGTCTGTTTGATTCAGAAATCGACGAGCTAGATTTTGATGATCTTCCAACGGGCGACTTTCAATACGGCGCTGCTGATGTTGTGGTATTCGACTGTGATTTGAGCCCGTCTCAACTGCGTAATGTCGAATCTCACCTAGGTGTCGAAGTTTTTGACCGTACAGGCATCATCATTGAGATCTTCAGTCGCCACGCTCGTACTCGTACTGCTCGTCTGCAAGTTGATATCGCTCGTCTAAACTATTTAGTGCCACGACTTCGTGAAACGGCTGAGGGTGACAAAGAGCGCCAGATGGGTCAGGGCGCTGGTGAAACTTCACTAGAGCTAGACCGTCGTAACGTACGTGACCAAATTGCTGCGCTTAAGCGTGAGCTAGTAAGCGTACAAGATGAAATGAAGACCCGACGCACAAGGCGCGCGGAGCTTTTCACTGTTGCTTTAGTTGGCTACACCAATGCCGGTAAGTCTTCGATGATGCGTGCAATGACCGCAACCGAAGTGGTGGGTGAAGATAAACTGTTCGCAACGCTAGACACCACGGTTCGTGCGCTTCAACCAATTACTCAGCCGCGTATTCTGGTTTCAGATACAGTAGGTTTCATCAAGAAACTGCCACACGATTTGGTTGCTTCGTTCCACTCTACGCTAGCAGAAGCGCATGATGCTTCATTGCTGCTTTATGTCGTTGATGCTTCTGACGTTTCATTCCGCGCACAACTTGATGTGGTACACGACGTATTGGCACAAGTGGGCGTTGAAGGTAGCGAAAAACTATTGGTGCTGAATAAGTGCGATAGATTGACGGAAGAACAGCAGTTAGAGCTGATCGAAGAATTCCCAGATGCGATGCTAACGTCGACTCGTGATCCGTTAGATATCACTAAACTGCACAAGTACATCGTTGGTGTTGCTGAAGAAGGCATGATCGAAGAAGAGATCACTATCCCTTATTCTGGCCAAGGCATAATTGGTGAGATTCGCTCAAACATGAGTGTGGTAAAAGAAGAGTACGACTACGAGTGTATTAAATTGACCGTTCGCTCAAGCGCGATTGATTTGGCACGCTTGAAAAAGCGTATGCAGAAATCTTAATCTTTTAGCTAGCTTAAGAAGAATGACCAAAAGAAAAGCGACCTAAGTGGTCGCTTTTTTCGTTTTTGGAGCCTAGCTAATTTTAGTTTAGCTGACTAATGAGTCACTTACGCCATTCTTTGAGTTGGCTTCCAGCGTGCCAGTTCTGGTTCAAGCTTGATACCTTGCGAAGTCAGTAGGTTAACACGTGCTAAGTAAGCCGCACCGTGCATCAGGTGCTTGGCTAGGTCTACTGCATTACGTTGTTGGTAATCATCTAGGTAGCTGTCTTTTGCCCATGCGTTGAATGCGCCAAGTGCAGGGCCTGCCCATACTTGATAATCCATTTCACGGCCTTGTTCGCCTGTGTTTGACCAACGGCTAGAAAGACCCAAGTACCAGCGGAAAATCAACGCCATTTTACGTTTCGGGTTGCCTTCAGCACGTTCGATCTGTTTAGGGTCGCGCTCGTTAAAGTGCGCCACAGTACCAGCCCAAATATCATCCAGTGTTGAACGGAATACTTGCTTCTCTAGCTTTTGACGCTCTTCAACTGGAATCGCTTCAATCGAGTCGTAACGTGTGTAGATCTCGTACAGCTTGTTCGCACGCATTGGGAATAAGGTACCGCGCTTAACCACTTGCAGCTTCACGCCCATTTCGAACATGTCTGCCGCCGGAGCCATAGTCACGTCAGCCATTTCGGTTGTCGAAAGCAGCTTACGTGTGTGTTCGCTCGCGCCGGCCTCAACACACGCTTGGTTGATTGAACCAGTAACAATGTATGCCGCACCCATGTTAAACGTTGCTAGAGCAGCGTCAGGCGTACCTACGCCACCACCACAACCGACACGTAGCGGTGTTTTGAATTGGTACTGAGCTTGGATTTGCTCTTTCAGTGCCAGAATCGTTGGTAACAGGGTTACTAGCGGACGATTATCGGTGTGACCACCAGAATCGGCCTCTGCAGTAATGTCATCAGCCATAGGAACCAGTTGTGCCAGTTCCATCTGTTCTGCTGTGATTCGGCCTTCATCAACCAGAGCTTGCAGCATTTTTACAGGAGCAGGCTGCATGAATTTACTTGCGACTTCAGTACGGCTCACCTTAGCAATAACCTTGTTGCCAATCTGTATCTTGCCTTGTGCATCGCGGCTAAGACCTGCAGCACGGTAATGAACGATTTGCGGTGTTAAACCTAAGAAGGCAGAAGCCTCAACGGTTTTTACCTTGTGCTTCAAAAACAGCTCAACACTGCCGCGTTCTAGCGCAGGTTCGCTTGGGCTGTGAATCAGGTTAAACGCGTAAGGACCGTTTGGTAGTGCAGCTTGAATGCGGTTGATCGCTTGCTCAACACGAGACGGGATTAAGCCCGCCGCGCCAAATGAACAAAGAATGCCAGCTTGACCAAGCGCAATCACCAACTCTTCAGATGAAATGCCGTTTGCCATTGCGCCTGCATAGTAAGCGTATTTAACGCCATGACAGCGACGAAAATCTTCGTCGCCTAGGCTTTGCGTACCAAGAGCTGGAGCAAAGGCGCTAACAGGTTGGCTGTTTGCTGAGCTTGCTGAATCACCCGATGCAATCTCTGCTTGTTGGCTAACGCCTAAACCTTTTTCTGGGTGGTTCACTACGTAACAAGCAAGGCTTAGATCTTTCAAGATTGTCGACATTGCCGCGCTATCGAAACGCGTTGTGTTCTCTTCGATCTGCCAAGGCCACGGAGATAGCTTTTCGTTATTGATTGTAGTTTGAGTTGTCATACTAAATTCTTTCCTAATTCTCTGTCTCTAATGGCGGCTTATGCTTTCTTGATACCAGGAGCTTTATCGGTAGCAGGGGCTTCTTCGATACAAATCGCGATGTCTTTCACTTCGTAAATACGCAGACCATCTTTGCTCAGGTTTGCGTCGCCAACGATGATACGTTTGCCGTCTTCGTCTTTAATCGCAGTGATGTGTACATCCAGAGACATTTGCTTGTTCAGAGGGTTAATCTGACCACGGTATTTCCATTTCACTTCAGATTGGATTTGACCAAATTTCGGATTGCGGAAGCCTGCGCCAAGATCTTTGTTTAGCGCGTAGGTTTGCATCAGTTCGATGATCGCTTCGACACCTAGAGAACCAGGCATTACCGGATCTTGATGGAAGTGGAACTGGAAGAACCAATCACTAGGGTCGATCGTACGCTCAGCGTATAGGTAACCAAGACCATCTTTACCACCATCACTGGTGAGCTGCACGGTATCGATGAAGTTCAAACGACCGCCAGCCAATTGGTAATGCTCTTGCACTTCACCAGTAGCAGAAACAGGTGCATTGAAGTAACGCGTCGTTTTATCTAGTAGGTTGATGTTTACATCCGGAGTGCGGTTGTTATCAACGTGCCAAGGGTGAGTCACTTTACCGTTGTCCAAACCAAGTTGATCTTTCAGTGCTGCGCCCTTGAAGTAACCAAATACCGCCGTACCTTGGTAGAAAGGCACGCCGTCAGTACTCAGTTCGAAGCTGAAGCTCTGTACGATGTTAGTACCCATCATTACCGTTGAAAGCAGACGAGAATCGTTGGTGATCGTTTTGCCACGCAAGTCGACGTTACGCAGCATTTTGCCGCTGCCATCTAGGTTACGGAAAAACAGTTCTTCACCTGGGAAGCCAAGCGTGGTGCCCATGTAGCCAGAGATAAAGCCGTTTGGCTGCAGTGAAATCTCCATCAATACCGAATAAGGCATCAAGGTGTGGTGGCTGTTTTCATCAAAGTACCATGCATTTTCTGGCACTTCGTATTCTGCGATACACGATGAAGGCTTCTTGAAGTCGCCACGCTTGCCATCAATCTCTACGACACGAGTGGTTAGCTGCAGATCGCCACACGGAGTACGTGGTGGAATCATGCCACGGTAGATAGAGAAGTCAGGGCCGAAACATTTCTCGATATCGCCTGTTGCGAATTCGAACATGTGGTAAGGCGTGAACGGAACCGTATCTGGAGTGCGATTTGGGTAGTCTGGAGTCACCGGCGCTTCAACGTGTTGAAGAGGAATCACGCCTTTATTTGGCGCTGTTTCTAGGTCTTCAATTTGAGCCATAAGTGGCGCATTTGCTGAAGCTTGTTGATTCACTGCTGGTGTATGGCCCAAGTTTTCGATAACAGGGGTTGCGACAGCTGTTTCTAAAGAAGGCAGGTAACGAGTACATTCGTCGTCTTCTTTGATCATTACACCTAAGTTTTGGAAATCAACAATCACTTTGCCGTTCAGCAAAATATCGATGTTAGCTTTCGCGTATGGGCGAGGGCTTAGACCAATCTCGGTCACTTCCATGCGGTAAGTCAGTTCTGCCGATTGTGGTAGAACTTGACCACGACAGCGTACTTGTTGAGGCGCATTTTCAAGCGGCTGGAAACGACCATTTTGAACAAGCGTGTGCATGCCAAGGTGCATCATGAAGAATTGCAGCAGTTGACCACAACCTTCTGCCATCAAAGAGCCGGCCATTACTGAGTCATCTTTGAAATGACAAGGGAAGTACCAATGCTCAGGCTCTAGCTGTTTGTGACCTTCAATCAGACCAAGTCCCCATGTGCCGCCTTGCGGTTCAACACGGCTGACCTTTTCGATCATCATGAATTTCTCTGAGCTGAAACATAAAGAAGGTTGGTGGCGATCAGATTGGTGAGTTGGGCCAAAACACTCTGCGATGTTTGCAGTCAGTAGGTGACGCAGTTCTTGGTGGTTAAACTGGGTTTTAGGGCAGTGCAACATTGGGTCGAAGCGTTGCTTAGTTGCAAGCTTACGAGCTTTGATTTCGTCTTCAGTGTGAATCACACCTTTGCCGTCGGCTAGCTCTTCATCAGTGAAGAAGCCTGCACAACCGTTGTCCATTTTCAGGATCATCTTGTCGCCAACGAAACATTCGTACGAGAAGAAGAACAGCAACGTATCGCCATTGCGAGCAAAGCTATTGATTGAGATATCGTAACGCAGCGTATCGCCACCACGAGGCAAGTCGCCAAGGAAAGTTAATGTGCAATCAAGCAGGCGGTAAACACGTTCGCCTTTGTTTTCAAAATCAATGCCTAAGTAGCTAATCAGCATTAGGTCACACTGACCAGATTCTACCGCGACAGCCCAAGGGATCTGACCATCGACAAGATACGGCGCATCAACTGGGATGTCGTATTCTGTGGTCATGGTGCTTGGCTTGTATTCGTTCACTGTCGCGTTGAGCTTGGTTACACGAGATACCAATAGGTAGTCAGTGGTTGGTAAGCGAACGCGGCGCGAGTAGCTATCGATGATCGCGTAGTCAGGACCAAATACATTGGCGATATCACCTTCAGCGTATTCAACCAGATCATCGTAATCCCAGATACATGGCTTACGGATAGGTTTTACTGGTGCTGGCGTCGTAAGTGCGTTTACTGGCACTGACTGAACTTGAGCTGGTTGAGCTGATGTTTCAGCTGAGCTATCTAAACCAGACGTAATTGCGTTTAACTGTGCCTTTAATAGTGCATCAGCCATCTGCATGCCTTGGGCACGAGTGTGCAGGAATGCTTTGTGTACTTGCTGGGCCGCTTGCTGGTTTTGAGCAAAAGCTTGGTTATGTGGTGTTACAGACGGTTGTAATGCTGCATCCGTCTTAGCGTCGATTTGAGACGCGCCATTTTTAGCGGATAGGACATGAGTCATATTGCTGTGGTTACCTGTTAGCTGACTGTGGCGAGTTGGCGCCAGAGTAGGGGATACTGATGTAGGAGTTTCGATGACTGGCTCTACCGCGTTCTGCGCTAATGCCTTCTTCTCTAACTCTTTTTGCGCAAGGGCTGCTTTGATGTTTGCTGTCGTTGGAATCGACGCCACTTTTGCTGCTTGTTTGCCAGAAGCTTTCTGCTGAATCGTTGCCAAGTTAGTCACTGGGGTTTGGGCAATATGTTGATAGATATCGCGACCACCAAGAGTCACTTGCTTAACCAATTGACGTTTAGCATCGCTCGCCAGTTCATTGCTTAAACGAACGGAAAGTGACTGAGATTCAACACTCGACTGGCTTAGTAGCAGCTGTGAACATTGTCCTTCGCTGATGTTGGCAACAATCGCGCTCTTAGAGCTGATATTTGGATTCAGAGACTCAAGGTTCAGGTTGAGGAGACCGTGTAGCAGGCTTGCCATGCCAGAAGCTGCAGAGCAGTGACCAACACGTTGGCTCGCTTGAGTGGTCTTGGTAACTTCTAAGTTGAGAGATACAAGCTCGTGTGACAAAGACTCAGGTGCATGGTTAAGCTCAAGCAGAGAAACATCGTTTGAGCTCATACCGACTTGAGTCAGTAACTCATCAGCAACGGCGTTGCTACGCTCGCTTGAACCAAAGGCCAATGCATTGATGCTGCCGTAAGCCGTATCTTGGTTTCCGGTGGCTCGACTCTCTTCAACAAGAACGATTGCACCAGCGCCTTCACCGACATTCCAACTGCCGTCTTGCGGTTGTCCGAATTTAGGATCAAGTGACACTGGGCTCACGCTGTTCTTCAGAATCACATGTTCTGCGCTGCCGCTAAGGTCAACGGCTGCAATCACGACTGCATCCATGGATTCTTGCGACATTAGGTTTTGTGCGACATCGATACAACGAGCAACCGACTGTTCAGCGGCTGAAATCGTAAAGGCAGGGCCGTTAAAGTCCCACAATGAAGAGATGCGCGAAGCCATGATATTACCGATGAAACTGGTGTACTGGTTCAGCTTGGCTGCGTCCATCACACTGTCCATCGCAATGGTTTCTAGCGCTTGGTATTCGTCTTGTGTCAGCTCAATCCCCATGTTGGTAAAGCTGTCAGCCAATTGGCTATGCAGGTTTACGCGTCCACGGAATTGGTGCATCTCAAGCTCTGTTTCCATAGCGACGAGTACTGCTACCTTTTGGCCAGCTACAAGCTTGGCATCTTTGATGGCTTCGTCTGCAACTTTCATCAGTAGCAACTGCTGAGAGATCAAACGGTCATCTTCATTAGGCGGCACTTTGAAGCGTAGGAAATCGAGGTCGAATTGATCGATGTACGCGCCATTTGGAATGCCGTGTAAACCAAACTGATTCAGCAGTTCTGGATGTTGGTCTAAGCCTTTCCAGCGTTTCTTCGGCAAGGCAATGAAAGCATCGCTGTTAGTCTCAATCGCAGTGCTTAGTGCATTGATGCTTTGCAGAGAACCGAAGTGAGACGCGAGACCAGTAATGCTTAAATTAGGCGATTGTAGGCTTGGAGATGCTGACTCTAGAGTCTGGTTTGCATGACCCGTACCTGAATACGCTTCAAGCAGTAAGTGAGCATTACAACCACCGAAACCAAATACAGAAACACCCGCACAGCGCTCTTGGTTGCCCGCTTTACTTGGCCAAGGTTGCACTTGTGTTGGTAGCGTCTGTGAACCAAATAAACCTTCTGGCGACGATAGTGGCTTGTCCAAATTAATACTTGGAGGAAGCACACCTTCTTTCATCGCGAAGATCATCTTCATGATCCCAGGCATACCTGCTGCCGTCAGTAAGTGACCGAGATTTGACTTGGCAGAGCCAATCAATGGCGGGTTAGAACCATTCAACTTGTCAGCAAAGAAACGTTCCATTGAGGTTAACTCAACCTTGTCACCTAACGGTGTGCCGGTTGCGTGGCACTCAATCACTTCAATGCTGTCTGGTGATAGGTTTGAAGCCTCGTAAGCGCGTTCAAAGGCTTGGACTTGTCCCTTGCTATTTGGACTTAATACGAACTGGCCACGGCCATCGTTCGACAAGCCAATACCGCTGACGACTGCGTAGATGTTGTCGCCATCACGCTCTGCATCAGCTAAGCGTTTTAGCACTAAAACACCGGCACCTTCGCCAGCAAACAGGCCTTTACTGTTGCTATCAAACGGAACCGACACACCGTGGTCAGGGTAAGCGTGGAAAATGGAAAAACCCATGTTGATAAAGAATGGGTCAGCACCGGATACCGCGCCTGCCAACATCATGTCGGCTTTGCCCGTGTTCAAGTAATCACACGCTAACTTCAATGAATACACTGAGCTTGCACATGCCGCATCTAGGCTAAGTTGTACGTTGCCTAAACCTAGCGCATCAGCTACTAACTTAGAGGCGTTGTGTGCTGCAGCACCGTTGATCGGGTTGAGGTCTTGAACAGTTTCATTGGTTGGTAGCAGTGAAAACTGGTCATTATTCAATTTATCTTTAAGTGCTTTCTCGACCACTGAGTGATACATCGGCAGAAACAGGTCGTTTGAGCGTGTGGTTGGGAACGAAAGGGCACCCATGATCACGCCTGTGCGCTCTAAAACATCGGTATTCAAATCAATGCCAGCGTCGACTAAAGCCTTACGACTGGTATCCAAAGCCCATAGGAAACTCTGGTCAACACCTTTGAATGATTCGGCTGTTAAGCGGTAGCCATTGCCATCGAAATTGAAGTTTTCGATGTAGCCACCTTTATCACAGTAAAAGCGGTCTGACTCACCTTGCACACCCTGATAGCTTTCAGGCTTAGCACCTAACTTGTCAGCGCTTAATGTGGTTCGAGAATCTTTTTTGTTCAGCAAGTTTTGCCAAAAATCTTTTGGCGTATCAGCTTCCGGGTATTGGTTGGCAATACCGACAATCGCGATCTTATTGCACTTCACTTGCTGCTTATTCTGAGCCTGATATTGAGAACTCATACTAGCTCTCCTTGATGATTCACTGCGCTGCCATGAGACACACCACTTAATTGCTTAGCGGTGGTGATATGTTGTTCTAGCCCTTGAAGAAGTGGCTCGACAGACAGTGGGATTTGATGAGTAATGAGCTGACCAATGCACTTGATGAGCGTGACAACATCGTCACCGCCTTTGGCATTGGAAGCGATTGTGCAGTACTGGTCTGCTACGTTGTCGCTGCGGTTGATCTTGTCGATCAATGTGCTGGTTTGACGATCGGCACCCACTTCAATAAACAGGCGAGCACCTTGCTGACGCGCACTTTGGATCAACGCGGTGAAATCTAACGTTGAACAGAAGGTGTCGGCAATCGAAAGGGCGATGCTGTCGCTGTCGATATTGATTGGTGCACCAGTCGGTAGACCTGCTGCGCTGATAAAGCGGATATGCTTTGGCAACTCGTCGAACAGTGGTTGCGTGTAAAACTCTCGCACTTGGTTATGCTGGCTTAACGCTGGTGTGGTGTGCATTGCAGTAACACGGTTCGCGGCAATGCCACGTTTACCCAGTTTCTTGAGTAGAGCACGACAAGTGTTTTCACAACCGGCCAGTACGCCGGTGTCACCTTGGATAATGGCAAGATAGGCTCGTGGAAACTCAGGTAATAGAGCCTCAATCGCTTGTGCATCACTGCGAACCACAAAGCTATTCCATTGGATGCTTTCGTCGCTGCTCAGCTGCCAATCTTGACGCACTGCGGTGAGCTCGCCCGAAATAGCAGTGGTGAAGATCGGACTGGTTTGAGTCATCTCAATCAGCGCGTGTGGGTTTTTCCAAACATTTAAGCTGGCCCACATCGAAGCTTCACCCTTGGAGTATCCCAAGGCGAAATCTGGCTGCACTTTGAATTCATCACATAGCAGTTGTGTTAACAGATAACTACTGCCCACACCGGCAATTGCCAATTCACTGAGTGACATTTCTTGCGAGTCTTCAGCGTAGGTTTTTTCTGCCTGCAGCATCTCTTTCAAGTTACCTTCTCGCTCTAAGCGGGAAAATAACTGTGGGAAATGGTGGTGAAACTCGCGCAACATGCCGGGATAAACCGTGCCAACACCAGGGTAAACAAATGCAACGCCACCTTTGCTTTGAGGCTTTGGTGAGAAACAACTGCCTGCTGGAGTCTTGTATTGGCTATTTTCAGCCATTACTTTTGGTAACGTATTTTCTAGCGCAGTGAACTCTTGTATTGCAGCATCAATTGAAGCAGCTTGAATCACGATGTTCGCACCACGGCCAACATTGTGCTGAACACTTTGGAAGTGACTTAGGTTTGAATGCATTAAGGTGGCGATAGCAAGTTCGCGGTCTGCCGAATCACTAACGCATTTGAGCTCAGCTCTTAGTGAGGCCAACTGAGAAACTAATTCAGCTTGGTCATTGCCAGAAACCACAAGCATCAAACGCTCGCTAGATAGCAATGGCTTTGGTTGTTGCAAACCGGTCGCTTGAGTCAATATCAGGCTGGTGGCTTTTTGGCTATCGTCACTGAAAGTTAATGCAGCAACACGTGCTTTGTTCGGCTCAGTAAACCAGTAATGATTAGGTAATGAACGGCTCGATATCGCATTAACCATATTCAACAATTCATCAAACTGCTGCGAAGCAGAGAGCGCTGAGTACTGCTGTTGATGGCTTAGATCTGTAGCGGGGCGGCGAGCAATATCCAGAGCAAGCTGAACGCTATCTCCGGTAGTTGTATCTACAAAACCCGCTAGATAAGCGTGTGGATGAATCTTGTTTTGAGCAGCCGTCAACGCACTCAACATCAACAATGATGGTGAGTGAGAATCCAAACAAAGCTTAACAGCACTGCCTTGATTGACTGCCTCAATCGCTTGAGTAAGTGCTTGATTAAAATTGCCATCAACCACAACAGTCATCATTTCTGGAAGCGAAGATGATAAGTCGGCAGAAAGCTCAGCCGCGTTTGCTGGCTGAGCTAAAAGAGCGATGCGCAATGGCATCGCTTTATTAGTAGGAACAGTCACTATGACAATTGCTCCTTTTCTGCGTTCTTATTAGACTCTTTCTTCGATACTGTTGAGCTAGACTTCGGCAAAAATGCGTCATTTAAACTCTTGCTGATGGTGACTTTGGCACCTTTCATTACTGCGCTTAAACGACCATCTTGATGGTAAAGCGAGATATCAGCTTGCAGTGAACGAGCCGTGCTTTTTATCACGCTCAGCTCTAGCCAACCTTGGTCACCATTGTGCATCGGTGCGTAACAAACAAACTCACCGATTGCAGACGGTAGGCTTGCCGCGCCGTATTTTAATCGAGCCCATACCAGCATTGCTTGCAACAGATAATCTTCAGCAAATGGCTGACTATCGCCAAAACCTTGCTTAGGAATAAATGATCCGCAGTCGCTGTTTTCAATCTGAGGCAATTGGCACTGAGCCATTAAGCCTAAGTCGTCAAAGCGTTCGACTGAGGTGATACCTTGCAGTCTTGGTCCGTGAAACAGAGTGCCGTCACTGTATAGAGCTTGTGCCGTTGTTACAGGTGCTGAAGTGTTGGCTTCAAAGCGCTTTTCTGACGCTTGTTGAGCATCTTCAGACACTTGCACAGAGGCAACTTGCAACTGAGCTTGATACTGTGGTCGCCCTTGGCAACTGATCACCGCTTTTAGCTGCTCTTTTGATTTAGCATCAGAAGAAAGAACCAGTTTTAGCTCTTGCACTTCATCAGTATCAAAAATCACACCCTTAAGCAGTTTGTAGTTGTGAACGCTAACGTTCAGCCCTAACAGTTGCTCTGCCACTTCACGCATCCATTGGATGGCACACACTGTCGGTAACACTGGGTTACCGGCAATGCAGTGATCTTGAATGAAAGGCAATGCCTTTGGATCAAGATGACGTGTCACAGTAATGCTTGTACTCAGCGGACTCTCTGCAAGGTGCACAGACTCCGCATTAAGCTTTTTTACAGCAGCTTCCTTGTTGTCAGAACCTTGCATGCTCGTACCAACCAACAGCTGAATGCCAGTTTCGTTCAGTAGCTGAGAACTAAACAGTTCTGCACCAGCCTGAAGAGGAATTACGTAAACACCACGCTCTGTGAACATACGTTTCAGTGCTGCGTTGACCATGCCACCGTCCCACGGTCCCCAGTTGAAGCTCATCACTTTCGCTTTAGGGTTGCGAGCAGACAATTGTAGAGCCGCTTTGTTTAGGATCTCGTTAGACATCGAGTAATCGCTTTGGCCTGTGTTTCCGTAGAAGCCCGCCGCCGAAGAGAACATCGCAATCAGTTTTAGCTTGCTGCTATCAAGACCACCAAGAACCGCTTCTAGTCCGCCTACTTTGGTGCCGTAAACCATGTTCAGTTCATCAAGTGTTTTATCTTGAATGTGCTTGTCAGCCAGTACGCCTGCACCGTGGATAAGACCCGTGATGCCGTCGAAATTCGCCAGTGTTTTCGCTACAGACTCATGGTTCGACACATCTAGACTTAGGTATTCAGCGCTCGCGCCAATCTCGTTGAAAGCGGCAAGTGCTGCGTTGATTTCAAGGCTGCTCAATACCGGTTTTAGCAAGGTATCAACTTTCTTTGGCGTTGGTTTGTCACCTGTTGCTTGTAGGTGAGCAATAGCCGCTGGTTTAAGCTCTTTCTCTTGCTTGCCTTGTGCCCACTGAGGTAGCTCAGCTGAAGTAATATGCTTACTACGACCTGCAAGAATGAAGTGAGACTTACATTGCTTAGCAAGCGTCAGTGCACATTCAAACGTCACGCCTTTAGCGCCACCAGTTACGAGAACTTTGTCGCTCTTGGTGAGTTGAGCGCCTGTGTTTTTGGTTTGTGCAGCGCCTGGTGTTGCCGCAATCAATGTTGCACGACCAGATTCACCGTTTTCAGCATGGCTAAGACCGATTTCAACCGTGTTGGTATCGATATCGAACAGTTCGCCTGTGATAGCTTCAGCTAGGTGACGAGCATCAATAGAAGCGTCAGCATCCAATGCGCGGCAGAACACGTTTGACCATTCATGGCTTAGTGTCTTAGTTAGACCAGACAGCGCGGCTTGGTTAAGTTCCGCATTCATCAATTGCTTAGTATCTAGGTAACCAAAGCCACCATCGATACGGCTTAGTGTGAAGAATACACTACGACCAGAAACGGCATTTAATTGGCCATTTAGGTGCTTCGCGAATAAGAACGCTGTGGTTAGTGAAGCTCTGGAGTCTGCATTCAAGTTAACCGCTTGCTCGTTGCTTTGTTTCGCATCAACGATAGCTTGTAAATGAATGAAGCCAGCAATCACTTTGTTCGACGTTTTAAGGTCTGCTTCGATGTCGTTAATAACTGCAGTCACACCAGCATCATCGACGCTGTTGAGTGTGTAGCTTGCGATTTCACTGTTTAAAGGTGACGCGGCAGAAAGAGCACTACGCACTACAGCAACTTGAATGCCGTTAGCGGTCAACTTTTCTGCTAGAACACCGGCGTTGTGACCATCATCTGTGATCACGACACAAGCGTCTTTTGAGAAACAATCGACGAGTTTATCTGCCGCTGGTAGCTTTTTTAGCGCCACCTCATTGTGTGGAGGAAGTTCCGCTGTCGCTGTTTCTGCGATAGGCGTTACTGATTCAGCTTTTGGAGTCGCTACGGGTGCAGCAGCGGATAGCTTGCTTTGCATGTAAGTAACGATTTCACCAAGCGTACGACACTCAGCTAGGTCTTCAGGGTTTAGTTCTGGCAGCGTTGGTAGCTGGTCTTGAACTGTACCTAAAATCTCAACACGTTTGATTGAGTCGATACCAAGGTCTGCTTCCATATCCATCGCTAGGTCGAGCATTTCTGCTGGGTAGCCAGTTTTATCGGCAACCACTTCCATCATTGTTGATTGAACATGAGCAGGATTTAGGTCGTTGCTCGCGCTTTCTACAGTTGCTGCAGCGACTTCTGTACTCGTAGTAGCAGTAGCGCCTAGCTTGCTGTTCATGTAGTCAACGATTTCGCCCAGAGTACGACACTCAGCTAGGTCTTCAGGGTTCAGCTCTGGCAATGTTGGTAGCTGGTCTTGAACTGTTCCAAGGATCTCAACACGTTTGATTGAGTCGATGCCAAGGTCTGCTTCCATGTCCATTGCTAGGTCGAGCATTTCTGTTGGGTAGCCCGTTTTATCAGCAACTACGCTCAGCATTGTGCCTTGAACTTGTTCTGCGTTTAAACCGTTTGATACTGCTTGTACTGGTGCAGATGCTGGAGCAGAAGCCGGAAGCTTGCTGTTCATGTAGTCAACAATTTCGCCGAGAGTGCGACATTCAGCTAAGTCTTCAGGGTTTAGCTCTGGAAGAGTCGGTAATTCGTCTTGAACCGTACCTAGAATCTCAACACGCTTGATTGAGTCGATACCAAGGTCAGCTTCCATGTCCATTGCTAGATCTAGCATTTCAGTCGGGTAGCCCGTCTTCTCTGCGACTACTTCTAACATGGTTTTCTGAACGACAGCCGCATCTAGTCCATTGCTAGATGTTGCCGGAGCAACCATTGGTGCCTGTGAAGACACAGGAGCTGAAGCTGGAAGCTTGCTGTTCATGTAGGCAACGATTTCGCCAAGAGTACGACACTCAGCTAAGTCTTCAGGGTTTAGCTCCGGAAGAGTAGGCAGTTCATCTTGAACCGTACCAAGAATCTCAACACGCTTGATTGAGTCGATACCAAGGTCTGCTTCCATATCCATTTCTAGATCAAGCATTTCCGTTGGGTAACCGGTTTTCTCAGCAACCACTTCTAGCATGGTTTGTTGAACGACTTTCGCATCAAGACCGTTAGCGGCTTGAACAGGAGCGGTTGCGCTTGGCTGTGCTGCCACAGGCGCTGATGCTGGCATCTTGCTGTTCATGTAGGTAACGATTTCACCAAGAGTACGACACTCAGCTAAATCTTCAGGGTTCAGCTCAGGTAGGTTCGGCATTTCGTCTTGAACGGTACCAAGGATCTCTACGCGCTTGATTGAGTCGATACCAAGGTCTGCTTCCATGTCCATTTCTAGATCAAGCATTTCCGTTGGGTAACCCGTTTTCTCAGCGACCACTTCTAGCATCACTTTATCAGCATCTGCTGATTGTACTGCTACTGGTGCAGCCACAGGAGCTGGTTGTGCTTTTACTGGCACAGGCTGAGCTGCAACAGGCGCTGCCGCTTGAGCCGCTACTTGTGGTGCAGGAACGGCTTTCTGGACTGGAGCTTGCTGAGCTGCTGTCTTTTGAAGCGGTGCAGCTTGAACTGGCGCAGCTTGTACAGGAGCAGCTTGTACTTGAGCTACAGGTTCTTGAACGATAGCTGTTGGAGCCGCTTGAATCACTGGTTGAGCATTTACTGACGCAACGAAGGTTGGTTGTGCCGTTTGTACTGAACCTTGCGTCAGCATATTAAGTGCTGAGTTGTTGCTGTGCGCTTGCATCTCTAGGTAATGAGCGTGAGCTTTTAGCGTCTCTGCTTGGTGCTGGTGGAACATTTCCATAGAACGCTGTAGGTTCTCAGGAATTGCTACGCCTGCTGTTGCCATTTTCGCTTGCTCAGACATTAGGGTGTTGAATGTGTCACCGTATTGCTGAGGAATCGCAAGGAACTGCTGATGCACTTCTGCTGCTTGTTGTTGAGCATTGAAGAACGACTGCAATGAAGACTCATCTACCGTTACTTGAGCTGTTGGCTGACTAGTCGCTGGGGCAGTTTGAACCACTTGTGATTGTGGAGCACCTGTTGCTACTTGTGCACTTGGTGCTGGAGCAACTGACTGTTGTACATTTGAAGTTTGAGGAGCAGCCACAGGTACTTCAACGATTTCTGTTTTAATCACTTCTTTTTCCACGATTTTTTCGACTTCAACTTTCACTTCAATAATCTCAGTCTTTTCGGTGACGTTGCCTGAAGCCAATGATTGATCCATTTTCTTACGAGTAGCAGGGCTGATGTAGTTGGTTGCATTCAGCTTGATGTTCATTGGTGATGCCTTCGCAGGTTCAGCAATGTCAGCTTGGTAAGGGTCAATGTTGTCTAATGAAATACCTGCCACGCATAGTTGAACTGCAGCTAAACGAAGCTGTTGGTCACTGTCGCCTTTAGGGCTTGGGTTGATACTGATTGCGTAAAGCTCTTCGTTCTTATCAGCCAATGTTTTCTCAACCAGCTTTTGAAGAATGTTTTTCGGACCGAACTCAACGAATACACGCGCGCCTGCTTCATACATCGCTTCAATTTGCTCGCTGAAACGAACCGATTGCAGCATGTGCTGTTTGAATGCTTTCTTAATCGCTTTAGCGTCTTTGCTGTACAGCTTGCCCGTTGCATTTGAGTAAAGCGGCAGTGTTGGAGCGCTGAATGAAGCTTTATCAATTGCAGAAGCAAATGGTTTTTGAGCGTGAGCAACAAGCGGTGTGTGGAAAGCGCCAGAAACTGGCAGAGCAATCGCTTTGAAGCCTTGTTCAGTTAGCGCTTGTGCTGCTTGTTGAACCGTCGCAGTTGGACCTGCAATAACCAGTTGAGTCGGAGCGTTGTAGTTAGCAATACTCACGCCTTCAAATTGGCTGATGCAGCTTTCAACGGCTGGAAGTTTGTCTGCATCTATGATGACTGCAAACATAGTACCGCTGTCGCCTTGTTCAGGTGTCGCTGCCATCGCATCGCCACGAGCGAAAGCTAGCTGGTAGTAATCTTCTTGCGAGATAACACCCGATGCACATAACGCGCTTAGCTCACCAAAGCTGTGGCCTGCGACCATATCTGCTTTGAAGCCAGCTTGAGTCATGATGTCGAACTGACCCATAGACACAGTACCAATTGCACTTTGCGCATTGGCCGTGTTGGTTAACACAGCTTCTTGAGCTTTGGTTGCTTCTGGTGTGAAAGTTGGAATTGGGAACAGAATTTGCGATAAGGCCGTCTTCTTGTGCTGACCAAATACTTGATCCGCTTGAGCAAGCTGTTGGCGCATTTCTGGGTAATGACAAGCAAGCTCGCGACCCATGTTGAGGTATTGCGAACCTTGACCTGCAAATAGTGCCGCGACTTTACCTGCACCGTTTTCAGCAATCAGTGCTGACTCACGGTAGCTAGTACCGTTCGGCATCTGCCAATGTGTTTTGGTTTGGCTCTCAAGCATAGAAATCGCTTGAGTCAGTTGCGCTTGAAGGTCTGCTTGGTCAGTCACGACTAAACCAAGACGAGCATGCTGATCGTTTACTTCACGTAGAGAGTGTTGCTCAGCAAGTGCTTCCAGTTTGAACGCAGCATCGGCAGCTTGAGTTGAAACCTGTTTTAGCTCGTCGATCAGTGCTTGGCGAGATTCTGCGCTGAACAACAGAGTTTGCGGTACTTGGCGCTGACGGTATTTGTCACCGCGAGCGTGCTCTGGCGTGTACTCTTCTAATACAACGTGGAAGTTAGTGCCACCAAAACCGAATGAGCTGATACCTGCACGGCGCGGTGTGCCGTCGACACGTTGCATCCAAGGGCGCGTTTGTGTGTTTAGGTAGAATGGTGAGTTCTCGATGTCCAGTTTAGGATTCGGGCTCGACACGTTGATCGTTGGCGGAAGTACTTTGTGGTGTAGTGCCAGTGCAGCTTTGATTAAACCTGCAGTACCGGCGGTTGATTTGGTGTGACCAATTTGAGATTTCACAGAGCCTAACGCAATGTGTTGCTTCTCTTCGTTGTTCTCACTGAATACCGAGTTTAAGCCACCAAATTCAGCCACATCACCTGCTGCGGTACCTGTGCCGTGCGCTTCTAAAAGGCCAAGCGTGTGCGGTGCGAAACCAGCATCATCGTAAGCACGTTTTAGTGCTTTTGCTTGTCCTTCAGGGCGAGGCGCGTAAATACTCTTGAACTTACCATCCGAAGAAGAACCGACACCTTTAATTACCGAGTAGATTCTGTCGCCGTCGCGCTCAGCATCTTCAAGACGTTTCAGAGCAACCATGCCAATGCCTTCACCAATCATCATGCCTTTGGAGTCGATATCGAAAGGTTGAATGGTTTCATTAGTGGTAAATGCAGGTGTTTTCGAGAAACTCATGTACATGGTTGGTGAGTTATCAGTACACACACCACCTGTGATCATCATTTCACTGCGACCTTCAACCAGCTCACTCAGAGCCATGCGCATTGCGGCTAGAGAACCTGCACACGCAGCATCTACTACACAGTTAATGCCACCAAGGTCAAAGCGGTTAGCAATACGACCTGAAATAACGTTACCCAATGAACCAGGGAACGAGTTCTCTTCCCAGTGGATGTATTGGTCTTGGAACTTTTTGATCAGCATTTCGCTGTCTTCGTCGTTGATGCCACTGCTCTTGAAGACTTTTTTCAAAACAGGGTATTGAAGACGAGCATTTAGGCTTTGAGCGATCTTCTGACCACCACCCACACCGAGCGTAATACCGATCTTATCGCGATCGTAACCTTCAGGAAGTTTCGCATCTTCAAGTACTTCTTTTGCCACGATCAGAGAAAGCAGCTGTGACGTATCAGTCAGTTCAAGGATATTTGGCGGAAGACCGAACTCCATAGGGTTGAAGTCAACTTCTGGGATGAAACCACCGCGCTTACAGTAAGATTTGTCTGGCGTTGTACGATCTGAATCGTAGTAATCTTCTGGACGCCAGTGCGTATCAGGCACTTCGGTAATTGCATCGATCTTTTCGCTGATCAAATCCCAGAACTTGTTTAAGTAACGAGAGTTCGCAAACATGCTTGCCATTCCAACGATAGCAATAGGCATGTCTTTAAGACGTTTATTAAGTCGAGTGTCGTCGACTGATTCCGGGGTATTTTTTTCGGGTTGGCTCATTATGAGTCTCCACTTGAAATCACTGAGGGCGATGTCGTGTTTTGAGGCTGCGCTTTTAATTGAATCGAAAATAAATCTGAAACAGATTTGGACAAACGCAGCTGAAGAGTAAGGCTACCGAAAATCGGCCACCTGACTGAAATAGGGGGTGCGAAGTACAGTGACTTGCAGGGGTTGAATACGTTTTTCATGCTATAAGAGGGCATTCGAATGTGAGGTTGATGTCCATTTAAATCCTGTCCAAAGTACTGCTTTATGCAAAGCAGGTATCCGCAATAAAAACGTGTGATTTTGTTTAATGGTTGAGCAGGCTACCCGAGGTGAGTGGTCGATACAATGCTCCCAGAGACCACTATGATCTGTTCAGACCAGATGATTTTTCTGAACTTTTGTTTTTTGTATTTTTAATGGAATTAACTTATTGATAATTAATGAGTATGGGTGGTTTTTTAGTGTTTATACTCTATATTTTGACTTAGTGAGATCTATGTCAGATTTTTGTAAGTAACATTTAATAGATGCCTGTTCCATAAGGTGGAGTGTGATCTGTGTTTTAATTTGTTATTATTTTAAAAGTTAGTTTTAAGTCCCTATATGAAGGGTGTTTCCTGCGCAGATTCTCTATGTTTATCTCAAATCATAGGTGAGTTAAATTTGTTCGTTTTGATGTTTTTTTGATAAGTGGTTTGAAGAAGTGAGCGTGAGTAAATTGGAAAACCCAGTGGTTGATTTGTGGCTATGTTCTTTGAGTGATTTGCGTGATGATATCGGCAGTAAGTCACACCTCAAACAGACACTTACGGCCGATGAAATAGCGAAAGTCGAGCGTTATCGAGTGCCCTCATCTCAAGTTCAAGCTCTGTATGTTCGTAACTACCTAAGAAAGGTGTTGTCGAGCTATTCTGATTTAATGCCTGAAGCGTGGCGGTTTGAATATGGTGAGAAAGGAAAGCCAAGTTTAGTCGCCGAACAGCAACTCAAGACGGGGTTAAATTTCAATATCAGTCATAGCAAAGAACATTTGTTAGTCGCGGTTTGCCAGAGAGAAGGGAAGCGAGTTCAACTGGGTGTCGATATCGAACATACAAGAAGCTCGACCAATATCGATTCGATCATGAAGCACTATTTTTCAGATAAGGAATTGGCGGATTTACTTAAACTTAGTAAAGAGCTGCAGAGAGAGCGCTTTTTCGATCTATGGGCGCTGAAGGAGTCGTACATCAAAGCGACGGGCAGGGGGCTAGCCACATCGTTGCGAAGCTTTTCGTTTGATTTCTCCAATCTGACGGAGCAAACATTGCCAATTCACCCTTCGAATTTTCAACCAAAGTTGCAGGATGAAATTAGATTACACGGTGAAATCATCGTATATAACGGAGTTGGGTTGAATTTGGACGCTTCTGAAGACCCCCTTTCTACAGATTGGCAATGTTGCTTGGGCCGATTAGATGACCAATACCGTTTTGCGGTGACTCTTGGTGGAAATTTGCTACCTATGCAGATAGAGATGAGAACCTTTTCGTCGTCTCATCTCTTCTAATCTAGTTTGGTGAGACGAAGTTAGCTCGACTCTCCAAGCATCGCTTTTAATACTTCAGCAGGCACTGGCTGCAGTTGCTTATCTTTATCAAGACAGACCATTTCAATATCACCAATCACGGCAGGCTTAGTGGCATTTTTACGCCAAACCTCTTGTCGCCATAAGGTTTTGTATTTTCCATCGAGTTCAAAAGAGGTTCGGATGTCGCAGATCTCAGCGAACTCGACCCCATCTTGGAAAGTCATGTTGGCTTTATACACCGCAAAACCCAGTCCATGCTCATTCCACAACTCCGCCAGCTTATCGCTACCCAAGACATGCTCGCGCGCGCGCTCGAAGTATTTAAGAAAGTTAGGGTGATAAACCACACCAGAGTGATCGGTATCTTCATAGTAAATTTGTACTGGGTGATGGTAGATCTGACTCATTGGTATCAACTCTTATTAAGTGTAAATCTGACTAAGTTGTGCAGCACTCTACAGGATAGGTCGAAATTACTTCAAGACATCATCGACTATCGAGCTTTTGGTCAGACCTCATTCGGCCTTATTCATTACTAATACGTTGGTCAGCTTCCACCCATTTGCAAATATTCTATGTGTCATTTTCCACCCATTAACTCTTACCGCGAGTTCGCGACTACTGCAGATAGAACTGATGAAGCCTTATGGTTAAAGGGTTGTTAATGGTTTGTGTCAATATGGCACGCTAATTGCCTTAGTGAAAGCACGCAGTTCCCATTGAAGGGCTGCTTTGTTTACTAAGGAGAATAATAATGTTTAAGCCTCTTACCCTGCTGTCTGTATCTGCTCTGGCACTCACCAGTTTTAATGCTGCTGCAAACTGTGACCCAGGTGAAATCGTGATTAAATTCAGTCATGTAACCAATACGGATAAGCACCCGAAAGGCATCGCTGCTTCTCTACTTGAAGAGCGAGTAAACACGGAAATGAATGGTAAAGCTTGTATGCAAGTTTTCCCTAACTCGACGCTTTACGATGATAACAAGGTACTGGAAGCCCTGTTAAATGGTGATGTTCAAATGGCGGCACCTTCGTTGTCTAAATTTGAGAAGTTCACTAAGAAATACCGCATTTTTGACCTTCCGTTCCTGTTTGAAGATGTAGAAGCCGTTGACCGTTTCCAAAATTCAGAATCTGGTGAAAAGCTGAAGAACGCAATGAAGCGTCGTGGTCTTCAAGGTTTGGCATTCTGGCACAATGGGATGAAGCAGATGTCTGCGAACAAGCCACTACTAACCCCTGCAGATGCAGAAGGTTTGAAGTTCCGTGTTCAAGCGTCAGACGTATTGGTAGCTCAGTTTGAGCAGTTAGGTGCTAACCCTCAGAAAATGTCGTTCAAAGAAGTATACGGCGGCCTGCAAACTAAGGTTATCGATGGTCAAGAGAACACTTGGTCAAACATCTACGGTAAGAAGTTCTTCGAAGTACAAGACGGCGTGACTGAAACCAATCACGGCATTTTGGATTACCTAGTGGTAACGTCAAACGACTTCTGGAAAGACCTACCTGAAGATGTACGTACACAGCTTGGCACCATCGTCCAAGAAGTCTCTGAAACTCGTAACGCTGAATCTTCAAAAGTTAACCTAGCGAACAAAAACAACATCATCGAAGCTGGTGGTGAGGTTCGTACGTTGACGCCTGAACAGCGTCAAGCATGGGTAACAGCACTTCAACCAGTATGGAAGAAGTTTGAAAAAGACATCGGTTCAGATCTTATCGATGCAGCATTAGCTTCAAACCAATAACACCGCTATAGGGTGGCGGCTCCCTACCGCTGCCCTTTATTAAAACAATTATAAGCGGAGCATTTTATGGAACAGTCTCAAATGGAACAGTCTTTATTTTCCAAAGTCGGAAGAGTCACCGATTTAATTGAAGAGTCTTTAATAGCCTTCTTTCTGGGTGCAATGACCCTACTAACTTTTGCGAACGTGGTCTTTCGATACGCGTTCAACGACAACATTTTATGGGCATTGGAACTCACCGTATTCATGTTTGCATGGATGGTACTGGTTGGCGCTTCTTACGGCGTTAAAAAGCACTTTCACATTGGCGTTGATGTCATCATCAACCTTGCCCCTGAAAAGCTACGCAAAGTGTACGCGTTAATTGCCGTCACTAGCTGTCTTGCCTTTTCAATCTTACTTCTCATCGGTTCATGGAATTATTGGTACCCATTCGCGACTGATCGCGCATGGTATGAAACCGATGATATCCCAATGCCAGAGATGCTGCAGTTCTTAGCTGAGTGGCTGAATGAAGGTGAGCGATACGAGAAACTACCACGCTTTATCCCTTACATGGCATTGCCGATTGGTATGGCATTACTAACGTTCCGATTCATTCAAGTTGCTTACCAAGTTGTGACGGGCAAACTCGACCGCATGATTGCAGGTCATGAAGCCGAAGAAGAGTTGGATGCGTTGAAAGCGGATGTGCTTGCGGGTTCTGACGAAGACGCGACAGCAGTATTGGATTCGACTACGAACAACAAGACCAACGTGTCGGGTACAAAGCCTAACGGTAAGGAAGACTAATCATGGCAATGTTATTTCTATTTTTGATGGTAATTGCTTTTATGTTGGTCGGTGTGCCAATTGCGATTTCCTTAGGTTTATCAAGCATCTTGTTTTTGTTGATGCATTCAGATGCGTCATTGGCATCGGTCGCACAAACGCTGTTCAACGCCTTTGCTGGCCACTACACATTGTTAGCGATTCCTTTCTTTATCTTGGCCTCGAGCTTTATGTCTACTGGTGGCGTGGCGAAACGAATTATCCGCTTTGCTATCGCGATGGTAGGCTGGTTCCGCGGTGGCTTGGCGATGGCATCGGTTGTGGCATGTATGATGTTCGCAGCGTTGTCTGGCTCTTCACCTGCGACGGTAGTGGCGATCGGTAGTATCGTTATCGCAGGTATGATCAAAAACGGCTATTCGAAAGAGTTTGCTGCAGGGGTTATCTGTAATGCAGGTACTTTGGGTATTTTGATCCCGCCATCGATCGTAATGGTGGTATACGCGGCGGCAACCGATGTATCGGTAGGTCGTATGTTCCTTGGTGGCGTGATCCCGGGTTTGTTGGCGGGTGTGATGTTGATGATCGCTATCTACATTGCAGCACGCATTAAGAAGATTCCAGCGCAACCATTTGTGGGTTGGGGTGAGATGTTCGCAGCCGCTAAAGACGCAAGCTGGGGTTTGCTACTGATCGTCATCATTCTTGGTGGTATCTACGGTGGTATCTTTACCCCTACAGAAGCAGCAGCAGTAGCGGCGGTGTATGCCTTCTTTATTGCCAACTTTATCTATAAAGACATGGGGCCGTTTGCGGATAAGAGCAACACCAAGCCAGCGCTGGTTAAAGTGTTCCAAACCTTCTTCCATAAAGATACTAAAGACACACTCTATGATGCGGGTAAGCTGACGATCATGCTGTTGTTTATCATTGCTAATGCTCTGATTTTGAAGCACGTGCTGACAGAAGAACGTATTCCTCAGATGATTACCGAATCTATGCTATCGGCGGGCTTAGGGCCGATCACCTTCTTGATTGTGGTGAACGTACTGCTCTTGATTGGTGGTCAGTTCATGGAGCCATCAGGCCTTCTGATCATCGTTGCTCCGCTAGTATTCCCAATTGCTATAGCACTCGGTATTGACCCAATTCACCTTGGTATCATGATGGTGGTGAACATGGAAATAGGGATGATAACACCGCCAGTGGGACTCAACTTGTTTGTAACTGCAGGGGTTGCCAAGATGTCGATGATGAATGTGGTCAAAGCGGCGCTGCCTTGGGTTGGCGTAATGTTCCTGTTCTTGATAATCGTCACTTACGTGCCTTGGGTATCGACATGGTTACCAACCACCTTGATGGGACCGGAGATCATAACCAAGTAGTTGCTTGAACGTTTCATTGACATGGCATTCAATCCATAAAAAATGAGGAGGTCTTTAGACCTCCTCATTTATGTGTCTTCCTCGCTTAACATGAGGATTGATCTGTTCGTATAGTGCTCTTTTCGCTTCCAATTCCGGCGTGTTTAAGTCGAGATGTTCATCGGTATAGTAAATGCCATCTATCTCGAAAGTGTCGCTAATCGAAGGAACTCTAGTTTTCTCACCCATAGCCATATCCTTATTATACTTATTGCATAGCATCCTGTTATTGAAATAAGTATAGGTGATCTTGCTCGCAAATCTAATTTAGTTTGGTTCCACCTTAAATGACTCTTTAGATAGCTGATGTTTTTGCATCTTATCGTAGAGTGTTTTTCTTGGTAGCTGCAGCCTTTCCATTGTCTCTTTGATACTACCGTTACATTCGATAAGTACTTGCTTTAAAGTGTTTTTTTCAAATTCTGATACTAACTCGGCCAAAGACATTTCTTGGGCGGTTGTATTAGCGTTATCTGATAGGTGAGAAAGCTTACCTAAAAGGACAAAACGTTCTGCAGTGTTACGTAATTCACGCACATTTCCTGGCCAATCATGCGCTAAAAGGGTGTGTAGTTCGGCTTGTGGAAGAGCTGGGGCAGTTTTGCCATAGCGAGCGGCAGCGACCAACAAGAAGTGATGGAACAGGGCTGGGATATCTTCTTGTCGGCTTCTTAACGGCGGTAAATCTAGGGTCACTACATTGAGTCGATAATAGAGATCTTGGCGGAAAGTACCTTCTTCAGCGGCTTTCTTTAGGTCAATTTTAGTTGCCGCAATTACTCGAATGTCTAGCGGGACTAAACCATTAGACCCAACCCTTTCGATGACGCGTTCCTGCAATACACGCAGCAAACGAATTTGTGCCTGCATCGGCATGGACTCAATTTCATCTAAGAATAGAGTTCCGCCTTGAGCAAATTCAAATTTACCCACTCGTTTGCTTTCTGCGCCAGTGAATGCACCTTTCTCATGACCATACAGCTCACTCTCAATCAGGTTTTCGGGGACCGCACCGCAATTGACTGCGACGAAGTTTTGTTCTCGTCTGCTGCTTTGTTCATGTAAAGAGCGTGCGACCAACTCTTTGCCTGTACCTGTTTCGCCAAATAACAAAATATCTGCGTTGGTGTCGGCAACGTGAGTGATGATAGACCGCAGCTCCGTCATTGATTGCGTGTCACCAATGATTCTTGGGCCGAGCGCTTGGCTGGCCTTAAGTGAACGTTTTAATTCAAGGTTCTCAAGGGTGAGTTGACGTTTTTCTATCGCTCGTTTGGTGGTTTCGATTAGGCGCTCATTGGCGAAAGGTTTTTCGATGAAGTCGTAAGCGCCGTATTGGATTGCTTGAACGGCCATTGAAATATCGCCGTGACCAGTAATCATAATAACGGGGATCTCTTTGTCCTTGTGCATCACGGTGTTGAGCAAATCATGCCCGGAAAGACCCGGTAAACAGATATCAGTGATGATCACGTGAGGTAAGCCGTTTTCTTGAATCGCGAGCAGAGCAGACTCCGCATCGGGAAAGAATTCGGCATCAATGTCGGCGAGCTCGAAGCTCTGTTCAATCGCCATTCTTAGATCGGATTCATCATCAATGAAATAGACGTGACACATAGTGATTCCTTTACTTCTTTGTATTCTGGTTATTGCTGAGTTTTTGCTTGCTATTCTTGTTCAACAAGGGGCAACTCTATGCTGAATCGAGCACCACCTTGAGGGCTTCTACCGGTAACGAGTTTGCCGTTTATTCCGCTGATTATTTGCTGAGAAATCGATAGCCCTAATCCAAGTCCGTTTTTCTTGGTGGTATGGAAGGGTTCAAAAAAGTTTCCGTTCGAAGGAGAGGTGAAACCGGGACCGTTATCATCGACATGAATCAGCAAGGTCTTGGCTTGTTGATGGTCGGACTCCCTAATCTCTAACAGAATAGCTAATAGTTTGTCGTCTTGTTGTTCCATCGCCTGAATTGCGTTGGTCAGCAGGTTAATGATCACCTGTTCCAGTTGAATGGCGTTGGCGAGCACGCAAGCATCAAAGGTCTCAGGGAGTTCGTTGACCTTAACTCGTTCACTCTTGAGTTGTGGCTTCATCAACTCCCTAGATGAATGCAATACGGGGAGGATCTGTAATATGTGTAGTTCTTCCGCTGTCGACTTTTTAGCAAAGGAGCGAAGCTGTTGACTAATTTTCGCCATGCGGTCGGTGAGCGATGAAATACGCGATAAGTTGTCATCGACACGATCTGTTTTCTCTTTGGCTAGAAACAGTCGGCCATTGTCAGCATAACTACGAATCGCAGCGAGTGGATTATTCAATTCATGACTAATACTTGCTGACATCTGGCCTAATACCGCCAGTTTTGCCGCTTGGATGAGCTCGTCTTGGGTGTGTCTGAGTACCCGCTCGGTTTCGATACGTTGCTTGATCTCTACGTGTAGCTCAGAGGTTCTTTCGAGTACTTGAAATTCTAGCTTCTGGTTAGCTTCTGACTGCAACCTATCGATCTGGGCGCGTCGGTGTTGACGGTGCAGATTAAGTTGAATGACCAGATAAATGATTGCAAAGACCAAGCTCAGTACCACCATATAGGCGACCAAGTCCCACCAAACCAAGTGGGTGGGAGAGAATACCCTGACCGTTAATCCAGGATCTGGTAGAAAGCGTGAAGAGGTGAAAAACTTCTCTTTAACTAACGGGTGAGATGAACGAATGCTGCTAGTTGCGCCCTCTAGATCTCCAGAGAAGTGGAGGCTTTCAATGTGGGTATCGAGGTATTGCTGATTTTCGCGAATGCGAGCTTGTTGTGTATCATCGATAGGCTCAAGACTTTTGAATAGCCATTCAGGATTGCTAGACATAAAAATAATCTGGTCTTTATCATCCGCGACAAAAAAACTCTGTTTACCTTGCCAGCTTGCTTCAATCGAAGATAAATCCATTTTTACCACAATTACGCCAATGATTTCAGCAGCATAAGAGACCGGGTAAGAGTAATAGTAGCCTCTCTTTCCTGAAGTTGAACCTAAAGCGAAGTACTGCTTTTCATGTCCTTGAATAGCTTGTTGGTAATAAGGACGGAAGGCAAAGTTACGCCCGACAAACGAGTGCTTTAGGTTCCAATTACTGGCTGCGATGGTGGTACCGATACTGTCTAGTAGGTAGGTGTCGGATGCTTGAATCACCGAGTTTACGTGCTCTAGATAACGATTAGTGAGTTCGATTTGCGCAGAGTTACTTGGAGAGTGCAGGGCATCGACCAGCTCTTTGTCTTTTGAAAGCAGTTCTGGAATGTGCGCGAACTTGTCCAATTGACTTGAAATATGAACTGAAAAACGGTCTAGCTTAGATTGATGATCATTTAACAAACTTTCATGGCTTGTGCTCCACACCCAATGACCGCCAAACACCATCAGTAAACTGTATGTGACCATTAATAGTATTGGGATTCTAAAAGCTTGAAACATGAAGGCTCTCCGCTAATTTCTTTGGTAAACAATCAAGCCTGTCTTCTCTCGTTTATGGTAGCAAATAGCGGTAGTTTTTGCTGAAAGCAGAGAGTGAACAGATGGGTGTAGGTTAAGGGTTTGTAACGGGGATTGTTGAAAAAGTTATCGACTCTGAGGGGTAAAACAAGAGCAAGATCTCTTTTTAAGGTTTTTAGCAAAAAAAGCCCTCGATTCCCTTGAAAAAGTCGCTATTGTCCCCATTTCTGTTGTGCTAAGTGATGATTTGATCGTTTTTGTATCACTTAGTTGGACGAATTTAGAGCATTCATCATCATGCAGAGGTGAACGGCTCGACAGAGATTAAACAGATCGCTAGAATGTCGCGTCTAAAATTTCTGTCCTGAGGCTAATCGGAGATACCTTTCTTGTTTCTGAAAACAAGCTTTATTGCGTTTTAATCGACGTGTGAAGAACGAAGATATCGCTGATTAGTCTGGTGTTTGGTTGAATAATCAATTCAGACATCAATGCTCGATTTTAAATTAGGTGTTCGGATAGAGCACTACACAAGGATGCAGCCAACAACGTCGGCTTTTGAATTAAAGCTAAGTTACGGCTCATATGCTCAGATTACTGAGCCAGTTTTGAGGTTTATATAATGCAAGTTACTGTTGAAACGCTAGAAGGCCTAGAGCGCCGTCTTAATATTACTGTTCCTGCTGCTAACATCGAAGATGCAGTTACAGCTGAACTACGCAACATCGCGAAAAACCGTCGTTTCGATGGTTTCCGTAAAGGCAAAGTGCCGATGAAGATGGTTGCTAAAATGTACGGCAAAGCAGTACGTCAAGACGTGATGGGCGAAGTAATGCAACGTCACTTCATCGAAGCGATCGTTAAAGAGAAAATCAACCCAGCTGGCGCTCCAACTTTCGCACCAGTTGAAAACAACGAAGGCGCTGACCTAGTATTCAACGCAACTTTTGAAGTTTACCCAGAAGTTGAGCTGAAAGGTCTAGAAAACATCACTGTTGAGAAACCAGCAGTAGAAGTTAAAGAAGCTGACGTTGAAGAGATGATCGAAACTCTACGTAAGCAACAAGCGACTTGGACTGAAGTTGAAGCTGCTGCTGACGCTGGTTCTCGTGCAACTATCGACTTCGTTGGTTCTATCGACGGTGAAGAGTTTGAAGGCGGCAAAGCTGAGAACTTCCCACTAGAGATGGGCGCTGGTCGCATGATCCCTGGCTTCGAAGACGGTATCGTTGGTAAAACAGCAGGTATGGAATTCGAAATCGACGTAAACTTCCCAGAAGATTACCACGCTGAAAACCTAAAAGGTAAAGCAGCTAAGTTCTCTATCAAGCTGAACAAAGTTGAAGCTCGTGAACTTCCAGAACTAAACGAAGAATTCGTTTCTAAGTTCGGTGCTGCTGACGGCGTTGAAGGTCTTAAAGCTGAAGTTCGTAAGAACATGGAGCGTGAGCTTAAGCAAGCTGTTAAGAACCGCATCAAAGAGCAAGCTATCGACGGTCTAGTTAACGAAAACAACATCGACGTACCTTCTGCTCTTATCGATCAAGAAATCGGTGTTCTACGTCAACAAGCTGCTCAACGTTTCGGTGGCAACACTGAAGCTGCTGACCAACTTCCACGTGAGCTGTTCGAAGAGCAAGCTAAACGTCGCGTAGTTGTAGGTCTTCTTCTTGGTGAAGTAATCAAGACTGAAGAGCTAAAAGCTGACGACGAGAAAGTTAAAGCTATCATCGAAGAGATGGCTACAGCATACGAAGATCCAACAGAAGTTATTGCTTACTACGAGCAAAACGAGCAAATGATGAACAACATGCGCAATGTTGCTCTAGAAGAGCAAGCTATTGATGCAATCATCGCTAAAGCTCAAGTTTCTGATAAAGAAGTTAGCTTCAACGAGCTAATGAATCAGCAACCTGCTTAATATAGTAATATCTGACGTAGAAGGTTGACGTACGGTCAACAATTCTGCTAACAATGGTCCGTATGATTTAATCATTCGGGCCATTTATTTTAGGGACATAAGAATATGAGCTACCAAGAAAAAAATACAATGCCATCGATTATGGACGCACTAGTTCCTATGGTGGTTGAACAGACTTCCCGTGGTGAACGTTCTTACGATATTTATTCTCGTCTATTAAAAGAACGTATCATTTTCTTAACAGGTCAAGTGGAAGACCACATGGCAAATCTTGTCGTGGCTCAACTGCTTTTCTTGGAATCAGAAAACCCAGACAAAGATATCTATCTTTACATCAACTCACCTGGCGGTAGCGTAACAGCAGGCATGTCTATCTACGACACAATGCAGTTCATCAAGCCAAACGTGAGCACAGTATGTATGGGTCAAGCTTGCTCTATGGGTGCATTCTTACTAGCGGGTGGTACTCCTGGTAAGCGTCACGTGCTTCCAAACTCACGTGTAATGATTCACCAGCCACTTGGCGGCTTCCAAGGCCAAGCGTCTGATATTCAAATTCACGCGCAAGAGATCCTAACGATCAAACAAAAGCTAAACAAACTATTGGCAGAGCACACGGGTCAGCCTCTAGAAGTTGTTGAGCGCGATACAGATCGTGATAACTTCATGTCTGCTGATCAAGCAGTAGAATACGGCTTAGTGGATTCAGTTCTTAATCACCGCGGTCAATAATTGCAGGGCAATTGTTTAACGCAAAGTGATTCAAATTGATATACACTCAAGCATAGAGAGTTAAGGCTAAGAGGTTAGCGAATGACAGATAAAAGCAAAGAGGGTGGTAGCGGTAAACTGCTTTACTGCTCTTTCTGTGGCAAAAGCCAACACGAAGTTCGCAAGTTAATCGCAGGTCCTTCTGTTTACATTTGTGATGAATGTGTCGATCTTTGTAACGACATTATTCGTGAAGAAATTAAAGATGTTCTTCCTAAGAAAGAATCGGAATCGCTGCCAACGCCGCGTGAGATTCGTGAGCATCTTGACGACTATGTAATCGGTCAAGAATACGCGAAGAAAGTGCTAGCAGTTGCAGTTTATAACCACTACAAGCGTTTACGTAATGGTGACACGACAGCTGAAGGCGTAGAGCTAGGTAAGAGTAACATTCTTCTTATCGGTCCTACTGGTAGTGGTAAAACACTACTTGCTGAAACATTGGCTCGTTTCCTAGACGTTCCTTTCACTATGGCTGATGCAACAACACTAACCGAAGCGGGTTACGTGGGCGAAGATGTTGAAAACATCATCCAGAAGTTGCTTCAGAAATGTGATTACGACGTAGCGAAAGCGGAACGCGGCATTGTTTACATCGATGAAATCGACAAGATTTCTCGTAAAGCTGAAAACCCATCAATCACGCGTGACGTGTCTGGTGAAGGTGTACAGCAAGCTCTACTAAAACTTGTTGAAGGTACAGTTGCTTCAGTTCCACCTCAAGGTGGTCGTAAGCATCCACAGCAAGAGTTCTTGCAAGTGGACACGTCTAAGATCCTATTTATCTGTGGTGGTGCGTTTGCAGGCCTAGATAAAGTGATTGAACAACGTGTAGAAACAGGTTCAGGTATCGGCTTTGGCGCAGAAGTGCGTTCAAAAGACGAAACCAAAACTATCGGTGAATTGTTCACTCAAGTAGAACCTGAAGATCTAGTGAAGTATGGTCTGATTCCAGAATTCATTGGTCGTCTACCTGTGACAACAACACTGACAGAGCTTGATGAAGAAGCGCTAATCCAAATCCTATGTGAGCCAAAGAATGCACTGACAAAACAGTACGCAGCATTATTTGAGCTTGAGGATACAGAATTAGAATTCCGTGAAGACGCCCTACGTGCAATTGCTAAGAAAGCAATGAACCGTAAAACAGGCGCTCGTGGTCTACGTTCTATCTTGGAGGGTGTTCTACTAGAAACTATGTACGAACTGCCATCTTCAACTGATGTAAGCAAGGTTGTGATTGATGAGTCGGTAATTAATGGTGAGTCAGAACCACTATTGATTTACAGCAACTCAGATAACCAAGCAGCTGTTGCAGAGTAGGTCTTTTTTAGACAAGTCACTCAAATTGAAAAAGGAGGTAAGCAATTACCTCCTTTTTTTTATTCTTCCATTGAATCCAGTCGTTTAAGCCCCATATACTGCTTTATAAGTTAAAGCGGAAGAGAGAAATATATGAACTTGGAACGTTCCGAGCGTATCGAAATCCCCGTGCTACCTCTACGTGATGTAGTGGTTTACCCACACATGGTTATTCCATTGTTTGTTGGTCGTGAAAAATCGATTACATGCCTTGAATCGGCAATGGAAGCTAACAAACAAGTACTACTTGTAGCGCAGAAAGAAGCGGACACTGATGAGCCTTCAATCGACGATCTATTTAACGTAGGTACAGTCGCTACCATTCTTCAGTTACTAAAGCTCCCTGATGGTACTGTCAAAGTACTTGTTGAAGGTCAGCAGCGTGCAAAAATTCACCAATTCAAAGAAAGTGAGTTCTTCTTAGCGGATGCCGAATACGTTGTTACCTCAGAACTTGACGAAAAAGAACAAGAAGTGGTTGTTCGCAGTGCGATTAATCAATTCGAAGGCTTTATTAAGCTAAACAAAAAAATTCCACCAGAGGTTCTAACATCTCTTAACGGTATTGATGAGGCGGCTCGCCTAGCTGATACTATTGCTGCGCACATGCCACTTAAGCTGGTAGACAAGCAGCACGTTCTAGAAATCTTAGATGTGACTGAACGTCTGGAGTTCTTGATGGGCCAAATGGAGTCAGAAATTGACATCCTGCAAGTTGAAAAACGCATCCGTGGCCGCGTTAAGAAGCAGATGGAAAAATCTCAGCGCGAGTACTACCTGAATGAGCAAATGAAAGCGATTCAGAAAGAACTTGGCGAGATGGACGATGCACCTGATGAATTCGAGACTCTGAAGAAGAAGATCGAAGAGTCAAAAATGCCTCAAGAAGCTCGTGAAAAAACCGAGCAAGAACTGCAAAAACTGAAAATGATGTCGCCAATGTCTGCTGAAGCAACAGTAGTACGTAGCTACATTGATTGGATGGTGGGCGTTCCTTGGGCTAAGCGTTCAAAAGTTAAAAAGAATCTAGCGAAAGCGGAAGAGATCTTAAACGAAGATCACTACGGCTTAGAGCGTGTTAAAGAACGTATTCTTGAATACTTGGCAGTACAAAACCGTATCAACAAGTTAAAAGGCCCGATCCTTTGTCTTGTAGGTCCTCCTGGTGTAGGTAAAACCTCGCTAGGTCGTTCGATTGCTGCGGCAACGGGTCGTAAGTACACACGTATGGCACTAGGTGGCGTTCGTGATGAAGCTGAGATTCGTGGTCACCGTCGTACGTACATCGGTTCACTTCCGGGTAAATTAATCCAGAAGATGTCTAAAGTTGGCGTTAAGAACCCACTGTTCCTATTAGATGAAATCGATAAGATGTCTTCTGATATGCGTGGCGACCCATCTTCAGCGCTTCTAGAAGTACTAGATCCAGAACAAAACAACGCATTTAACGATCACTACCTAGAAGTCGATTACGATCTATCTGATGTGATGTTTGTTGCAACGTCTAACTCGATGGACATCCCTGGCCCACTATTGGACCGTATGGAAGTGATTCGCCTGTCTGGTTACACAGAAGATGAAAAGCTGAACATCGCTAAGAGCCACCTATTGGACAAGCAAGTTCAACGCAACGGTCTTAAGCCTCATGAAATTGAGATTGAAGACTCTGCAATCATCGGCATTATCCGTTACTACACGCGTGAAGCGGGTGTACGTAGCCTAGAGCGTGAAATCTCTAAGATCTGTCGTAAAGCAGTGAAGAACATCTTGCTAGACAGCGACCTTAAGTCTGTAACGGTTAATATTGATAACCTGAAAGAGTACTTAGGCGTTCAACGTCATGACTTCGGTAAAGCGGATGAAAGTAACCGTATTGGTCAAGTGACTGGTTTAGCTTGGACTCAAGTTGGTGGTGATCTACTGACTATCGAAACTGAAGCAATGCCGGGTAAAGGTAAGCTAACGCAAACCGGTTCACTTGGTGATGTGATGAAAGAATCGATTCAAGCGGCAATGACCGTGGTTCGTTCTCGTGCAGAAAAACTGGGTATTAACTCAGATTTCTATGAGAAACGCGATATTCACGTTCACGTACCAGAAGGTGCTACACCGAAAGATGGCCCGAGTGCGGGTATCGCAATGTGTACTGCATTAGTGTCTAGCTTGACGGGTAACCCTGTTAAAGCTGAGGTCGGTATGACAGGTGAAATTACCCTTCGTGGTGAAGTTTTACCTATCGGTGGCTTGAAAGAAAAACTGCTTGCAGCACACCGTGGCGGCATCAAAACTGTACTGATTCCTAAAGACAATGAGCGTGATTTGGAAGAGATTCCAGACAACGTAATCGCTGACTTGAAGGTGATCCCGGTTCAGTGGATTGATGAAGTACTCAAAGTAGCGCTAGAACGAGATCCGTCTGGGGTCGAGTTTGACGTGAAAAAATAGTGATGCATAGCAAAAATAAGTAAAGAATTACGCTGATAGGCCCGAAAAGGCTTGTCAGCGTTTTTTTTGGACGCTAAGTTATTGATCAAAGCGGCAGCCCTTTTGCAATAAGGCTTGCGGCTAAATTAAAACCAAAATGGAACGTACAGTCATCAAGAAGTAGTCACAGATGACACATAGGGGAAAAACAGTGAATAAAACACAACTAGTAGAATCAATCGCAGAAAACGCAGACATCTCTAAAGCTTCAGCTGGCCGCGCTCTAGACGCATTCATCGAAGCAGTTGGCACAACGCTACAATCAGGCGACCAAGTTGCACTTGTTGGCTTTGGTACTTTCAGTGTTCGTACTCGTGCTGCTCGTACAGGTCGTAACCCAAAAACTGGTGAAGAGATCCAAATCGCAGAAGCTAAAGTACCTGGCTTCAAAGCGGGTAAAGCACTTAAAGACGCATGTAACTAATTTCTACGGCTGAAACCTCGGTTTTGCGAGGGGAAGGCTGTAAAATGCGTTTACTGTTTGAAAAATGATGTTTCATTTTTAAACAGTATGTGTACAAAGCACATTGAACTTATTTAAATTATGCGCATCCTACTGATGCGCATTTCTTTTTCTGATAATATCGCGTGAATAGATTTTTATTTTGAAGCCAATGCTTCATATCCGGAGAGCACTTAAATTATGATGGATCGATTACGCGAAGGCGTGAATAGCATCGCGGTAAAAATTATCCTTGGGTTGATTATCCTGTCATTCGTATTCGCAGGTGTAGGCAGCTACATCACCGGTGGCGGTAACAACGCAGCAGCTAAAGTTGGCAACACAGAAATTGCTCGTGGTGAGTTCGAACAGGCTTACCAAAACGAACGTAATCGCATGCAGTCTCAACTTGGCGATTACTTCGCTCAAATGCTTGCAGACCCTGCATACGTAGAGTCTTTCCGTAAATCAGTACTTGATCGCATGATCAACGATGTACTGCTTGAGCAGCAAGCTGAGTCTTTAGGCCTACGAATCAGTGATTCTCAAATCCGTACCATGATTCTAGAAATGCCTCAGTTCCAAACAGCTGGTCAATTCGACCAAGAAGTTTACCAATCGGCATTACGTCGTGCAGGTTTCAGCGCAGAGAGCTTCGCTGAATACATGCGTCGTGACCTAATGCGCAACCAGCTTGTGACTGCACTTCAAGGCAGTGAATTCGTTCTTCAAGGTGAAATCGATACTCAGAGCAAGCTTATCGCACAAACTCGTGACATTCGCACAGTGACACTGTCTGTTGCTGACCTTGCGAAAGGCATCGAGCTAACTGACGAACAGATCGAACAGTACTACCAAGAGAACCCTGCAGCTTACACTCGTCCAGAGCAAGCGAAGGTATCTTACATTGAGCTTTCTGCTGAAGCACTTAAGTCTCAGCTTGAAGTAAGCGATGAAGAAGCGCAGAAGTACTACCAAGAGCACCTAGACAAGTACTCAACTGAAGAGCAACGTAAAGTTAGCCACATCTTAGTTCAAGGCGATGACGAAGCGAAAGCTCAGTCTATCCTAGACGAACTAAATGCAGGCGCTGATTTTGCTACGCTAGCGGAAGAGAAATCTGACGACTTCGGCAGTGCTGACGTTGGCGGTGACCTAGGTTGGATCGAACGTGATGTGATGGACCCAGCATTCGAAGACGCGGCTTTCGCTCTTGAGAATATTGGTGACACGACTGGTCTAGTTAAATCTGATTTCGGCTACCACATCATCAAGCTCGACGAACTAAAAGCGTCTCAAGCTCAGCCTTACACTGAAGTAGCGGCAGAGATTAAGCAAGAGCTTCTAGACCAGCACGCTGTAGACCAGTTCTACGAGCAACAAACTGAGCTAGAAAAAGTAGCGTTTGAATTCCCAGATTCTCTTGATGATTCTGCAGAAGCTATCAATGCGAAGATCACAACAACAGATTTCATCTCTCAAATTGACGCTCCAGAAGTTCTGATGACGCCTGCAGTTATGCAAGCTATCTTGAGCCCTGAAGTGAAAGAAGACGGTCTAAACTCTGAAGTTATCGAAGTGGCTCCTGAACACGTGATCGTTGTTCGTGTAGAAGAGACTCGCGACGAGACAGTTCTTCCTCTAGCTGAAGTGAAAGATCAAGTTGTCGCTGCATTGTCTGCTGTAAAAGCAGAAGAGCAAGCTGTTGAGCTAGGTGTTTCTCTAGTTAACGACCTTAAAGCTGGTAACGAAGCAGTGCTAGCGGACAACAACCTTGAGTTCACAGAGCTTGAAACGATTGACCGTAACTCTCCATTAGCAGCATCTGTATTCGCTCTAGCGAAACCAGAAGCAGGCCAAGCTGTGTTCGGTCAATCTAAAGACCAAGACGGTAACATCGTTGTTGTTGAGCTTTCTAAAGTAACGGCTGAAATTAACCCAGCTTACAGCACTCAAATTGGTGCACAATTGGAGCGAGTTGGCAACCAACAAGATCTGACGAACGTACTAAACGTACTTCGTAAAAACGCAGACGTTGAATATTACGTAGTGGGTCAAGGTCAGTAAGCTCAGGTTAGCTTGAGTTAGCTTAGCTCGGTAGTTAAGCCTGTTTGGTGACTGACTACCGAGAGTCAACATGCGATGGTTGTTGTTTTTGCAAATTAGGTTTATTCGATAAATCAGATTTGTGAGCTAACAAACGAACTGATGAAAACAAGATGTATAACAAAGCGGGTCACTTAGGTGGCCCGCTTTATTTTTGTCTGGTGATTGTGTTATCTAGCGCGGCAAATGCATAAGTTACCTTTTTTGAACAAAGGAACCGATTTATGCGCACGATATACTCAACATTACTTCTTTCATTTCTGATGCTTTTAAGCCCTGCCGTGTTTGCAGACAGCCCAACCAAGGCTGAGCTTTACGATGGCATTGAGATTACGGTTAACATCAACACAGCGACAGCAGAGGAGCTATCAGCACTACTGGTTGGTGTGGGTGACAAAAAAGCCCAAGAGATTGTCGACTATAGAGAGCAGAACGGTACGTTTACAACTGCTGATGACTTGGCGAGTGTGAAAGGGATAGGTGAAGCGACAGTTAAAAAGAACCGCGAAAGAATTCAACTTTGATCCGTTTCTTTATTGGTTAGGTATAAAACGATAGCTATGAAGCCCCCGGCCAGTGCACCTGCTAGGTGGGCTTCAATCGCGACACGAGCGTTAATCAGTTCACCAGTCGTACTAGAAGGGCCAATCAGCTGCTCCCAAGCGACTTTAGTGACTAATCCCAATACTAATAGCCAACTAGATTTCCTGCCGTTTAAAGCCTCTTTGAGCGCGAATAAGCCAAACAACCCATGCAAAGTGCCAGATAGGCCAACATAGATCTGAATACTCGAAAATAACAGAGCGACGCCAGTCGCTAAACTAATCACAAGCAAAGCAGCAACAAGCTGTTTTTTACTCGGTTGAAACAGATAGCTGATGATCCACAAGCCTGCTAGATTCATCAGAAGGTGTGAGTAGTTGGTATGTGAAAAGTTTCCTGTTAGGATTCGCCACCATTGCCCCTCGGCAATCGCATTGCTATCCCAAACGACCCAAGCTTGTATTGGCTCAAGTTGGAATAAGACGCATAAAAGTGAAGTGAAAATTAAAACAGGGTACACATTAAATCCATGTCTCGTTATTGCCCCCAATGCAGCAAGGCTTTGAAAGCTTGTATTTGTCAGTGGATTACACCACTCGAATCGAATGTTGAGCTTATCATTCTTCAGCACCCATCAGAAGAGCATCGTCCGATGGGAACAGCACGTATTCTCTCGTTATCTTTAAGTAACAGCGTGACGTTTGTCGGTGAAGACTTTTCAGACAATGAACAACTCAACGCATTGCTGGCCGATGAACAGTACCAACATGTGATTTTATACCCAAGTGAAAACTCTGTGTCTGTTGAGTCGGCAACATACCCAAGCAAGAAGTTACGTGTGATTTTATTGGATGGGACGTGGAAGAAAGCATTCAAGATGTGGCAAGTGTCGAGTAACTTGCATGCGTTGAACACGGTCCACTTACCAAAAGATCTCAAGGGTAATTATCGAATTCGCAAAGCACCCAGTGAAAACAGCCTTTCAACAGTTGAAGCTGGCTATCATTTGCTTAGCTTGTTAGAGCGTGATGGCGACTTTAGCCCGTTGCTTACGGCATTTGACCAAATGATTCAGTTTCAAATCAATCAAATGCCGGCGGGCGTGTTTGAGAAAAACTACTTAGATTAAAGCGTTTGAGTAGAGTGAGCCAGAAGTTAAAACTCGGTATGAGCCGAGAACAGTTGCTGATGCATTTTCTGCGCAAGATCATCAGTCATTGATGAAATGTAATCCGCTATCACGCGCATCTTTCTTGATTCATCTTGATGCTGTAGCCATTGCTTCTTGATTGGCAGTGGCAACAAGCGTTCAGGATCCGCACTGAATGCTTCAAACATATCCATGATGATCTGCTGGCCTTTGTATTCGATGACTTGAACCTGAGGCACTTGAATCACGAACTCGCTGACAAAGTGTTTCAATTTATCGAGCGTGCCGTCCATGCTAGGTTCAAGCACCGCATTGTAAGCCAACAGCACACTCTCAAAGCTAGCATCTACTCGCTTGATAGAGATACTGGTCAACAGTGCGTTGACGATTCCACCAATCGCATCTTTTCGACGATACTGTTCACCAGAGAACAGCATCTCTGTAATTGAATCTAGATGTTCACAAATCCAAGGGTCGGCCATCTCTTTCAATTGAGGGTAAGCCGATTCGACCCACTGAGCTTTGGTCACAGACCCAAGCACAATCGCATCTTCTAAATCGTGCACGCCATACGCGATGTCATCAGCAAGCTCCATGATCGAACAATCAAGCGACTTATATTTGGTCTTATTGTGTTCAAGTGGCTCGGTATGCGTTTTTCTTTTCTGTTTTAGAAGCTGTTGGTCGCTGCTTGAAAGCGGCTCCAGTACCCAGTTAAACAGTTCTTCATCATGATCGTAGATGCCTTTTGCTGGCATCCAATCTTTGGCTCGGAGTTGTCGCTGATGCTTAACGGGCTCAGACTGCAATTTAGCTTGAACCTCACTAAGCAGAGAAGGGTACTTAATCAGACCTAACAAAGTGCGTCGAGATAGGTTCATTCCGTGATGTTCAGTGTAAGGCTCTAGCTGTGTGACAATACGAAACGTTTGAGCGTTGCCTTCAAAGCCACCGTGGCCGCGCATCATGTAGTTGAGTGCGACTTCGCCGCCATGTCCGTATGGCGGATGACCTATGTCGTGAGCCAAACACAGTGAATCAATCAAACTGTCTGAGGGTAATAGATCTCGAAACTCGGGTTGCTTTTTCTTCAGTTGAGCAACGATACCTGTGCCAAGCTGAGCGGCCTCAAGAGAGTGAGTAAGGCGTGTTCGATGAAAGTCATTCACCATGGTGCCATGAATCTGGGTTTTCGCTTGTAAGCGACGAAAAGCAGCAGAGTGAAGCACGCGCGCTCGGTCACGTTGATATGGGCTACGGTGATCATCTCGTCTTATTTTATGTTCATCGTCATTTCGATGCTGCCATTCTTGTTCGAGTACAAAGGGTGGTTCGAGTAGAGAATTCAAAATAGCACCTATCAAATTGATTTTATTTAGCTAATTAAAAACAACTTATACCCAGCTAGCTTATCTCGTCTAGTGATAATTCAAAGCTTGGCGCAAATGTGGTGAGAAAGTAGTCCATTTCTGGGCTTTTGCGTTGTTCGAGTGTCTCTTCCAGTCGGCGCTTGGCTTGCTCGTATTCATGATTGCCCGCACTGAGCTCTTCCAAGCATTTCAGGTAAGCACAGATGGTGTCGGCCTGCTTGACGATGCTTTGCTCTTCTTTACTCGCTGTTCCAGATATTAAAAATGGGGCGAAGTCGTCTCGGAACTCTTCTGGCAACATAGAAAGCAGTCTTTGTTCTGCTGCGGCTTCTATCTTCTTATATTCTTGTGCGATATCCGGGTTGTAGTATTTAACTGGCGTTGGCAAATCACCAGTCAGTACCTCACTGGTGTCGTGGTACATGCCAAGCAGAGCAATATGCTCAGGATTAAGTTGACCATCAAACTTCTTGTTTTTGATCAGCGCCAAAGCGTGGGCAACGAAAGCGACCTGTAGGCTGTGTTCTGAAATGTTCTCGCTTGAAACAGATCGCATCAGGGGCCAACGTTGAATCAGCTTCATGCGTGCGAGATGGGCGAAGAAATGGCTCTGTTTCATAAGTGTCCTATCTAGAGAGTGCTCCACTCGTACCTTGTGTTTGCCACAAACTGTACGAGACAGCGGATACAAAAAAGGCTCCTAAACAGGAGCCTTTTAAGCATAGAAGTGATTGAATACAAGTTAAAGTCTTTTAAAACAGCAAATTGTAGCCACCTTTCATTGTGTTTATTTAACGTCGACGAGATCGTCTTGGCTGTAAGTTTGCAAGAAGCGCTCTAGGCGACCAATCGCGATTTCTAGATCCTCAATGTGCGGCAGAGTCACGATGCGGAAGTGATCCGGTTTCGGCCAGTTGAAGCCCGTACCTTGAACCAATAGCACCTTCTCTTGCTTAAGGAAGTCTAGTACGAATTTCTGATCGTCTTTGATGTTGTACATCTTGGTGTCGATCTTAGGGAACAAGTACATTGCGCCTTTCGGCTTCACACAAGAAACGCCAGGGATCTTGTTAATCAGTTCCCATGCTCGGTCACGTTGCTCAAGCAGTCGACCACCAGGAAGAATCAACTCATTGATACTCTGATAGCCGCCTAATGCCGTTTGGATAGCGTGCTGCATTGGTACGTTGGCACACAAACGCATCGAGGCAAGCATCTCTAGCCCTTCTACATAACCTTTTGCTAGGTGTTTAGGACCTGTTAAGAACATCCAGCCACCACGGAAACCACATACACGGTAAGCCTTAGATAGACCGTTGAACGTGACCATTAATACGTCTTCAGCAAGTGTTGCAACAGAGGTATGCACTGCACCATCGTAAAGTACTTTATCGTAAATCTCATCAGCGAAGATGATTAGGCCGTGCTCACGGGCAATTTCGACAACTTGTAGTAGGAAATCACGGCTGTAAACCGCACCTGTTGGGTTGTTCGGGTTGATAAGAACGATGCCGCGAGTCTTTGGAGAGATCTTCGCGCGCATGTCGTCTAAATCTGGATACCAATCAGCATCTTCATCACACATGTAGTGAACCGGTGTACCACCAGAAAGCGCAACAGACGCTGTCCATAGTGGGTAGTCCGGAGCGGGAACTAAGATTTCATCACCATTATCCAGTAGCGCCTGCATAGACATAACGATAAGCTCTGATGCGCCGTTACCAATGTAAACGTCTTCTACGTCAAGATTGCGTAGGCCTTTTTTCTGGTAGTGCTGAACAACCGCTTTGCGGGCTGAATAGATGCCTTTTGAGTCGCAGTAACCTTGAGATGTCGGTAGATTACGGATTACGTCAACAAGGATTTCATCAGGGGCGTCAAAACCAAATGGGGCGGGGTTACCAATATTAAGCTTTAGTATTTTATGCCCTTCTTCTTCCATGCGCTTAGCATGTTTGAGTACAGGCCCCCTGATTTCGTAGCATACGCTGTTGAGTTTTGACGACATCCCGATATTTTGCATTGCCGATTTCCTGAAATTAATTTAAATACTTTATTAAAGTACCGCAAAATAGCGTTTGATAGAATAAAAATCTGATGAATGTCGCATTTCAGTGTCACGTTTGGTCTTTTTGTTGTCACTGTTTTCTAACTTTTAGTTAATCGCTTTCTTGGTTATTGGCTAAGATGAATAAAGGGGTAGGATCGTTTAAAATCACAGGAATGTTGAAAAGATACAGTACATTCTTGATCTAAGTGGGTGCTCTCCTTAAAGTATCAAACTAATATAATAATAATTTAGATGTGAACGAGGTTGATTTGTCACATTTCCAGCAAACTATCTCCGCTTTGATTGAGCGAGTACAAAATGCCCAAGCAAGCGAAGTTCGTTGTGTTGAAGTTCTAACGCAAAAACCATCGTTTGCATTTATTGAATGGCTTCATGCTCAACCGCTCTTTCCTAAGTTCTATTGGCAGTCACGCGACACTCGTGAAGAGGTTGTTGCGCTCGGACAGTTACATACGTTTTCAGATCCTGCACCCGCCTACGCGATTCTTGGTGAAGACCAACGAATCTGGGGTGGGCGCTCATTTGACGGGCACACCGCAAAGAACCGTCGCTGCATGGAATCGTTTTTCTTCCTTCCTCAGGTTGAATTAATTCGCTTTGACAATACTTGGTCGCTGGCCGTCAACTTGTCTCCTGATCGCGTTGCTTCTATCAATGCCTTAAATAAGTTATCCGTTGAAGCGGCGATATTGGTGCCTTTGTCTGCCCATATTGAACAGATCAATCACGTTCCAGAAAGAGAGCAGTGGGGCAACCTTGTCGATAAAGTGCTGCAAGGCATTAGCGACGAAGAGTATAAAAAAGTCGTTTTAGCGCGTAAAACCACGCTACAACTCGATGCGCCTATTTGTGCGGCTCAATTACTTAAAGCCAGCTATCTGCAAAATCATCACAGTTTCCACTTTATGTTGGTGCTGGACTCTAAACACAGCTTTATTGGCTCGACGCCAGAGCGCTTATATAGCCGACATGGTACTGAGCTCGATACCGAAGCGCTTGCTGGAACCATTGGTCGTGGAGAGAACGCTACTGAGGATATGGAACTGGCCAACTGGCTTTCTCAAGACAGCAAAAACCTCAATGAGAACCAGTATGTGGTTGACGACATCATTGAGCGTCTCACTCCTCATTCTCAAACGGTCCATGTTGAAAAGGATGCCCGCTTAGTGCGCTTGCGTAAGGTGCAGCATTTGAAGCGCAATATCCATGCTCAGCTTAATAATGGTGTTAATGGTGTGCAGTTACTTGCTGCATTACAGCCAACTGCTGCTGTAGCGGGTTTGCCGCGTAAAGAAGCGATGGATTTTATTCTTGAACACGAACCGTTTGCCCGAGGTTGGTATGCAGGTTCTGTGGGCTATATCAGCCATCAGCGAGCTGAATTCTGCGTAGCGATTCGAAGCGCCTTGATTGTAAATGATCAAGTACAGCTGTTTGCTGGCGCGGGGATCGTGCCGGGATCGGTTGCCGAACATGAGTGGCAAGAATTGAACAAGAAGATGTCTACTTTACTCAGCCTAATTTCTGATCACCCACCACTGGGTGTGGCGTCATGATTCACGACCAAGCCGTATTAAATAGAGTTTGGTGTCACACGTTACTAGAAGAGTTAGCCCGCAGTGGTGTTGAACATGTTTGTGTTGCACCGGGATCTCGCTCAACACCGTTAACTCTCGAAGCTGAAGCCAACCCCAAGTTAACCTTACACACGCACTTTGATGAGCGTGGTCTTGGATTTTTAGCTTTAGGCTTAGCAAAAGCAAGTGATAAACCAGTTGCGGTGATTGTGACATCAGGAACCGCTGTTGCGAATTTGCTTCCTGCGACGGCTGAATCTGGTTTGACACGAGAGAAACTGATCCTACTGACTTCTGATCGACCAATCGATTTAGTGGATTGCGGCGCTAATCAAGCGATTCAACAACAGGGTATCTTTTCTTCCCACGTTGCAAGTGCTTTAAATCTACCAAGCCCAACCACACAGGTTTCTTTGAATTGGCTCCTAACATCGGTTGATAGCGCGCTTGCGAAACAACGCAATGTTGGCGGTGCGATTCATATTAATTGCCCGTTTCCAGAGCCGCTCTATTCAAAGAACAGTGCTGACATGTATGCTGATTACACTAACAGTGTCGCAAGGTGGATCTCGTCAACAAGCCCGTATTCTAATACTTGTTTACCCAATCATTTGACTGTACAGCCATTAGCGCCGGGCGATTATCTAGCGCGTAAAGGTGCGGTGATTATTGGTTCGATTGATAAAAAAGCGGCGACAAAAGCGCAGCAGTTTGCTTCTGCTTTGGGTTGGCCGATTTTCTGTGACCCTCAATCGGGCGTGAGCAGTGATTGGAAGCATTATGATCTGTGGTTACAGAGTGACTCCGTTAAACAGCAACTCAACCAGTGTGATTTCATTCTTCAGTTTGGTGAGCGTATTGTTTCTAAGCGATTAAACCAATGGGTTAAGTCACAAGCGGCTTTGTTCGATAGCACTCAATATGTTGTCGTTTCACCTGATGCGCACCGTATAAACCAAGACCATCTGCCGCAAACTCATATTGTTGCTAATATCGAGTTATGGATCACCGATCAACACCTGCCAACTTTGTTAGGCAAATATTCGGGTTGGGCGACGCCATTAATCAAGGTTGCAAATACCGTTCAGCAACTCGCACTCGCACAAATATCCAATAATGACCAACTGACAGAGTTGAGTGTTGCAGTTGACTTGTCGTCTAGACTTAAAGACAGAGAGTTGTTTGTGGGAAACAGCTTGATGGTAAGGCTGGTGGATATGCTGTCGTCAATATCTGCGAATCAAGTTTATAGTAATCGTGGTGCATCGGGCATTGATGGCTTGGTGGCAACGGCTGCGGGTGTAGTGAAAGTTAACCAGAACCCTCTGTTGATGTTGATTGGTGATACTTCTCTGCTTTACGACCTCAACTCACTGGCTTTGCTGACTCATAATTTAACGCCGATGGTTATTGTTGTGACTAACAATGATGGTGGTGCGATCTTTGATTTGTTGCCGGTACCTGAGCAACAGAAACAGTCACTTTATCAAATGCCTCATGGTTTCAGTTTTGAATACGCTGCTGCGCAATTCCAGCTTGGATACGCTGCGCCAGAAACCTTGAATGGCTACCAAACCATTATCGAACAACATTTCGAACAGGGTCAGGGTACCTTGATCGTGGAAGTTAAGACACCTCCCGAACAAGCGTCTACTTTGCTGAAACAATTCAGCTCAATGCTCACCGAGGCATTAGCCTAAGGACTTTACATGCTTTACTCCAATTATTACCCAGCTGTACAAGATTCTTCTGACAAACCTTTGCTTGTTTTTTTACATGGTTTACTCGGAAGCGGGGATGATTGGAGTGCATGTCATCCATTCCTCGAGGACTTTCCTCTCCTTTGCATAGATTTACCCGGACATGGACAAAGTCGCTTTATCGATCCAGTAGGGTTTGATCATTGCTGCAAGAAAATTGTCCAGTGCATCACATCTCAACTGGCGCTCAACGATCTTCCTGCCGATTACCCTATCGTAGTGATTGGGTACTCTATGGGCGGAAGGCTTGCAATGTATGGGGTGACAAGCCCTTGCTTTGAGACGCTCAATCTAGAGAAAGTCATCATTGAAGGTGGCAACTTTGGCTTGGAATGTGATGAAGAAAGAGCACAAAGGTTAGTACATGATACGCAGTGGGCTGTTCGCTTTGCACAGCAGTCGATTGAAGATGTTTTAGACGATTGGTATCAACAAAGCGTCTTTTCTTCACTAAATCATGAGCAAAGACAAACTTTGGTCATAAAGCGTAGTGGTAACCTTGGTGTATCCGTAGCAAATATGTTGTTATCTACTTCGTTAGCTAAGCAACCGGATTTACGTGCCACATTGAAATCTCATGAGCATTTATTGCATTATGTATGTGGAGAAAAAGATCGTAAATTCATGGAGCTAGCTGAGAATAGTGGCTTTGAATATAGTCAGGTGGATTACGCGGGTCATAATGTTCATTTTGAGCAACCCGAGCTGTTTTCTAACCTGATAATCCAATGTATCGCCAGTCGTCGTTAATCTGACTGAGCGGTTCTCTCGTATCAAGCACTATCAAAAGCAGAGCAACACCGTCACGACTACTCGTTAGTCGTGGTCTCTAATAGAACAATGGGAATCACCATGGCTAAAACAGTAGGCATCACAGAAGAAGAACTTTACGCGGCAGTTAACTGGAGCGATGAAAGCAGTCAATATGAAGATATTCAGTACCACAAGTCTGACGATGGTATTGCGAAAATCACGATTGCGCGTCCTCAAGTCCACAATGCGTTTCGTCCACAAACCGTAAAAGAGATGATTAATGCACTGGCTGACGCTCGTTACGACGAGAAAGTAGGCGTGATCATTTTGACGGGTCTTGGTGAGAAGGCATTCTGTTCTGGTGGTGACCAAAGTATTCGTGGTGACTACGGCGGCTATCAAGATGACTCAGGTACACACCACCTGAACGTACTTGATTTCCAACGTCAAATTCGTACTTGTCCAAAACCAGTTATCGCAGCGGTCTCGGGTTGGGCAGTAGGCGGCGGTCATGTACTTCACATGATGGCAGACCTTACTATTGCAGCTGAAAACGCCCAGTTCGGTCAGACGGGTCCTAAAGTGGGTTCATTCGATGGCGGTTGGGGTGCTTCTTACATGGCTCGCATTGTTGGCCAGAAGAAAGCGCGCGAAATCTGGTTCCTATGTCGTTTCTACGATGCTCAAGAAGCATTGGATATGGGCCTAGTGAACACCGTTGTTCCTGTCGCTGACCTAGAAAAAGAAACCGTTCGTTGGTGTCGTGAAGTTCTTCAACATAGCCCAATGGCACTGCGTTGCCTGAAAGCTGCACTGAACGCAGACTGTGACGGCCAAGCTGGTCTACAAGAGTTGGCTGGTAATGCAACAATGATGTTCTACATGACAGAGGAAGGCCAAGAAGGCCGCAACGCATTTAACGAAAAACGTCGACCGGACTTCGACAAGTTCCCGCGTAATCCATAGTCTTTCTCCTCTTAAAAATGAGTCGCTAATAGCGGCTCGTTTTGTTTTGATGTTCCCCGTTTTTTAGGAAACTTTATGAACTCAGTGAATTCTCAGCGTCACGCTAAACTCTACCGTTATCAATTACCTATGGATAGTGGAGTGGTTCTTCGTGACAATAAGTTGAACGAACGCGTTGGCTATGTCATCCAACTAGAGTGTGACGGTAAAACAGGTTTTGGTGAAGTTGCGCCTCTGCCAGGCTTCAGCCAAGAAGATGCTGAACAAGCCGGTATTCAACTGCAACATGAATTAGAGCTTTGGAGTCACAACAACCCTCAAACACCTTTTAATGATCTATATCCTTCTGTTGCCTTCGGTTTTTCGATGGCGATGATGGAATTACGAGGCGAACTCAACACGGAAGGTAACTACCAGGCTGCGCCTTTGTGTACAGGTGATCCAGATGAACTGATCCCTGTACTAAATGAAATGGAAGGCGAGAAGGTTGCAAAAGTGAAAGTCGGCCTCTACGAAGCGATTCGCGATGGCATGCTGGTTAGCTTATTCCTTGAATCGATTCCGGATTTGACTCTAAGGCTTGATGCCAACCGTGCGTGGAAGCCAGAAAAAGCGAAGCAGTTCATTAAGTACATTTCGCCTTCATTACGTCAGCGTATCAGCTTTATTGAAGAGCCTTGCCAAAAGCCGGAAGACAGCTTGGCATTTGCTATTGACCACGGCGTAGCGATTGCTTGGGATGAAACACTGCAAGAAGCTGTGCGTAATCCAGAGTTTGATCTTAGCGACCTTACTGGTGTTAAAGCTGTAGTTATCAAGCCAACTCTCATTGGCTCTGTAGAGCGTTGTGTGGCAATCATTGAGCGTGCACAGCAACTTGGAATTAAACCTGTATTGAGTTCAAGCATTGAGTCGAGCCTAGGTCTGACTCAGATTGCTCGTCTGTCGCAGCAATATCTGCCAAATGAAGTGCCGGGGCTGGATACGATTGGCTTGTATCAGCAACAGTTGGAAGTTTCATGGCCGGGTTGCCAACTTCCTGTTTCGACTCTTGAGCAGCAGCAACTGATTTGGTCTTCATAGGCCGACTGTTCGGTTGGCTTAGTCAGTTTCAATCTATAACTTGGTTATCTTATGATGCGCCCACAATCTAATCATCACCCGCTCTGGGTACAGTGGGCGCAGCAAAAACCACTTCAACCAGCGCTAGTGACTACTCACCGTACTTATACTTGGCAACAAGTGTTTGTGTTGGTTAGTGAGTACCAACAACAGCTATCTCATCAAGGCCTATCTGAAGGTGATGTACTGACGATTGTTGGTAAGAACCAAGCTGAAGTGCTCCCTGTTTACCTTGCCGCACTCAATTTGGGTGTGGTTTGTGCATTAACGATGCCTCAGCCTCGTTTACGCCTGAAGCAAAAGCTCGATGCCTTATATCAAGCAGATCAACAGAGCTACCTTTGGTTTTTGGGCAGTAGCGGCATAGAACAATCTGATACTACGGACTTGAATGCTCAGTTGGTGACCTTGCCTTGCTTAAATGAAGTTAAGGTCGATGGTGATGACAATCGGCTCTCGACATCTCAAGACTCTAACTTCAATCCGAAAAATCTAGCGAGCATCGTATTCACTTCAGGTTCTACTGGAAACCCCAAAGCGGTCGCCCATACACTTGAGCAGCACTTATGTTCTGCGTCTGGGCTACTTGAGGTGTTTCGTTATCAACAAGGTAACACTTGGTTACTGAGTTTACCTATGTACCATGTGTCAGGGTTGGCAATTGTTCATCGTTGGCTGGCTGCGGGTGGCTGCATCAAAATAGGTTCTGGCCAGCTTGAAACCGATATAGAAGGTTGCAGTCATGCCTCATTGGTGGCTACTCAGTTACATCGATTGTTAAAGAGTAAGCAAGCACTTACTTTAACTCATGTACTTTTGGGTGGTAGCCATATTCCAGAGGCGCTTGGCCTTGAAGCTCGGCAAATGGGGATTGAGACTTGGCTTGGTTATGGGATGACGGAAGCAGCCTCAACGGTGACGGCAAAGCCTGTAGATGCGAGCAGCACTGCTGGTTTTTTGCTTAATCATCGTCAATTGAAAATTGAAAACCAACGTATCTATATTGGAGGCAATACCCTCGCTTCTGGTTATTACCATCAAGGTAAATTAACACCATTGGTGGACGAGCACGGTTGGTTTGACAGTAAAGATCTTGGCTTGTGGGATGGCGAGCAAGTGTCGATTATTGGCAGAGCCGACAATCAATTTATTTCTGGCGGTGAGAATATTCATTGTGAAGAAATTGAGCGTGCACTCAATCAGCTGCCGGAAGTTAAGCAAGCCTTTATCGTACCCGTTGAAGACCGTGAATTTGGTTTTAGGCCAGTTGCCATTGTGGACTGTGATCAAGTGCCAACCAAAGATTGGTTTGCAGAACAGTTACAAGGAAGCCTAGAGCGATTTAAGTTCCCAATCGAATACCACCGCATGCCAGAGCAAGAACAACTGGGCATTAAGGTGTCGAGAGCGGGATTAGCGCAGTGGTTGTTGCAACACCGGCGCTCTAACTAATTGAGTCGGAGGTTTTTTGTTCACTTGGCCTGCAGTTAGTTAATTTAGCAATTAGATAGTTCAAAACAGAATTTATTATCTTTATAACCATCAATCATAATAAGCCATATAAATAACGGATTATAGAATAAGGTCTTATTATGAAAATTGCCCTCATCATTGCGGTTTTGCTGCAGATAGGCCAAGCGGTTACTTCGTCAGGGTTGACTCGCTCGTTGGCTGAACTCACCGCATTTGTGTTGGTTGTGGTACTCGTTTTAATGAAAAGAGAGAGCAAGAAGAGTGATAAGCCCCTGTTTGATTCGTGATTGTTGCAACAAAGAATATTTTTACCACAAACGATAAAGGCAAAGCCCATTTGAGCTTTGCCTTTTTGTTGTGTCATTCGCTAATCTGAGTGTCTAGGTAATCGAGCAACTATCTAGAGCGTTCGCTTGCGGTCTAGGTGAGAGTTAACCACGCCAATGAACCTGTCGAGATCATGACCCACATTGTAATACCAAACATCAATGGTTTCGGTCCTGCTGCTTTTAACTTCTCAACTGAAATACCACAGCCAATTAAGAACAAACACACCACCAGTGCTCGCTTAGACACATCAAAGATTCCTTGATAAACCATCTCAAATTGTGGCAGTAAGTCACTCACTGCGATAGCAGCGCAATAGAAGAAAATGAAGTAGGGAACCGTAATCTTCTTTTGATCGTTCTTGAAGAGCATCGCACTGATTAAAGCGATTGGGATGATCCAAAGTGCCCGAGCGAGCTTCAATGTGGTCGCTGTCGTCAGTGCTTCTTCGCCATACGCTGAAGCTGCGCCGACAACTGAAGACGTATCGTGAATCGCAATAGCTGCCCAAGTACCAAATGTTTGTTGGCTGAGTTCAAGCGCGTGACCAATCATAGGGAATAAGAATAGAGCGACCGAGTTCAACACGAATACAGTGGCTAACGCCAAACCAATCTGTTCATCGTCTGCTTTGATCGCGGGTGCCACTGCTGCTATCGCGCTACCACCACAAATCGCGGTACCAGAAGAGATAAGGTAACCCGTTGTGCGGTCTAGCCCCATTCTCTTAGCCAAGAACCAACCAATGACTAATGTACCGATAATCGTCGTTACAATGAGACCAATACCATCGCCTGTTACCGCTAATGCTTTTTCAAACTGAATGCCAAAACCCAAGCCAACAATCGAGTAAGCTAGTAGCTTTTTGGTGAGTTTGCCGACTTCCAAGTGTTCAGGGACTAAACCTAAACTAGCAAGTAGGAAACCGATAACCAGGGCTGTCGGTGAGCTGACCCAAGGCGTTAAGCAAAACAGCGCAGCAAGATAAAACGGAACGGACTTTTTTAGGTTCATTGTATTTAGAGTCTTGTTTTGTAGTGATGTTATTGTAATGAGACCACTATACGTTCAATAAAATGATAAGTAAGTCTAAATGAATTGAACAAACGTTAAGGAAAACTTAACGCTTGTTCAGCTGATATGAATAAAGGGCTGGTTAGCTAGCGTAGAGATCCGCGAAGATTGGACACCGACTGTCGAAGAGTTTCACAAGAGGCTTCTTTAGGTGCAATAGGTTCGCCAGCTTCTATCTCTAATTTGGTCCAGAAGCGAGTGGGTAGCCCTTTGCAGGCACGGCCTTTGTAACGACTAAAGTAGCTTCCCCATAATCCTTTTAGAGCCATAGGGATCACAGGGACAGGGGAGCGTTTGATAATTAGCTCCATACCACGCATGAACTCAGCCACTTCGCCATCAGAGGTTAGCTTTCCTTCTGGGAAAATACACACGATGTGGCCTTCATGCAGGGCTCGCTCTACTTCTTTAAAAGCGTTTCGTATCGAACTGCGGTTGGTTGCTGAGATTGGAATCACCCCAGCTCTTTTCAAGAAACGTCGAATCGGCGGCAACTTGGTGTATTCCTCTTCCATCACGAAACGGATAAGACGAGGGCAAACCGCACTCAGCAGCAGTGCATCCATATAACTTACATGATTGCAGACAATTAACGCACCGCCTTTTTCTGGCAGGTGATGTAAGTTTTTATGCCTGACTCGGTACATGGTGTGAGTGACCACCCACGTAAAGAAGCGGAAAGCGTAGATAGGAACCTGATAAAACAGGTACAGCATCACCAAAGTGTTGCCCAACGCGAGCAACACAAACAGCTGTGGAATTGAAAGCTCTAGAACACTGAGGCAAACAATACCTAAAACCGCACTTCCCACCATGAACAGTGAGTTATAAATATTGAGCCCGGCAATCACTTGGGCACGCTCATCTGGCTTGGCACGTAGCTGCATCAGTGAATACAGAGGAACAATAAAGATACCGCCAGAGATCCCCAATAGCAGAAGGTAAGCAAATAGCGGCCACAGCTCTGAATAGGTTACGAATTGGTGGAAAGAGCTAAAGTTGGGTAAAGACTCCGGGATAGATATTGCCATCAAAAGACCGAAGATCGAGATACCTAAGCTGCCCATTGGCACGATGCCGATTTCAATGCGGTGGTTAGATAACTTATCGCAAGCTAAAGAGCCGATCGCGATGCCTACTGAGAACAGTGCCAGTAAAAAGGCGACTGAGCTTTCAGTACCGTTTAGATGCAGTTTGGTGAAGTTGGGAAACTGAGTTAGGTAAGCTGCACCAAGGAACCAGAACCAGCTTATAGACATCAGAGCTTGAAAGGTTGGGCGGTCTTTTTTGGCAATCGCCAGTGTTGCACGGGTGAGCTTTACAGGTTGCCACTTTACTTTCAGGTCTGGTGCATTACTTGGCGCTTGTGGAATAAAGCAGCTTGATGCATAGCCAAGCACGGCGAACGAAACAATACACACTGCGGCAATGAGCTTTGCGCCTTCTTCAGATGCAATGATGCCTGCGCCTAGAGTACCGATCAGGATCGCTAAGAATGTACCTGTTTCGACGAGAGCATTACCAGATACCAGTTCTTTTGTTTCTAACTGTTGTGGAAGCAGGGCGTATTTCACAGGGCCAAAGAAAGCACTTTGTGTTCCCATAAGGAACAGAAGCAGAAGTAATATTCCGTAGCTTTCATAGATAAATCCGATCGCACCCAGTGACATAATCACCACTTCAAGGAGCTTAACTTTACGGATAAACCACGATTTTTCGTATTTATCAGCCAGTACACCGGCTAAAGCTGAGAATAGGAAGAAGGGCAGAATAAACAGGCCAGCGGCCAAATTAATGAATAGATTGCTAGAAATAGGCAGCGTGTCTACGCTTGCGAAAGCAACAAACAGTAACAGGACATTTTTGAATATGTTGTCGTTAAAGGCTCCTAGAAATTGGGTAATAAAGTAGGGTAGGAACCTTTTTTGCGTTAACAGCGAAGATTGGCTGCTGTTGTTCATTGTCTTTCCTTGGATGATTACCAGTTGGTTAAGTAGTTTGAGACTAGGTTATTGATCAACTCTTTACCATCGATTGGCTCAGCGGCGAAAAATTTATCATCAACGCTGAGTAGAGTAATTCCATGTACTCCAGACCATAATACACGGCTAGCTTTAACGACTTCGCTTTTAGTATGTTCAGGGGCAATAGCTATTAATAGTTGCTCTAGCATACCTGTCATTCTATCGATGCGGTTTGATTGCCATTCAGGAAGGTTTTCACCGTTCATGTTGTGCTCAAAGATAAGCTGCCAACGGTGAGGGTGTTTTTGTGCAAAATCGTGGTAACAGTATGCAAGGTTGAATAGAGCTTGTTGAGGGTTGCTCGATTGTTCAACCGCTGCAGCAGATTCTGACGCCAGTTCATCTAATGTTTGAGCGACCACATGTAATAGCAATAGGTTGTAGTTACCAAATACATTCACCAAGGTACTTGGAACGTAACCAATCATATTGGCGATTTTACGTAGACTTAACTCGTGATAAGAGTGCTCTTCTAAGAAGTCGGTCACCGTTTTTAAGGTTAATTGCACTAATTGTTCGCGAGTATGATCGTTTCGTCTTGCCATGGGTACTTTCTATTAAATGAACATCGTTCAATATTTTAATGCTGCCCCAGAGTGCCGTCAATCCCTTCGCTAGTTTAGTAATCAATTAATAGCCGCAATATTATGATACATGTGTAAAGGCCGTGAATATTTCATTGTTCTTTGTTAACGAGTATGATTAAGGTGTCGAAAGATAAAGAACCCTATAAAGGATAATAATGAAACGATTTTTCTCACTAGTCGCGATCCTGTTGGTAACAGTCGCGGTGACGCCAATCGCGGAAGCGAAAAAGTTTGGTGGTGGTAAGTCATTTGGCAAAAGCTTTAAAACGGCTCCAGCACCAAAACAACAAAACACGAATTCGATCCGACAAGATCAAACGGGTAAGAACACAGCAGCTAACTCTAGCAAGAAAGTCCTTATGGGCGGTCTACTAGGTGGTTTACTTGCTGGTGGTCTTTTAGCAGCATTCTTTGGTGGCGCATTTGAAGGTATCCAGTTTATGGATATTCTTATCATGGGTCTGATTGCGTTCCTAGCGTTTAAATTCCTACGTGGAATGTTGGGTGCGAAGCAGGGCTCAATGAATCAGCAGAATGCACGTGGCCAGCAGCCAGCATTCGGCGGAATGGGTCAGAACAAGTTTGAACAACCTAAGCAGCAACCAAACGTTCATAACTTCGAACAAGCACAGCCTCAATCACAAGGCGCTGCTGGTGGTTTCGGTTTTGGTGCACAAAGCGATGTTCCACATAACTACCCACCAGGCTTTGATCAAGCGGCATTCATCAATGGCTCTCGTGAGCACTACCGTACACTGCAAGGTGCATGGAACCACAACGAGCTAAACACGATTGAAGAGTACGTGTCTCCAAGCCTATTTGAAGATCTAAAAGTTGAGCGTAATAAGCTGGACGGTGATCAGCACACAGACGTAATGTACGTTGATGCTGAAATCGTTCGCGCAGATCATGATGGTAGCAAAGCGCAGCTAAGCCTTCAGTTTAGCGGTCGCTACCGTGATACAGCGGACGGCATTGAAGAAGATATCACTGATATCTGGCACTTAGAGCGTGATTTAACGACTCAAAATGCACCGTGGTTAATTGTTGGTATTCAAGGTTAATCTCGATAGTTAACTAAAAATGAGTTAACTAGACATTACTTTGATTATTGAAAGCCCTTACGGAGAAATCTGTAGGGGCTTTTTTGTGTCCGGTTGTTTGGAACTGTAAATTTTAAGAAGGGCGTTTGCCTTCGGCTTACAGAAGATGCGGCTCTTTAGATATTCGCGTTGCTAGAAAATAGTACCATCACGACAATTATTTAGAGTGATACTTTGTGCTAACAGTGAGTTAGGCTGAACGCAAGTTACTCATTTTATTTAGATATTCAATCGAGGCTATCTAACCAATATAGAGGTATTAATCGTGACGACTGAATTTTTCGAGCCGATACTAGAACCTGAAACATCACTACAGCAGAAACAACAAATAGCGGATGAGTGTGAGGAGCATGTATCTACAAACTGCTTAGGTTGCGCTGCTTACTTGGTATGTGGACGCCACATGGAAGCCTGGAGAGACTGAGTGCTCAATGATCTTTAAGAGATTCAATCTTGTTATGAGATCTACGGATAGAAGTTTGAAGTGTTGAACTTAGACAGAAGCGGTTTCAACTTCTGTCTTGATAAGACAGGGCTTTTCAATAACGCGTTCAGAAACAAAAAAAGCCAACTCAATGAGCTGGCTTTTCGATCTTCCAATTAAGGAGAATATGGTGGAGGGAGACGGATTCGAACCATCGAAGGCAGTGCCGGCAGATTT
>NZ_JBGONY010000011.1:0-22397 GCF_041439375.1 Vibrio crassostreae | reverse complement strand
TGCCGGCAGATTTACAGTCTGCTCCCTTTGGCCACTCGGGAACCCCTCCAGGGTGATTTTTCCTAACTCATAATGGATAGGCTAAAGAGATGTTTTTCCCAACGCATCTCTCAAGTGCGGAGCGCATCATAGCAAACACGCTAAACCTGTAAAGGGTTTTTCTTATGGTTTTGTGTTAAATGCTGCCTTTTTGGGCAAAGATGGCGAAAAGTACGCATATTGCTCGTGAAGTGAACATCTGTACTAAGGTTTACGTACTGATAGATAACACCTTGAGGTAATTGGCTTTCTGTATTCTATTCATTGTGTCTAGAACGTGATGAAACGTAAATGGAATTTAATCTAGATTTACACTTCTTGACGTTACAGCATTCATCAGTTGATAGAATACGGTTAATTTCATTTATAGATAATAATACCAATCGTAGTAAGTAACTTGTCATTCTAGCTTGTTAAAATGCTCGATAACTGCGTTAGAATTTTTGATTGTAGGATAACTACTTATCTAAAATGCTGCCTTGTTCTCAAGCCTTTTCCCTACGCTATTTTTGACCACTGACTCACTGTGATTGGTATAAACCTTACTTGCAGACCATTATTATGAAGCATAAATCTGTTTTAACCCTGCTTAGCTTGTCTATTCTTTTGGCGTCTCCAGCCGCACTTGCTAAACGTATGGGCCCTAGCACTGTCACTGTTGTTACTGAGCAAGTTGATATCCACCAAGTTAGTCAATCTCTTTCTTTGGTCGGTAAGTTAGAAGCTGAGCAATCTGTCATGATTACTTCTGAAGTGGCTGGCAGAGTGGACTCTATCAACATCAAGGCCAATCAAGATGTCACCAAAGGGCAGATGTTGGTCCAGCTCGACGATGATAAAGCGAAAGCGGCGGTTGCAGAGGCGCAAGCGTATTTAAAAGACGAGAAACGTAAGCTAGCGGAATTCCAACGACTAGTGAAACGCAACGCGATCACGCAAACTGAAATTGACGCTCAGAAAACTAATGTAGAGATCGCCAATGCTCGCCTAGCTGCTGCGAATGCTAATCTTAAAGACTTACACATTAGCGCGCCTTTTTCTGGCACGGTCGGCTTTATCGACTTTAGCCGCGGTAAAATGGTGACAGCAGGTACTGAACTAGTGACCTTAGATGACCTTTCAGTAATGCAGTTAGACCTCCAGATCCCTGAGCGTTATCTTTCCAAGCTATCTAAAGGCATGAAAGTGACGGCTCGCACCAGTGCATGGGGAGATACTCAGTTCACTGGCACTGTAGTGGGCATTGATTCTCGTATTAACGCTGAAACCTTGAACCTTCGAGTTCGAATTCACTTCGACAACAATAATGATTACTTAAAGCCGGGCATGTTAGTGGCAGCTGATATGGAGTTTCCACCGGTGGAAGCACCCATTATTCCAGTTCAAGCACTTGAATACTCAGGTACTAAACGTTTTGTTTATGTCATTGGCGAAGATAACAAAGCGACACGAACCGAAGTGTTCCTTGGTGCTCGTATCGACAACGAAGTCGTGATCGACAAAGGCATCGACATTGGTCAGAAAATTGTAGTGCAGGGCATAGTGAATATGCGTGATGGTGTTTTGGTTCAAGAGCTTGCCGTCAATCGCCCAGCTGATGCAGCAAGTGAAAAAAAAGCACAAGAAGGCGCTAACTAATGTTGTTATCTGATGTTTCTGTAAAGAGACCAGTAGCGGCTGTCGTATTGAGCCTACTATTGGTTGTGTTTGGTATTGTCTCTTTCAATAAGCTTGCGGTTCGTGAGATGCCAGATATTGAAAGCCCGGTGGTATCGATCAGTACTCGTTATGAGGGGGCGTCTGCCACCATCATTGAAAGCCAAATAACCTCCAACCTTGAAGACCAGTTATCCGGCATTAGTGGTATCGATGAGATCGAATCCACAACGCGTAACGGTATGTCGCGTATCACGATTACTTTTGAGCTTGGTTACGATCTCAATACCGGTGTGAGTGATGTTCGTGATGCGGTAGCTCGTGCGCAGCGTTCATTGCCCGATGAAGCCGATGACCCGATTGTTTATAAGAACAACGGCAGTGGTGAAGCCTCGGTCTACATCAACTTAAGCTCGACGGAGATGGACCGAACGCAGTTAACCGACTATACAGAACGTGTGTTGATTGACCGCTTTAGTTTGATCTCAGGCGTGAGCTCGGTGGATATCTCCGGTGGCTTGTACAAAGTAATGTACGTGAAGCTGAAACCTGCTCAGATGGCTGGTCGCGGTGTTACTACCTCGGACATCACTTCTGCGTTGAACAGTGAGAACATTGAAAGCCCAGGTGGTGAAGTACGTAACGATGCAATTGTGATGTCGGTTCGTACCGCTCGTTCTTACACTGAAGCGGAAGATTTCGAATACTTAGTGGTAAAACGCGCTTCTGATAACACACCTATCTACTTAAAAGACGTAGCGGATGTTTACATTGGCGCAGAAAACGAGAACTCGACCTTTAAGAGTGACGGCGTTGTTAACGTAAGTATGGGTATTGTGCCTCAGTCAGATGCGAACCCACTGGAGGTGGCTGACTTAGTCCATAAAGAAGTCGAAGCAATTCAAAAGTTCTTGCCAGATGGTACTCGTTTGGCTGTCGACTACGACTCAACTGTGTTTATCGACCGTTCAATCTCAGAAGTTTACAGCACGCTCTTTATCACGGGTGGCTTGGTTATCCTTGTGCTTTACATCTTTATTGGTCAAGCTCGTGCAACGCTTATTCCTGCGGTGACCGTACCTGTATCTCTGATCTCGTCGTTTATTGCGGCTTACTACTTCGGTTTCTCTATTAACCTGATTACTCTGATGGCACTTATCCTGTCGATTGGTTTGGTGGTAGATGATGCGATCGTAGTGGTTGAGAATATTTTCCACCACATTGAACGTGGTGAGTCACCACTGCTTGCTGCCTATAAAGGTACTCGTGAAGTAGGCTTCGCGGTAATCGCAACGACGCTTGTATTGGTGATGGTATTCCTACCAATCTCTTTCATGGATGGCATGGTTGGACTGTTGTTTACCGAGTTCTCGGTATTGCTCGCTATGTCGGTGATCTTCTCGTCGCTAGTTGCATTAACGTTAACGCCAGTATTAGGCAGTAAAATCCTAAAAGCGAACGTTAAACCAAACCGTTTTAATCTGTTTGTCGAGCGCGTATTTGGCAAGCTTGAGTCTGGATATCGCTCGGTATTGCGCCGTGCTCTAAATTGGCGTTGGGCAGCTCCAATTATCATTATCGCGTGTATGGGCGGTAGTTATGGCTTGATGCAACAAGTACCGTCGCAACTGACGCCGCAAGAAGACCGTGGTGTTATCTTTGCGTTTGTTCGTGGTGCCGATGCAACCAGTTACAACCGTATGTCTGCCAACATGGACATCGTTGAAGAGCGTCTAATGCCATTGCTTGGTCAAGGTTTCTTGAAGTCATTCAGCATTCAATCACCAGCATTTGGTGGCAATGCCGGCGACCAAACGGGCTTCGTTATCATGATCCTCGAAGATTGGGACGAGCGTGACGTGACCGCGCAAGAAGCACTTAATGAAGTTCGTAAGTCACTAGCTGGTATTCCAGATGTGCGCGTATTCCCTTTCATGCCGGGCTTTAAAGGTGGTTCAAGTGAGCCAGTACAGTTCGTACTTGGCGGTTCTGATTACACTGAACTTCAAAAGTGGGCAGAGCTCTTAAAGCAAGCCGCTGAAGACTCTCCAATGATGGAAGGTGCGGACATCGATTACTCTGAGAAAACACCAGAACTATTGGTAACTGTAGACAAACAGCGTGCAGCAGAGCTAGGCGTTAGCGTTTCAGACATCTCAGATACCTTAGAAATCATGCTTGGCGGACGCAGTGAAACCACCTTCGTTGACCGTGGTGAAGAGTACGATGTTTACCTGCGTGGTGATGAGAACAGCTTCAACAACGCCAACGATTTAAGCCAAATCTACATGCGAACTCAGTCAGGCGAGCTAGTAACGCTTGATACACTGACACACATTGAAGAAGTGGCATCATCGATTCGTTTGTCGCACTACAACAAGCAAAAGTCGGTGACCATCAAAGCTAACCTAATGGAAGGTTACACACTGGGTGATGCTCTGGATTTCCTCGATGAGCAAGCGATTGAACAGCTACCGGGTGATATCTCTGTGAGCTACTCAGGTGAGTCTAAAGACTTCAAAGAGAACCAATCAAGCATCTTAGTGGTGTTTGCGTTAGCGATGTTAGTTGCGTACTTGGTACTTGCAGCGCAGTTTGAGAGCTTCATTAACCCGCTGGTGGTGATGTTCACCGTACCTATGGGCATCTTTGGTGGCTTCTTAGGTCTGGTGCTGATGAGTCAAGGCCTCAATGTCTACAGCCAGATTGGTATGATCATGTTGATCGGTATGGTAACCAAAAACGGTATCTTAATCGTTGAGTTTGCTAACCAACTTCGTGACCGTGGTATTGAGTTTGAAAAGGCGATCATTGATGCTTCGGCTCGACGCTTACGTCCAATCATGATGACGGCGTTTACCACACTAGCAGGTGCTATTCCATTGATTACTTCAACGGGCGCAGGCTATGAAAGCCGAGTCGCTGTGGGTACGGTTATCTTCTTCGGTATGGGCTTTGCGACACTGGTCACTCTGTTCGTAATCCCTGCGATGTACCGACTGATTTCTGGCTCAACACGCTCTCCGGGTCACGTCGAAGCGGTGCTCAATAAAGAGCTTAGCCATGACAACGTGGGAAGAACCAGTCACGGTTAATGAACACGGAATAGTGTAACAATATTGAAAAGCCTGCGTTTGCTCCTAGCGAATTGCAGGCTTTTTTGTATAACAAACAGAGCTCAACGAATTAATACAATAAATCGAATAAAGGAAAGTAAAGTGGCTGAATTTAAATACAAAGATCTTTCTCAAGAAGAACAAGACAAGCTTGATGCAGCAACCTTTCGTCGCCTGCTAGCACACTTGGATGATAACAAAGATGTGCAGAACATCGACTTGATGATCTTGGCGGGTTTCTGCCGTAACTGTTTCAGCAAGTGGTACAAAGCAGAAGCTGAGCAACAAGGCCTAGACTTGGATATCGATGACGCTCGTGAGCGCATATATGGCATGACTTACGATGAGTGGAAACAAAACCATCAACCAAAAGCGACGCCTGAACAACTAGCGGCATTTGAAGCGAAGCAGAAGCCAGAGTAATTTGTTGTCGTTAGTGATTGATTAACAGAACAAAAAAAGAGCCCATCAAGGGCTCTTTTCAATTTTGGTGTCGGTGCTTATCCTGTGGTTAAGCCAACTCACCTGTTTGCGAGAAAGCTTCCAACTTCGCTGCGTAAGGCTGTAGGTCACCGATATTCAGATTTATCCACTCGTCATTGAAGTAAGTGTCTAGGTAACGTTCGCCGCTGTCACATAGCAAAGTCACGATAGAACCTTTCTCGCCACGCGCTTTCATTTCACTGGCTAGCTGAAGCACACCGTACATGTTAGTACCGGTTGATGCGCCAACCTTGCGGCCAAGAATGTCAGATAACCAATGTGTCGTTGCGATACTTGCTGCGTCTGGGATTTTACGCATTTCGTCAACCACACCAGGAATGAAGCTTGGCTCTGCTCGTGGGCGACCAATGCCTTCAATCTTGCTGAACGTACTGCCTTTCACGTTCGCATTGCCGGTTTGGAAGTATTCGTGGAATACCGAGTTTTCAGGGTCAACAACACATAGCTTGGTTTCATGTTGTTGGTAGCGAATGAAACGGCCGATAGTTGCTGAAGTACCACCAGTGCCTGGGCTCATTACTACCCAAGTTGGAACAGGGTGATCTTCCATCTGCATTTGATTGAAAATCGAGTTCGCGATGTTGTTGTTACCACGCCAGTCGGTTGCGCGCTCAGCGTAAGTAAATTGGTCCATGTAGTGGCCATTCAGTTCTTCAGCTAAACGACGAGACTCATCGTAAATCTCATCTGAGCGATCAACAAGGTGCGCTTGGCCGCCGTAGAATTCAATCTGCTCAATTTTTTTCTTCGCTGTGCATTTAGGCATTACCGCAATAAACGGAAGACCAAGCAGGCGAGCAAAGTACGCCTCAGACACAGCCGTGCTGCCCGATGAAGATTCAATGATCGTTGTTTCTGGGCCAACCCAACCGTTACAAATCGCGTATAAGAACAGAGAACGCGCCAAACGGTGCTTCAAAGAGCCTGTTGGGTGTGTGCTTTCATCTTTAAGGTAGATATCAATGCCTTCGATACTTGGAAGGTCTAACTTGATAAGGTGCGTATCCGCTGAGCGTTGGTAGTCCGCTTCAATTTTACGAATCGCGTTGTTAATCCATTGATGGTCAGTGCACATAAGCGTTCTCCTGATCTTGTGTAGGAATTTCTTGTAATTGGTATGGTTATAATTTAACTAGAATTCGAGAGAAAAACTTTGCCATATTTGCTTTGTTTTGACTAAAATGTAGAAAATTATTCTATTTAAATACGATTTGGTGAAACTGTGATAGATGCCGTAGATAAAAAGATATTAAGTTTGCTGCAAGAAGACAGCACGCTGTCATTGAACGATATTTCAGAGGCAGTCAACCTAACAACCACGCCCTGTTGGAAAAGACTGAAGCGTCTTGAAGAGAACGGTATTATTGAAAAAAGAGTGGCGTTGCTGAACCCTGAGAAGCTTGATCTTGCTTTTACCGCGTTCGTATTGGTGAAAACAAGCAACCATTCTCATGAGTGGTATGGCCGCTTTGTGAATACTGTGTCGGACTTTCCAGAAGTGATGGAGTTCTATCGCATGGCCGGCGAATATGATTATATGATGAAGGTTCAGGTTAAAGACATGAAGTGCTTTGATGATTTCTACAAGCGCTTGGTGAATAGTATTGATGGTATATCTAATGTGACCTCGACATTTGCGATGGAACCATTGAAGTACACGACAGCATTGCCGCTTTAAGCTAAATCTAGCGTTACGCTAACTATTTCTCAGTTTAGATATTGCCTCAGCGATAAAGAAAAGGATTATTCATGTTTGCAAAAGTTTCGACTGCTATCCAATTGGTGCTGGCCGTTGCCGTTTTTTACTTGGGTTACACCATCTACTCCTTTACCAATAAAGTCGGTGAAATCGTTGATACTTATCCGCAGGTTATTGAGGATTTATCGGTATTGACTAAAGGTCTTAAAGTTGAAGAGTGGCTAGAGTTTGCATCTCATGTCGACGAGCTAGCCCCTAGAGTTTTAGATACTGTCGAAGACGTGAGAAAGACGATCGATGACGTGAATCAAACCGTAGCGTCGGTCGACAACAAAATCCCTGCGATATTAGATGAAGTTAAAAATGTTCGAACGGAAGTTGAGCAGGTAAGAACTGATGTTATTCCACCAACATTAATTGAGTTAAAACGATATCGCGTAGACGTAATGCCACCAATGCTCGCTGAAAGTAAGTCTTACCGCGAACAGACTATTCCTGTCATCGTCACTGAGTCTGAAATGCTACGAGCGGAAGTCCCTGGTATTTTGGCACAAGCTAATTTGTTAGCTGATAAGAGTAAAGAGCTCGCTCAGGGAGCCGCAGAGGGCGCGGTGAAAGGCGTAGTGTTATCGCCATTTAATTTACTTAGAGACGCTGGCGATGGCATCAAAACACGAGTGCAAGGTGAATTGGAGCCTACGCCAGAAGCTGAGTAGAGTTTATGGATTCGAAGTAACGACTTTTCGTTAATATTAAAAATAGAGGCTAGGTACTAAACCTAGCCTCTATTTTTTGTGCGTATTTTGGGCTTGTAAGAAGCGTTTATCCGTTACTTAGTAAAACGCATCACACCTTCTTGTACTGCCGTCGCTACGAGCTCACCTTTTTGGTTAAAGATCTCGCCGCGCACTAAGCCACGAGTGTTCGCCGCCGTTGGGCTTTCAATCGCATAAAGTAACCATTCGTCCATCTTGAACGGGCGGTGGAACCAGATTGAGTGGTCAATCGTCGCCACTTGGAAATTTGGTGTCATGATAGAGACTTCGTGAGGATGAAGCGCCGTAACTAAGAACCCCCAATCCGATGCGTAAGCAAGTAGGTATTGATGAATTAATTGGTTGTCTGGCATCGCGCCATTTGCTCTTACCCAAAGGTACTGTTTCGCTTCCGTCTTCTTCGGGTTGAGTGGATTCACAACCGTCACCGGGCGCATCTCAATCGGCTTTTCGCCACAAAAGGTTTTGCGCAGTTTCTCTGGTAAGAATTCTGCAATGTGGCTCGCTAATTCAGTTTCTGAAGCAAAGTTCTCTGGTCCAGGAATATCAGGCATTGCAATCTGGTGCTCAAAACCTGGCGCATCGCCATGATAAGAAGCGGTGAGATAGAAAATAGGGCGGCCATTTTGAATCGCTTTCACACGGCGCGTGCTAAAGCTGCGTCCATCTCTTAGGTTCTCAACATCGTAAATGATTGGCTTTTCAGGATCACCGGGAAATAGAAAATAACTGTGGAAAGAGTGAACACTACGGTCGTCTTGAACGGTATAACGAGCAGCAGAAAGCGCTTGTCCCAATACTTGACCGCCATATACCTGTGGTAGGCCTAAGTTCTCACTTTGCCCGCGGAACAGACCTTCTTCTAGTTTCTCTAACTGAAGTAAATTGAGTAATTCTTTTAAAGGTTGACTCATCGCCAGCATGCCTCTTGGTAAAATAGGTGTCAGATTATGGTGTTAATCATTTAGCTTAGTCAGATATCTGTCAATAAATCATAGGGTTTCGAGACAGAATATGAAAGCTCTCTTATAATTGCTGAGTAGATTTGCCGAGTCCGGCAAACATGTTGAGAGAAATTGAATATGAAAAAGGCTCTAATTCTTATTACGTCTTTAGTATCGTTTGGCCTACTTGTTGGTTGCCAAGCAACATCAGAAACGAATGCTTCTCAAGAAGTGGTTGCAGAGAACACTCAAGTGATTTCAGGAACAGTTAGCTACCGTGAAAGAATTGCATTGCCAGAGAATGCAGTAGTTACCGTTACGCTAGAAGATATCTCACTGGCTGACGCACCATCGACGGTTATCGCAACTCAAGAGTTCACTACTGATGGTAAGCAAGTACCGTTCGCATTCGAACTGAGCTACGACAACAACAAGATTAAAGCTAACCACCGCTACAACATGCGTGCGTCGATTCATGTCGATGGCAAACTGCGTTTCACAACTGACACGATTAAGTCAGTGATTACAGACGTAGAAAACACGCAACAAGCAGACCTACGCTTGGTTGGTGTTCGTTAATTAGAAATAGATGCCATTGTTAAGGCATCTTAATTAACGTCTTTCGATAAATGGCAGCTCTAGGGCTGTAATACTGTCTAAAATATATTGATGTGTTACAACAGGATAGCGGAGAGTGTGACAATTTGAAAATAAAATATCGGGGGTGGTCTTAGGGCTACCCCTTTTCTGTGGGAGTGGATTTAGAAATATCTAGGATTACGCGCAAGGGGTATTAAGTAGAAAAAATATAGGGGCAATACTCAGAAAATATGCCCATGAAATATCGAACAGTGCTCTATTTAACTATGTTGATGATGGTTGCTCGTGATACACCATACTCCTTAGCTAGAGAGGTTTGTGATTCGCCCTGAGCGTGACGGTGCTTGATTGTTTGGCGTTGGTCAGGGGTTAGCTTTGAAGGTCTACCACCAAGTCGTCCTGTGCGTTGTCGTCCAGATTGTAGGCGGTCTGTTATCATTCCATGTTCTAGTTCTGCGAATACACCAAGTAGTTGAGTGAAAGCTTTTGCCATAGGGGTATCGTTACTTGTGTCTACTTGTCCATCCAGTGTTCTTACCATTACACCCTTGGATTGTAGCTTTTGAACGGTTTCAAGGATCTGATTAAGGGAACGACCAAGGCGGTCAAACTTGGTTACTAATACTATGTCGCCCTCTCTGCAGTAATCTACCATTTCACGGAGTTTGGAAAGGTTGTCGTCTGACTTACCAGATTGTTTACCGTGGAATATCTTGGTGCATCCTGCTGATTCCAGTTGTTCGATCTGAGTAGAAAGGTTTTGGTCTTGGGTTGAGACTCGTGCATATCCAATGTAGCTCATGTGTAAACTCCTTAGGTGTCAAAAACTACATAGATTCTAACACTCTGAGTATAGGTGTCAATAACTAAGGTAAATAGGTTTCTAACAGTGTCAATGATTACGATAGAGTTTCTAACAGGTATGTACATTAATATCACTTAATATCACATAAAAACACATTATTTATACTTAAATCTATACGTATTATACACGTAGGTTTATTAGGGATTCCTTATGGAACAAGGGTTTGAAGGGATTAAGGGTGTAAAAAGGTAGTGTATTATTTCTAGGTTTGTCGAAATGAGGCGCGCGAGGGGTTTTCTTAGCAAATGGAGGTATTTTTAATGTGTCTGAGAATGACGTGGGAGAGGTTGGGAGGGTAGGCTAGACATTGTATTAGTTGGGTTGGAAAGTGACGCTGAGAGGCTGTGAGGGGGTATTATGGAGACTTATAGAAGTGAGAGTGAGGTTCTCGTACTGGAATGAGTGTTATTAGAGTAAGAACCCTTATAGGACAAAGGGTTAGTGTAGTTAGAACTTGGTAAGAAGAAAGTGAGAGCCAAACGAGAAACGCTACTTGCACTAGCGGTTTCGTGTAGAATAAGATACTGATTTCACTATCAAGTAAACTTACGGAGGTTGTTTAAAATGTCGTTCCTTACAAAATGCGGTCAAATATGGGACGTTCTTTGGGGAGGCTTTGAACTCCCCACAGAAGAACAATCGCGCATCAATGATTTGTCTGTCATTCTATGCAACTATAACACGCTCAGTAAGGAGGAATTAAACGGATGCTTGTCAATGGCTGCTGATATACACAAAGCCTTCTCATGTATCCCTGAAGGGCGTACAGTGGAAGCGGAAACAATCCAACATGGTAGACTTACATTGCAGAAAATTAACGGGGCGATGAAAATTATCAAGATTGAGGATAGATAAAATTAATTCACTGAGCTTCAGTTTAATGATTGGTTAAGTACTGAGGTAAGTCCCGTTCCCAACACCAAGTGAGGTTTGCTTTAGCCATCTTGTTTTTGTTCTGGGTGGAGATTTTGGTTTCGTCTGCAAATACCACCAGCATATTGTGTCCTAGACTTTGTAAAGAGGATTGCACCTTGGCTTGTTTGTAAAGGCTATGGTTCCATGCCCATTTAAGTTTGTCGTAGAATTTAAGGTAACCTTTAAACTCCTCTTGCTTGTCGAGTTTCTGCTGAGATTCGGCTTTAGTTTTACAAGTGTTAAGTTGGTGAGCTTTGAATTCGATTACTGTCCGAGATTCAGGATGCCAAAAGTCAGGGTAAGCTTTGAACGGTGTACCGTCCTCGTCATAGAAAGTAGTTTTGTAAGCTTTATCTTGAATTGATTTTAAGTACTGATTGTTAAGGTGGAACAAGCACTCCTCTCTCGAGTCGTAGCCGTTGTTCAAAGCGTATGCAAGGGTAACTGAGGTTTTATTCATAATATTATTCTTGTTCTATGTTTCAGGTGTTCCCCCACCTTCACAAGAGTGAGTTGATTTACTGTGGGGGATTGGGGGATTAATAATTAAAAGTGCTGTGAAGCCTTGTCCTATAAGGGTTTTCCTTTCCCCCAAGGGTGTGGGGGATAGCTGGGGGATGCTGGGGGATTATCCAAATAAGGTGTCAATATCTGACTGGGTGGCTTTCCTAAAATACTTGTCATGGCATCGGTCACGGTTGTTATCCGCACGAGTGCCTATAATGATGTGGTCAGGGTTAAAACAATAAGGGTTGTCACAAGTGTGTCGGGCTATGTCGTCGGGAGAAAGTGAGTATTCTTCTTTGGTTTGAAGCATGAGTCGATAAACTGGAACGTTTTTGAATGTGACTCTAGGTGGTGCTCCAACTTTTACTATACAACCGTTGTCCCGTTGTTCTATGTCATCCTTATACTTGTCTAAAAATTCTGATACATCTTCGATCGCTTGGTCTTGGCTACTTATCATATCGGGATATACATCTCCTCTAGGCTAATGTCATCTATGGTAGATTGTTCATAATCTGTGGCTACTTGCTTAATCTGAGCGACTTTCATCTCTGGAGTAATACCAATCTCAAAACCAAGGGGAGTAATCCACCAGCCACGAGAGCCGTTCTTTGTAGTGTCGTGAGGGCATAGTTTCATTTGTCGCGGTCGCCCATCCTTGCTAGGGTCAAACTGCACACAACCAACACTTGTCAATAAGTTGAATTTTGATGCGGAAGAAATCTCTTTACCTTCAAGGTGAGTTGTAAACCATTCATCAGCGTTGAAATACAATTCTGTAGGTGATGCACTATCCCAAGCCTTTTCAAAAGATACTTCTGAGATTGAACCACTATTAACAATGAGCGATTTTGTATCCTTGGTGTGAGGGATACCGATATGCGGTTGAAAGTCTGATAAATCTACATCAAGTAAGATATGACGGATCATAGCAATGGTGTTCTCTTTGGTGTCTGGGTCTTCTAGTAAGGAACGGATTGCTCTTACTACTCCAACACTACGGGCATTCTCTGGGTCAGAAGGTGGTAATAACGGGTTATCGTGTTGGACATTGAAACACAACCAACGTCTGTCAGTAGGTTCTAACCAAATAGGGTGTTCTTTGTTACTTGCTGCAATCATATCGAAGTAGGCTGTAATTCTGCGGAAACCTTTACCTTTAGGTTCTACATCCATGCTGTCATCTGTGATCATAATCTTGGCGTTGTTCGCTACCTTTAAACCATCGTGATAAAGCTCATCTAGAATAAGTAGAGTCTTACCTTCAAGTTCTGGAGTAAATCGACCTGTCATAAATGCGGCTGAATCTTTAGGCTTGAAACTATTACTGTCACCGTGGAGTTCTGAAAGAATCATTTGAAGTGTACCTTTACCCGTACCAGTAGATTTACCGTAAAGTAACAGGGCGATCTTTGAACGAGTATTACATTGCACTTGGTGAGCTAACCATTTAACCAGTAAAGGACGTTCAGAAGGATCACGAGCTAACAAAGCCATGTAATCATCCCAAATCTGTTGAAACTCTGGTGAGGGTTCTAAGGTTCGTTTCGATGGTGGCTGATACGTATTAAGAAATGAAAGGTCGTTCTGTTCGTCATACCAAAGGGGTGGCAATGTTGGGTTATATTCCTTGTCATCTACCATAACCAAGCTAAGAGTCGATAACGTGGCATCATCCTTTTTGAAGAATCCAGAATTTAACATCTTTACTTCAAGGTCTTTCACCTTCGGGGTATTGTCAGGACGTTTTAAGTCCACAAGAGTCGAATTAACCTGAACATATCGAGACTGCATATACCGGATGAAATCTGCCTTAGTTGGGTATAAAACTTTTTTACGGGCTTGCTGTTTTGCTTTGAGATTAGCGATCAGATTGTTGGCTAACAGTGCGGTCATTCTTTGACTCCTTAAATTCTTTATTTAGTGCTGCTTCGATTAGGGTAAAAGGTGAAACGTTTTTCTGTCTCGCCTCCTCCATAATCAGGTCGAGTAACTTATGAGGGATTTTGTATTTCATGAAAGGGTTTCCTTTAGCTCTTTAATGATTTCTCGGTATTTGTTGGCAATGCTCTTAACGTATTGAGGGTTAAACCTACGGTTGGGGAATTTTGAAACTAGTATCGAGTGGATCTGATTACGGGGTAGACCTAACACTGAGTGGATCAGGACTTCGGCGGTGGTTGCGTGAATGTGAAAGTGTCCGGCTTGCTCAATCTGTTTGTAGAGGTGGGCGTAATAATCACCCACGTTATGGTATGTAAGTTTACTCAGTTTCATTCAGTACCAGTTCCTTGAGTTTGAGACTAGCGATGGTGGCTTTCTTAATACCGTAGTGGCCGCTTTGGTTCATAAGGTCGAGAATGTCGTCAGGTTTCACTTGAGTAGGTGTCGCTTGGTAAGTGTCGAGTAGACAACCATTGAACGAGACGAAACGGGCTTGAAGGTATTGGATTAAAAGTTCAAGAGTTGGGAAGAGTTCAGCGAGTTTGAACTTAATTTGGGGAAGGTCTGCTTGTTTTTTAATTGGCATGGGATTTCCTTATTTAAATTGAGTGAAAAGGTTAAAGAGGTCGTTTGCGAGTGTTGCTGTTAATGGGTGGCTTGCTAATACACCAAGGGCAAAGCCGATAAGGTAACAAGTAAAATCATTAGTCATTGATGAAACCACCGTCTCTAAGTTTGCGTTTGGTGCGGCTATATGTGCTGTAAATGGTGGCACGGGATAAGTTTTGTAAACCAAAGTTAAAAGGGTTGGCGATGATGTCTGATACTGGAATGTCTGAAAGGATGCAGGACACAAAGACCATGTTGTTGTACTGACCACCAAAACAGTGTGTAAAAGCTTTAGCAATTTCTTGCTCGAATTGTAATTTCATAAAAGGGATACCTCGAATTTAGGATGCAGAAAACCCACCAGTCTGGATTGAGCGCAGACAGTGTAGGTCAAATTGTATTATTTCATTTAGTTAGGGAAGAAAGTAATCACTCTCAATCCCTTATCTATACTAGTAATTATAGCACGAGGTTGTCTGTAAACGCAAATGATTCTCAATAAATATTCTTGACAAAGTTAAAATTATCTGAGTTGGTTTATTATGGCTTGGAGGTCGGGTAAATTGCTGGTGGATAGGTGGGTATAGTTACTGGTTATATCCTTGTGACCGACTAATACTTTTACATAGCTTTGAGAGGCGCTAGGAAGCGTTTGAAGGGCTGTTATAAAGTTATGACGTAAGCTATACAAGTTATACAAACTGCCCTCAGAATCGTTTGTGGGGATGTCTAGAGTGGGTTTTAGGGTTTGGTTATAATAAAGGGTTAGGTAGGCAGGGTTTACTTTTAAGGTGGGGAAGATGTTTTCAATACCAAGGTCTAGTAAGGACTGGTGGACGGGAATTCTACGGGAGGCGTTATCTGTTTTACCTTCGCTGATGTGGAAATAGGGGATGTTGTCACGGGTAAGTAGTTTACAAGATGATACTTCGGAATTTCTCATACCACTATAAGCCATGATAAGAACGCCCCAAGCATTAGTATTTGATAGGTCGGATTTACAATATGAAATTATGGATTGATGGATCTTAGGTGGGAACATTGTTCGGGCGGTTTTAGTTCCTGATATATCAAGGTCGGCTAAATCTAAAGGGTTAGCAGTAATGAGGGATTGCTTTATACAGTAAATGAATAAGTCTTTAAGGGCGGTTTTACGCTTTTTAAGTAAAGAGGTGGATTTGGTTTCTGCTGACAACATCGAGTGCCAACACTCTTCAAGGTAGTTGTGGTCTACTTCGGTTATAGGGTGGTTTTGGTCGAAATACTTTAAGGTATGGAGCAGATAAGACCTTTTATTCTTGAGAGAGATTTTAGAAAGGCGTGTGGCTAGGTGTTCTAGGAATTGTTGGGATACCTGTTCAAGAGTAAGGGAATGCTTTGAAGTGGTTATCTGTTCAGAGGGCTGTGAAGGGACGTTGTCAGGGACGTACATTTTACGTAAGGCTGATACACCAGATATTACCTCGGAGTGATTACCCATAGAGTGAGATTCTAGGATCTTGTGAGTAGCCGTTTTTACTTGGGATAAGTGGTGGTGAATGTAGTCGTGGTTGATTGGGGCATCGTGCCATGAATGGTTTAAGGATAATAGGGCGTTGGTTGCTGCTTTGATACGGATAGGGGCTGATTCTTCTGCAAGAAATGTATGGCTGGTGGTTGTTGGTGATACCAAAGGGGTTAGCTTAGATATTACCTGTGACACGATACTGTGAAGAAGTTCCTTGGTGATTTGTTCTTTGTCCATTTGAGAAAGTTCCTTGAGAATTTGTTTTACATAAGACTTGGCTTGTCTTGGGCTGTCTGTTTTTAAACTGACACGGGAAATATTGCCTGATCGTAGACGTAGGTTGAAATAGAAAATATCATTTCTGCGGATAGTGTGCTGTATGTTCATGTGTGACACTCTTTGTGTGACAAATTACAGCCAATTTGTAAATTATTGAGGGACTTAGGTTAAGTGTCGGCTCTAGGGCTGCCATTTATATATTCTTAGTTTGATCTTTCCGGCATCACTCACTTCAACCCCTTCTTTAACCAAATGCCGCTTTTGTCGGTCGAATGAATCGCCCTTTAAAGAGATCTCTCCCTTGCTGTTGATCACTCGATACCAAGGCAGTTTGCTACCTTCTGGTAGGTTACCCAGCGCTTTACCAACATGGCGCGCATAGCCCGGAAATCCTGAAAAACGTGCTATGTCTCCATAAGTTGTTACTTTTCCATATGGAATTTGGTGAATCACAGCAAAGATTTGGCTCAAAAATTGGTCCATACTAAATGTTCCTAGTTCATAAATACCAATCACAGTAAGTAAGTGTTCAAAAATAGCGCAGGGAAAAAGCTTGAGAGCAAGGCAGATTTTTTTGATAAGTAGTTATTCTCCAATCAAAAAATCTAACGAGGTTATCGAGTTTTTTAACAAGCTAGGGTGACCAGTTAATTACTACGATTGGTATGGTACCACGGATCGGTAGAAGGAGAGGGCTATGGTATTTTCAACGTTTCAGTTCTTGATCACCACATTATTAGCGGTTGTTTGCGCGAGAGCAATCAGTTTAAGTGAGGGAGATATCCCGGTGCTTGCAATGGTAATTCCTGCCTTATGGATTTTACCGCAGGGGGGCATAGCTGGATTAGCTTTGCTTGTTTCCATGACTACTTATGGTCTAACCCTTCCTTTGCAGCCCATCACGCTGTCTGTCAGTGCGTGGGTACTATTCCCGCTATTGATGGTGGTCTTCTCAAGACGCAGTAGTTTGTCGGTCGTGATTATTTCTGGCTTGATCGTGACTACGTTGCAGGTCGGAATCATGGTCACGCAATCAGCAGGCAAGCTTGAAGGCGTCCCGTGGGTTACCACACTTCAAACCTTATCTATCATCGTAATTTGGTGGGCGGCAAATCACCTTAAGCCAGCCAGCCGACACAGCTGGTGGTCATTAGGCTTAATACTTCCATTATGGATAGCCGATTTACCTTATGCTGCTTTGGTGGCCTTGTGTATAACGGGCATCATGGCATCAATGGAAACGCTGACGCGCTTGAAAACGTTCCGCTGGAATAAACTATTATGTTGGACACTGCCAACGGTCGGTTTTGCGGCTCTGGTAATTACTCCAAGTATCGAAGTTCCAAGCCCTGTCTTTGTGGTGTGGTTGTGTCTATTAGGTACCGCGTGGATGACTGACTACATCATTCGTACAGAAGATAATGAAGACATCGATGTCTAGTACTTCAGCAATCCAAACTTTCCAAATGCAGGTAAATGGTGAATTTACCTGCGATTTTCTAGTGGTTTGAATAAAGGATAAGCACTTAGACCGTAATTGTTCAAAAATAGGGTGGAAGGGCTTGCAATGGTTGCTGTGATGCTTAATAATCCAATCACTCTTTGAGGCAAGCCTCTTAGAAAACGAATCTATGGGGGCCTGGTCCTCCCGCAACAATAGCTCGTGAACTCGGTCAGGCCTGGAAGGGAGCAGCCGCAGCGAGTGACTTGTGTGCCGGGATGTGGCTGGGTTCCCACCCTTTATGAATGTCGCTACAACCATATCCTGTCCCAAAAAAACATAACCTGTCCTTTTAAAAGTCATAAAGTGTCCTATGCTTTATTTAGTTGTTTTTTTACAACGAAAATAGGGACGCGTATGTATATTCGTAATCTTCGTAAACCATCACCGAATAAAAATATCTTTAAGTTTGCTAGTGCAAAGAACAAAGATACGATTATGTGTGAGGGAAGCCTAGAAAAAGATTGTTGCTACCATTTCGAGTATGATGCCGATGTTGTGAGTTTTGAATCGCAACCTAAAGGGTTTCTCTATGACTTTGATGGCAAGCAACTACCTTATACCCCTGATTTTTTTGTTATTTATACAGACGGTTGTTATAGCTTTGTTGAAACTAAACCCTATTCAAAGACATTAAGTAAAGAATTTAAACTTAAGTTCCGAGCACGTAAGCAAGCCGCAAAAAAGCTTGGGTTTGATTTGATATTGGTTACAGACAAGCAGATTCGAACGGGTTATTTCTTAAAAAATAGTGAAATGGTGCATCGTTACAGTGGGTGTATTGAAGGAGACTCGCTAACAGACGCTGTTCTAGAAGAGCTGCTGATTTCAAAAGTTATCAAAATTTATGAACTGGCCCAAAGGGTCAGTTCTTCTATAGGAGAGGTTTTTGCTTCAGTTCTTCGCTTAATTTCTGTTGGAAAAGCTAGAACAGATTTTGACTTAGAGATGCTAAATGAAAATAGCATTATTTCGGTTAACTAAATGAGTCGGCATTTTAAGGATGAGTTCGACCCTATACACTCTGAAGAGGCAGAACAGGAATTTTTGTCACTGCCTGAGACGAAACGCACTCAACTCCAGTATGACTCGTTAGATAATACAAAGACTTATGAACGAGATTTGGCTTCATTCCCTCCGGAACAAAAAGAAAAAGCGCTACAACGGTATAAATTGCTTTGTTTGGTTCATAAAGATCTCAAAGGTGGGTGGACTCCAAAAAACCTCAATCCGCTCATTGACCAACATATCGATAAAACTTCACTTCCTAAGCCAAGTTATAAGACGCTAATAAGGTGGCATCAAGCATTCAGTGGCAGCCATGGAAGCTTTACAAGTTTGGTTGATAAGAATTATTTGAAGGGGAATCGGGAACCGAGGGTTACGGGAGATGAAGTATATTACGAAAGAGCTTTAGAGCGGTTTCTCGATGCTGTTAGACCTTCAATAAATGCAGCGTATCAAGTCTATTGTGACGAAATAATAATAGCGAACGAAACGATAATTTTTGGAAAAATACCCACGGTCTCATACGAATCATTTAAGAACAGAATCAAGAAAGAACAGCCATATAGCGTAGCACTAGCTCGACATGGAAAGTATTATGCCGACAAGCTTTATCATTATTATCAATCAGTACAAATGCCTACTTGAATCTTAGAGCGAGTCGAGATTGATCACACCCCTTTAGACTTAATATTACTTCATGATGAGTTACTGATCCCCTTAGGTAGAGCCTATCTAACACTCTTAGTAGATGTCTTTAGTGGTTGTATCATTGGTTTTCATTTAGGCTTCAAAGCTCCAAGTTATGTCTCTGCTTCAAAAGCTATTCTCCACTCTATCAAGAAAAAAGACTACATTTCATCGTTACCTATAGAATTTCAAAATGAATGGCTATGCAGTGGAAAGATAGAAAATCTGGTTGTAGATAATGGTGCAGAGTTTTGGTCCAAAAGCTTGGAGGATGCTTGTACTGAATCAGGTATAAATATTGTCTTTAACAAGGTAAGAAAGCCATGGTTAAAACCTTTCGTGGAGAGAAAGTTTGGTGAAATAATCCAAGGTATGGTCGGTTGGGTTCCGGGTAAAACATTTTCTAATGTGCTTGAAAAAGAAGACTATAAACCAGAAAAAGACGCAGTTATGCGCTTTAGTGTATTTGTTGAAGAGCTGCATCGTTGGATTGTCGATGTTCATAATGCTAAACCAGATACGAGAAACACTCGTATACCTAACTTGTATTGGCAGAAAAGTTTTGAAGTACTGCCTCCAATGCAGCTTTTAGCGGAAAAAGAAAAAGCTTTTAGTGTCATTATGGGGCTTCTTCATGTCGGAGCGCTAACGAGCAAAGGCATTAAGTACAAACACTTAGAATATGATTCTGTAGCGCTAGAGCAATATAGAAAACAATACCCCCAGACCAAACAGTCTCGGAGGAAGAAAATAAAAATTGACCCCGATGATCTATCTACTATCTATGTTTATCTCGAAGAATTGTCAGGCTATATAGAAGTACCAAGTAAAAATTCTGATGGGTATACAGATAACCTGAGTCTGTGCGAGCATCAAAGGTTAGTGAAAACACACCGAGATTATATTAAGGGAGAGATCAACGCGTTATCGTTGGCTAAAGCGAGAATGGCTTTACATGCTCGCATCAAAAGTGAGCAAGCGAACCTAAGAGAGATGTCCCTACCTGAGAGAACACGAAAGGCGAGTGGAACTAAAAAAACTGCGGAGTTAATTGGGGTTAATAGCGATAGTTCTAGTAATAAATCAAATATTCCTACTTTAGTTACTCACGAAGAGGAATCAAACGCAAACAAAGTGGAGCCGATCGATGATTTTCGTGCTAGATGGAATCGACGCAAAAAAGAGAGGAGCAGTTAGTGTCCCAACCAATGTCCAACTCTCATATTGATTTAGTTTTGTCGGATTATCATGATTCCTTCACTACCTACCCCGAAGTAGAGAAAGTATTTTCAGGTCTTGATTGGATAATTAAACGCAGGAAGTTTGGAACGTTCGTACCCTCTATGTTATTAACTGGTGGTACAGGCGCAGGGAAATCGGCTCTGATTAAGTATTATGTTGCTAACAATCTTTCAGCAAAGGAAGTGCTAATAACTAGAGTTAAACCAACTCTACATGAGACCTTGCTTTGGATAGCGAAAGAACTCAGTGTTTATAAAAACCGTAAAGCTAAAGCGTCGGATATTGGTTTGGAGACGTATGTCAGTGCGTGTATTAAACAAACGGATTTAAAATTAATAGTGATCGAAGAGTGCCAGGAACTGTTTGAATGTACAACACACAACGCAAGGCAAAATATTAGGGATCGTCTTAAGATGATCAGTGATGATTGCCGGTTGCCAATTGTTTTTGTCGGTATCCCAAGCGCTAAGTTGATATTGGAAGACTCTCAGTGGGAAAGACGGATTATGGTCAAACGAGAGCTGCCATACATCAAAATAACAGATGAGGTATCAATGGATCGTTACATGGATTTATTAGAGGCGATGGAGACCTCAGTACCTATGCCTTTTGAGATAGATCTAACAGATGTCGATCTTGCAATGAGGTTATTGGCGGCCAGTCATGGAATGGTGGGAATGCTGAAAGAACTCATTGCATCAGCATTAGAGTCAGCATTATTAGCAAAACAGCTAGTTATTCGAGTTGGTGACTTTGCAATAGGCTATGAAGCGATTTTTGGGATAGATGTATCAAACCCTTTTACTGTCGAAATTGACGATTTAGCGATCAAGCAGATTGAATCCTATGAGGAATATGTGCCTGATGCAGAGACTGGTGAATTAAAGTTTGTCGGTCAGATATTTAACAACCTATCAATGAAGCAACTATTAGGTTAAAGCTAACTTCTCAGCTTTTCCAGCAACACCGCCTTCTCTTCATCACTCATCTTATCAATGGCGCACGCTAACTCAGCGCTCAATTCGCTCCTACAGAAAAAGTAATTCAGCGGCACACCTAACTCTTCAGCCATGCGCTCAAGCGTACCAATATCAGGTACATGCCTGCCTTTTTCGTAATGATTCATACGACCGCTAGCAGAACTTTGCTCCATACCGATTTTCACCCCTAAATCTTTTTGGGTGATCTTGGCTTTTTTACGCGCAGCTTTGAGCCTCGCTGGGATAGGGTTGTCTTTTTGCACTTACACATTTCTTTTCAACCTTTAGATAACTTAGATTGTCTAAGTTTTACTGATTTTTGTATACTTAGCAATCCTAAGTTTTTTTGCCTGTAAGAGTCACATGAAGAAAGTAACCAGAATTAACCCTCACATGTTTAAACTATTGATTGAAAAAGGGATGGATAATTTCTCCGTCACAGAAGCTAGGGATGCTTTGTTAAACGGTACTTCATCTTTCCCGAGCAAGGACGACGCGCGGAAGTATGTTTATAAGCAACTTCTATCTTTTGAGGAGAAAGGCTGGCTTTCTGTTATTGGGACTCGCAGAGACAAACGTTACCATCAAACTAACGAATTCAAAGCGCTCACAATTGAGCCTAGATCGGCTCGAAATAGGAAAGCTAAGGTCGATTCAATAGCTGTTCAAACTCCAGAGTGCTCTCTAAATGCACTAGAGCAAGAGAAGAAGCAGCATGAAGGCGAACTGGCGATTACTTTGGGCGAGATTGAGGAATACCAATCGTTGTTAACGCGTTTCCCAAACAATAAGCAAGATATGCAGCCGCTATTTAATGCGGCAAGAGAACGCTCAGCCAAGCTATTAGGCAGAATTAATGCACTAACCAACTGGATGCAAGTCGCGCAAAGTAAGGCTCCTCAATGTTAAGAGCATGGCAAGCCGAGTGTGCAGCTCAAGTTATCGAGAAATTCACTTCAAACAAGTGATCTGCTCCAGTCAGACTGGACACTTAGCTAAGCGACATTTCGCTTTTCAAA
>NZ_JBGONY010000010.1:0-114370 GCF_041439375.1 Vibrio crassostreae | reverse complement strand
TGGCTACCGATGTATTGTTGAACGCGAAATGTACAGCAAAGATCAACACGCCCTAGAAATTAAAGAATAGAACGCAATAAGGCCAGTCATGAGACTGGCCTTATATCGTTGTGACTAGCTTTAGTTATAACCTGTGGAGCGGTTACGATGACTCTGATTAGTAAGTCAGCAGGAATTCACCCGCTGGGTCAACAATCACTTTGTCACTCATGCCTTGGCGACCAAGCAGCATCATATAAGTCATATCTTGACGGTTGCTTAGCGTGATATCGATAGGCCATTCTTGACCACCCATTTTTAGCATGGTTTCAATCACACAACGGTGTTCAACTTCGCCGTTAGATGATTTGATTTTCTTGCTTGTTTTCAGTTTCGCCTTGCAGCGCACTGTCTCTTCTAGGTGGTAAACGTCTGGGTGAAGATCGAATTCAACGAAGTTCTCACCGTCTGTTTTTACACATAGTAGATTGTCTACGTGTAGAGAAGAGGTTTTAGCTCCTGTATCAACACGTGTATGTAGTCCAGTTATCCCTAACTCTGGTAAGCAAAGTGCTTCAGTATTCCCTATGATCATTTTATTGTTCATGTCATTTCCAATCATGAGTTAACGGCGTTAAATCAGCCTTTGCCACGAGTACGGTTAGCGTTTGGTTTTGCATTTTTTTCGATGAATTCGAAAATCATGTCTGCTACATCTTTACCAGTCGCTTTCTCGATACCTTCTAGGCCAGGAGAAGAGTTAACTTCCATTACAACAGGGCCATTCTTAGATTGTAGAATATCAACACCACATAGGTTTAAACCCATGATTTTCGCAGCATTGATTGCTGTAGCGCGCTCTTCTTTGGTTAGTTTAACCAGTTGAGCTGTACCGCCACGGTGCAGGTTAGAGCGGAATTCACCCTCACCAGCTTGACGCTTCATTGCCGCGATTACTTTGTTACCAACAACAAAACAACGGATGTCTGCGCCATTTGCTTCTTCAATGAACTCTTGAACCAAGATGTTCGCTTTTAGGCCCATGAATGCTTCGATAACGCTTTCTGCTGCTTTATTTGTTTCAGCTAAAACCACGCCGATACCTTGAGTACCTTCAAGAAGCTTGATAACCAGTGGTGCGCCACCAACGTTTTTGATCAAGTCTTGAATCTTGTCTGGGCGGCTAGCGAAACCTGTCTTTGGTAAGCCAATACCTTTACGAGACAACAGTTGTAGTGAGCGCAGTTTGTCGCGAGAACGGCTAATAGCAACTGACTCATTGATACAAAAAGTGCCCATCATTTCGAATTGGCGAACAACCGCAGTTCCGTAAAAGGTAATGGAAGCGCCAATACGTGGAATAACAGCATCGTATTGAGGTAGCTCTTCACCCATGTAGCGAATCTTCGGATTGTTACTCGCGATATCTATATCACAGTGCAGCGTGTCGATAACATCGACCTGGTGACCACGTGCCTCTCCAGCCGCTTTTAAGCGAGAAGTAGAGTATAGGTTTTCGTTGCGAGAAAGAATTGCGATACGCATAGCGTTTCCTTAGTTAATACCTGATTGGTAACTGCAAATAAATTAGTTGTTAGCTGAGCTTTCAGTTTTTCTGAGGCTCTTTGCTTGCTTCGGGGCGAACCTTAAGGCTTTTCGTTTAACTAAGAAAACGAATTAAATTTGTCGAGTCGATAATAGAAATTTATCGAATGCGTGAGCGATTAGTACATCTGGGTTGAGAGGGGATTTGGAATGGAAAAGCGAGTTGAGACCTAACTCATATTGGGGGTAGGAGCATATTAGGTTGTACTCAACTCGCGTTAACTCGGTGCTTAAAAGTGTACTAATAACGCCAGTTACATAGCTCTATAAGTGTTCGTAGTGCTTCTCTTTCGAGCTTGCTACAGGTGCTTTTTAGCTTATTAAGATAGTATTTTCTCATGATGATTACTTCTCTTGTATTGGGCTTTGGTAGGAACTCAAAGTTCCTTGCTGACCCATTAATTATGGTTATTTAATAGGAAGTAATAAACAGATGATTTTTTAGATGATTGTTCCTGTTTTTGTCTTTTATCGTCACTTAAAGACAAATGTGTTTTATAATCGGCTTTATGAGGAAGGATTGTTTCTAAAAGGTTCATTATTTGTCTGATCTAAACATGATGCGTTACTACACTCGGCTGGATTTATTCGAGCCTCACATCTCACACTCGGTGACTTTAACTGAGGTCGCAGACAAGCTGTTTACCAGTTTGCGTCATGCACGAACCTTACTCGGCAAGATGCATCAAGCTGAATGGGTGGTGTGGGAGCCAAAAGTCGGAAGGAATCAACGTTCTAACCTGACATTGCGCTTTAGTAATCAACAATTGACGCAACATGTTGCCAGCAAGCTGATAGAGCAGGGCAAGTACGAAAAAGCACTCTCTATTTTGGATAATGACCGCTCAGTGTTTGGCTCTCTTCTCCAAGAAACATCCGGTGCGACGATGCGCGAAGGGTTACTGCACGTCCAATTAACCTACAAACGTAAGTTCGAAGATCTGTTCCCGCATCATATTCACCGCAGTAGTGAACGATTTTTGATCAGGCAAGTGTTCAGTTGTTTAGTGACTTGCAATGGCAAAGGCGAGCTGAAGCCTGAGCTGGCACATCATTGGCAATATGATGCTGAAAAGCTAGTTTGGACTTTCTATCTGCGCCCGGGACTTACTTTCCATGACGGGCAGTTTGTGGATGCTAAGCAATTAGTTTCGATGTTTTCTGCGTTGCAAACTTTACCTTTCTATCAGACAGAGCTCGCCCATGTCGCTTCGGTTTACAGTGAACAACCATTGAGGGTCAGCTTCCAACTCACCAAGGCAGATACCGGCTTTGCTGGTTTACTTGCTGGCGTTAAATATTCGATTCAACCCGCAGCGCAAGTCACCCGTGAACCGTCTCCATTAAGTTCTGTGACCCATGCTGTTATTGGAACCGGCCCATTTAAAGTGGTTGAAACCAATAATGAACGAATCAAGCTCGCCGCATTTGAACATTATTATGGTTGTCGCTCTTTAACCGATGAGGTGACCATCTGGCAGTTTGAGGAATCAATGACGGGCACTGCTCGCTTCGATGGCAGCCAAATGCAGGTATCGCCTTATGAAGATTCATCTTGCTTCCATCAGTTAGGGAAAAGCGATGCGGAACTTGTTTCTGTAGATACAGACGGCCTTCGTAGCCGAGTCGAGGATGGGTGTCTGTTTATCCTATTCAATCAGAACTCAGCGGCCAGATCACTAAATAATGAGCAGCGCAAATACCTTTCAGAACTGACCAACCCACAAGCGATCTTGTCTCAGTTGGAACATAACAAGGGTCTGTTTAGTGTCTCTTTAGCTCAAAATATACTGCCAAGTTGGAAGAAATTGTATCGAACGCCTTCGAAAGATGCACAACTGCCACAAAAGATGAGTATTGCGGTTTATGACTATTATGCGTTGTATCGATGTGCGGTTTGCGTATCCGACATACTCAAACGATATGGTGTGGAAGTTGAGGTGAACACCTACAGTTTTCGAGAGTTGGCGGAGCTCTCTCAGAGTGGCGAGTTAAAGGAGGACTTGGTGCTGTGTAACTTGAATCTCGATGACAATGCCCCGTCTTCGCTGTTCTCTTGGATGATGAACGATCCTGTTTTGCATTCTGCTTTAGGAGAGATGAACAGTGATTGGCTCAAGCAGCGTTTGGATAGTCATAAAGCATCCGTTGAACTGCCTAATTACTTGGCAGAGTTAGAACCGATCGCGTCTACTCTGATCTCAGATTATTGGTTAGTGCCTATGTTTCATCACTTGCAGACCGTTCGTTTCCAAGGGATTCTGAAAAACGTGGCCATCACTAACTGGGGATGGCCAGATTTCAAGAATGTATGGTCTGCTGATTAATGCTTACCGAGTAGGATAAAGCGTTTTCAAAGTCGATTTTGGCATGCTTATATCTAGGTAAAACCAAATTCTACAAAAAACGCCACCGATTATTCGATTCGGTGGCGTTTTTTCGTTTTATTTTTAAGATCAGCTCTCTAAGTTCTGCGCCATTTTCTTTGCAATTTTCCTGAATTGCTCTAACTCATCTTCGGCCATGCCTTTGGTCATTCTCTTCAACATGTCTCGGTCTAGATCCGAAACCTTACTCATGACCTCTTGACCCTTATCGGTCAGAATCAATAACTGGCTGCGCTTGTCTTCTGGATTTGGAGACTTTTTCACAAGCTCTTGATTGATCAATGCATTAACTAATCTCGTGACCTGCGCTTTATCGCGGTTTAAGTAGTGCGCGATATCGATAGCCGTACATGGAGATTTCTTAGTAATGATCTTCATGACACGAATGTTCATGGGTGCGATCTCAGAATCCAAGCTCTCAATCTGTTCACTCATTTGACGTTTCAAAGAGTGTACTAAACGAAAGATAGACTCTAACGATGTGTTATCAGACATAAACGATCCTTAGAATATAGTTGACACTGTCAACTATTGTATTTATAGTTGACATTATCAACTTAATTGTTCGTGAATTCAAGTTAGGAGACAGTAATGACGATGCAAACAATCACAGGCAAACACAATCACTACCGTATCACTATCGAAGAAGTGAACATCAAGGAAGATCGTGAACTGCAAACCATGCAGTTTGAAATTGAAGATAGAGAAAACATGTTCGCGATTGTAGATAAGCTCAAGCAGGACAGTGGCTTAGATGAGCAATCCGCAACGAGACTAGGTGTAAGTATTCGCTTGCTGGGACCGTTGATGATGCAAGATAGAAAGCACCCTCTGTTTGTAGATTTCATGCCTCACTTCAGAAACTTCATGCAAAATCTTAAGAAGACGCTGAAAGGCGCGTAGCGCTTGTCCGGCAATGACATATTCAAAAAGCCAGCAAACTGATCATCAGGTGCTGGCTTTTCTTTTAATATATTGACTTAGCGGTATGTGTTCACTTGCGGGACATGTGACAATAGGCCTTTGAACACTTTATGGTGCAACCATCGCATGAGTGATGCCATTGCCCGAGCCTATTTCTAATCGTTCTAAATTAAACGGTATATTATGACAAGTGTATTTGAGCAGGCGGCTAAAGAGTTGTTAAGCCGTCGCACAGCGGGAATTAAAGCGCCAAGATTAATCGAACAATATCGCCCAACCAGTTTAGATGATGCGTTAGCCATTCAAGAATCCATGATTGAAATTCGCGCAGATAGAGTGGGGGGCTGGAAGTGTCTGTTACCTCTGGCAGAAAACAAATTTATTGTAGCGCCTATTTTCGCTGACAACGTTCAGCAAGTTGAAGTTTGTGAACTGTTCGCAGATACAGGCTCAGTGCCAGGTAAAGAGGTAGCCCGAGTAGAACCAGAAATCGCTTTTGTACTGACTAAGTCTTTGCCTGCGAACTCAAATGGTTACAGCGAAGCACAAATCAATGATGCCATTGGCTCTTGCCATATGGCACTTGAGTTAATTCAATCTCGCTTTGCTGATGACAGTGGTGCAGAGTTTTACGAAGTTTTAGCCGATTGCTTGGCAAACCAAGGTCTGTTTCTTGGTCCTGAAATAGAGAAAGATAAAGCGTTTGCTGCTGCCAAGGTCGAAGTGGCTATAACTCAAGCTGGAAAAGTTCAGGCATTTTCTGGTACTCACCCTAACGCATTAGCTCAAAATCCCGTTTACTGGTTGATCGATACCATGACCAAGCGTGGAGTCAGTTTTGAAGCGGGCGAGGCGATCATTACAGGGTCTTACTGTGGTGTGGTTGAGGTTGGCTTCGACGAGCTAACAACCGTTGCTTATGATGGTATCGGAGAGTACCAAGTGACTTTCACTCAAAAGCGCTAAGTTATTTACAAGCTCTATTGATTAAGAAAGCTGTTCTCTACAACCCTGCTTTTCGCACAGGTGATTGGTTCTCGAAAGGCTATTTACTGGTGAGTAAATAGCCTTTTCTATTATGTGATGTTCAATAGAGTTCGTATTACTTTGCATTATATTGGGCGTTTAGACGTCTAGACGTTGACAAGTCCTAAGTGTGACATTAGTCTGCTCTCCTTCCTGTTCTATAGTGTTGTCGTTCCATGTCCAATTCAAAAAACTCTAATGCGGTTATTGCTCCTTCGGCAGTGGCGCTTATCCCTCTGATCGTGTTCCTAGCGCTGTTTATTGGCGTAGGTACGTACCTGTCGTTGCAAGGTGTCGATTTTGCTTTCTATCAGCTTCCAGCTCCGATTGCGGCTTTACCTGCTGTGATGTTGGCGCTGTTGTTGAGCAAAGATAAATTGAACCGTGCTATCGAACAGTTCTTGAGTGGAGTAGGTCACAAAGACATTATCGCAATGTGTATGATCTACCTATTGGCAGGTGCTTTTGCAGCCGTTGCTAAAGCTTCTGGTGGTGTGGATGCGACGGTAAACCTTGGTTTATCGGCGATCCCGACGAGCATGATACTACCGGGTATCTTCCTAATTTCTGCTTTCATCGCAACAGCAATGGGTACTTCGATGGGCACCATCGCGGCGGTAGCGCCTGTTGCACTGGGCATTGCGGATTCTGCTGGCATGAGCATTCCACTGACAGCGGGTGTTGTTTTAAGTGGCGCAATGTTTGGTGACAACCTTTCTATCATCTCTGATACCACGATTGCTGCAACACGCTCGCAAGGCTGTGAGATGAGAGACAAGTTCAAAGAAAATATCCGTATCGCACTTCCTGCTGCACTGATCGCGATTGTTATCTTTGCTTTTAACAGCACTGCAACTCAAGTGCCTGAAACGGGTCCTATTGAGTGGCTTAAAGTACTGCCTTACATCACTATCCTGATTCTTGCGGTATCAGGTATGAATGTGTTCGTTGTGCTAACAATCGGTATCTTATTGGCGGGTGGCGTTAGCTTAGGTTCAGTCGAGAACTACGGTTTAACGGATTACGCGCAAGACATCTACGCAGGCTTTGGCAACATGCAGGAAATTTTCTTATTGTCGATGCTGATTGGTGGTTTGAGTGAACTGATGCGTCGCCAAGGCGGTCTGGCATTCTTGACTAACTTAGTCAGTAGCATGATTCGTGCATTTGGCTCTTCACACTCTAAGCAAGCGAATGGCCGCGCAAGTGAACTGGGTATTGCTGGTTTGGTGTCTATGGTTAACATGTGCACGGCAAATAACACAGTAGCGATTATTGTTTCAGGTAGTGTGGCTCGCCAATTAGCGGAAGAGAACGATGTATCTCCGCGCCGTTCGGCAAGCTTATTGGATATCTTCTCTTGTGTGATTCAAGGCGTGCTGCCATACGGTGCTCAGGTATTGCTACTAGGTTCGGTATTCAATTTATCGCCACTAGAGATCGTGTCTAACTCGTACTACTGTTTTGCACTTGCTATCGTGGCTGTTGTTGCTGTGTTTATCAAACACCCAGCACGCCAAGTGGCTCAAGCTTAGTAAAAATAGATTTTAATGAGAAGGCGCCGTAATCGGCGCCTTTTTTGTATCTACAAGAATTGTTCAGAAGCTGGCTTTTGATTTTGAGCTTTATTTAAGCAGGCTCTCAAGCTCGTTTGCTGTCGCGACATTGCAATAACCAAAGCTCAGTGCAGCCATGAATGCGGCGTGGACATGCGCTGCTGGAACCTTAACGCCATTGAACTCCATGTCTAAGGTTGTGCAAGCATCATGCGCTACGTGGCACTCATAGCCTAAATCGGTTGCTGCACGAGTCACAGCATCAATACACATGTGGCTCATTGCGCCAACGATGATCAGTTTTTCAACGCCTTGCTCTTTTAGCACCTTGTTCAGTTCAGTATCTCTAAAGCTATTGATTTGATGCTTTACGATGACTGGCTCACCTTCTCGCGGAGTCACGCTGCTGTGGATTTGAGCTCCATCTGAATTTGGTAGGAAGAACGGTGCATCATTCGTCGGAAACTCATGATGTACATGAACCACAGGAAGTTGCTTGTCTCTGAAAGCTGATAATAACTGTGCACCTTTTTCGGCTGCTTTTTCTGTTTCAGATAGCGGCCATTTTGCACCTTCGTATGAAGGGAAATAGTCATTTTGAAAGTCGATAAGTAGTAGGGCTGTGTTCTTCATAGTCTATACCTTTGTATTTAGTGTGTTGCGGTGTATGGATATTATGACTACCCTGTGTTTTTTAACGCACGTCAAAAATGACAGACTATATGGCAATAGTGACAAAATCAGTGAAGGTCGAAATCATCGATTACCCAGGCTCTCTGCAGAGCGCTGTATTTGGAGTAAAAGAGTTCCTTCAGATGGCGAACAGCCTTGATTCTGGCAATTAAGCGGTTCAGTTTCAGGTTGAGATTAAGCCTTATGGCGACTTATCGGTTTCATCGGCTAACTCAAATGAAGAGTCTAAAGCCGATATCATTTTATTACCGCCCAACCTAGATGGCAGTTACTACCTAGACCGTGATGATAGGCTAACGGATTACCTGATTGAGTCTCATCAAAAGGGTTCAATATTGTGCTCAGCGTGCGCAGGCGTGTTCATTCTTGCTCAAACAGGATTGTTGGAAGGGCGAACCGTCACAACGCACTGGCAAGCTCAACAGTTGTTTTCGGAGCTACATACTGGAATCGAAGTGGATATCGATAAAATCCTGATCGATGACGATGACATCATTACTGCTGGTGGTTTGATGTCGTGGATGGATTTGGCTCTGTTTATCCTGACTAAATACACGACGCCGACCAATACGCGTAATTTGGGTAAGTATCTGGTGTTGGATACGGGGTTGAGAGAGCAGCGCTACTACCAAAGTTTTGTGCCTAACTACGCTCATGGGAATGACAAGATTGTCTCTGTGCAGCGCTTTATTCAAAAGAATCACCACCTTCCTTTGACGCTTGATCAATTGGCGGAGGAAGCCTTCATGACGCGAAGAACCTTTATCCGACAATTTACCAAAGCGACGACCTTGACTCCGATTTATATTCAACACGTGCGTGTTCAAAGCGCGTGTGAGCTACTGGAAAGCTCACACAAACCTGTAGAACAAATCAGTTACTTAGTTGGATATGAAGACGTTAACAGCTTCCGAAAAGTCTTTATGAAAATCATTGGTTTAACACCATCAAGGTTTCGCTCTAGATTTTTATCGGAGGAATGATTTATCATAGATTGATATTCAATATGTATCACTGGTTCGCTCAGTCACTTCGCTAATGAAGTGCTTGAAGCGGAGTGATCTTTTCTCGAACTCAAACGGACTATTGATGCTTGCCATTCCTTTACCATTTGTCGCAGCGCTGTTGTTATTGATGACAGGTGTGCTGCTTCGATGCCGTTACCCACAAACCAGTCAAAAGCCATTTTGGTTTATCATTCTCTGCGCGTTGATGGTGACGGTAGTGGGCCTGCGATGGACGTTTGATATTGCGTTGTTTCGCTTCTTACAACCCATTCTCGGTGCTAGTGTTCCAGTGGCGGCTTGGTTATGCTTTGCCGGAGCTCATCGAAGTCAATCCAGTACACATTTTCATTGGCTAGGCCCAATTGCTGTTTTAGTTGGCTCACTTTTTTATGCGCATCTCTGGGCGGGAACTCTTGATGTATTGCTGATCTTGCTCTATCTCGGATATGGTAGTTTGCTGCTGAAGTCGTCGCTGCGAGTGCCGGAACAAGTGCGGCTGACCGATGTATCGAAAGTGCTGGCTGCTGAAAGAGTTGCAGGTGTAATGCTACTATTTTCCGCCTTAGTCGACGGTGTGCTCTTTTACGATATCTTGCTGTTGGATGCGCAGCACACCCACCTGATTTTATCGCTAAGCTACCTTGTCCTTATTCCCGCCATTGTGTCCGCTGTGATGGTGGTCAGTATGAGCACGCCTGACGAAGAAAAAACCAAGCAGGTTCAGGATTTATCTTCCATGTCACAACGCTCTCCAGAAGAAGTCGACACATCGACTACGCTAGCGAGCAGCCTAGATGAAGACCAAGCAGAAGAAACCGCGCAGATCATGGTTAAGTTCGATGCATTAATGAGGGAGCATCAATTATTTAAGGATCCTGATCTGTCTCTCAATCGCTTGGCACGAAAGCTAGGCATCCCAGCTCGCAAGATATCGTCAGCGGTTAACCAAACTCATAATGAGAACATTTCGAAGGTGATCAACGCTTATCGAATTGAGTATGCCAAGACTCTATTGAAGCAAAGTGATGACACGATAACCGATATCTTCCTCAATTCAGGTTTTCAAACCAAGTCCAATTTCAATCGAGAGTTTTCAAGGATTACTGGGCAAACTCCGAGTGAGTTTCGAAGCTCGCCATAAGTGTTAGATTGAGTTTGTTTACTTCTAAGTTTATCGATTCAGGAAGCCAATAATGTCATTCAATATCAATTGATGTAGCTCACCGCGTGAAGATCCTAAGCCGTCTTTACAAATAATGCCATCGCCCGGTACTTCCTCTTCAAGTATTACTTCGGCTCCTGATTTACATGGTTGAATGAAACTGAAATGAGTGGCGTTTTCGTAGACTTTGTATTGTCTCGAACTAAGAGGAATATGCTCTGCCATGTAGCCAGACTCTAATGCCTGAGGTAAGTCGCCAATATCAATCCCAGCCGCCAGTATTAAGATTGGCACTTTAATGTCATTTAGGCTGCCGACTGAAAAGCTGCGTGAAAGCCCCAGATCAAGGCTAACTACACGTTGAATTCGAGGATCTGAAAGGTCTTTTTGGTTTGGTTCTTCAGCTTGGACTTTGTCTAGCCCTAGCTCTTCAGCAAGCCCACAAGTTCGTGGGTTAGGGTATATGAGACAATTGGCCTCAAAGGTTGGTCTATCGATTTTCGCTCCTGCCAATTGCATCACTGTCCAGCCTCCTAATGAATGTCCGATTGCAGTGATATTGTTGGCGTTAACAGATTGCTTCCATAGCACTTCGCTTAACAGGTAATCGAGAGTTCGTGTGATATCTCGCGGTCTTTCCCACCATTTCGCTGCTTGCTTTGGGGATTGGTCAAAAGATGCTGTTCCCGGATGATTGACTGAGGCGACTATGTATCCGAGATGTGCAAGTTCGGTCGCCAACCAATTCTGGTTTCGCCAGTTACCACGATAACCATGCGATATGAGGACAACGGGAAACTTACCTGATTGGATCTTGGCATTTTTGATGACTCTCGTGCCTATAAAGGCTGGGTTATCGCCAATCAAGGACGTGTTTGATTCATCTTGTGTGGGATACCAAATAGCAGTGTTGAGGGGGCGAATAGGGTCGTCTGTTAAGGTTATCTGGGTGAATCCGACATCGGAAGCGATTGATGAAGCGCAAAGGAAAAGTAGGGGTGTGAACAGTAAATGTATCCATTTCATGGTTTAACTCCAATTGAGGTAATTGGAGTCAATATGCGCTCAAGCCAGTGAGGGCGAGACCTCAAACACGATCGAGGACGCCCTAGATCGTGTTTCAGTACCAAAATTAACGACTTGGCTCTAGTCACCTTCTTCTAGGGCGTTTCTCTACCAAGCCGTTTCTTTCTAAGCCGCGTCTTACGCTGCTGCATAGCTTGCCAAAACGACGCAGTTCTTCGAAGTTTGGTCCTTGTCCCATTGAAATGCTGTGCTCCCAGTACATCAATTCTGTGTCGACCATCTCTAGCAATTTCTTAGAGCAACCTGAGCAATTTCCTTTTGGTCCACAAATGAATGTCTCTGACTCATAGAGCGGGAGTTCATTTTTAACTTCTTCGATGAGACTCAGCATTGCCGAATTCAGATCCGGTTTTTTCGTTGTGATTGGCTTTAAGTTTGTTGGTGTTCGTGTTGGTATTGGCGCAGTAGCCAAAGAAGATGTTTGTGTATTGGAATGCAGATTCAAAGCAGCTGATGACATATCAAAGGCCTCAAGGAAAGGTGAAGAGGGGCATCCTACACCTCAAAATGAAGTGAACCTTGATGTAGTGCAATAAGCGTGGAGATATATCCGAAAGAGTTAGGCAAAACGAGGGCGTGAAATGCGGGGAAATGGGAGAAGAGGAGCCACAAATGGTGTGACTCCTTTCATTAAGACTCGTTATTGATGAGAATCTTTAGAACTCTGCTTCAAATTGGAATTCCATCCACTCTTTAGTAATTGGGTGGTGTAGAGCAAGTCGTTCTGCATGTAGGTGAAGACGTTCAGCTTTGTTGCCATATAGGCCATCACCTACGATTGGCATATGGAGCCCTTCTTCGTGTGAACAGTGAACTCGTAATTGGTGTGTGCGTCCTGTTTTAGGGTGTAGGTAAACCTTGGTGGTTTTTTGATTGCGTTCAATCACTTCCCACTTGGTTTCAGCTGGCTTACCGTGTTCGAAACAGACAATCTGACGAGGGCGATCGTACAAATCACCACGCAGCGGTAATCGAACATAACCTTCATCTTCAGCCAGAACACCTTCAATCATAGCTACGTATCGCTTCTCGACTTCACGAGTAATAAACTGCTTCTGCAAGCTTTTGTTCGCACGTCGAGTAAGGGCAAATATCAGAATGCCAGAGGTCGCCATGTCTAAGCGGTGTATAACGAATGGCCCTTCAACATCAGGATGCATTTCTTGAACGCGAGTGTAGGCCGAGTCTTTGATGGTTTTTCCCGGTACGGATAGAAAACCAGCTGGCTTATGAACCACGACAATGTGTTCATCTTGGAACAGAATATCGAGCTCTTTGCCTTCAGCAGGGTTCTCTAATAGTGGGTTTGGATCCACTTCAAGGCCCTTCATCATGTGGCCAAGGATTGGTACACATTTGCTTTGACAAGAAGCGTAGTATTTTTTGTGTTTGCGAATTTCAGACTTCGGTGAACGGCCCCACCAAAATTCCGCCAGTGCCAGTGGCGTATAACCATTCAGATACGCATATTGCAGAAGCTTTGGCGCAGCACATTCGCCAGAACCTGCTGGTGGAATCTTATTTGGCGTGTTTTCAAAGATCTGATTAAGATCTTCGACATTGCCTTCCGCGTTTTGGAAAGCGTATTGTGAAAACAGCTTATGTTGGAGCTGATGAGAAATGTGTGCTCTTTGCTCTTTGAGCTCTGCTAATTGAGTCGTAAACACGTCAACTTTGCCTTGAAGCTCATTCAGAGTTTGTTCCCAGTTGAGCTTAAGGTACTTCTGCTGATTCTTGTCGGCAACACTGGCTTTGTTTAGCTCGTTATTTAGTTGTTCGAAAGCTTGCTCATCAAGGTTTTCTTTACCTTGTTCACGTTGTTCTTTACGTGTTTTTCGGCCTTCAATAATCAAGAAACGTTGCGCTTCGATCTCTTGCTCTGCCTGTGCTTTCTGCTGTGCTAACTGCTCACACAATTCGAGATATTCAGCGTTGACTTGCAGCGCTTTAAATTTCGCATTCACAGCCATCATGTCAGCCGTGTCTTGATGGAAAAAGCTGTCGCTGCTCAACATATCAAATACCGGTGGCACAAAAAGGGGCAGCAGGTTTTGGTCGGCGATTTTCCCAGAGAAAGCAGAGAAGTAACCCAGATCACCTTCTGGGCTTCTTACTAACAACACACCAAACATCTTGCCGCGACCGGCATCAGAATCGAGTCCGAAGTCATGTTGCCAATCGGTTTGTGTTTCTAGGTATTGTTGAAGCTGGTGCGAGGCGATCTCACACAATGGGTGCGGTTCATAGTAGAACGGAAATGTGAAACGTTCAGGCAACGAATATGACTCGATCGACTGTTGAAAACGAGTGAAGCAATGCTCAGGTGTGTGGCTGTTTTCTGAGTCGTGCGTTGGTTTAGATGAGTGCATATTGTCGTCTTACTTGGTGGTGATAAATGGCTATGAGTCTACTGTGTTTTGAGAGCTTAAATACAGTATAAGGTAGGCGATTCTACTCTTTATCTAAAAGCGCCTCAAATAAGAAATCGCACCGTCGTTTGATACAGTAAATTCGATTGTCCGCATAAGGTTGGAGTGCTTGGGGAGGAATACAAATTAATGATTAGTATCTCGTTTTCCATCATCAAGGACTACTTACTGATGGAAGGGTGCTAGGCTTGCTCGCTTCGTGTTCTAAAAAGGTAACGTTATGATTTCACTCAATACTTCGATTGTGGCTGGTGTCGCTCTTTCTGAGATCGACGGACAGACGAAAATGCTATTAATGAAGCGCGTAAAGGGCGGCTATTGGTGCCATGTTGCAGGCTCGATTGAAGCGGATGAAACTGGTTGGCAGGCAATCGTACGTGAATTTGAAGAAGAAACTAAAATCGAAGCGAAAGAACTGTATAACGCTCAATTTTTGGAGCAGTTCTACGAGGCGAACGTCAATGTTATTCAACTTATCCCGATATTTGCTGTGCTTTGCCCGCCAGACCAAGCGGTAGAATTAAACCATGAACACACTGAGTATCGATGGTGCAGTTTAGAGGAAGCGAAAGCGTTAGCGCCATTCCCTAACCAACATGCGGTGTATGATCATATCTGGGCATACTTTGTTGATACGCCAGCTAACCCACTTTATCGAGTAGACGTGGGTTAGTCTCGGTTGACTGGATGTTGAGTAACGAGTACTCAATAATCCTAGTGCAATAGCTAACCTCCACAGATACTGAGCACTAAGACTTACCAAGGTATGGGGTTAAAAAGGCACTCGCTTGTGCTTGGCATAGCCCCACATCGACTTTGACACCATGAGATTCCAGTATTGCTACACCACGACCATTATTACGAGGGTCTGGGTCTAGCATCGCCACCACTACGTGTTTCACACCGGCTTTAACCAATGTATTGGCGCAAGCGGGAGTTCTGCCGACAAATGAACATGGCTCTAAAGTTACGTAAGCGGTAACCCCTTCCGTTGCTCCATCATAGCTATTGAGCGCTTCGACCTCGGCGTGGTTTCCGCCGACTTTTTGCGTGTACCCAACAGATACCACCTTATCGTTCTTTACCAAAACGCAGCCTACTGGCGGGTTTGGTTGGCAATCAGGTAAGGCTTGGCGCGAAGCTTCGAGTGCTTGCAGCATGTATTGTTGGTTCATGGTCGTTACTCAGTATGACGAGAGAGCGTAGCTGCTAGTCGCCACGCGCGGTTGATGAGTTAGTTACTAACTTACTTAATAAGCTAACAAGTGGGGCATGTTCGATCTGATTGGGATTTTAGTCAATGGTTTTAGCGTTTGAATTCGACTGCTAGTTAACGGTGACTAATCGTTAACTTGGGCCACTGGATCAGCCAGTCCTTGGATTGTACTCTTTGATCAAAGATCTCTCGGCTACGCTTTGGGTTGGGTGTGATTTGCAAATCAAACAAACTTTCTAAGCCAAAAGCAGAAATACACTCAATTTCTCCGGCTAGCTTTTGTTTGATACCAACTGCAGTCTCTTTCTCTGGCCAAAAACTCATTGCTTCTAATGAGCTTTGGTAAGGCTTATCCCCATTTCTGATGTGCATGCAGGCTTGATTACGAACTTGCCAATTCAGTTCGGGTAAGCGTTGTTTAAGCAGATCCTCGTATCGAAGAGTCGATTCGTAAGAGGTATCAATGGGATCAAAGTAGATCACATCAATATCATTGAGTGGAGTCGGGGAGGCATAATCATGCAGGTGATCCCAAGCGAGGTTTCTCACAAAGCCCGCAGCAACATAGCACTGCGGTAAATCCAGCTGAGCGACACAGTCTAAAACCTGCATTCGTAAGGGATCTTGTTTGATCAATGTGACGATGCGGTTGGCTAGTGGATGTATCATTATGATGTCGGAACGTCGGTGACTTGGTAATGACGGGTCACATTTTTGGAGATTTCACCCCATTCAGAGGCTTTTACTCGCTGTTGGTGGGATTCAAATGCTTCTCGGCTAGTGAATTCTTCATACACTTCAAAGCGATTAGGTTGAAGCGTGCTTTGACTGACTCGAAACACGATACAACCAGGTTCTTCCAGTGTCAGTTCTTTGTGCACAACCAAGGCTTGTGTCACTGCTTCTAGATCGTTGTCTAGCACTAGAATATGCCCTTGCAGAATTACTTTACTCATTATTACGTCCATTTAATTGTATTCATTACGGCTTTTTTCTATTAAAAGCTCTATCCGTTACAAACATAATCCCATTTTGATGTTGTGACGTATAGACTAATGTGGTGACTATTTGTTCACATTGAATTTGGCTTTAGTTACGCTGTAACTTTTGAGGTGGTAATAGCAATAAAAGATAAGACGTTGGAACTAAATCCGCGTTGGTCCGGTCTATTAAATTAGTATCATTGAACTGTATTGATACTGAAATGAATTTGTCATCTGAGAGAACTAACCTTAATTTTGAACAGAGGCTCATAGGATTGAATTGAGCCATAGTTGATATCTAGGTCATACTTTGATGTAAATGGTACTCAAAACTCTATATATTTTGTGATTTGTATCATTGATCTGGGCATCAAACACCGTTAGATTCGAATGGTTGGCAATAAAAATAGCTCATGAAGAGCAGTTAAAGAAAAGGAAATATCCCTTATGAAAAAAATGAGAAGAGCACAGCTTCATCGCGTTCGCATCCAATACTGGAAAGACACAGCGAAAGAAGCTTCAAAGAAATAAGCTTTATATCGATAACTGAAAAGCGAAAGAGCTTGAAGTTAAAATGATGAATTAAAAGCTTATAAGCAGAACTGATTACAAGATCTGTAAACGCAACAAACCGATTTCAATAGCACTCTCAAGGACCTTCATCTGGTCGGCGACTAAAGAAATCATCCCCCAAAGAGCTGGCAGGCATTAACAATAATGCAATTCAATGTCAGCTCATTAATACCTCCTAGTTTATCTTTACCTCACTCAGCATCCTGAACCAAAACCAAAACCAAAACCAAAACCAACCACCAATCCGTACCTTTGCCTCTATCACCAAAACCGTTGTTAGGGTTTAAAGTGCCTAATAATAAACAGCAGCCAATAAAAAAGCTCCTGATTTCTCAGAAGCTTTGATTAAGATTTTGATATCTGATGAGGCTAGCCGCTCAGGGCTCAGGGCTCAGGGCTCAGGGCTCAGGTTCAGAATAAGTGACTCTAGCGTTGGAACAGCGTCTTCAAGCTCACATCATCAGTTCTGTTTAACTTAAGGCTCAGTAGGTAACCACCAATACCGAGCAGTACGTAAATACTTAGCGACAGAATAGAGACTTCTGAAAGCGCACTGAATGGATTGCTGGTCGTCAGCACTTTCATCGGCAACGATGCGATGACAGAAAAGAAATCATTGATACCATAGAATCCGAATAGCGCGATAGCCAACCACTTAATCGCAAAGCTTGAGATGAAAATAACGAGCAGCGGAGAGTTAACCAGTTGCGAAATCGCCAGAGTAACCGTTGCTAATGGCAATAGAACTAACGCAACCAGCAGCATTCGACCAAAGAAAACCACCCAATTGGTTAGCACATAGAATAGCGATTGTTGCTCGACTATCAGTGCTAATTGTTGTTCGCTTGAAATGTTCAGAATCCAAAACAGAGAATCAGCGAACAGAACCAACAGAGCGCAGATAGCGGGAATCACCACTAAACCGAAACCTAGCTTCACACCGTGAGTCATGGCATTCGATACTGGCATACTTCTCCAAAACATTGAGCTGCCTTCTTGGCGCTCTTTACGCAGCGTTTTAGGGATATAAAGCGTCGAAAGCAGCAGTGAAATCAAGCCTGCGCCAAAGTAGATCACTGAGTTAAGATCTTGTGCGAACTCTCTGTGGATGTCGCTCACGTCGCCGTTGACTTCCATTTGGAAGAAAAACTCGTGTTGTGCCTGACCACTAAAGAACAAGCTAACGAACAGCAAGAAGCCACACAACCCGACAAACAGAGGCAATCGAGTGTTGATTTTGTGCTCGATAAGCTCTTTTTCTAGCATGTAAAAACTTGGATGCATTATGCCTTCTCCGTCTGTGTTGCAAGGAATAGGTCGGCAAGACCAACGTTGTAGATGTTACCTAGTGATTCAACTTGTGGTTTGTATTGACCTTCCAATAACCATTTAGTCGTTCCTAATCCTGGTTGTGAAGTGAGTGGCTTCAATTTTTGAATGTCGCTAGAGTGGTTGTTAGCAACTTCGATAATGAAGTAATCACTTTCGATATCTTCCATACTTTTCTGCAGCACGCAGCGGCCTTGTTTGAGAATAAGTACATCTGTCAGTAGATGTTCGATCTCAGAAACCTCATGGCTAGCAATGATCATCGCGCGTTCGCCGTCATGGAACCACTCAAGTAGGTGACGATAAAAAGTATCGCGGTAGAGTAGATCAAGACCCAGCGTTGGCTCATCTAAGATCAACACCTGTGTGTCGGTTGCAATGATGATCGCAAGGTGAAGTTGTACCTTCATCCCTTTAGAAAGCTGCTTAATCGTTGAAGAGAGCTTAATGTTAGTGCTGCTTAACGTTTGTTCGGCTTTTTGCTTGTTGAAGCTTGGGTGTACACCTTGGGTATAGCGAAGCAGTTGTTTCACTGTCATCCACTCTGGTAACACGTTTACATCTGAAATGTACGATAAGTGCTGCATGAGTTCTGCGTGCTGGTGGATAGGATGGTAACCATTCACCTCAATCTCACCTTGATAGTTGTGCCCACCAAGCAGTGATTTGATCAGTGTCGATTTACCCGCGCCATTGTGTCCAAGCAGCCCAAGCACTTGCCCCGGCTTTAACTCAAAGCTGATGTTCTCAACACCCACTTGGTTTGAATAGGTTTTGGTTACGTTTTTCACTGAAAGTAAAGTACTCATGACTTGTCCTTTATATGTTGTGCTAGCTGTTTCACGAGTTCTTCGACACTCATATCAATGATGCTTAGCGTCTCAGCGATGGCTGGGATCTGTGTGTTGATGAATGATTGGTGCGCAGACTCTTTCAATTTTTTAAGTGCCCCTTCGGCCACATACATGCCTTGGCCGCGTTTTTTTTCTACCAGGCCTTCATCCACCAGTAACTGGTAGCTTTTCATGACTGTAAGGTGGTTGATTTTAAGATCGGCGGCAACCGCACGCACAGAGGGCAATGCTTGTAGCTCTAGCCAAACACCTTGAAGAATTTGGTCACTGATCTTTGCGGCAAGTTGCCTAAAGATCGGCTGGTCGTCTTTCCATTCGGTCATAATTAAAACTACATGGTGATATACATGTGTATAACACTATCCTTTTTTACGAGATAGACAAGCTTTTTCTATAAATTAAATGAATGTTAACTTTTATGGTTGGTTGTTCAGTAAAATAATGACATTATATAGAACCCTGCTCTGCTCTGTTGTGTTTATATGTTGCATATTAATGACAAAAAGTTGGTCTGGTTTACCAAATATTTGCCGATCACCATCATCATCTTTTCTGCAATCGTCTTGAATGTGGCGATGTTTACCAGCGTAGATCAGAAGGTCAAGGTATTGGTAGACCTCATCAGAACAGACTACATCTCTGCTCAAAAGGACTCTATTGAGGCGCAAGTACTGCAAGTATCGCAACAGATAAAGCACACTCAGCGCCTTGTTGAAATCGAGGTAAAAAAGCGCATTACACGTCGACTAGATAGAGCCTATACCGCTGCACAGAATATCTACTCCTCGAATCAACACCTGCCGGAAGAAGAGCTTAAATTGCTCATTTTTAATGAAATCAGAAAGCTGAGCTACGCGGACAAAAAAGACTACATTTACGCCTACGATATGCAGGGCACAGTGCTGGTTCACCCTCGCGATCCAGAGCTAGAAAATACAAATCAACTAGAAACGACTGATAGCCGTGGTGTGGCGGTCATCAAACAACAAATAGCGCTTCTTAAGCAGAATAATGGTGCTTATTCCCGCTATTTTGTGCCTCGTCCCGGCTTTGATGGGCAAGACTTTGAAAAGCCACACATCGGCAATACGCACTTCGAAAAACTCAGTTACATTCGTCGGTTCGAACCATTTGATTGGTATTTCGGCACTGGTATTTCTCTCGAGGATGTTAAACGAGTCAGTTACCAAAGAATTCTCGATATATTGTCGAAGATAACGGTCGGTGATAATGGATACTTGTTCGTTTTTGAACAGAATGGTGACAGCTTACTTCACGCACACCAAATCCATATTGGGCAAGATCTTAATGTTTACGATGACCTTGGAAACAACTTCAAGCAAGACGTTTTAGCGCAAGCTGAGTCTGGCGGGTTTGTTAACTACATCACCGTTGATAAACAGGGTTTTATCGGTCCCAAAAGTAGCTACGTCAAAAAGGTAGGTGATTGGGGGTGGATAGTGGGTACTGGCGTGTACTTGAATAATGTTAATGCTTCCATTGAACACAGAAAAGACCAACTACTCTCGGAATCTCGTAATGAATTTGGGCTAATTCTTATCTTGAGTGTGCTGGCTACCTTGGTCTGTATTTTTATCAGCGTTCTAGTGAGCAGACGAATGTCGCTGCGCTTTGATCAAATGGAGCAGAGAATTTCCGACGACTTCAATCGAATCCAAAATAGCCGCCGTCGTTTGCAACATATGGCAAGACACGATTCTTTGACCGCTCTCCCTAATCGCTCTGAACTTGAAGTGCAAGTGAACCGAGCCATCGCTCACTCGAAACTTGAAGGCAAGCTGGTGGCGTTAGTCTTTGTTGACTTAGATAACTTTAAACGCATCAATGACCAATATGGCCACGCAAGCGGAGATGAACTGCTGAAACAGATAGGTTCGCGATTTGAACAAATCTTAGGGACTAACGATATCGTTTCACGCTTTGGGGGTGATGAGTTTGTCTTCTGTCTGCCGGGAATTTACGATCTTGTGGAAGCGGAACAGAAAGTCCAACAAATCCAAGATGTATTCCAATCGCTATTTAATATTCAGGGTACTTCGGTCTCTATCCAGTGTTCGGCTGGCGTGTCGATGTATCCCTATGACGGGACTGAGGTAGAAGAACTGCTAACCAAAGCCGACATTGTGTTGTACAAGGCTAAAGAATTGAATAAAGGCGAAGCAATTTTCTATGACGATGTGATCAATCGAAAAGTGAAGTACGAATTTTCGGTGGAAGAGCAGCTTAGAACTGCGTTAGAGAGGGGCGAATTCAATGTACTATATCAACCTCAAGTGGATTCTCATACTGAACAGCTAAAAGGCGTTGAGGCATTGTGTCGTTGGAACAACGGCTTACTTGGTTTTGTGTCTCCGTTGGATTTCATTCCTGCGGCAGAGCGGTTTGGTAAGATTCATGAAATTGGAGAGTTTGTACTAAGGAAAGCATGTGAAGACACCTTAAACTTGATGCCAAACGGACCTGAGGCGGTAGGAGTTTCTGTAAACGTGTCACCTAAGCAAGTTTTCGAACTTGGTTTCGATGATAAGGTCATTCGCCTCGTCGAAGAGGTGGGTATAGCTCCTTGCCGAGTGACGCTAGAGGTGACCGAAAACATTCTCATCAAAGATCTGCACATTGTCGAGCCGGTACTGAGAAGGCTTAGAGAATATGGATTTGGCATCTCGCTCGATGACTTTGGTACCGGATTTTCATCACTGAACTACCTGAATACCCTGCCGATCACAGAGATAAAGATAGACCGCTCTTTTATTGGAAAATTGAATTCCAGTCAGCACAGTGAAACCTTGGTTAAAGCTATCATCGATATTGGTGCATCGTGCCAGATGAAAGTGGTCGCAGAAGGCGTTGAAACCCCAGAACAGATGGCGAAGTTACAGCAATACCACTGTGATTTACTACAAGGTTATTACTTTGATAAGCCGCTCTCTGCCCAAGGGTTAGTTGACGCGTACTTTCCTGCGAAGCTTGAAGACTGCGTTCGATCTAAGATTAGAGCTACGCCATATCCATTCGACGCAGCAGGGCCAACAGGTGCTGAGCCATAGATGTTTGATATTATTATTAAGTTACCCGTCGGTTGTGCTTTGAGGTCTGCTATACAGATAACCTTGATGTAAGTTGTAGCCCAACTGACACAAAATATATTGTTGCCTACGTGTCTCGACACCTTCATAAATCATCGTGATGTTTGATAAGCGTCCAATTTCCGAGATATTAAGCAATACACCCTGATGGTGCTCTCCTGACTCGATATCCTTAACAAAACAGCGATCCAGTTTTAAATAGGTGGGAGATATAACATTGATGATTTCGATGTTGTTATTGCCCGTACCAAAGTCATCCAGTGCGATGGTGATACCAAGCTTTTTGACATCCTTAATGTTATCGATAACCTCACATCCATAGCCAATGTTTGAATACTCGGTAATCTCGACGACAAATTCATTCGCTTCCATCATGACTAAATGCTCTTTTAATTTGGCAAAGTTAGAGCCGACCAAGGCACTCGGGCATACATTGACACCATAGATTTCATGGCTGTTGTTTAATTTAGTTCTTCTTACCGTTTCGATGATCAAAATAGTATGAAAGGTAAGTAAATTGGAGCGTCTCATCGTGTTGATGAAGCTCAAAACGCCAACGTTACGAACTCTCGATAGCAACTCGTAATACAGAACGCTGTTATCTTCGGTGTTGATGATGGGTTCTTCTTCGAAGGAGATGTTTTTCCAACGAAACATGTATATGACGAAGCCAAGAATGTAGGAGCGATAAAGTAGAGTGGCGAGAATCAGAGAAAGTGCAGCCCACAGTGCAACAATATCGTCACTGTAGAAGGTGATGGTTGCGCCGGTTGGCAGTGATGCTTGATAGATAGCTTTGCTTTCTTCTCCTAGATTAAGAATGTAATAACCATTCTTCTGGATAGAGACTGAATCGACTAACAGAGGCAATAATGAGTTATTGTATCTAGCTTCAATAGAGCGCTTAGAAATTCGCACAGTAAGGTCAATGTCGCGCTTGGTATCTGCAAAACGTGAATAAGCAAAATCGGCACTATCATAGAAGTCATCAACTTGATCAAGGTCTACTATTTTCGAGCGCGTCTTGGATATATAACATGAACCGCGAGACGTCGTCATAATGACAGAATCAAGGTTGAGTGAGTGCCTTAGCGAGTGTACGGCCCCTTCGTTATTGCAACTGTAGTCCATGATTTCTTGCGCAATATGTTTGGTGTTTTCGCTGTATTCATCTGCAATCTTCGTCGTATAAAGGATTTGGAAAAAGTAGACAACGAAGAGGCAAAATGAAGAGATGGTGAGCACGGCTATCAGAGCCTTAATCAGTTCTCGATGATAAGTCTTGAACATCAGTTTTAACATCTCTATCTGACTGGGCTTGAATCGGTTGATGTCGTATTTTGGTGCGATACTGTTTGTAGAGCTTTTGTCGAGATCGATGAAGTAACCCACCTTATAAAGGTTAGAGATAAGTTCGCTGTTATTATCGATCTTCGCTTTTTTACATAAATTCCGATACTTTTTTCTTATTGAAGCGATAATGTTCTTTAATGCGTATAAGCTGAACTCTTCATCAAAATGTAATTTAAAAGATTCTTCAACGTCTCTCGCAGATTGAGGGTTAGATATTGATGAGTGTTCAATAAGATATTTGAAAACAAAACTCTCTTTACTATTGAGACTTTCCTCTGATATCTTATTGCTGTCGTTTTTTATATATATTTTTTCTTCATTGTAGATCAGTTGCAAGCTCTCATTATTGTTATTTATATTGAAAGAACAGTGCATGGCTCAACTCCTAAGCGATAGTTATTATATTGGCGTGATGGCTGGGATTTTCATTCAACACAAGAGTTCGATCTAAATAATATAACCAAAATGTCACCATTTTCTCTCAAGATGTTGATATTAATCGCAGAATTTGGTCTTGAATGAAAAGTTATGGAGATGTTCACCCAAAAGTTGGATTTATAAATGAAAGCCAATTATTTACAAGGGCTAGGGGGGATTTATCCATTTATTTTGGTATTTATCCATTCCACAGCTCCTATGTGGTAGTTTAGTTACAAGGTTTAGAGGTTTCTAATGTAGCTTTTGGTGGTATTCATTCAGTTTATTGATGTGTAAGATTTATCAGAAATTTTCAGGATAAAATTAAAATATGTCAATTTATGTGATTGTTAATATGATCTAATTTATATGTAATTTTGGTTGTATAAATAATGTGACAAGATGATATAGTCGATGATTTTATTTTTGTCGTGTGTTTTATTCTTATTTTTATATGTTAGTTTTATAATGAAGAGTTAAGGAGGGAGGTGTTAGATAGCGCAAGGAATCTATTTATACTTATCTATTTATGAAAGGTATTTAATGAAAACACTGTTAACATTTATATCAAAAATGCACCCACGTAGAAATTTACAGACTAATTATAAAGAATTAAGTTTGTGTTATACCTTGGGCAGTGCTTAAAGACGTAAATAGTAACAAAGTAGTGTTATTTTTGAGCAAATGTTAGCGTAACCACATGATATTCAAAGATCTGTTGCGGTGGCTTTGTGTTAACTATAGAAAGCGTACAATCGTGAGTATTTAACATGCACCATCAAGTACGACGATCTGAGGTTCTTTTTCTGGTTGATAAAGTACCTGACAAAAATTTCCTTCAGGTGAATAGGTGTAGTTATCTGCGTCAAAAGAGATAGCGGCCACTCTCTCAGCATTGCTGTCAGGAACCACTTCTTTATTGATTACATGGAGCTCTGTTTTGTCGATATTGAGCAGTCTTCTTAGTGAATCAACATAGGCTATCGGATAGCCATGGCAGACGTAGTAGGTTTCAATTTCCGTCTTCTCAACATAGTTGCACTCACCCTCGACACCTGCAATCGTAGACTTAGCGTAAATCATATCGATACCAGTACGTAAGTTACCTGCCACATCGTGTATTTTACTCGCACGGGCGCTCCCCTGAACCTCTAAGAACTTGACCATAGCCGTAGAAGACAAGATCGCTAGAATCGATACTGCGATGATAAGTTCTAAGAGAGTGAAGCCGTTTTGTCTGCTCATATTTACCGGTTATGTGATTTAATAAAGGGATCGCTTGAGGGTAATCGAAATACCAAAGTCATTACAGAAGGTAGGTATATCTGCTATATAGTTTATGGATTGCCTCACTAATTAATTGTTATAAAAAACAACAGCTTGTTGTTGTTTTTTCATTGTTTTGTGTTGTGTAAGCATACGTAAGCGTTCATATTGCGCCACTCTGCTGATTACGGAGTGTTCTAAAACTTGACCTTATTGATAAGTAATATTTTAAATATCGATGAATCGACCCGTTAAAAATTGGCTTTCTACTTCATTTGATGGGATGGGCTTGCTAAATAGAAACCCCTGCAAATACTGGTATCCGCAATCGATTAAGAATGCTTTTTGCACTTCTGTTTCGACACCCTCAGCTACCACTTTAAGCCCCAATTTGTCGCAAATAGCATGGGTAGCTTGAACAATTGCTTTGCTCCCTTTATGCGAACCATGGACAAAGCTTTTATCGAGTTTGACTGTGCTAATTGGCAGATCATGCAACATCGAGAGCGACGAGTAGCCTGTACCAAAGTCATCAAGGTGAAGCTCTACCCCCAACTTGGAGATATCGTTTAACGCTTGTCTGACTTCACCGTGCTTGAAGATCATTGAGGACTCGGTAATTTCAAGGGCAACACTTTGAGACTGGATATTGTAGAACTCAAGCATTGCCGATAATTGCTCGGCAAAGGACGCGTGCATCTGAATGCTTGAGATATTGATGCTCATCATTAATTCGCTATCAAACTCTCGTTGCCAAATCGATAACTGTTTAAGTGCCGAGTAAGAACCCATTTCCCGAGCGGTACAATCTGACCTGTTTCTTCCGCTAAGGTTATAAACTCATCAGGCCCGATGTTACCCAGCTCTTTGTCCGACCATCGAAGTAGCGCTTCGAAGCCCTTCACCTTATCACTGTTGGTGTTCATGATCGGTTGGTAATGAAGATTGAGATCATCGTTTTCTAGTGCGCGTGTGAGTCGATGGCGGATTTCTACCTTACGGTGAAGAGTTTGTGCCAAGCAAGGAGTAAAAGTTTGGAAACGATTTCGACCATTGGCTTTAGCAATATGCATCGCCATACCTGCTTGCTTAAGCAGTGATTCTTGATCGACGGCATTATCAGGGAAATGTGCGGTACCGATGCTACAACCAACAGACAAGGTACCAATGCCTTTGATATGGAAACTCCGGTTCAAGGCATCAATAATACGAGTGCAAAGCAGAGGGATGTTTTTATTTCGACAGGTATGAGCAATAACAATGAATTCGTCGCCCCCAAATCGACCGATCATGCACGTTTCATCAACCAACTGTTTAAGACGCTCGCCAACTTGTTTGAGTAGTTGATCACCGACACTGTGTCCATAAGTGTCATTGACCAATTTGAAGCCGTCAAGATCAACAAACATCAACTCAAAGGGCGAGCGATAGGCAATGCTGGTTTCTAGAAGATTAGTTATTCCACGACGATTATAAAGCTCAGTTAAACAGTCGTGCTCTGCGTTGTATCTGGCTTTGAGTAGCTTCTCTTTCTGTTTGGTTGTACAGGTGAGGTTTAACAGCAGCTCGCTTTTATCAAATAGCCACTTTCCTTGAACGTCAAAGTGATGGGTTTTGTTATCTATTTGACAGCTGACTTCTTCTAGAATTTCACGACCTTTACGTGCGGCAAACAACCACTGTGCAGCGGTCTCTTCGCTAGAAACAAAGTCGGATAGCGTGCCAAACGGTGAACCATAGTTTTGATAAAATGCGGAGTTAGCACTCACTACGTTTCCAGTCCTATCAAACAAAAGGGAAAGGTTTACGCCATCTGAGCAAGTTAGGTCGTGCTTTAAGCTGCCTTCTTCAGCAATGACTTGCACCAACATTCCTGTCCGACCATCGGGTAATGGGATTCCAGAAAATAGACACAATGCACGCTTAGAGATGTAGTTTGGGGTGAAGTTCCACCAAATCTTGATGCTTTCGTTACGTAGAAATTGCCTTTGGTATTCTTCCAAGGTCGCTTCTATTGCCTTTGACATCTCTATACTAAAGTCGCGCGACGTCAGCTCAAACATAGATTCTGACTCCCAAAGAGGGAGGGCGCTGCTATTTGCCCAAGTTATTCTCTTATTATCAATGTCATATATCCAAATAGGACACTTGAGATGCTCGAAGGGTTGATAACTGGTCATCATATTGAACTCGGTGAACTGATGTTTGGTCGAACCGCGCCCACCGAACTTACTATGTTCAGCCAGTCGCTGGTCAAATTGAATTCTGGCCTTTAACAGTCTTTAAGAAGCTGTTTCAAACAAGAACAAAATGGTATAGAAGAAACAGCGTGTTAAAGATTCAGTGAGCGGATGATTTTGGTCACTTTGCCTTCAGCGTTGCTTTCAATGACATAGCCTTTGTTATCATCAAAAATCTCACCATCGATGAAGTGCCAACCATTTGGCTTATTGATGATCTCCTTAGGAAAGTTCTCATCGAACATTGAATGATTTGGGTAGACCGTTTCAATAGCTTCAAACAATAACTGAGCTTCATCTTGGTTGGTGACTACGAAGTCTTCTTTAAGGCACATCGTCAACTCCGGAAGGGGTTGAGTGGTGAAGGGTTCTGTCATCGAGCCTAAAACACCGTTGTGCGAGTAAAAACGGTATGAACCAGAACTGCTCTCGCTCCCGTCAGGCGACTTGATATAAGGGGTTGCACTGTAGAACTCACAGTTGAAGACCATCTTTTGAATGATGCTAGTTTGTGGCGTGACCTGAATGTCTATCCAAGAGTTAACTTGTGCTTGAATCTGTTTCACCATTTCTTGTTTATTGGTGTCAGCCAAGAGCGATGTTGAAAATAAAGCTGTGGTGGTGAGTAACAGTGAAAGCGTTTTATTCATCTTAAAGTGAACCCTGTGAGAAAGTGATAATGACCAAATACTGAAGCGATGTATCAATTGGCTGAATGTTACTTTAAGAAGATATTACTTAATAGGACATGCCTCACACTGAGAAATGGAAAGCACTGGTGCTAGGTTGAAGTAATCGATTTCTTTTGATTGTAAGTCTTCTATTTTGGTTTTTTAACCTGACAAATCGTTGTTTTATGGTTTTATTGACTATCATGTCGTTAGTGTATGGATGGTTGATTTGATAGGATTTTGTAAATGCCTCAAATGTAAGTGCAAGTAAGAAAATAAAGCGAATGTAAGTGGTGGATAGGCGATTAATACAGCCCTAGCAGATCGTTCTGAATGGTGAAACCTTCATAAATTGAGGCGTATTGGTTGCTGAACCCTGTGTTTGTAAACGTGTATGTACAAAAGTGATTACTATGTTTTGCGTACGGTAAAATTGGGGCTCTAACCACAATGTTGATGATATATGAACAGTATATATACTGCCCTCGCTTTTAATAAATACTGGTGATAGAAATGTCAAAAACCAAAGTGCTCATTGTTGAAGATGACCAAGAGATAGCTCGTTTAACGACGCTTTACCTCGAAGCTGAAGGCTACAATGTTAGCGTTGTTCATGAAGGGAATTTGGCACTTGAAGCGATCCGAAGTATTGAACCTGATTTAGTTCTGCTGGACTTGATGCTTCCAGGCATGAGCGGCGCGCAAATCTGTCGTCAAGCTCGTGAGTTTTACAATGGAATGATCTTAGTGTTGACCGCCTCTGCCGATGAAATGAGCGAGGTTAGCTTGTTCAAGTTTGGAGCGGATGATTACGTTGCAAAACCAATTCGTGGTCATGCCTTGTTGGCACGAATTGAAGCGTTATTACGTCGAGCTGTTCCTGCTCCGGAAGTAACAGTTGAAAAACAGTGCGATATCGTGATCAACAATGCAGCCCAAAGTGCCACTCTGTATGGACAAAACCTCAAGCTCACCTCGGCCGAATTTGAAATCTTAAATCTTCTTGTTAATAACATTTCTCAGGTTGTCACTCGAGACCAGTGCTGTCAGTTATTTAGAGGCATTGATTATGCCTTTAACGACCGCTCGATTGATATGCGAGTATCTGGTTTGCGCCGAAAGCTACGTATTCACGCCAAAGACAAACAGTTGATCCGCACGGTTCGCAACAAGGGGTACATGCTGGTTGCGTAAGTTCATTAGTGCGAAACTTCGCTCGGTCTCGATGTTTGCTCGTTTATACCTTGGGATTGTGACTGGGATGTCGGCAACGATATTTTTATTTGTGAACCTTGGTGAAGGGTACATGCGAAGGACCGAGATCGAAACCTTCCTTAATGATGGGATCTACTTTGCTGAACAGTATGTTCGCCAACACAACCAAGAAGACTCGCTATATAAAACACTCGATAGAACAGGCTACCAACAATTTTATATCTTCGATTTACGCCTGTTGAAAGATTGGTCGGGAGAGACTCCCTGCCAACGATGTGAGTTATATACGACCTTAAACGGTGTGCCAATATATTTAAGTGAAAATAACCTCTATTCGGCAGTATTTCAGTTGCCAAACTCTGAATTTAGTTTTGGATTCAGTGAGGTTGGGGATTTTTTCTCTCCTGATATTGAATGGTATGAGGATTCAGAACGGCACTTTTTGCTAGGGCTGTTATTGGCTGTGATTGTGGCGATTGGAGCAAGTGTTTACTTACCTGTGAGGCGTTTTCAAGAAAGAATAGAGTTGCTCGTCGAAAAGCAGAAGCAGTTTGGTAAGGGGAAGCTTAGTACGCGCTCTGATTTGGATGACATCCATCCTGTTTCGGATTTAGCTAGCAGCTTTAACTTCATGGCTGAAGAGATCGAGAGCAAGGTGAAACAGAGTCATATCTTTGCTCAAGCTATCCCGCATGAAGTACGAACCCCGTTAAGTCGTATTCAATTGGCGACCGATATTTTAAGAAGGGGAGCGCCAAATAATCATCAAGTTCTATTCGATGATATTGATAACTACATTGAGGATATCAACGAACTAACGTCAGAAATTATCATGCTGTCGAAGTTGAATGTAATGGACAACTCGTTTTTTGAGTTAGTGAAAGTCAGAGCGAGTTTACTTGAGTATTGTTTAGATCGGATCCGTTATTCTGAGTTGGACAATGTCAACTTCGAATCAAAGGTACAACAAGACAGTACGATAAAATGTGATTGTTCAATGGCGCGTTTAGTGTTCGATAATCTTCTTAAGAATGCTGGCAACTACACTCAAGACCAAGTGTGGGTGACGTTAGATGAGAACTCAGAGAGTTGGTTAGTGGTTGTTGAGGATAATGGGCCTGGTATTCCTTATGAGCGCCGTGATGAAGTGTTTCTTCCGTTTTCTCGACTAGATTCAAGCAGAACGTCGACCACAGGGGGATTGGGATTAGGCCTCGCGATTGCTCTATCGGCGGCTAAAAAACTTTCTTGGGATATCAAAATTGACGACAGTAACCACGGTGGTGCCAAGTTCAGTATCGTGATTCCAAAGGTTGCTTAAGCTGTAGCTTTAAGAGCTCTTTAGGCTCGTCAAGTAACAAAGCCACGGACTTATGCTGTGGCTTTTTCATATAGTTAATTACTAAATTATATTACTTATTTTACAAAACGTTAGCGCTCTTGTTGCTTTGAACGATGAAGGCCATAAATAGCGTGGTCAATGATGCGACCATTCAAGTTCTCGTTACGTGTAATGATACCTTCTAAGGCGAAATGTAAGCGCTCACATACCTTGCGACTGCTCTGGTTGCCCGTTGCTGCTGATATCTCGACCTTTTCCATATCTAACTCATTGAAAGCTATATCAATCAGCTTCTGGACAACGCGTGTCACAATCCCCTTTCCTTGGTATGTCTCAGATAACCAATAACCTATCGTCACCTTTTGCTTATCATGATCAATGGTATTGAAACTACAGTTACCGACGACCTTGTCTTTATAGATAATCGCACATGTCATGCTTTTACCTTCCGCATAATCGTGCAGCGAGCGTTGGATGAAGATCCTAAAATCTTGCTCAGTTTTGCAATGTGGCGGCCACACAAGCCATTGGCTTAGGTACTCATTCTGGCTTTGTGAGATCTCTGCGTAATGAACAGCGAAACTCTCTTCAACCAATGCGATGGATAGTTCGTCATCAATAACTGTTTTAAACATGTCTTTCCTTTTCTTATGGCTGCTGATTTTAGTGAATCTTAGTCGGCAGTATATAATGTCGCATGATTTTTAATATGCAACCACTTGTAGCACGGAGTTTTCGTGATACGTTAGATCTATCACGAAACTCATTAAACCTTACAATAGTTGTGTATATAATCATTAAGTATGCATTAGTATTAGCGGCCTAAATATATAAAAACTATAAAAAATCTAGGCTTAATTAATGAATCAACATTGCCAGGACGTGACCGTAGACCTAAGGAAGGCTCTATTTGGTATTGCTAAGGCGCTTGATAACGTCGGTTTCGAAAGCAAAAATCATGGACAGAGGGTGGGTTACATCGCGTATCGATGTGCTCTGAGTGTGGGATGGGAAGAAGAACAAGCGCAACTTGCGTTCTCATTGGGGTTAATTCACGACTGTGGTGTCTCTCAAATTGATGAGCAACGTAGTTTGGTTTCAGGGTTCATTCCTGACTCGAGTTACCACCATTGTCAAAAGGGCTACCAAATTCTAAAAGAGTGCCCGGTTCTTTCTATATTCGCTAAGCCAGTGCTTTATCATCACACCCCTTGGGTTGAGTTAAAGGCTATTCATATTAGCGAGTTAGAAAAAGAGTTAGCAGCCATCGTGATGCTTGCCGATAGGGTCGGCTACTTGTATGGCATCACTTCTTCAGATCGTTATGGAAACCTCACACCCGGTGGCAAAGCCAGCATTATTGAACTCTTAACAGAACAAGCGGATGAAATGTTCGAATCCAACCTTGTGCAACATATGTGCGAATTGGTCGATTTGGATGATTTCTGGTTCTCGATGGAGATCCCTTACATTGAAAATATGAGGGATAACTTTGAACCTGTGCCTTTCTTCTCTCAGCAAATGTCGTTGGATGAGACGGTCGCCTTCGCTGAATTTATTGCCAATGTTGTTGATACCAAGAGTTCGTTTACCTTTAAGCACTCGCTGAAGGTAGGGCAGCTCTCTGAATACCTCGCTAAGCAGATGGGTTATTCATACACCACTCAGCGTAAACTTTATTTAGCGGGTTTGGTTCATGATATCGGTAAACTGCAAACCCCTAACGACATTCTGCATAAGCCGGATTTACTTACTGAAGAAGAATATTGCTGCATTAAACGCCACGCTACGGACACGCGATTCGCTCTGCAGGAGCTATTCAGTTCTCCTCAGGTTTGCCAGTGGGCATCTAATCACCATGAGAGGTTGGATGGCTCGGGCTATCCAATGGGAAAAACGGCTGAAGAGCTGGATCAACCGAGTCGAATTGTTGCTGTGGTGGATGTGTTCCAAGCGTTGACTCAGTCTCGCCCTTATCGTGCGGGCATGACGCTAGAACAGACGATGGCTATTTTGACGGACCACGTTGATAACTTTAAGCTGGATAGAGAAGTGTTTGAGTGTCTTAAAAAACATGCGCAATACTGCTTTGAATTATCGACAGATAAAAGAATGTACGCGTTTTAGTGCCAGTGAGTCTTTTAGATGTGTGATTCCCTAAATCACGCTCGATGAAAAATGACTTAACACCAGAAGCAGAAAAGCGATAGCCGAGGCTATCGCTTTTTATTTGGGGGCTTATTCACTTAGGAGCAAGATAGCGAGGTTAGTAGCGCTTTAAGATCTCGATGATCGCTTGCTCAGTTTCCGCTGCGATAATGGCATCAATGTCATCATCATTTTGGAATAACTCTGATAGCGCCATAATCGTATGGATATGGCTATCTGAGTCCATTGCCGCCAGAGTAATTGAAAGATAAACGTCACCGTTGTCTTCCGACTCTAAATCAACACCCTTCTTGAATACTGTCACTTGCAGTGATGCTTCGTTCACATCATCTTCAGGACGAGCATGAGGCATCGTAATTTTTGGTGCTAGAACATAGTACGCGCCGATGTCCTTGTGCTTTTGCTTGATAGCTTGAACATAATCTGTTCATTTCATAACGTTCCGTTACAAACCCTTGTTATTGACTGATGACTCAATAAATTTAACCCGATGTGTGAGCGAATTTATATAAATAACAATTATGTAAAATATTGATTTTATGAATGTTTACTCATTAAGTCGATTTTTGTTAGAACAGCCTATTCAAAACAATAAGATAGGTAAATCTATGAAAAAACTCGTCAGTTTACTGCTCTCTGCAGTATCGTTAGGGCTTTCTGGTTGTGCAACGGTATTAACAGCAGAACAAAGTGCGCCTCAACTCAATGAAGTTCCACAGGAAAAAGCGTTGACCGTCGCTGTAATCGATAAGAGACCATACGTTCTCGATCATGATAAAGAGCCAAAATTTGAGGGAATTATTCGCAGTTCGTTAGGTATTCCTTATACCTACAACACGGCGACACAGCAGCCAATGTCTCAATTTTTGACTGACAGATTGGTCGCAGGCTTGAAAAAACAGCAAGTAGCTGTTGAGTCGGTTGAGACGACGCCTGAAGAGGATATCACCAAGGTTGCTGAGCAGATGAAAGCATTCGACAACAAATCGATGATGTTTGTCTTGAATGAGTGGAAGTATGACTTCCACGCATTTACGGATAACTCTTGGTACAACGTTAATGTGATTATCTATGATGAAGCTGGTAATAAGCTACTCAGCAAAAATTTCCAAGGCGAGAATGATGTACCTGATGGTGGTGCAATCATCAATGAGATGCAACTGATCTACAAACAGCGTTTTGAAGAGATATTCCGAGATGCTGAAGTGAAAAGTGCCCTGCTAAACTAGTTATTCCCACTTTGATCTCATATTTTGAAAAAGCCACACTCTGTGGCTTTTTGTTTTAATGATGGTTTTTTTTGCATTATTTCTTGCTGGAAAAATTAATTATTGCGAGAAGTAGTTCGATTTGTACGCTTTATGACCGCGCGATCGTTTGCGTCAAAAAATGTGATGAAAGTCTCACTTAACTGTTTATACTTCTTTTCCGGTTTTAAGCCGGTGCTTAGCCAATACAAGCCGTCACATGGATATGTGAATGACCCCACGGACCGGACCAGCTACGTTCCACTGCTTGTATAAGGTGATTTTTTACATGAACAACTCGTTGTTACATTCGCTAACCCTGTTAGCTCCTTCATCGCGTAGCGTTTTGCTTGCGGTTCTTTGTCCTGTTCCTTTGATGTCATTTGCTTGGCTCATGTTCACTCTTTAAGGATTACTAGGACACATTATGAATATTCTATTTGGTTTTGTCGGTGTTCTTGCACTGATTGCTTGCGCGTACCTGCTATCTGAAAGTCGTTCTTCGATTAACTGGAAAACGGTCTCTCGTGCTCTATTACTTCAAATCGGCTTTGCGGCCTTGGTTTTGTATTTCCCATGGGGACAATTGGCGCTAACAAGCCTAAGTAATGGTGTTTCTAGCCTGCTTGGTTTTGCAGACGTTGGTATTGCCTTCCTTTTCGGTGACCTTGCTACTGAAGGCTTCATTTTCGCGGTTCGCGTACTTCCAATCATTATCTTCTTCAGTGCTTTGATTTCTGCGCTTTATTACTTAGGTGTCATGCAAAAAGTGATTCAAATCTTGGGCGGAGCGGTGCAAAAACTGCTGGGTACAAGTAAAGCTGAATCTCTAGTTGCTACAGGTAATATCTTCCTTTCTCAGGGTGAGTCTCCTCTTCTTATTCGTCCTTTTTTAAAGTCTATGACTCGTTCGGAACTGTTTGCTGTAATGGCAGGCGGTATGGCGTCGGTAGCGGGTAGTGTACTTGGTGGTTATGCGGGCCTTGGCGTTGAGCTTAAATACCTTATCGCAGCAAGCTTTATGGCGGCTCCGGGTAGCCTGTTAATGGCGAAGATCATTGTTCCTGAGCGCAGCACACCGAGTGACTACGACCACATCGAGCTCGATAAAGCTGACCAAAGCAACGTGATTGATGCATTGGCAAGTGGCGCGATGAACGGTATGAAGGTTGCGGTAGCGGTTGGTACTATGTTGATTGCCTTCGTGAGTGTGATTGCGATGGTCAACACTGGCCTAGAAAGCCTAGGTGAAACGTTCGGTTTTGCGGGTATTACACTGCAAGCTATCTTCGGTTACCTGTTCTCGCCTCTTGCATGGCTAATCGGTATCCCAAGTGATGAAGTGTTGATGGCGGGTTCTTACATCGGTCAGAAGATCGTTATGAACGAATTTGTTGCTTTCATTGACTTCGTTGAGAACAAAGCTCTGCTATCTGAACACAGCCAAGTAATCGTGACTTTTGCTCTGTGTGGCTTTGCTAACATTGGTTCTATCGCGATTCAGTTAGGTTCAATCGGTGTCATGGCGCCAGAGCGTCGCGCTGAAGTTGCTAACCTAGGTTTGAAAGCTGTAGCTGCTGGTACGCTAGCAAACCTAATGAGTGCATGTTTAGCGGGTATCTTCATCCTTCTTTAAGCTAGGTTTAGCAAAAACAGCTAGATTCACTAAAAGCGGGCACCTTACTTACGAAGTTTATGTAAGAAGGGTGTCCGTTTTTTATGCCTGCTCGTTAAGTTCATTCGGACTTAACGACTTATCTTATTACTTCTATATCGTTTTACGCTCACTCGGAAGAGTAATAGAGCAAGCCTGTTTTATCCGATATACTTGAATATCATTAGGTTGCGATTAATAACGTTCGGTTTCAGCTGAGAACATTCGGTTTTGACCAGAACAAAAGCAACCAAGTCCAATTATTCAAAGGTCTTCCCATGAACATGCGCGTTCTCATTGGTCTTATCACCGCCTTTATCGGCTTGTTTGCGATGGTTTATCTTATTGCTGGTGGTACTCAGTTTCCTATTTCTCAGTGGCCGCAAGAGGCTTATCTCGGTTTGGTGTTCAGCGTCGTGTGGGGCACAGGCGTAGCGGCATCGGTGGCATACTTCTTCTCAGCATTGGTGTTTGTGACTATTGCCGTGGTTTGTTATGCGATTGGTTATAAAATCGGTGGACTCTTTTCTTCAAGTTCTAAAGCTTAATCTCATTAAGGTGTGCTGATGTTCATTGAAGTGGGGCAGATTTGAATGCACTGGCTCGATCGTTGGAAGGTGTATCGCTATCATCGGAAACAGACTAACCGCTCGAATGGCGACAAGGCTAAAGCTTTAGGTTGGACTAGCGAAGAGAGCCAATTGTGTCGCTTTGAAGTGATCGCTCGTGCGGCTGACTTTAATAAGAAGAGCGTTTTAGATTTGGGCTGTGGTTATGGCGAGTTGTTTGAATTGCTCGACTGCATCTACCGCATTCAATCTTACACCGGTGTTGACCAACACGCAGGCTTTCTAAAGAAGGCGAAGCAAAACTACACAGAAGATCGTTGTCGGTTTTTGTCTGGTGATATGAGCAAAATGAACCTTGAGGCCCACGATATTGTTATCGCTAGTGGTTCACTGAATTATACCTCTCGTGATTCCGACTACCTGACAAACATGATTACTCGCATGTATGAATTGGCGAATCAGACGGTGATTTTTAATCTTCTCAACTCAAGCCAATATCCTTCACGTAATACCTTGATGAGTTATCACCCTCAGGGCGTATATCGCTTCTGTAAATCACTTTGTGAGGATGTCTCTTTAGTAGAAGGCTACGCAGAAGGGGATTTTACGATAGTGATGAACAAAGTCTGCCCCTAAGTTCAAACCTAAACCAGAGCGAAATGACGGTGTGGTAAGAATTAAAAAAGCCGCAGGCCTCGAAAGGTATGCGGCTTTTAGGGTTCTAAGACCAACCTAGGTATCGCTGCTAGTTCTTCTTCGGTTGGTTTTTAATGAGTCCGTAAGGGACATTAGTAAACACCTTAGGGTTGCCTTCATAAGTCGGCGCTTCATTTACTTGCTGCCAATCGAGTAGCATGATGGCTAACACGTTGCGGTGCTCACCATACTCCAGGTCAAAATCGCCAGTAATTGAAGGGATCATGCCCTGTTTCTCATCGATTGAAGCTTGAATCGCGAGTCGAGTTTTCTCTACTACTGGATCATCTTCTAAACCTGCCAATAAGAAGGTTAATCCAACCTCGGCAATCACATCCTCTTTCGCTCGAAGCAGAATCGTATCGATATTTTCTCTGAAGTAATCGTAGATCCATTGATGATCTTGTTCGCTTACTTGATGCTGATAGTATTCGGAATCGCCAAAGATCACGTGTGTCATACCATAGATCTTGTTGCCAAATTGCTGGCTCGAAAGCTTTTTGTCTTTGTCGTCTGGATATGCTTTCTTGAAGGTAGCGACGAACTCATCAACGACATCCTGCTCACCCAGTTGGCGCAACCAGTAAACCTGATTCGCTAATTGAGCGGCCCACGCTTTCACCATGTCTTCATTGGTCACGTATCGTGAGAAGTCATAGCGACGAATGATTTCGCGTAGCTTGGCATCGTTCTTGTGTTCTAAACCGTATTCGTTAGCACGAGCCATAGAGCCTAGAAGGTCAACACCAAGGTAAAGGTATTCAGGCATGTGCTTGGTGATGTTGTAGCGTCGAATACTGCGCTCATCGTTATCACCAATATAAGATGCAACTCGCTTCTCTGAGTAGAGTACGATTTGTTCCATGGTTTGAACGTCATTCGACAGGGTGCTGAGCTTGCTTGCCACTCGAGCCATGTCGCTCCACACCGCCGCTGAATACTTATCGTCTAATGTTTGACGATACATGCGCAGCCCGTAGTGACCTTCTTTGAATGCAGGCAGGGTGTAAAGCTGGCTTTCGTAGGTGGTGCGAATTAGGTCTGCAGATTGCTTGAAAGATTGTTCTTGAGAATTGAGCGAATCTGCTTGGGATTGAACGTTCACTGCGGTTGGCGCTTGAACGTTTTCTTGTGCGTGAACGGCAACCGAGGCTGATAGCAATGTACACAGTGTGATAGTTTTTAACTTCATGTCGTGAGGTACCAAGCTGATTATTAGTCTATGTAAAATAACATTGATGAATCCTTCAATGTAAGCGTTGAGTCAATACAATGTAAGCTTTATAAGGTTCACTAACCCTTTTTGATTAAACCATTCGTTTAGTAAAGAAGTTTGAAGTGATGGATCACTCAATATTTGATAGATAGTCGACGTCAGTATGGATTTTTAATGACTTAGCGGCATACTGGGGCAATAAGCCAGAAATGAGCCGTTATAAGGCAGTATATAGAACAATAGTGTTAGAGGTTCGTAAATGCCAAGTGGTTCTAGCAAGCAGTGGTCTGCCAGAGTAGTATCTTTTCTTTTTTTTCTTGCGATAGTAAGCGCAATTGAGTTCTTTCATGCCAAGCAATTAACTTTTCTTAAAAACGAATCGTATTCAGAGGCAAAAAAGCAACTATCCATTATTCGTTCTCGGATTGAAGCCGCGATCGTGTCAGATATGTATATCCTCAATAATTTCTCGACCTTAGTGACCATCAACCCCGATGGAGAGGTAAAAAATTGGGATAAGATTGCAGAGAATATCATTCAAGATGGCTTCCATATTCGACTTATCGGACTCGCCAAAGACGACATTCTAAATTTTGTTTACCCTCTGGAAGGTAATGAGCAGGTTCTAGGTATTAATTATCGCGATCACCCAAACCAATGGGAGTCTGTAGAGATAGCTCGTAATCTTGGCAATACGTTTATTGCGGGTCCCTTTGAGCTGTTTCAAGGAGGGCAAGCCCTTATTACACGTACTCCGATCTTCCGAGATCCGCCTTTCAATCAAGATTACTGGGGTGTATCTAGCGCTGCTATTGGCTTAGACGAGCTGTTTGAAGATGTCGGAATCGGGAAGATCGAGAACAAGTATCAACTTGCGATACGTGGTAAAAACAGTTCAGGTAAAGATGGCGCTGTCTTTTATGGTACTCAGGATGTGTTCGATAATGCGTTTGCCACCGAACAGGTAAGTTTCCCATATGGTGGTTGGTACCTTGCTCTTTCTGGTAACGAATATGTATTGATGGATGAACCTTGGTACCGAATCCAAGCGGTAAGGCTAGTGGGTTATTCCATAATGCTAGTGCTGGCGTTTGCCTTCTTTACGATTTATCGCCTGTACCGCATTGCAGATAGCCGCTCAATGCATGATGAGCTAACGATGTTACCGAATCGTCGATACTTTATGTATAGCCTCAAGCAGGCCTTTAAAACTACTCAAAAACAGCGAGCGAGAACGTTTGCCGTTGTAAATATCGACCTCGATGGGTTTAAAGCGATCAATGACACTTATGGCCATGCAGCTGGCGATCAGGTATTGATCGAGTGTGCAAACCGAATTAGGAGTGAACTACGAGTTTCAGATATCGTCGCAAGGATAGGCGGTGATGAGTTCTTAGTTTTATTGCCACGCATCATTGATGATCAACACGTATCGTCGATCGTGACTAAACTACGAAAGGCGATGTGCGCGGCACCAGTTGTTTACGAGGCGCACTCTATTTATCTTCGAATTAGTGTTGGTTGGGTTATTCATAATAACAACTACAATGATGTCGATGCGCTCTTGAAAGCGGCTGATGAAAAAATGTACGAACAGAAGCGTCAAGTTATCTAGGTTGAATTTGAGCTGCGATTAGAATTTAGTTGCTGAATGTGGGGAAAAGCCTCAGAATACCGCGCTTTGCTCCGTATCAATGTATTTGATGAGCAAAAGCTGAAGCAACGCATTTTTTAACGTGTTGCTCATACTAAATGTTATTCAACTGAGAAAATAATCTATGAGTTTTACCTCCCTTGGCCTTTCTGAACCGATCCTTAAAGCTATTGAAGCACAAGGTTACGATAAGCCATCACCAATACAAGAGAAAGCCGTGCCAGCTGTCCTAACGGGCAAAGATGTGATGGCCGCTGCTCAAACAGGTACAGGTAAAACTGCAGGCTTCACGCTACCTATTCTTGAAATGTTGTCAAAAGGCCCTCGCGTACGTCAGAACCAAGTACGTGCGCTGGTGTTAACGCCAACTCGTGAGCTTGCTGCGCAAGTAAATGGCAGCGTAGTGAAGTACGGTATTAACTTACCGCTTACCTCTACGGTTGTGTTTGGTGGTGTGAAGATTAACCCTCAGATGCAAAAACTGCGTAAAGGTAGTGATGTGTTGGTGGCGACACCGGGTCGTCTACTTGACCTATATAACCAAAATGCCGTGCGTTTTGACCAACTAGAAATCCTAGTGCTAGATGAAGCTGACCGCATGCTAGACATGGGCTTCATCCGTGACATCCGTAAGATCTTGGCTTTCTTACCTAAGAAGCGTCAGAACCTACTGTTCTCAGCGACGTTCTCTGATGATATTCGCAGCTTAGCGAAAGGCTTAGTTAACAATCCTGTTGAGATTTCAGTAAGCCCTGCTAACTCGACGGCAAAAACCGTTGAGCAAAGCATCTACCCAGTAGACAAAAAGAAAAAGAGCGCAATGCTAGCGAAGCTAATCAAAGATAACGATTGGCGACAAGTGTTGGTGTTCAGCAAGACGAAACACGGCGCGAATAAGCTTGCTCGCTTCCTTGAAGAACAAGACATCACTGCTGCACCTATTCATGGTAACAAGAGCCAAGGTGCACGTACTAAAGCCTTAGAGAACTTTAAAACGGGTAAGGTACGAGTACTTGTTGCAACTGATATCGCTGCTCGTGGTATTGATATCCCACAACTGCCCCAAGTAGTTAACTTCGATCTTCCACATGTATCAGAAGACTATGTACACCGTATCGGTCGTACTGGCCGCGCTGGTGAAGTAGGTAAAGCGATTTCACTGGTTTGTGCTGATGAAGTGGGCGAGTTGTTCGGTATTGAACGTCTTATTCAACAAGTACTAGAGCGTCGTGAGCTTGAAGGCTTCTCGCCAGTAAACAAGCTACCAGAATCTCGTTTAGATACACGTCCAATCAAGCCTAAGAAGCCGAAAAAAGCAAAACAGCCACGTGAGCATGCTGATGGTCAACGCTCTGGTGATAACGCTCGTGGACATAAACCTGCAGGTAAGAACAAGCGCCATGTAGCGGGTAATGGATCTGCGCCAAAGCGTAAGCCAACGTCTGGAAAGAAGCCGACTGAAAACAATTCAGCCGCGACTGGTGAAGATAAATCAGTAAGAAACAATGGCAGTAACTTTAAACGCGGTAATGCGGGCAATAAACCTGCTGCAAATAACGCAGGTTCTCAGAACACTCTGAGCAAGCCAAGCGGTGCGGGTAAAACTACCGGTACAGGTAAGCCAAACAACGCAGGTAAGCCTAAGAAGTCTGGTTACGGTGGTAGCTACGGTCCGAGCAAGTCGTCAAATAAGCCGACAGGCAACAAACCGTCACCGTCTAGAAGCCGCTCTAAGCCAGCTCCTCAGAAGTAGAGTCTCTTAGATAGATCATAAAGGTCCAATAACGAGAGTGCTTTTTAGGAGAGTTCTCGTTGATTCGGGACTTTCTGCTATCTAACTCAAATAAGCGCGAATATTGAATTTCAATGTTCGCGTTTTTTTATGGGCGTTGATTTGTAACTCAGGAGAGGTTTATTGCTGTTTAAAGTGATTGAACCTAAGGGAAGTACGGCATTTTGGGAAAGGGAAATGAATCTTTAAGGATTTATTAATAACAACATAATCACTAGCGTTTTTGTTGGATTTTGCAATTTGCAATTTCAGTTTGCAAAACAAATAAGCATTTACGAACAATACGTGTCCAGATGCGTAGTAAATACGTGTTTTAAAAGTTGGCACGCATACTGCATTAGTAATGGTGACCCTTCTTAAGCCGAGGGTCACCTAGCCAACTGACGTTGTTAGTGAACCTTTTTTGTTCACACAAAATATATGACCAATCACCCTTATTGTGATTGGTTTTTTTTTGCCTGAATTTTAGGTTCTATTTTTTGTTATTACTTCTTTACTCACCACACTTCGAATAACAGCTTGGTTGGCGAGGGCATTCTCCACCTCTGGAGCAGATAAGCCTTGCCTCTGTCTCTATCCCACGTTCAATCCAATTTATATTTAGAATCTTGGCTATTGTCGTGAGATCTTTCTTGATGTTGCGCGGGATTGCCACAGAGCCACCGTTGTTAACACATGATGCTTTTAGCTGCTCTGCTATGTCTCTTGAATTACCGCCTTGAGCATCAATCGCAGGGTTGAGATCTATACCAGCACACAACACACGATTGTTACCCGCGGGATCCGTCATATTGATGGATTCACAGCAGTAGATTCTTGGCTCGTCTCCCACATTTAAAATGGAGATTTGAGCCGAGCTTCCCGCTCGAGGCTCCGATAATCGACGGAACACAGCCCAATGTTGACATGGATCAGCGACCGTTCTCATATTTCCCCAAGGCAGTGGAATCCCGTTCCCGCGGTATACCGCCTTGAGCTTCCCAGGCCCGTAAGCATCAAAGTAATGCCAGTGAGGGTAGGGCGATACTACTGTCATTCGGCGCATTGCAACAGAGGGGGAAACCCCTGCTCTTTTGTGAACGTCGATTTCGTAACCAGTGCGGTCGAGTAACTGTCTAAATGGGACTTTCGGACACAGCAGTGCTCCGGCAAAGAAGCTAGATTCGAAGTCACGCCATGCTTGAAGAATGTCTTGAGAGTTCAGCTGAGAAGAGCCTGAAACTTGGTTGTCGTCCCATGTATTGTTGTTACCTACCGACAACACACTTTTTAGCCCCTCTTTGCTGTGCAGAATGCAATGGCCGATATAAACCGAGAGGTCGTATTTTAGACGAGTTGGGTATTCCTTGAGAATTTCGTTTAAGAAGATAGTACCGGGAGGCTCAAAAAATGAAGTAACCAGTTGCTTGGCATTAATTCCTAGCTCGTCGACTACGTCTTGAGGTGTCCGTGTAACCCAGCGGATGTTGATTCCTAGGCTTCTAGCGATGTCTATGAGGTCTTCTACGCTGAGGTTAAGACGTTTTAGACCAACTTCTTCTGCAGCTCGCTCAAGGTCAGGGAAGTGGTTCTGGTTGCTCTCTTGGTGTGCCCGAATCAATAGATGCGCAAATTGGCGACCGGAGATTCCCGTTTGCGAAAGCATCTCAGGAATCGCGATTTGAAGAATGTCGTTGGAAAAAAGGAAGCTCGGTTCGAGTGCCATGCCACTTATTCCACCCCGATTTCCTTTATCAGGTGCAATGGCTTGTTGTTCCGATTCATCGTCGAGGAACCACGTTGGGTTTTTCTGAAAGACCTGGGCAATCACTTCTAGCATATCGATGCTTGGGACCCGCTTTCCACGCTCAATCATTGAAAGGTAAGAAACGGAAGGTGCGTATTCTGGGTTGATCCTAATACAGCGCGCAGACAGCTCTTCCATCGTTAAATGGTTACGTTTTCGAAGGTTACGTATTTTCGTACCTAGGAAATGTGACTGACGAACTAAACTTTTTGACAAGGCCATATTTGTAAAATTCACATTGTAAAATTTTTGTTGTGAAATTGTATGTAAAAAAGCGCTAATCTACAAACTAAGCAATTCACAAAATGACAAATAAATTAAACGTTAGTTTGGAATAATTGCTCTAGGACACATTTTCGCTGTAGAAATCGGTGAGTTTCACCGGACTGGTCAAGAGGGAAAGACTATGAATATGCTGACATTCGATAAAACAGAAATCCAAAAACAATCAAAGCCATTTATCGCTGAAGCTGTCTTTGCCGTGGAGACAATCAGTGCCAACCAGCAAACTGAGAAGCAAGTTAAAGCAAAACAGCTGCTTGATCGACTATTCCCACTAGAGAATGGCTCACACCAAGACGTAACCAGCTATGTAGTCGATTACCGTCATATCATGGCTTACTTTAAAGATGGCCAGCATAGTGGCCTAAAGCACCCTAAACAGTTTGTAGCGTACATGGGGGAGAAGAATGACCCAGACTCAATCTTATTCCGAGATGGCAGTGGCAGCCACTTAGAGGTGATGTTTGGTTGCCATAAAGGGACGGGTTGCATCGAGTTGGTGGAGATTGATGATATTCAGTTAGAATCATGCACCACATTCGGCCAATCACCAATGGAAGCTACGACTACAATGCGCGAAGAGACTATCGCAGCTATGCGCCACTGGATCAGCTTGATTCAAGGTGATTCAAAAGGTAAACCAAAGGCATGTAGCGAAGATAAAGAGTTCAGAGCAAAGAGTGGCGAAGATTACTGCTTGAATTACTGCTATCAGCTTTAGTGTCACAAAGTAGGTTCAGCTCGCTGTAGAGTTTTAACCCTGTAAGTAATAAGTCAATACTTATAGCTGAACAAAAGCCGCCAAGATTAACGTACTAGTTAGTCCTGGGGGCTTTTTGTTGTTCTTTTTAAACGTATGTCGATGAATGCTTCACTGCCTTTAGTTAAGTCGTGTCAGTGATAAAGCTAAAGAGGCATGACTCGATTGCGACCAAGTGATTTTGCTTCGTAAAGCAGTTTATCTGCACGTTCGATCAACGATTGTGCTGATTCGCCGGGTTCAAGTTCAGCAACCCCAAACGATGCGGTGATGCTGCCGACTTGTTCACCACTGCGGCGATCTTTAATTGACAGCTTTTCAAGAGATCGACGATTGGTATCTGCGAGCTGACGGGCAATACGCAAAGACTTGTTTGGCACTATGAGTGCGAACTCCTCACCGCCAAATCGATAAGCAGAGATACCTTCTCGGCAACTTAGCTTCAGCTTACGAGCAATTCCTTTAAGAACCATATCGCCAAACAAGTGGCCATAGGTGTCGTTGAAGTTTTTAAAATGGTCGATATCGAGAAGAATCAAACACAAAGATTGCTGCGCTTCGCACAAGGTTTCCATATCTCGATCGAAAGAGCGTCGGTTATAGAGTGTCGTAGTGCTATCAAAGAGTGCATCTTTCTGAACTTCTACCAGTTGGCTTTTAAGCTTGGTGATTTCTGACGTTGCAGAGTTTAGCTGAGAGTTTAAAAACTGAGTGGAGTGACGAATGTGACGTGATTCAGAAACCAGTTGACGAACCAAAGACATAACTTCATCGATCGATAAACTTTCATTATCAACACGAGCTAAATCTTCAAAGCTTTTATCGATCATGTCAGAAAATGCAGAGGTGTCGGTCAGGGTGTCGTTCATCGAATTCGAAACTTCAGAAACTAACAGTTCCAAATTAGCGCGAAGGTCATTGATATTTGTTTCGGATTTGCTCGCAACATAATTGTTATATAGCTGCTCACCAACGGCTGGAGGGCAAATACCGTAGTGTTCTAAAACACCGTCCATGTCTTGAGTCAGCTGTGGGATAGCGTTATCGACATAGGTGTACCAAAGTGCGTAATTTGCAGGTGTAGTAGACACCCTGTTTTTCATCATAAGAGGCACCGCTTTTTTTAGATTTGCGGTGGATTTCTGAAATTCGTCTTTGTTCATTATTTTTACTGCAGATACCAAAATAACTAAAGCCACTTGTCGACAAGGTTAGCGGATTTCGCAGGTATTTGCTTTAAAAATTATATGATTAATGGATGAGGATTGGATAAATAACTCATTTTTATTATGAATATCGATTGCGTATTCATATGTAAGATCTAATGGGTTGTTCTTTAAACATATTTTTGGTTATTCACTTTGTATCAGCGATGTAAATATCAACACTAAAGCTTAGCAATGATTTCAGAAAATGACGCTCTAAATTGATGAGTAAAAGTGTAGTTGTTTGAAATAGGGGGCTAGAGATTGAAGAGTGTGGTAGAGGAAGTTATCAACGGAAAGGGAGTGTCGAAAACTTTTCGACAGATACAAAAAAGCGCCGATAAAAATCAGCGCTTTAAAATTCTTTTTAGCTAAAAGCTAATTATTGAGCAACAACGTTTGCTGCTTGTAGGCCTTTTTGACCGTTTTCAACTTCGAAAGAAACCTTTTGGCCTTCTTTCAGAGTTTTGAAGCCTTCAGAAGCGATTGCACGGAAGTGTACGAATACGTCAGCACCGCCGTTGTCTTGAGAAATGAAACCGAAACCTTTCTCTTCGTTAAACCATTTTACAGTGCCAGTATTTGTGTTAGACATAATTTGTCCCTTATTCATAAATTTTCTAAATTGTTGATTGCATTACTGCAATGCGCTGATAATTGAATTATTTAATATTGCTAAGAAATAAGGAAAAACTACTTACAAAAACGGGTAACGATTTTACATGTCATTTTTTACTATTCATCTAACTTAAATAACTCCGGCTAACAGAGCGAGTGCATGTTAACACAGTCTTTCCTGTTGTACACTCATTGATTGAGAAATCAGCGAGTTTTTTTGTCATGTTGTGCTGGTTAACAAAAACTACCTAAAATAGCTGATGGTTTTATAAAGTTACGCGCCATGACAAACTGAAAAGGAAGCCTAAGCCTCCTTTTCATGATTAGTATAGACGATATTAACGCTTAAAGTTGATATCTTCAGTCTGATCTAAGTTAATTTTTGTTCTAGCTGGTTGAGTCTCTGCAATCACCTTACCGTGACGCACAGAGTACTGCACTGGTACCTGGCGACGTACTGCATCAAAGCCATTGTCAGCAGGAAGAATCAGTAGGCTACCAGGCTTACCTTCTTCAATACCGTAGTTGTCTTGGATGTTCAGCGTGCGAGCGGAGTTATTACTGATCAGATCAAGCGAGTTGTTGATTTGGTCGTAGCCCATCACTTGTGTTACATGCAGCCCCATATGTAGTACCTGAAGCATGTTCGCTGTACCTAGTGGGTACCATGGGTCAAACACATCATCGTGGCCGAAACACACATTGATGTTTGCCGCTAGCATCTCTTTAACTCGTGTCACGCCACGACGTTTTGGATAATCATCAAAGCGACCCTGTAAGTGAATGTTCACTAACGGGTTCGCAACAAAGTTGATACCAGACATCTTCAATAGACGGAATAGGCGAGAGGCATAAGCACCGTTGTATGAACCCATCGCAGTAGTGTGGCTAGCGGTGACCTTTTCGCCCATTTCAAATTTATGAGCAAGGGCTGCAAGTGTCTCAACAAAACGAGATTGCTCGTCGTCGATTTCATCACAGTGAACGTCGATCAAGCAGTTGTATTTACGTGCAAGTTCAAATACATAATGCAGCGATTCAACACCGTATTCGCGAGTGAATTCAAAGTGTGGGATAGCACCGATAACGTCAGCGCCGATCTTCACTGCTTCTTCAAGCAACTCTTTGCCGTTCGGGTATGAAAGAATGCCTTCTTGAGGGAATGCGACGATCTGAATGTTGACCCACTCTTTCATCTCTTCACGAACTTCAACCATCGCTCTTAACGCAACTAACGTTGGATCAGATACGTCAACGTGAGTACGCACGTGTTGAACACCGTTAGCGATCTGCCATTTCAGTGTTTGCTTCGCACGCGATTTTACGTCTTCAATTGATAGCAGTTCTTTACGCTCAGCCCAACGCTCAATACCTTCAAACAAAGTGCCAGAGATATTCCAGTTAGGCTCACCAGCGGTTTGAGTGGTATCTAGGTGAATGTGCGGTTCACAGAACGGTGTAACTGCAATGCCACCTTCAGCATCAAGGATGTCACCTTGATGATTGATTTGTGCGTCATTATCGAGAATGCGAGAAAATTGACCATTTTCAATCAGAATCTGTTTCAAGCCCTCTTGGTCTTGAAGTTTCGCGTTCTTGATTAATAAGGTTGTCATAGTGTGTCCTTAAGCGGCCTGAGATTTCAGAGCTTTTTTGTTCAATAGAGGATTAAGCACGAGGTAACTGATTGCACCACCTAACACTGCGTTCAAAGGAACAACGCCAGGAAGGAAGTGACCAGCGGCTACGCCTGTTGCTACCGCGATAATGCCAGCCCAATTAACGGTTTGGAACTCTGCATTTGCAAAATCTTTGTAACGTTTACGGTTTGCGAAGAAGTCAGCGATGATTACGCCACCCATTGGTGGAATCGCCAACGATAGGAAGGTTAACCAACCTACGAAGTTGTTGTACAACCAAAGCGCGAAAATCGTACCGATGATGCCGTTAATGATAGACATTGTAGTACTTGAGCGACCAGTAATGTTAGATAGACCAAGGCCAGATGCATAAAGTGCGTTTTCATTGGTTGTCCAGATGTTCAAGCCAAGCACGATGATCGCTGGAAGCAGTAGTCCTTGTGCAATCATCACATCTGAAATGTCTGATTGGCCTGTCGCTGCTGCGCCGGCTGCGCCGAAGATAAACATCAGCGAGTTACCGATGAAGAATGCAACCATAGTAATCAATACTGCGCTTGCTGGCTTTTTACCAAAGCGAACAAAATCGGCCGTTAGCGTACCCGCACTAACAAATGAACCTACAACCATTGCTAAGGCCATTGAAAAGTCCATTGGAGTTTCTGGCTCAATCAGTTGTAGCTGTTCTAGTCCGCCAACGCTGTCTACCGCAGTCAACACTGAGTAACCACCTAGAATAGCAATCGCTGGAACAGCAATCGCTGAAAGCACCATTAGCGCTTTAATACCGAAGTACACCGTACCCGTCATCAAAAGACCTGACACAATAATCAAAGTGTTGGTATCAATGCCTGTGGCTTTCTGTACCGGAATTGCGAACATTGCTACACCGACGCCAAACCAACCTACTTGTGTACCACCAAGTAGAGCAGAAGGAAGCCATGAGCCTTTGGTACCGAAAGAGAAACGAGCTAGGAGGTGAGTGGAGAGGCCAGTAGATGAGCCGATGTAGCCAAGAAAAGAAGTGTAAATACCAAGAATTAGGTTACCGATGAGAACGGCGAGGAAGAAATCATTGAATGAGAGGCCTGTCCCGAGTGAACCACCTGTCCACATACTTGCAGAGAAGAAAGTGAGTCCAAGCATTACCATGGTGAGTGAAGCGACTCCTTTCCTAGCCGATGTAGGAACCGGCCCTAGACTGTAGTTATTATCAGCAGCCATTTTTTACCTCCGCAAATGATCAAAATTAAAATTAACGGTCGCCGTATTGCAGGCAAACGTGCGCATTATGGTGATATAAATCACATAGTCAATGCTAATTTTGTCAATAAAGGCGCTTGAGAATTAGTTATCATCTTAAATGTCTTGTAAAACATAGGGTTATTTTCTCCATTTATTTCATGAAAATAAATAGAAAACGTTTTCCATAGCGTGTTGGGTATCTGCTATCGATAGTTGGCTATGAATGTTGATTGTTATGCGATTGAATGGGTGTCTGTATCGAGAGATGGGCGGTTAGCCAAACGGCAGGCAAAAAAATAGCCAATCGCAATAACCGCAATTGGCTTATATATTTTGTGAACAAGAATAAGGTTCACTAACAACGTCAGTTGGCTAGGTGACCCTCGGCTTAAGAAGGGTCGATTTATACATTGCAGGTAGCGTGCCAACTTTTAAAACCTCGAATATAGGCTGTTTAATAGCAATTTGGTGCGTATTTGGGTGTTTTATTCGCGTTTTAGAATTATCCTGTCGCATTATGCAATTGCGATTTGCAATTTAATGATAGTGTTGGGTGATCTAGGTGTTGATGATCTAGTGTCGCGATGAGATGAGATGAGATGAGATGAGATGAGATAAGAAGAAAGGCGAGCACAGCGTGTCTCTGAGTTCTTTGCCTTCTATGGACTCTTCCTACGCCTAAAAATATGGAATTTTGTGCAAGCAACCAAAAAAGCCCGTGCGATTTGAGATCGCACGGGCTTTGTCTTGTTTTGCTTATCAGGCATATTAGATAGAGTAAAAGAAGTACAGCTGAGACTTCATTCTAATGATGATCCCGCGTATTACATCTAGGAACGCCATGAAGCTAATCGGTTTCTCACCACTTACCCACGCTAACCCGACAGAACCAACAGGAATATCGTAGCCTTCTGTTTCATCGATCTTTAAACGTACAAAGTGGTGCTTGTTCTGAAGGTTCCGACCTGTGGTGACACGCACCTGTTCATCGATACCGAGCAAGCTCGCCTGTGCTTCACCCGTCGCCTCAACAATACCTTCTACGGTTGCCGAGAATATCTTGCCAGGGTAAACCGCCGTCGCAAATTCTGCTGGTTGGCCGACCTTAATATTACGAATCGCTTGGTGGTTAACTCGCATTAGCACGTACTTCTCTTCGGTGTACATTTGAATACGAGGCATCATTGAAACGCGCTGACCTTCACGAAGAATAAAGTTCGTTACAAAGCCGTCAGTCGGTGCCGTGACTTTGGTGCTGTTAAGATCCCATTGTGCTTGAGCCAAGGTTGCTTTCGCTGAATCCACTTCTGTTTGTTGTTTGCTAACGTTAGTTTCGGCTTTGTGAATGTCGAGTTTCGCGTTTTCTGCATCGACTTCTTTCTTGCTCAGTTGAGATTCTAACGTAGTCACATTGTGAGTCGCCAAATCTACCTTTGCCGTTTGTTGGTCGATGTCAGTTTCAGTGATTGTGTGTTGTACGACACTGTTTTGCTTCTGGTAACGATCAAGCGTTTTAGATTGCAGTACTAAATCGGTTTTCGCTGACTCTATTTGTGCAATTGAAGCTTTGATGTCTTCTAGCGCTGAGCGATAGCTAACTTTAGCAATGCTCACTTCTTGGCGAGCTGTGTCTAAAGCGACCTCTGCAGACTCAAGTTGAACGCTGGCTTTGTCTCTTGCGATGACATATTTGGTGTCATCAATTTCGTAAATTAGCTGTCCTTCAGTTACATCCTGGTTCGGGTCGATGTGGACTTTGGAAGTTTTTCCCGACACATTAGTTGAATCTGGACGCAGCTGAATATGTGGAGACTGAACCACTGAGCCTCCGGATAGATCCATCGGAGTAAAGTTGAGTAGGCCAACCCATACAAACAGCAACCAAGATGTACCCCCTAGGTACGCAAACGCCTTTGTGCCTTTGTTCCAAGGCATACCAACAAGTCTGAGTAGGTAAATGAACAGTGCCCAAATTGCCAAGCCTTCTAACATGTTTGGCTCTCCTCATCTTGCTTATCGGAAGTTGTTTGCTCCTTGGTTGTTGTCGGTGACTTCCATGTGTCTCTTAGATTGATGATGGCTTTTTCCATATCAACGAAGGCCAAAATTACTGCTAGTACCCATACCCAGTGCCATACGAAACCAATCCATGTTAATGCGGTAATCAAACCGAGCTGATGATGATCTTTACTGTGAGCTTTATTGATTGGTAATTCATGTACACGCCAGAAGCCGTAACATGCAGCAGCGATGGTTGCGACCAACACTACGCCTGCAACTACGTGTAGTGCGGTATCTGCGCCGGTTCCGACAAATGGGACACTAACTAAACTCATTGATATACCCTAGGTTAAATTGAGCACCGAGTGTGATTGATATCAGATTTAGAAGTTGATAATTTACTAATTACTTTAATAATGATGTCATTATGATTTGATCTGTAATAGTGACTTCTAAGTATGGTGGCTAATGAACAATTGTAACTTCTTAAGAGCATTGGGTATTTGGGGTATTTACCAATACGCAACGACTAATAAGGCTGTGAATACTGAGCAATTAGGTATTCCTAAATCGGTGTTTAATAACCCGATGAACCTTATCCCCGTAAGTGAAGTGGACAAATGGTATGGCTTGCTTGAACAACAAACCGATGATTCCGATATTATCTTGAAGCTGGCTGATAGAGTGGATATTGAAAGGCTAGGCCCTCTCTCTAACTGGTTTTTCTCGGGGCACGATCTGGCGTCGTCCATACGCCGAGTGAACATCGGATTGCACTGTTTGCAGTCTGGGGCTTTCCTATATGGTGCTCAAGTCGGTAATTTCATCAAATGGTGCTACGACAATCCTGCTTATACTGAGGTGGGTAAAGTTCATGACTCAATTCGAGTTGCCATCTTTATGATGAAGATATTAAGGCGTTACTTGGGAGATGACTTTACTCCCGCAGCTGTCTCTATCGCAGGTTATCGCGAGAACACTCAACTCTATCAAGAGTATTTTGGGTGCAATATTCAGTGGGGCCAGCCACGAACTGAAATTTGGATACCAAGCCAGTCGAGGTTATCGAGCAATCAAGCCCCTTCGAACGGCAAGATGAGCTTGGCCATGAATTTTCATGACTTAGATAATTACCTCAACATGCCGGATGCCGCGGATGAGCATAAGGTGACCTATGAGATGATCAATTACAGTCGCCATTTCGGCCTGCCAACGCTGCATAAAGTGTCGAGTTTGCTTGGGTTATCTGAACAGCAATTTCAACGTCGATTGCATAACTTAGGCATCAACTTTTCTACCATTATGGGCTATGCGTTAAGTAACGTGGCGGTGGAGTTGTTGATGTATTCAGTGCCAATAAAAGAAGTCGCGACGAGGCTCGGCTATACCAATGTCGCGAGCTTTAATCGGATGTTTAAGAAACATCGAGGTTTGACCCCCAAGCAATATGTTGAGCGCTTAAAAACCGGCCTGTAACTATACAGAGCTAACTTATGGTTCGTTTATGGATCAGGCTGGACAAGTAAACCACAGCCCAAGTACTCAAAATGAAAGGGGCGGTGAGTGGTAACAGTGACAGTTCATGAAAACCGAGTGTGATGTGGCAGCTTAACAGCATGCCTAATAGGATTAACGGCCAAGGGACTCGTGGATAGAGCACAAGTGCTAGAGTAGCAAGGATGGCGTTGTACCCGTAAAGACCTTGGGCTACCAGTTCGTTAGAAACGCCAATCAAACCGCTAAATACGGTGCTAATTATTACTGCGAGCACAACCCAAATGGCATGCTTGATATTGTTGAGTGCGATGGCAAACAATATAACTAGCCCCGACAACGCATTTTCTATGAAGCTGACTTGGCTTATCCCTTTTAACAACGGGGTCACCACTGTCGGCAGGTTGAACCATGAGCTAGCCTCAATACTGATGAGTGGCATCAGTGCGGAATCAGTTGCATAAAACGCTGATAGCTCAAAGGCTGATTGGATAATATAAATCAACCAAGTGGTGAGGATAAAGGCGCTAGTGTAACCGCGATATTTCTTAAAACTGAATACGATGTGGGCAATCGGCACCGTGACTAATGCACCTAACACAGTCACTAAAGCCAATAATGGTGTCACACCAAAAAAGTTACCGATAAATAAACCAATCAAAGCCCCATTTAGCGCGTACATTCCACTATCAATGTCGTCAACTGACTTGTTGGTGTTGGTGTTGGTGTTGGTGTTGGTGTTGGTGTTGGTGTACATATAGCCATAGAAGGCCAATGCAAAGCTGCAACTAGCGCCAAGCAAGGTAAGAAAAGCCAGTGCAAGTGACTCAATAGAAATGGCAAGCAACAGCAAAGTCGACGTCATGACAGACTGTGTGAAATAGACTTGCCCAATGCCATTGAGCAAGCCTTGAAATGGCAGAATATCCTTGTTCGTTTTCATCGTCTGATTACATTATTGAGTCATGTTAAATTTTTGTAAGTCAGATTGTATACAATTTTATCAAGTTCACCATCTTCGAGTGTTAATTCTGATACCAACGTTCACCATAAGCTTGTTGGTAATCTGGTGTTTCAATGATGCCTTCTTGTTCTGGAACGGTTTCTAAAGGCCCAACAATCGTTCGATAAGGCAATACGCCAGCCCATACTGGAATGTCCATATCGGCTTTATCATCATTCACTCCATGTTTACCAATCTTCACGGAGGCTTCCGTCAAAGGGATCGCCAATAACTCGGTTGCGGTGAGTTCTTTTTCATTACTGAGCCTGACTTCATCGGTTCTGCCCGGCGCGATTTGCTCAATAAAGATATTCAACAAGCGATCCTTTTCTTGGTTGTCATCGATGACTGAAAATGACCCCAACACCACAGCAGAACGATAATGCGCGCTGTGATGAAATGCCGAACGAGCCAACACCCAACCATCGAACAAGGTGAACGTTAAACAGGTTGGTTCTCCCTTTTTTAGCCCTTTTAGTAGGCGACTGTTTTTAGCTCCATGAATGTAGACCATATCATCCACTCGCCACGCGAGCATCGGGATGATCATTGGTCCTTGTTCGCCTTGCAATGCAATGTGTGCGATTAAGCTCTCATCAATAATTTGGTGCAGTTTCTCTTGTTCAAATACAGCTTTGTGAGCCCCTTTTTTAATCGTGGTTCTTTTCGTGTTAGATAACATAATCGCTCCTTAATCATTGCCTTTTGATTAATGTAGCGATTAACTGGTCTATTAAATAGAGCCACTTTTAAACACTATTTGGATCCAGTTATGCAGCCTATTGATGTCGGTGACCTACAGTTAGATGAACAACACGACACGCGTCAAACCGCATTGTTCCACGCGATAAGAGAGAAGATCGTTCAAGATTTATGGAGCAAGGGCAGTAAGTTGCCTTCAACACGTAAGTTGGCCGTCGAGTTATCGGTGAGTCGAAATACTGTGATTTATGCGTATGAACAACTGGTCACTGAAGGCTATATCGAGAGTAAGCAAGGCTCAGGGTTTTATGTCTCGGTTGAACAACCAGAACACTTTCTAAGTTTGTCTAAGCCAAACAGTATTCAGGATGCGAAGGTTAAACAAACAGTCAGTCAACCGAGTGCAAACATAGCGACACCTAACGATATTAACCGCAGTTTTGCCCCCGGAGTCCCAGACTTAGATACGTTCCCTTTTGCTAAATGGCAGAGGTTGCTGCAACGCCACTCTACACGCCAGAACATTGCGGGCAATCAAGAGGTTCAGGGAAGCTTAGCATTGAGAGAAGCTTTGAGTGGGTATCTTGCAAGCAGTCGTTCAGTTCATTGTAGTGCGGATAGAATCATCATCACCGCAGGTGCTCAGCAAGCCATCTCAATTGGTTTGATGGCAACGTTAGCGATGGGCGACAAAATCCTCGTGGAAGAACCCGGTTATCGACAAGTGCATAAAATTATCGATCTGTTGAGACTAGAGCTGGATGGTGTGAGTGTGCGTGAAAAGGTGGGGCTAGATATTGAAAAAGTGTTGTCCAGTAACGCTAAGGCTCTGTATGTCACACCGAGTAATCAATACCCAATGGGCACGACTTTAAATACTGAGCAACGCCTTAAACTGATCGATTGGGCCAATCAACATCAGTCATGGATCATTGAAGATGACTACGACAGTGAGTTCCAGTTTGCTCATCGCCCTTATACCAGCATGCAAGGTTTGGCGGGTAAGTTGGGATTCGATGATCGCATCATCTATGTCGGCTCTCTGAGTAAGGTGATGTTCAATGGCCTTCGATTAGGGTACTTAGTGGTGCCAGAAAGTCTGGTGGCGAAGTGTCTTGAGATCAAAGACGCGTTAACGGGAGACACGGCATCCCACACACAGGAAGCTTTGGCGGATTTTGTTCGAGAAGGCGACTTGCTGCGTCATATTAGAAAGATGCGTCGGTCATACAAACTCAAGTATGAAGCCATGATAGAAGCGATTGAAAGCGAGTTTCATGGCGATCTTGAAGTGATCAGTCAGGCGGCAGGGTTACATGTGACCGTGAAGTGGTATCAAGGTATATCTGAACATGAGTGGAGCCACAGAGCAGAGCTTGAAAATATCATCATTCGTCCGTTTGATTTTTATGAATATGGATCAAGTGATGCTCGTGATTGGAGTGGGGCGGTGTTGGGGTTTGGAAATATCCGTTTGGCTGAGATAAAGCCGAAGATCAAACAGATCGCTCGGCTTTTCTATCAGTGATATTGGTAGGTATCGTTTACAGCTTGTCGACAGAAACGGTGGGTTTACCCAACCACTTTCGCCAAGGGAGTGACAATGTCACAAAAATAGTCACGGCATAGAGCATCGACCAACTTAAGCAGATAAACACCAAGGTACAGATGACTAGCGAGAGCATGGCTGTGTATCTAGATGCGCCTGTCAGTAATCGGCAAGCGGCTAACATCGCGAGCAGATAAACCAGAACAAAAATACCGTTGGCGAGCTTGAGAAAGAACTCAAGGTCTAAATTAGACAGCTCACCAATCACACACGAAATAAGCACGACAAAGCCAATTGCTAACGTTGGGTAGAGCGGCACGCCGCGGCTGTTCAGTTGAGCCATTCGACTTGCAGGGCTGTGTTGGCGGGCCTGAGCCCAGATCATCCGAGACAGGCTTTGTGTGTAAAGGTTTAGGCTGGCAAAGCAAGCAAAGAACCCCAGCACGCTGATGACGGTTTTGAAGCCATTACCAAACAGTTGTTCTGTTACCCAAGGGATGGATGCGGCATCGAATTCAGATGAACCGAAAGCACCCAGCTTAAGAATCACTACTGAACAAGCCCAATACACTAGCCCCGCAACAAAACAGCCTGCAATGATGGCGATTGGGAAGTCACGTTGTGGATTTTTGAATTCCTCTCCCATGTGAGCAAAAGCTTCTATTCCGACAAAGCACCAAAACATCACCGCTAAGGCTGCGCCAATCGACCACATCGAATCGGACGTCATGGTCGGAACTGCGATGTCAGCTGCAGTGATGTCGGCTTTCCAAACAAAGGCGCTAACCAAGGCAAAAATCGACAAGGCAATCACCGTTTGCAAGCGACCAGAAGACTTACTGCCCATCAAATTGACGGCAATAAGCAGAGCGACGGTAAAGGACTGAGCGCCAAGTGGTGTGTCGAGTGGTGCTGGCAATAGTTGTTGTGCAAAACCTCCAGCCAATGCAATCGCAGCCGGAATACCGACAGGAATCACACTCACAAACAACCAAGCCACGCTGGTTTCTAATCGCTCGCTAAATGCCTGGCGCACAAAATAGGCCGTGCCACCTGCATTGGGGTAGCGTTTTCCTAATGCGGCAAAGGTTAGTGCAATCGGGCAAATAGCGATAAACAGGATTAACCACGCGAGTAGTGATAACTGTCCTGCAATGCCTGCTGCGATCGCAGGGATCATAAATAATCCAGTGCCTAGCAAGGTAGTCGAGAGTTGTCCGATTCCTGAAATAAGCGTGATTTCTTGTTTGAGTTGTGTCATTCGCTCTCCTAGCTATTGGCTTATTATATCGGCCTTCTTGTGCCTGTCTTCTGATGTATGGGTGATGCTATGAATGAGAGCATACATTGTCGACATCAATAATACAGCTAGCGAAACGTCTTAAGACACCGTCAATTTAACGGTTTTAATTTGATTAAGCGTGAAAGTGTCGGCTGTCATAATGGTTGTTATAAGTAGGAAAGTTGTGTCAAATTAGGCGTTATAAATAGAACAATAAATGGAAAGAATCAGAAGCATGGATAAATTTGATCGCCAAATTTTGGATATTCTCAAAACCAATGCACGATGCTCAGTGAGCGATATCGCCCGAGATGTCAGTCTTTCGCGTTCGGCGGTGAATGCCAGAATCAAGAAACTGGAAAGCGACAAAGTGATTACGGGTTATTGTGCTAAAGTGGCAAAGCCCAACCAAACGAAGAATGTGTGCGCTTACATCTTGTTGAAGTTCGACATGTCGAGCAGCGACCATAGTTGTGAGTCTTACGCGACACGAATCCAGAGTATTGATGAGGTGCAATGGTGCCACTCTATTAGCGGTGAGACTGACATGATGCTTTATGTTGAAGTTGAAAGCATGGAGCGTTTGAACCAAATTCGCGACCAGCTGCAAAGCTACCCAGAGCTTCGACACCTTATGACTCATACTGTCTTGACGGAATTTTTCAACAAACAGAATGCGACGGTGCATTCATGTTAGGTAATATCAACTTAAACCTACTGCGCTCTCTGCACGTGCTTCTTGAAGAGTGTCATGTCAGTCGAACAGCTCAGCGTTTGCACATCACGCAGTCGGCGGTGAGCCGTCAACTGGCTCAGCTTAGAGATCTATGTGGCGATCCTTTGCTGGTTCGTGATGGCAACAAACTGGTTCCGACTAACCGTGCTTTGTTGCTCAAAGGCAAACTCGATGACTTGCTTGGAGAGTTCGACCACCTTTTAGACGATAAACCCTTTGAACCGCAAGACTGGCAGGGTGAACTGGTATTGTCTTCGAGTGATTATGTGGCTCAGTATATTCTTCCTGTTATTGTTGCAGAGGTGTCCGCCGAAGCCCCGAACATTAATTTGGCCTTCCGTTTGTGGCAGCCAAATTACCTTGAAGCTCTGAACGAGTCGGGTATTCATTTGGCTTCCAGTATGTTTCCCACAAAGCCAGAACATGTATCAAGCATTAAGCTTGGTGAAGATAAATCGGTGTGTTTGATGCGCAAGTCGCATCCTTTAGCCCACCAATCGGCTTTGAGTGCAGAAGATATCGTCAGCTACTCTCACATCAAAGTGACGGGTGGTGGAGATAAAGACAGCTACGCGGACATAGCATTGAAGAAGCAAGGGCTGAAGCGAAGAGTAGCTTTGCAGGTCCCGTTCTTTTCATCCGCAGGTACTGTGTTAATGCAAGACGACTACTTGATGATCGTGCCAGAACATATCGCCTATAACCTAGGTCGACACCTCGATACTACCTACTTTTCGTTGCCATTTGATACGGAAATGCATACCTATTGGTTAATGTGGCACCCTAAATATGACAACGACTCTGCCCACAAATGGGCGCGAGAAAAAGCATTCCAAGCCATGCAAAAGTCGAGTTACAATATCAGTATGATTTGAAATCATAGGTGTAATGATAACCTTTGATTTCAAATGATATGTTCTGCGGATTATGGTAAGTGCCAAGTATTGAGTATTAAGCGTAGAGCGTGCAGCTGGAACGCTTTATTTTATTAGGAATGGAATGATGACAGTAACAATTTGGTTTTCTTTATTAGCGATTTGCTTGTTGGGTGCAATGTCTCCGGGCCCAAGCTTGGCGATGATCGCTAAACACAGTTTGGCTGGTGGACGTATGAACGGGCTTATCGCAGCTTGGTCACACGCTGCTGGCATCGGTATTTATGCGTTCGCAACCATTGTTGGTTTAGCTGTTGTGCTTGAGCAATCCCCAATGTTGTTTAAAGGTATTAGTTTAGCGGGTGCTGCTTATCTGCTTTATCTCGGCGTAAACGCGTTGCGTTCGAAAGGTGGTGTTGCCGCGAAATTAGAAGCAGGTGAGAAGATGAGTTACATGCAGTCTGCTCGTGAGGCTTTCTTGATCTCTATCTTGAGCCCAAAGATCGCGTTGTTCTTCATCGCTCTGTTTAGCCAATTTGTTGCGCTAGGTAATGAACTGACCAATCAGGTTATCATTGTCTCAACACCGCTGATTGTCGACGGTCTTTGGTACACCTTTATCACCTTGGTACTGTCTAGCCCGTTGATTGTTGAACGTATTCGCTCGAAAGCTCAGTTGATTGATCGACTATCTGGCGTGGTGTTGATCTTGCTTGCTGTTCGCGTGGTGTGGACGATATAGCAGTGCGTGATAAGAATAAGTAACTAGGGTCTGTTAACTTTTAGTGGTTAAATTTTGTTCGAGATAGAATCGTTTTAGGCGCGGCAAGGAGTATGTAGCCTAGTCATTCTAAGTTAATACTTCTTAACAAAGCATAAAACGATTCTAGCCGAACCCTTCGGGCAGCCTTTGTGGTTCATTTCTACTGCGTTATCGGCTTCTCATATAGGCTAGCTACACTTCAAAGCCTCTGCCTTGTAGAAATTTCCCACAAAGTGCTGCAAAAATCAGCTCTAAAGGTCAACAGACCCTAGACGTTCACCAGAAACGACACTCATTAAAAAGGCTCACTAGAGGTTATCTAGTGAGCCTTTTTGAGTTCTATGGATTGGTTTCGAAAGGCTTGAGCGTATTAGCCTTCAGAGTTCAGCACGGCATCTAACTTCGCCATCGAGTCTGAGAAGTAGGGGTTGTAGGTCAAACGCGCATGGTTCTTCCCTTCTTCACGATAGCCCCAAGCTGAATACCAAACCTCACTGGTTGCGTTACATTGTTCTTCAAAGCCTTCTGCCTGACCATTGGAGCAAATCTTCTCGCTACCATTGATTCCGTAATAAGGGTTATTTGGTGAGAACAGTAAGCCCATGTGAGAGCCGTTCGAGATACGTTGCTCTGGAATTTTCATGCTGTACTGAACAGCGCGAGGATCCTCGAGAGTCGTCTCTCCTTGCCAAACCAACACATTGTTTGGATTCGGCATTGATTCAGTAAAGGCTTGCTGAACGTAGTTGGTATCAATCACGCTGTCGCCTTCACTCATCATAATAAATACGGGCTTGTCGAAGTGTTTATCTTGTAAGTCATCACGTACGACTTCTGATGTCTCGTAGTAAACCGAGGCTCCGTTCATTGGCAACGAGTTGTAACGCAACACATTGTCTTCAGGATCTTGATCAGCCCAAGTGACAAAGTAGCTTGCTAGCCCTGCGTATTGAACAGCAGACGAGCTTGGTTGAAACGCAGGAGAGAACAACAGTAACCCAGAGATCTTAGGATCGTTCATCGCCTGTGAAGTCACGAGGTTCGCGCCGGTTGAATAGCCGCCTAGCCAAACAGAATCATACTCTTGCTCAAGTAACTTCGTATGATGAGCTACCACACCTTGCCAATCTTCTAGGCTCGGCTGCATTAAATCACCCACGCGACTGCCGTGACCCGGAAGTAATACGGTTCTCACTAAGTAACCTTGCTCTGCCAAATGCGTAGCGATGTCTTTAAATGAATAAGGTGAGTCGCCTAATCCATGAACCAATAACACCGCCTTACCGTTTGGCGAGGTTGGTTGATACTCGGTTGGTGAATTGAGTTGGATCTCGAGTTGCTTGTCTTCCGTCATGAACACACGGTTTTTCAATAACCAATCTTGGGTGTCATTAACGTAGGCATCGAAGCTGTCTTGCTGATAGCTAGGTAAGTCTGGAGATGTTTCGTAAGCGGGTATCGGTGTCTCGTTGGAACAACCAACGAGACTTAAAGTCGTTAAGGCCAGCAGTGCTAGCAGGGGCTTTCTTTGCATTATGTAATTTTGTCTCTGTTGTGCTTTCACTATGTCTGAAACTAAAGTTTAGGTTACTTTTTGCTTGAAAGATCTTCGTATTCACCTTCAATAACACCGGCATCATTGGTTGATGACTGACGAGTGTTCATATGTGCTGCGAAACCTTGTTTCTTCATTTGATTCTGAATGCGCTTGCCAGTAATTAAAGCTGCAATAGCTAAAGGAATAGCAAGGATCAAGCTTGTGAATAACGCCAAAAGGCCAGTAAACAATGCAACAATCGTAACTAATATATTTTTCATATTCATTCCTCTTTTTCTATGTTGTTACTTTATCGCTTCTATTCTGAACGAAACATGAACGTCGTTAATAAATCTCAGAGAGTCACTATGACACGGATGTGTGCTGTTAGGGAGTTTATATGTAGTCATAATCACGCACTAAAAATATGGAATAAAACTAAGTTAAATAAAATCAATAATTTAAAGGTTGGCACGCTTAATGCTCTATAGGGTTTGGAATAAGTCACTGTAAGCAAAGTACTTACAGTTAATAAAAATTACTGGAGCCCTTATATGTTTTGTATTCAATGTGAACAAACAATTCAAACCCCAACCGTAAAAGGCTGTTCTTTCGCACAAGGCATGTGTGGAAAAACGTCTGAAGTATCCGACCTTCAAGACGTGTTGGTGCATTCTCTTCAAGGTGTTTCTTTTTGGGCCAATTTGGGCCGTGCGTGTGATGTTATTGATACTGAAATCGACGAGTGGGCGCCAAAAGCGTTTTTCGCAACATTAACCAACGTTAACTTCGACCCTGCTCGTATCATTGAATTTGCACAGCAATCTCATGAATTTAAGCAGCGCTTAGAACAACAGGTTCGCGCGGCAGCGACATTGATTGGTTTTGAGATCCCAGCGCTTTCTGCTGCTGCTCAATTCGACCTTCCAACGGACTCTTCAGAGCTATTGGCGCTTGCCCCTCAAGCGGCGGTAAACCGTGGTCACGACTCTCAACACGAAGATGTGATTGGTCTTCGCCTTCTTTGTCTTTACGGGCTAAAAGGTGCAGCAGCTTACATGGAGCACGCACGTGTTCTTGGTCAAACTGACAATGCTATCTTTGCTGAATACCATGAAATCATGGCTTTCCTAGGTACGGATCCATCAGACCTAAAACAACTGTTAGATACGTCTATGCAGATTGGCTTGATGAACTACAAAGTCATGGAAATGCTGGATAAAGGCGAGACAGATACCTTCGGTCACCCTCAACCAACAACTGTGAATGTGAAGACGAAGCAAGGTCACTGTATCCTTGTTTCTGGTCACGACCTGCATGATCTAGAAAAGATCCTTCAACAAACGGAAGGCAAGGGCATTAACGTTTACACCAACGGTGAGATGCTACCTGCACACGGCTACCCTGAACTGAACAAATATCCACACCTTGCGGGTAACTACGGTAGTGCTTGGCAGAACCAGCAAAAAGAATTTGCGAACTTCCCAGGTGCGATCGTAATGACATCGAACTGTCTGCTTAATCCTGATGTGGGCTCATACGCTGACCGCCTATTTACGCGTAGCATCGTAGGCTGGCCGGGTGTTGCTCACCTTGAAGGTGACGATTTCAGTGCAGTAATTGATTGTGCTCTTGCGCAAGAAGGCTTCAAGCATGACGAGATCGAGCAAATGATCACTGTCGGCTTTGGTCGTAATGCTTTGATGGAAGCTGCGCCTGCGGTTGTTGAACAAGTGAAAGAAGGCAACATCAAGCACTTCTTCCTTGTGGGTGGTTGTGATGGCGACAAATCTGAACGTAGCTACTACACAGATTTCACAGCTCAAGCACCAGAAGATTCAGTAATCCTGACATTGGCGTGTGGTAAATTCCGTTTCAACAAAAACCAATTCGGTGACATTAACGGTATTCCACGTCTGCTCGATGTTGGTCAATGTAACGATGCTTACTCAGCGATTCAGCTTGCTCTTGCGCTGTCGCAAGAGTTTGATTGTGGCATCAACGAACTACCGCTAACACTGGTTCTTTCTTGGTTCGAGCAAAAAGCGATCGTTATCCTGCTTACTTTGTTCGCTCTGGGTGTGAAAGGCATTTACACTGGTCCAACTGCACCTGCATTCCTAACAGAAAACTTACTAAAGATTATTCAAGATGAGTTCGATATGCGTTCTATCACAACGCCAGATCAAGATCTTAAAACAATCTTAGCAGCTTAATTTAAGCCAACCTGAAGCCTCGTTGTTGTGACGTTTTTAATAAAACAGTCAACGGCGGGGCTTTTTAGATTTAAATCTTTAGTCATCAGCAAGGTGCGTGAACTATGTATGCATGGTCGGATAGCGATTCAATCAATTTAGTGTGTTTAAAGAAATGGCACGAGACGCCAGATACGGTCAGCTTTGAGCTTGGTAGTATTCCACAAGACTTACATTTTAATTTTAAGCCAGGGCAATTTATTACTCTGGGTTTGGATATGCCGACGAAAACGGATTACCGTGCCTATTCTGTGGCCTCTTGCCCGGAAGATAACCGCCTGAAGTTGACGGTAAAGCGTGTGGAAGGTGGTTTGGTTTCGAACTTTATTGTTGATGAACTTGACGAAGGTGATGAGGTTTCAGTATTGAAACCTGCAGGTGTGTTTAACTGTATTGATTGCATGCCAACGGCGACGAAAAAAGTAACGCTAGTGAGTGCGGGCTGCGGCATCACACCTGTGATGGCGATGGCAAAATACTGGCTCGCTCAAGGTAGTGACATCGAGATAGATTTCGTTCACATGGCACGTAACAAGCTTGAGACTATCTATTTTGAAGAGCTTCATAAAATGGATGAAGCGCACGCGAACTTCAATTTAAGATTACTTCTGAAAGACAGTGAGGGAACAACAGCTCCTCAAGGTCGTTTAGATAAGAACTGGTTGGTAAAACTGAGCCCAGATATCTTAGACAGAACTGTTTACTTGTGTGGGCCTGTCGGTTTTATGCAAGACATAGAAAGTTACCTGAAAGAACTAGAGTTCAACATGGAAAACTTCTATCAGGAAAGTTTTACGCCAGCAACTCAAAGCAATAATTCACTAGCTAATAGCAATACTGCCTCAGCAGAATCACAAGCAGAAGGGTCTGCGGATTCGAATGGGACTGTTAAGGTATTTGTACCTGCGTTTGGCGCAGAAGTTGAAGCGGAAGCGGGCACACCATTGGCGGATTCATTAGAAAAAGCAGGCGTTCCAATTATTATCGCTTGTCGTAGTGGGATCTGTGGTTCTTGCAAATGCAAAGTGACCAAAGGGTCTGTTGAATCAAGCAGTCAAGAAACATTGACGCCAGAACAGATTGAACAGGGGTACGTGCTTGCATGTTCAAGCTCGATTCAGTCAGATGTTGAGGTTGAGTTATAACAGAAGTGAAGCTGTGCAAGAGTGATGAAGACAAGGTCTTGCAATAGCGATAAAAGCTAGGGCGCTAGATGTAAAAAGGCCACCTAGATCCGTTAGAGAGAGCAGATCTAAGTGGCAACCCTCTTGTTTATACGGGGGAGTAAAACAAAAGGGGTTGCGAAGCCCATACAGACTTCGCAGATATAGTTATTATGTTGTGGAGCTTTTTGCGATGGACGTATCTACAAGAGCGAAGTTGATTAAACTTCAGGGTATGTCTTGTAGCGTACACCCATCATCTGTTCCATACAGTGAACAACCTGACAGCTGTAGCCAAACTCGTTGTCGTACCAAATGTACAGCACGGCACGGTTGTCTTTTGCGATAGTCGCCACACCGTCAACCACACCTGGGTGACGAGAGCCAACCAAGTCCGTAGATACAATCTCAGTCGAGTCTGTGTAATCGATTTGTGCAGACAAAGCAGAAGACAGCGCCATTTCACGTAGGTACTCGTTCAACTCTTCTTTGTTTGTGCCTTTCTCAAGGTTTAGGTTAGCTACAGCCATTGAAACGTTTGGCGTAGGTACGCGAATCGCATTACCTGTTAGCTTACCTTCCATTTCTGGCATCGCTTTTGATACCGCTTTAGCTGCGCCAGTCGATGTCAGAACCATATTTAATGAAGCAGCACGACCACGACGATCACCTGAGTGGAAGTTGTCGATTAGGTTTTGATCATTGGTAAATGAGTGAACCGTTTCGATGTGACCAGACAGTACGCCAAACTTGTCGTGAACCGCTTTCAATACAGGTGTAATAGCGTTGGTTGTACAGCTTGCTGCAGAGATGATGGTGTCTTCTGGCTGAATAACATTTTCATTCACACCAAATACCACGTTCTTGATGTCGCCTTTGCCTGGCGCAGTCAGTAAAACTTTCTTCGCACCGTTACACGCAACGTGTTGGCTCAGGCCTTCCGCGTCACGCCATACGCCTGTGTTATCAACCACAAGTGCGTTTTCAATACCGTAAGTCGTGTAATCCACTTCTTCTGGTTTGTTTGCGTAGATAACTTGGATGAAGTTACCGTTAACGATGATCGCTTTGCGTTCTTGGTCTACCACGATGCTGCCGTTGAATTGGCCGTGTACAGAGTCACGACGAAGCAGGCTTGCTCGTTTTTCTAGGTCGCCATCTTTGCCGCCACGTACAACGATGGCACGCAAACGCAGTGGGTAACCCGGCCCACTTTTCTCGATCAACAGGCGAGTTAGCAGTCGGCCAATACGACCAAAACCGTACAATACAACGTCACGAGGTTCTGTCATCGCATCGCCTTCAAGCGATTCGATAAGTGCAGTTTTTAGGAAATCATCCAACCCGTGTGTGTCTTCGCGATCTTGCCAGAATGAATGAGCAAGTCGGCCAACATCGATACGACATGGAGACAAGTCCATAGAAAGAAGGTGTTGAATGATGGGTTGAGTCTGTTCTGCTGTAAGAGGAGAACCAGTGTAACGTTTTGCGATGCGGTGAGCTTTGATGATGTCGATAGTTGTCGCGTTAACTAGGGTCTTACCAAAGAGGATAACTTCTACGCCTTTTTGACGGTATAACTGACCTAAAGTTGGAGCGATGGATTCAGCAATGGTTTGACTAGTTTGCCAATCTAGGAGGTGCTTTTCGGGACTCATCTTTACTCGGGACCTTTCACGTTAAGTTTCTGCATTCATGGCGGTTGTAGGGAAGCCAATCAGCATAGGGGATTTGAGGTATCAGGCTGTGGTCTTTATTGCCACTTGAATGTGCTGATATACCTTGTGTGTAACTTGTGATTTTTATGTGGCAGGATTGTAAGGTATGACGGGTTATTCTGCTAGGAAAAATAAATGCAGACAAAATATCTGTAAATTGTCCTTATGTTAGCCATAAATCAAGATTTGAACGTCGATAAAGACTATTGACTTTAACAATCTGTAGCACTTATTTTTCGTAAAAAAATACTCAATTCAAAAGATAATATGTAATGCAGGTCATAATGAACATTAAAGGTGTGATCGATAACTCAAGTTACACGTAAACAGTAAACGACAAATAAGGGAATCAACCAGTATTGTTGTTCGACCTTTGAATAAGCCTAGCTTGAGCGTGAAAAGTGCATCACGCAAACGATTGGATGTCACAATTTTACCCTAACTATCCGCTTTGTTAGCGCGCAGAGTCATTATTTACAGTCTAGTTGAGCCTCTAAATGTGGCCGTTCACTTGTTATGTGGGTGATAATAACTTGAGAAAACATCTTTTGTTTACATTTTGCCCACTGAAACCTCGCTTTTCTAAACTTCACTTAGCAAAAGCACGCCTCTCAGCTTTAAAGCTCTGTTCTTCGAATTTTTCGTTCTGGGTTCAGAGTATCGTTTGTTCATATCCAATTTGATCAATAACCCTCTGTTAATGTCCTATTCTTAACTTGGGCTAGGTAAAATTACTTTCGGGAAGGGAGTGGTTATAAAAATGATAAATATGTCAATTAGATGGCGCCTTATATTTCTTTCCACGGTTTCTGTATTCATCATGTTTGGTTTTACAGTAAATGAAGTGCTTAAGAACGATAAGAAGATGAACCACCTCGAAACAACACGCATTAAAGTTGAAGCGCTTCAATCTTTTAATACGGTTTCAAGTGATGCTTATCGATGGTTAGTTTTGTCTAATGACTCCCTTGAGAAAGGTCAGCTGCTCTTAAAGCTGCATACGGAATTGGATAGACTCACTCAGTATGAGGCACAACTGCAACAGCTAGACAGTAATTGGAGTGTTGAATCACAATTGGTTGAGCTTAAGGAGGTTTTAGCAAACTTAGCTAGTGCGACCTCGAATATTAATAACAGCGCATCATTGATTACTGACAACAACACACAGCTAACAGAGCAGGCCTTTGACTTATTGAAAGATGTGTTAATGGAGCTATCTGAATATCGTCTTAACATAGTGGATGAAAAGATCGGTCAAGCTGACGCGATGTTTGTCAATCTCACGCACTATGTGTTCTGGACTCAGCGAGAAGTGTGGTTGAGTTACCGCTTGTATCGTGCTCCAAGGCTGATAGAACAATATTTATTGAGTTATGTTGGTGCTTTAGAAAGGCAGCAGCAGTTATTAGATACGTTTTTCCGTTCTGGAAGCCGTTCGCCTGAAATTAGAAAGCTATTAAGTACGTTTTCTAAAGATGACTTTCAAAACCGTTTTACAGCTCGAATCCTCAAAGGTGATTTCTCGTCGCCTGAAATATATGAACATGTGGAAGGTTTAGAACGAAAGAAGTTAGCGATTTCAAAGGCTGTGGGTGCTTACACTAAGCAATTACAGTTTGATCTGACCAAAAATATAGCACTGCAAAAAAGGCAAACCTTGGTTATGACATTGCTTATTCTTGTCGTGTCAGGTGTGTTGTTATGGCTTGGTGTAGCGACATCTCTTCGCTTAAATCGAAACCTATCGATTATCTTGAAAGGAGTCTCTGAATGCGCAGATAGCTACGGCAAGCCAAAGGTCATTCATATTCAAGGGAATGATGAACTTGCCGAGTTCACTGAAACTCTAAATCGAGTGATGGAGCGCAACTATCAACATAACAAAGAGCTAGTACAAGCAAAAGAAGATGCGATCTCGGCTAACAAGGCCAAGAGCGCATTTTTAGCCAATATGTCCCATGAGATACGTACGCCACTCAACGGGATTATTGGGATGGCTGAGATCTTATCTCAAAGCCAACTGAGCGTGAATCAACAAGAAGTGTTAGGAGATATCGAATCGTCTTCTCACTCATTGTTGGTTCTGCTGAATGACATCCTTGATCTGTCCAAAATCGAGTCGGGTAACTTAATGCTATCACCACACAATGCTGATCTGAGAGAGGCGGTATACGACTCAGTAAGTGTGATTTTATCCAAAGCGATAAGTAAGGATATCGAGCTCGACATCAATATTGATTCTCAAACGCCGCCACAATTGTTTTTCGATGAGTACCGCGTGAGGCAGGTACTGACTAATCTGTTATCTAATGCCATCAAGTTTACGTCTAAGGGTACAATTACAACAGACATTGCTTATACACCCATGTCTATGGGGAGAGGCAAGCTGGAATGCAGTGTGTCTGATACCGGTATTGGAATTGAGCCAGAGAAGTTAGAGTCTATTTTTGAACCTTTCACTCAAGAAGATGGCAGTATTACTCGCCAATTCGGTGGAACAGGACTAGGGCTTGCGATTTGTCGACAGCTTGTTGATTTGATGGGCGGTTATATTACCGCGCGCTCAGTGAAAGGGGAGGGTTCTACATTCACATTTTGTCTGTATGTAGACACTATCGAAGTTCACGTTCAAACCTTCAACAACCTAAGCCGTGCGACGATTATCTCGAATTCTTTCAATTACCTCGATCAACTGGTCAAAGAATGCGAACGCTTAAACGTTCGACCTAATGTCGTGTCATCCATTTCGGATCTTGATGAGAGCCTGAAAGAAAGCGACTTCATACTTTATTGTCATACGCTGCATCACTCCATGGAGAAAGATCTTGCTACGTTGAAGGAAGCATACCCTTTGACTCGAGTCATCGTGTGTCAGCATCATCTATTTAAAACCAATCTAATCTCAGAAACGGTTCATTCGACTCATACATTGCCATTTTTGGGCCGACGGTTCTTAAACAGCTTACAATCGCTTGATGTCGGTGAAGAGCAAGTGCTGACGGTGGAAGCAAAAGATGAAGAGGTTCGCTCTCTTAATCGACGTATTCTGATTGTTGAAGACAACCTGATGAATCAGAAAATAGCGAGCTTCTTCCTTGAGCAAGCGGGTTATGAATATTTGATTGCCAGTAATGGCCAAGAAGCGGTGGACGTGATTACTCAAGGTGCTCAGTTTGATGCGATCTTGATGGACTGTATGATGCCTGTTATGGATGGGATAACGGCGACTCGTGCGATTCGACAGTGGGAAACCGCTCAACAAGCCGTACCATTACCCATCATTGCTTTAACCGCGAGTGTGTTAGAAGAAGACATTAAAGATTGCTTTGAAGCGGGCATGAATGCCTATTTACCAAAACCTTATAAGTCTCACCAACTGTATGATCTTTTCAGTAGCCTTGATATTGTTTAACTGCTTCATTATCAGGCTAGCGATGTGCAAACTAACGAACTTCCAATCCAAGATTGTATTGTGCAAGGCAACGACCTACATAACTAATCTTTAGTAATGCAGCCACCAAGATAGTGCTGATGTGTGCCATGATTTGAGTTGGCAGTGAGAAGTGATCGGCCATCGGATAAGCAACAATAATGCTGAGTAGCATAAGCAAGGCGGTGATAGCTAAACTGAAGTTTGAAACAGAAAGTAGAGTTTGAAAGCGTTGAGTCATCGTCTTCATATTGAATTCCTAGTTACTAATAGTTCTTTTGATACTTAACTAATAGCAATTAGCGATCCAAGTTTAAAGTTGTTATTTATCAGTGTTTTAATTTTCATCTAGGCCTATTGGAGTCAAAAGGACACGATGTTTTATCGTGTCGTTTTGACATTTATGTGTTCTTTTACCATTGCCTAAAGCCACAGGTATCAATATGGAACCGAACACCAGAATACAAACCTAGACCAACGTTATTTTTCTGACCAAATTCAGCATGAACCTTTTTAAGCTTCACGTGTAGATCTTCACGAGTAATATCATTGGCGGGAACCAAGTCCAACGCGCAAAATTCCAAGTGTTTACTTCGTAGTGCACCGCCAGCTTGCTGATTGTAGATATCGGTTCGCTCTCCAGATACTGGTATAACAACACCGATTTCAGGCTCAATATATTGCTGTATGTACTTAAGGGTGTTGATCATGTTTGGCACATGTTTCTTATTCGGGAGGGTAAACAAGGTTGTATTACTCATTGCCCAATCCGTCCCTTGCAGCAAGACTAGATGCAGAGGCATGCTTTGAGTTATGCCATTGTCCTTGAGTTGTTGTCCGATTGCTTTGACTTGGTCTTGAGCGTGGTTGAGGAGCATCCAACCTCGAAATGCTGAGCGGGTTGGAACCTTATAGCCATGAACATCGACCACGAGATCGTCATAAGTGATTTCTGTCTCTTCGGTATAAAGCTTCTCAAACTCTTCAGGGTAGGGTTGTGCAGTTGATAGCGCTAAGGTTATCAGAATACTTGCGTACATAAGGTCTCTCCATAGCTGATGTTCACTCGTTATTTTGTTTCATACTGCTGTTGAGTTTTATATCGTTACTTACGTACGCTTAAGTATAGACACTAGAATTTAGGCACAAAAAAACCCACTACAAAGAATGGGTTATTAACATTATTACAAGTTAATCAACGAGGTTAGATTACTTCTTACCCTGGATTTGCTTGTCTTCTTCTGTTAGTTCACGAATGCGGCGGCTGATGTCGCGACGAGCTTTAGAGATCTCTGCACTCTTGATGATGTGATCGTCAACACGGTCTTCGTAGTCAGCCTTCATGTTTTTGATAATGCCTAGGATCTCGTCGTGAGTCATCTCTGGCTTGATGTAATCAAGTAGGTTATCAAGAAGGTCGACACGCTTACGGTTGTCACGAACTTTCTTTTCGTTGTCTAAAAGTTCACGCTTAAGTTTGTTCTTACGTCGTGCTTGGCTAACAATTTCAAATACGCTGCTCATAGATTCCTTTTCCTAATCTTCAAATACATTGTCTGGATCTGATTAAAGCACATCAATTGATGATGTAACAGTCTTTAGATCAAAGCAAAAGTAAGGTTGTTTAATTATTCGTCACTCTCGCTGATGTGTGATTGTTTTTATCTCACCGATCAAGTTAGTATCCCATGTAGATACTGCATTGATACGAAATGTGAAATGAATCAACAACAATTAGAAACCGAAGAATTGGACGATAACGTCACTGAATCTTCAGCAGAACAAAACAAGCTTCGTGATGCGTATGTACAAGAGCGTACTTATTTGGAAGTCGTGGAAATAGAGCTAAACCGTTCTAAGATCATAATGATTGATGAACAAGGCAGAAAGAAACGAGTACCGATTTTGTCTGAGCACTAGTCCTAAGTGGCTGCATTGTTAGGTGTTGAGATGGAATTATCAAAATAATAAAAAGGAAAAACGATGAACACAGTACTTTCCCCAATTGAAGCGAGAATTATTGGTTGCTTGATCGAGAAAGAAGTCACTACTCCCGATCACTACCCATTAACACTGAACAGCTTAACAACTGCTTGTAATCAAAAGAGCAACCGTGAACCTGTTCTTTCACTGTCTGAATCAGACGTTTTAGATGCGGTTGATGGTTTGATTTCGCGTCGCATGGTAAGCGACGAAAGCAGTTTCAATAGCCGTGTTAATAAGTATCAGCATCGTTTCTGCAACACTGAGTTCGGTGATTTGCAATTCACAGAGCAAGAACGCGCAATCATCTGTTGTATGTTGCTGCGTGGCGCTCAAACTCCAGGTGAACTCCGAACTCGAACTGGCCGCCTAGCGAACTTCAGCGATGTAAAAGAGGTGGAAGCGACACTTGAGAAGCTAGCTGCAAGAGAAGCGGGCGCATTAGTCGTGAAGCTACCTCGTGAAGCGGGCAAGCGTGAATCACGTTATCAACATCTGTTGAGCGGTGAAGTGGATGTTGAAGCGTTTGCGACGGCATCGGTAAGCGCGGCAGCACCTTCTGCATCGAATGAAAAGTTTGAAGAATTAGAGTCAGAAGTCGCAAGCCTGCGAGCAGAAGTGGCACAGCTTAAGGCTCTGGTTGAATCGCTGCTTTAGATGTCTGAGTCTGATAAAAGTGCGGATTGGGTCGTGTACTTGATCCGCAATCGTCACAATGCCCTTTATTGTGGCGTGACGAATAATTTAGATCGCCGTTTTGAACAGCACCAGACAGGTAAAGGCGCAAAAGCCTTAAAAGGTAAAGGCCCGCTTAAGTTGGTTTGGAGTTTCGATGTTAGGTCAAAAAGTGAGGCGTTGAAAACCGAATACGCGATCAAACAATTACCCAAATCTCGTAAAGAAAAATTGGTATCACTCAAACTAATAATTGAGTGGCAAGAAGACCAAATTCAATATATCGAAGTCTCATAATTCATAGCCAAAATGTTTGTTATTGATTAAATCTTAATAATGTAAGGGTCTATAATAAATCAAGCTAAGCTTATGAATTTAAATGGTAATTACTCTTACTGTTAATAGGCTGAAATCATGATTGAACTAGTTGTTCTTAATCTCCATTCCAAATTAACATGTTACTCATTTAGAATGTCGTTCTAATTATTGTTAGACGCTATCATTTCTCATCGTTGTCCTACATAATATCTTTCAGCCATACAAAGAGGTGGTGTCATGCTAGGTTAAAAAATGAGCCAAAGTAGCTCATATAAAACGAGAAAAATATGAAACGTTTACTGATGTTGTTTGGACTTGCCGTATTTTCTGCGTCCGCTCTATCCCATGGTACTCATGTCCTCAATGGGTACTGGGAATACCAAGATTATCTTTCCACTTTTCCAGAGCAAAAAGCATTGACCGATAAAATGGTCGAGGCTGTACAAAATCACCCTGTGCCATTGAGAAGAATCCAAGACGAGCCAATTACGATTTCCGTGGTGTATCCGGGTCAACAAATCTCGGATTACTGGGTTCGTAATATTCAAGCTTTTGAGAAGCGTCTCGATAGGCTGAAGATCCGCTACCAAATAAATCAAGTATTTACCCGTATTAATGCTGATCTCGCGCAGCAGAGCATTTCATTGCAAGAAGCGATTGAAAACAAGACGGATTATTTGATTTTCACGCTAGATACCACGCGCCACCGTAAGTTTATTGAGCACGTGTTGACCTCTACAGATACTAAGTTGATTCTTCAAAACATCACAACGCCAGTGCGAGCTTGGGCAGATAGACAGCCATTTATGTATGTGGGTTTTGATCATGCGACAGGCAGTTTAAAACTGGCGGACTATTTTAAACAAGTAAGCCAACCAAACAGTAAGTATTCTGTTTTGTATTACTCACAAGGCTATATCAGTGATGCGCGTGGAGATACTTTTATCCATGAAGTGAATACTGATACGAACTTTACCCTTAAGTCTTCGTTTTACACCAAATCAAACAAAGACAGTGGCTACCAAGCGGCGAAAATCAGCATAGAGAACGATAAGGATCTAGACTTTATCTATGCATGCTCAACGGATGTCGCTCTTGGTGCAGCGGAAGCCATCCGCGAATCGGGTCAAGACATCTTAGTGAATGGTTGGGGAGGCGGCTCTGCTGAACTTGAAGCCATTGCAAGGGGTGACCTAGATGTTACTGTCATGCGTATGAACGACGACACGGGCATTGCGATGGCAGAGGCGATCAAGTGGGATCTAGCCGGTTTGGAAGTACCTACCGTTTACTCTGGTGAATTTGAAATTGTGACCAAGGAAGATTCCCCAGAACGTATTTCAGAACTTAAACAGCGAGCATTTAGGTACTCAGGTCAATAATGAAGAAAAGCTATGCCAGTACACCAAGGAACACCTTAGCAAAACTCATTACACGTATCATTATTTTAGTGATAGGCGTGATGGCACTTGGCGTGCTTATTCATAATTATGAAACCAGTAGTAGCATCGTCAAACAAGAGACTAATCGAACGGTTCAGCAAACCTCTAGCCTGATCCAGAATATGTTTGATTATCGTTTGTCGGTGTTGCAAATCCACCAAGATAGTAGTTCACACAGTGAGACGCTACGGGAGTATTTTGATACCAACGATGCAGATGCTCTGAGCTACTTTTTCTTTGGTGTTGACCAACGTGAGCCTGATCATGCTCCAGATTTGCGCTTTGTCTCTACCCACGATGGTTTGGCTTGGGAAGATGGCAACAGTCAGTTTTATGGTTTGGATGAGTCCAGCTTAAAGCATATTTCTGATGAGGTTTCGTTCAGCAGTAATTGGCATTTTATTAAACTGAGGACCAATATAGGTAAGCGTCACTTGTTGGCTCGCCGTACCCCTATTGTTGATAACGCTACTGGGGAAGTTCTTGGTCAGCTCTACATCGCTATTGTGCTTGATAACAACTTCTCGTTGGCTGAGTCAATCCAACAGGGCAGTAACTGCGAAAATATCGTTATTGAGGCGCATGGTACACCGGTTACATCGACATTCAGTGGTGATGAAAGCTATACCATTACAGACATCCTCAATTATCAAATGTACGAGCAGTTGCCTCGTCATTTTGTCACTATCGCAACCATTAAGATCAATGCTGTTGAAACTCCTTTAATCATTCGAGCTATTCAAAAAAACAACAATTTCATTGCGTTAGAAGAGAATTATCAGCGCGCAATCATCGTGGTGATTGTGGTGATTATATTGATGTCTTTTTTTGCGCGAACTTGGATTCAAAGAAGGGTCGCTGCTGAACTAGATAAGCTGATGGATTTCACTCGCTCAGCAAGTGATGGCGAAGAGTACAGCAAGTTCGATGGCTCTAACATTTTCGAATTTCATCATATTGGTTGTACCCTTGAAGACACCTTTGAGCGTTTATCGGAACAGAATCAAAAGTTCCAAGATCTCTTTAACTTTGCCCACTCACCGATCCTGGTTTGGTCTGAGAAAGGCGACTTAATCCAGATGAACCCCGCGGCTCGAATGGCGTTATTTGATGCCGATGACAATTACGGATCGGTGGCTCAAGAGTTTGAAACCCGAATGCTGCCGAATATTCAGATGGTCGTTCAAGGCTCGAAACTAACGGGTATCAATGTGCCGATTGGCAAGAAGGTATTTCGCTGGAACATGTCTGCAATAAGCGTTGAACACGGTATCACTGGTGTGGTAGTGCAAGGACAAGATATTACCAAGCTTATTGAAGCTGAGAGGCAAGCAGATCGAGCAAGAGAAGAAGCAGAACACCTTGCGAATGTGCGTGCAGACTTCTTAGCTAAGATGAGTCATGAGATTCGTACTCCACTAAACGGTATTCTCGGTGTTTCTCAGTTACTGAAGCGCTCTATACACAGTGAAGATAACCGAGAACAGGTGGATGTACTTTGTAATAGTGCTGAGCATCTACTTGCGGTACTTAACGATATTTTGGATTTCTCAAAGATAGAGCAGGGGCAGTTCAATATTCAAAAGAAAAACTTCCGTTTGGGGGAGTTGGTCAATACGTTGGACAGCATTTATCGTCCGCTTTGTGAAGATAAATCATTAGCGTTTACTATTGTGAATCACATAGTTGATGACATCGAAATAAATACCGACCAAGTGCGTCTTAACCAGATCATGTTTAACCTGCTGAGTAACGCCCTTAAGTTCACTCACCAAGGTGGCATTTCCGTGAGCTTTGAACTCGAAAGTATCTTTAATTCAGACCATGCTAGTTTGGTCGTTCGAGTGAAAGATACAGGTATTGGTATCGATGAAAGTAAAATTGATGCTGTGTTCGAACCTTTTGTTCAAGCTGAAGAGACTACTACTCGTGAGTATGGTGGAACAGGGTTGGGCTTAACGATTGTAAAAAACCTTGTCGATATGCTGGAGGGGGACATCCAAGTCCGAAGCGTTATAGAACAAGGTTCGGAGTTCATTATAGAAATTCCTGTGGAAGTGCGCTCTAAGTCGCTCTTGAGCATTAAGCAACAAGTGAATATCGAGCCAGAGGCGTTGTTTAGCCGGTCTTTGAAGGTGCTGCTGGTGGAAGATAATCACACTAACGCCTTTATTGCTCAAGCTTTCTGCAAAAAATATGGAATGGTAGTTACTTGGGCAAAAGACGGTTTAGAAGCGATAGAAATGGCTAAGGCGACAACCTATGACCTTATCTTGATGGATAACCAACTTCCCAATCTAGGTGGTGTTGAAACTACACAGCAATTAAGAGGCGAAATTGGTGTCACAGCTCCAATTTATGCGTGTACCGCTGATGCTCAAGATTCAACCAGAGACAACTTTATGGCTGCAGGAGCGAATTACGTGATTGTAAAGCCTATTAAAGAAGAGTCGTTACACCAAGCATTTGTTCATTTTAAAAACTTACACTGGGATGTAACGAAATACTAATTTGACTCTTTGAAAGCGCTATAGATCAAGTATTGTGAATAAAATCATTTATACAAAGCCGGCAACAAAGGCCTGCTCTAACAGCAGCGTTTTTAACTCGTCACTCATATCTAGGTGTTCAGGGAACTGAATGCCTAACAGCCAGCCTTGGCCTTGTCGTTTCTTGCTCACCACTTTGTAGACCAGTTCACTATCTAAGTATTCACTTAAGACAGAGTTTACTTGTATCTTCCAACCTACATCGATATCTGATTGTTGCGTGATATAAATGCCGCAACCTGAAACTGAAAAATCGACCAAAGTGGCATCCAATGACAAAGTATCAAAGGTGACTTCACAGCTAAGGCGTACCTTGTATCTTTCGTGTTCTCGGATAGGTTTGCTTGCAAAGCTCGAAGGAGGACGCAGGAAAATAAGGTGCGCGGGCGAGGTGATATGAGCCAGTACATTGGTTTTAAAGGCGACAATATGCCCCAGTTCAGTATCTGTGATAGCACGAACAATAATATCTACATTGATGAGTTTTCTGAGCGTCAGAGCTTCTGTCGCTTTTTGTGAAAGCTCTAGGATAAGGTACTGATCTTCTTTGTATCCGATATAAAGTGTACTGATCTGGATGGAGTCGTCTGGGCCAAATTCTAATACAGCTGCTGTTTTTGTACCTGGTTTAAGGTATCTAAACAGTTCTAAGTTCTTATCTTTATGCATATTCGTTACTGAACAATGTTAACCGCTTGATAAAATAATATAACGCCCTGACAAAACTATGTCATTAGTTTCATTGAGGTAATTAGCATTGTAAGCCCAAAAGTGAATCGCTGTCCAAAGTAAACAACGGCTTACTCTTACCGAAAAACAAGATACACTGCTGTCAGTTATATACTTGATGGAGAAATAGTAAATGGAACTGGAAACCTTATTAAATACTCTGGCTGAAACTCCAGAAAGCGTGCAATTTGAAGAAACAATGCAGGTGATTGAAGCTCACTATGATTTTACGGAGAGTGAATTTCGTAATGGTGAGGTGGTGAATGCAGCAGGGCAAAATAATGGTTCGTGTAAGATTTTTGCTTTTGGTTTAGCGCAAGGTCTATCAGTAGAGCAAACACTTGCTTGTTTTGGTCAATTTTATCGTAACGACGTGCTAGCTTTTCCTAAGAACACCGATCATCAAAATATTCGTAACTTCATGGTTCATGGCTGGAACGGAATACAGTTTTCTCAGCCTGCGCTGGTTGCAAAAGCTAAGTAATAAGTAAATTGCTTTAAAGAAGAAGTAAATACTTACTAAACAATAAGTGTTTTGAAGCGAGATTTGATTTTCTCGCTTTTTCTTTTTGAGTGGCTTTTATCTTGGTGGGCTACTGAATCGGCAACTCAGACAAGCACTTACGACACATGCATACCCCAGTTTTAGGTACGGAGTTAGTATCTCTCTTCTCTAGTTCAAAACACCAACACGTTTCTTTACCTGCACTAATATCGCACTGAGCCGGTTCATTGCATTGTGGACACTGGTGAGTGGAACTTACACCGCTAAGGTTATTCATGACTGACAGTCTTTCGTCTTCAGATAAGCTTTTCCAGCCTATAATCTCATCCATAGTTCGAAAGCAGCCACTGCACATTCCACCGTTATTTTTACAAGCCGCTCGGCAAGGTGTTTTCATTTATCTAACCTGTGATTCATTTGCGCTGAAATGTAGCATACTTGTTTCGCTATTAAGAGTCAGAAAAATAAAAATGAGCAAGCGAAAGAAGCAAATGACCTCGTAATTTCAAGGCTTTTCAGGTAGCATCTTGCCCCTTTTGTTGAGTGGGGGATACTATGTTTATTGGATTTGATTATGGAACAGCTAACTGTTCTGTCGCGGCGATGGTTAATGGAGAGCCAAGCCTGTTACCACTAGAAGGTAACAACCATTATATTCCCTCAACTGTGTTTGCGCCCACCCGTGAAAGCGTTTCTGAACATCTATTCCGCCACTTGAATATCAAGCCGAGTGATGCGATCGGTGAGCAAGTACTCCGACGTGCTATTGCTCTGAACAGAGAAGAGAGTATCGATCTAGTGCCAGAAGACATGGCATTTGGTCAGGCTGCGTTGGATCTCTATTTAGAAGACCCTCGCGACGTTTATTATGTTAAGTCCCCTAAGTCTTTCCTTGGTGCGAGTGGACTGCACGATGTTCAGGTCAGCTTTTTCGAAGATTTGGTGTGTGCCATGATGGCCAATATTAAGCACCAAGCCGAGCGCACGACTCAAGAACAGATCAAACAAGCGGTTATCGGCCGACCAATTAACTTTCATGGTCGAGGTGGTGAAGAGGCAAACAGGCAAGCTGAAGATATATTGTCTCGCGCAGCTAAGCGTGCCGGTTTCTTTGATATCGCTTTTCAATTTGAGCCAGTAGCTGCAGGTCTTGATTACGAAAGTACATTAACTGAAAACCAAACGGTATTGGTTGTGGATATTGGCGGTGGTACCACCGATTGTTCATTGTTAGAAATGGGACCAACTTGGTCTGGTAAAGCGGATCGTACCCAGAGTTTGCTCGCACACAGTGGACAAAGGGTAGGGGGCAATGACCTAGATATCTATCTTGCTTTCAAACAACTGATGTCACCTTTTGGTATGGGCAGCAAAGGCATTTCGGGTATCGATATGCCACTGACTCAATTCTGGAATCCAATTGCGATTAATAATGTTGAAGCTCAAAAGAATTTCTATTCAAGAGAAAACCTAGCAGCATTGAAATTACTTCGTAAAGAAGCGTCAGAGCCTCAAAAGCTAGAACGTTTGATGAAGGTTTATCATGATACTTTAGGTTACGGCATTGTGCGCAGAGCGGAAGAAGCTAAGATCGCGCTGGCAGAATCCTCTCAATATCGTGCTGCAATTAATGTTGCCTCTGAATTGGTCGAGGTGGATATCTCAATCGAACAGATGGTTGAAGCGATTGAAACACCAAAGTCTAAGATGATTGAGTTGGTTAAAGAAGCGATTCAACAAGGCCAGAAAAAGCCAGACGTAATCTACATGACGGGTGGTTCAGCTCGTTCACCGATACTTCGTGAAGCTGTACAACAAGCTGTGCCTAACGTACCTATTGTGAGTGGCAACTATTTCGGTTCGGTAACTGCAGGTTTAGCTCGCTGGGCTGAAGTTTGCTTCAAATAAGAGTTTAATGATGTGTTATTAGGGGCGACCAGTTGCTTATTGGTTGCCCTTTTTTTGTATTTTTTCTAGCGCACTTTCAATTGAGTGATTTTTCCTAGCTCAAATTGAGAATTGTTTCACAAAGAAAAATATTTCAGCTGAATTCTATATGTTACAAAATGTTTCAAGGTTAAAGGTGTGTCACTCAATGGTCTAATGAGTAATATGTTGCTTTGAATTTTAATGCTACTTTCACGATTGAAAAATCAAAATCTGACAAGGTGTCGGTCTCAAAATATAAAAAGGTTACGGCGGGTTTGTGTTCTATCCTTTTGTTTGATATTGATTTTTTGTTTTTTATAGTGTGATTTGTTTTATTTTATATATTTTAATGCAACTTTTTTGTCATTCGTATATTAGTGTTTTCCTACTTGTTAAATGCAGGTAACAACTTCTCCGTAAGCACGAGGTTGTTAGTGAATAACTCACCCAGTTACAAATGGATATGACAATGAATAAGAAACTTTTAGCGCTAGCAATTTCTGGTGCAGTATTTGGTACACAGGCAGTTGCAGTAGAACTTTACAACGAAGACGGCACAACATTCTCAGTTGGCGGCCACGTTTCAGTTGCTGTTGGTGATGTAAACAGTGGTGACCGTATCAACGAAGATGATATCGGTGTAGAGTCTGTTTCTCCACGTATTAACTTCAACGCTACTCATGAACTAGGCAACGGCTTTACTGCTGATGCTAAAGGTGAATGGGCGCTAAACATGCTTGACGGCGGTGATGAAGCATTCACAACTCGTCTAGGCTACGTTGGTCTAACTCATGATGACCTAGGTCGTGCAGCAGTAGGTACTCAATGGGCACCTTACTACAACGTTGCTGGCGTTGCTGATATGCCAATCGCTTTCGCAAACGACTTTATTTACGATGATCACGGTAACCTAGGTACTGGTCGTGGCGAAGAGATGGTGAGCTACGCTAATGCACTAGACTTCGGAAACGCAGGCTCTCTAAGTGCAGCTGTTGCATGGCAAGGCCGTAAGGCAGATAAAGACAATGGCAACGATTACGGAAACCGTGGCCAGATCGCTTTGAACTACGCTATTGCTGACTTTACTGCAAACTACGCTTACAACACAGGTGACGTTGATTACGCAGGTTTTGTTGGCTCAAAAACTGCTGATTCTCACGTATTAAGTGCAACTTACGGTTCATACGGCGCGGAAGGTCTATACCTTGCAGGTGTATACGCAATGAACAACTACATGAACTCTGCGACTGTAGGTAGCTTCACTGGTGTACTAGAAGAGTCTGTAGCAATTGAACTACTAGCTTCTTACGCTCTGTCTAACAGCCTTAACCTAAGCGTTAACTACGAAGCGGTAGAAGACGACAAGAACAGCGAAACTGTATACAGCACAACGGCTCTACAAGCTGAATACAACTTCACATCTCAGTTCGTAGGTTTTGCTGGTTACCAGTTTGATCTTCAAGGTTCAGGCCTTTACAAGAAAGATGCTGACGACCAATGGCTACTTGGTGCTCGTTACTACCTATAAGTCGCAGACTTATTTAGCATAGTGTTTACTCCTTAAGTTTACCTTTTAGGATACTGTCCTAGACACCATGCTAAGCCCTCTCAAACCTTTTGGTTGGAGAGGGCTTTTTTCGTTTAGAACTTTTATCTGGATTGTTATTTCGTACTGCTGCGATCTTCGGATAAAAGTATTTAAATCATTTAATTGAGTTAAAGATCAGAATTTAGATATTGGTAACCATCTTGTCGAAGACTCTCATTTTATGATGCGTTAAACTTCTCACTCCAAAAAATAGTTCAGGGACAAACTATGAGCAGCGTTGTAGAGCAGGAACAATTAATGAATTCGAAGCGAACCGCAACCCCAACTAAGGTGCTGTGTGTTGGGCGTAACTATGTCGATCACATCGAAGAACTCAATAATGCAATCCCAGACTCTATGGTGGTTTTCAATAAGCCGAGCACCAGTGTTACGTCCTCTCTGTCTTCTTTTCATCAAGAAGCCCTGCACTACGAAGCAGAAATCTGCTTCATCGTTAAAAATGGTCAATACTCCGCTGTGGGTTTAGGGTTAGATCTTACCAAACGTGAATTACAAAGTAGCTTAAAAGCGAAAGGCTTACCTTGGGAGCGGGCCAAAGCGTTTGATGGTTCAGCCGTATTTAGTCGCTTTGTTCCAACAGATAACCTAGATATCACAGACTTAAATCTGGAACTGTTTATTAATTGTGTTCGCGTTCAAAAAGGGCACGTAGAGCAGATGCTTTATTCTCCACAAACTATCCTCGAAGAGTTAACCTCTTACACGACTTTGCTTGATGGCGATGTTGTAATGACAGGAACCCCCAAAGGCGTTGGTGAGGTGCATCGAGGTGATATATTCCTTGGTCGTCTAAAGTGTGGTGAAACGACACTGATTGAGATTGAGTGGGTAGCGAGTTAATTAATACTCTATGTTTAGTTAATAAGTTGGTACAAGTGATTAAAGTTGGTTTTTAATTCGAATATACTCCCGCATTACCACTAATTGCATCTGGAAGGGTGTTGGTAATTGATATAAAATTCGCCTCCGTTTTTATCAATGCTGAAACCCATGATCGACTTAACCATTTTACCTGTCTACCTGACTGCCGTTGTTGCACTTCTCCTTTTACCTGGCCCTGATATGTTACTCATCGCGAGCTCAAGTATGAGCTATGGCCGCAAGGTTGGTGTGTTCGCAAGTTTAGGTAACGCGACTTCCGGAATCATCCTGACAGTATTGGCTGCAATGGGTGTTTCAGCATTGATTGCGATGAGCCCAATAGCTTTAAAAGCCCTTCATCTTTTAGGCGGAACCTACTTATTGAAAATGGGGTGGGATTGCCTTCGGACAGAACAGGGGAGCGCGCCTGAGCTAAGCGATAACTTTGCAGCAAAAGCCTACTACCAAAGAGCGCTAATCAGTAACCTGCTTAACCCTAAAGCGTTGGTGTTCTTTGTGATGTTTTTGCCTCAGTTCGTGTCGACGAATATTGAAGCGACTTCCGGTGAGCAGATGCTTGTTCTGGGTTTATTATTGAATGTTCTTGGCCTAACGTTCAACTTTTTGCTGGTGGCTTTAGTGGGTACGATTGGTAAGTCTCTGGTGGAAAATGCTAAGTTTCGCACCTATCAACAAAAAGTGATGGGCGGGGTCTTCATCGTATTGGCGATCTGGATGCTGTCTTCTTTCTTTACGTCGTAAGCTCACAACCAAAACATACTTCCGGGGTTAGTCGCCGAAAAAAATGGACGCTCTAAGCGTCCATTTTTGTTCTTAGCTGTTATACGTTGAACATGTCAATCGTTAAGAATTCAGTTCCTGCTGGTGTTGCTCAATCAGGTTCTCCATGTACTTCTCACCGCGCAGGCGAGTGTCTTCGTACGTTTCTGTCCCTTCAAATCTTGTTACCGTCTCATAATAGACTTTCACTTTTGGCTCAGTGCCCGAAGGTCTTACGATAATGCGTGAGCCATCTTCGAGATGATAGATGAGCACATCACTGGAAGGTAGATTGATCGCTTCGGTATTGCCGCCAATAACAAAGCGCAGAGAAGACTGTAGATCTTCAATCACAGAGATAGCGACACCGTTTATGGCTTTAGGCTGAGCCGAGCGGAGTTTAGAACCAATCGACGGTGAATTTGGGTCTAGGGCAATACTTCGTTGCGCGTTGGTGTGAACCCCATGTTCAAATGAAATCTGAGCAAGGAGATCCCAAACCGTTCGGCCTTGAGATTTTAACTCTTCAACCAATTGAGCAAACACGACGATAGCCGATAGCCCATCCTTATCTCGTACCTGAGTACCAATGGTGTAGCCTAACGCTTCTTCATAGGCGAACAAGAACTCGTTATTCTCATCTTCTAATTGCATGCCAATATTAGCTAACCATTTAAACCCGGTCAGCGTTTGGAAATAAGTCGCACCATGGGACTGAGCCACTTTTTCAAGCAGAGTTGAAGATACGATACTGTTACCAACTAACTGGTTTTTGGTATGCGGCTTTGAGAGTAAATAATGAGCGAATAGCACGCCGACTTGATCGCCCGTTAGCATTTTATAGGAAGCATCATCAGTTCTAGCTGTATCGTCAGTTCTAACCGCAACGGCAAATCGGTCTGCATCTGGATCATTGGCACAAGCGATGTCGGCATCGACACTTTTTGCTAAGTTAACCACGAGATCCATTGCCCCTTTTTCTTCTGGATTCGGGAAGTTCACGGTTGGGAAGTTGCCATCAGGCTCTCTTTGTTCGGCCACACTGAAGACTTTGTGAAATCCAGCATCGTGAAGAAGATCTTCCGCCATTTTTGCTCCCACCCCATGCATTGCTGTGTAGGTGATGGTGGTATTCGCCGATTCAAGAGCGTTATTCACGTACGGACTTTGATTAATAGCAGCACGGTACGTTTGATAATAACCCTCAGTTAACCACACTAGTTTACCTTGCGTTTCGGCATCACTTAGGCTCATTAAAGGGATCGGCTTGGTTGAAGCGACATCGATTTCGCCGGCAATGCCCGCATCGTGAGGGGGAATGATTTGAGCGCCATTCTCCCAGTATACTTTGAACCCATTGTATTCCGGCGGGTTGTGGCTCGCCGTAACAACAACAGCGGCAGCCGCATTGAAATGCTCAATACCAAAAGCAACGATAGGTGTTGCAGCGACATCGGAGGTTAGGTACACCTTAATGCCCAAAGCGGTAAGCACAGAAGCCGTATCAATTGCGAATTGCTTTGAATCTAAACGCCCATCATAACCCACAACGACGCCACGAATCGAGGCATTGGCGACATGTTCAATCAAGTAATGGCCAAGGCCTGTTGCCGTTTCTTGTATCACCAAGCGGTTCATTCTATTTGGACCGCATCCTACTTTGCCTCTTAACCCTGCGGTTCCGAATTCTAATCGTTGAGTAAAGCGGTCTTCTAGTTCGTCGTGCATTCCCTCATCAATGAGGTGCTGAAGCTCTTCACGAGTTCTTGGGTCTGGGTCTCTCGCTAACCAGTTCATTGCATCTTGCATAATCACTAAACCTTTAAATGTCTGTATGACTTACTGTTGGATTTAACTTAATTGATATTGATTATCATTTCCATGAGGACAATCGTAAAACTCGATATAAATTAAATTCCAACGGCAAGAAGGCATGTAGATTAAGCCACTTCAAATAATTGACTGTTTAGTAAGTAAACTTACCTTGAACAATTGGATATCACTAACTAGCCTTTTACATAAATATAACAAAATTTAACAAGTTCGCCGTTTTTGAATCTTTCATGGAAACCTCCAACGCTTTTGAACCGTATTAGTTCTTAGGTTATATGAGGTCAGTAGCCCACTTACAGGCTAATTTCATGTGAGTTGTAGATTGAGATTCGCCTTTTCATGTGTAGCCGGAATAACAATGAATGTTGTCCAGCTCTGAATGACATATATCTCGCAACGACATTTAGGTCGCAAGTATCCAATTAGGAAGGATAAGGAGAGATCTTTTGAAAAGATTACTGGTTAGGCTAGCGTGGCTTTTGAAGAGTTTTGTTGTGCTTTTAGTATCGCCTTTAGTGCACGCAAGCAGTGATTACAACATGACTCAAGGCGTCACTGAGATCAGTGGTAAGGTGTATGAACTTCATATGCTGATCTTCTACATCTGTTGTGCGATTGCCTTTGTTGTTTTTGGTGTGATGTTTTATTCGATTTTGAGGCACAGGAAATCGAAGGGCGCAGTTGCTGCTCATTTTCATGAAAGTACCAAAGTCGAAATCCTCTGGACTATTATCCCTATTATCATCCTTATCGCTATGGCCATACCAGCCACCAAAACCTTGATAGCGATGGAAGATACCTCCCAATCAGACCTGACAGTTAAAATCACTGGATCACAATGGAAATGGCATTACAGCTACTTTGGTGAGGATGTCGAATTCTTCAGCCTTCTAGCGACCAGCGACAAAGAGATTGAAGGCATCGAAATGAAAGGCGCGCATTACCTACTAGAAGTTGATAAGCCACTTGTATTGCCTATTGACCGAAAAGTCCGCTTCTTGATGACTTCCGACGATGTAATTCACTCATGGTGGGTGCCAGCGTTCGCCGTTAAGAAAGATACCATTCCAGGCTTTATCAATGAGGCTTGGACAAAAATCGATGAGCCTGGGGTATATCGCGGGCAATGTGCTGAGCTATGTGGTCGTGCTCATGGTTTCATGCCGATAGTGGTGCATGCCATGGAAGAAGATGAATTTGACGCATGGCTAGCAGAGCAAAAAGAGTTGGCGCTAGCCGAACAACAAGCCGCGAAAGATGCATTAGATGCGTCACTTTCTTTGGAAGAGTTGAATATGATCGGTGAAGAGGTTTACAAAACTCGATGTGCAGTTTGTCATCAAGCTAACGGTGAGGGTATTCCCGGGGCGTTCCCAGCCATTAAAGGGAGCCCTATCGCTCTTGGTGATGTCGATGTTCATATTGACACCATTGTTTATGGTCGTGGCGGCACGGCGATGCAGGCATTCGATAATCAGCTAACCGAGAAAGAGATCGCAGCGGTAGTGACTTATCAACGAAACGCTTGGGGCAATGATACAGGCGATATTGTTCAGGCTTCAGATATTAACGCTTACAAAGTTAAACAAGAAGGCGGAGCCCAAGCACCTGACGAACAGGGCTCATCGGACGAAGCACAAAGTGATGCTAAGGAGCAGCTATGAGTTCACCAATCAATAAGCCGGTGAAATCGGCTCCAGCAGAAGACCAAGCGCTAAGCCATTCTGTGGAAGGTACACTGGGCAATAGTGATTTGCCTGTTGATGATCACGACTCACATGCGGCCCCTAAAGGCTGGGCTCGTTGGCTATATTCAACCAATCATAAAGACATTGGGACACTTTATTTGTGGTTCAGCTTTGCGATGTTCTTAACGGGTGGAGCTATGGCAATGGTGATCCGCGCGGAGCTATTCCAACCGGGGTTACAACTCGTTGAGCCAGACTTCTTCAACCAGATGACCACAGTCCACGGCTTGATCATGGTGTTTGGTGCGGTGATGCCAGCATTTACGGGGTTAGCTAACTGGATGATCCCAATGATGATCGGTGCTCCAGATATGGCTTTGCCGAGAATGAATAACCTCAGCTTCTGGATCTTGCCGTTTGCTTTTCTAATCTTAATAGGGTCTTTGTTTACAGAGGGTGGTGGCCCGAGCTTTGGGTGGACTTTTTATGCGCCACTCTCGACAACTTATGGCCCGGACAGCACTGCACTATTCGTGTTCTCAGTACATATTATGGGGATCAGTTCGATCATGGGGGCGATTAACGTGATCGTAACCATTGTCAATATGAGAGCGCCGGGCATGACTTGGTTCAAGTTACCGATGTTCGTATGGACTTGGTTAATTACCGCTTTCTTACTGATAGCCGTTATGCCGGTGCTGGCCGGTGCGGTCACCATGGTACTGACCGACAAATACTTTGGAACAAGCTTCTTTGATGCCGCTGGTGGTGGTGATCCGGTGATGTTCCAGCACATATTCTGGTTCTTTGGTCACCCCGAAGTGTACATCATGATCTTGCCGTCTTTTGGTATTGTCTCAGCCATCATCCCTGCATTCAGTGGCAAGCGTTTGTTTGGCTACCACTCGATGGTATACGCGACTTGCAGTATCGCATTGCTGTCATTCTTGGTTTGGGCGCATCACATGTTCACCACGGGTATGCCAGTATTTGCCGAATTGTTCTTCATGTATTGCACCATGTTGATCGCTGTGCCGACAGGTGTGAAAGTCTTCAACTGGGTGGCGACCATGTGGCGGGGTGCTTTGACCTTTGAGACGCCAATGCTGTTTGCTATTGCTTTCATTGTTCTGTTTACGATTGGTGGGTTATCCGGATTGATGCTCGCTATCGTACCTGCTGATTTCCAATACCACGATACCTACTTTGTTGTAGCTCATTTCCACTATGTTCTGGTGACAGGTGCTGTGTTCTCAATTATGGCCGCCGCCTATTACTGGCTGCCGAAATGGACTGGGCATATGTACGACCACAAGCTCAGTTTGTGGCATTTCTGGACGTCGGTAATCTCAGTTAATGTACTGTTCTTCCCGATGCACTTTTTAGGGCTAGCGGGCATGCCGCGTCGTATTCCAGATTACGCCATTCAATTTGCTGACGTTAACCAAGTCGTGTCGATTGGTGGTTTTGCCTTTGGGTTGTCTCAGTTGATTTTCTTATGGCTGGCTATTAAGTGCGTAAGAGGCGGAGAGCCTGCACCAAGCAAGCCTTGGGACAGAGCGGAAGGACTTGAGTGGACAGTACCAAGCCCTGCGCCTCACCACACCTTTACTCATCCACCTAAAGTAGATTAGAGGAATGAGCTATGAGTGATAAGCAAAGCGATTCCGATCAAGATAAAAAACAACCAAAGCGCCTATCTAATAAGCGATCGACTAAAAAGCTGACGGGCTACTTGGTGTTGAGTGTGGTTGCGATGTTTGGTTTCGGTTTTGCTTTGGTGCCACTCTACGATGTGATGTGTGACGCTTTAGGTATTAATGGTAAAACCAACACGGTCTCTGCCGTTCAGCCTCAGGGAATGCAACCCGATTACTCTCGTACGGTCCGCGTTGAATTCATGTCACACATCAAGCCAGATATGCCATGGCAGTTTTCGCCTGAAGTTCGAGTGCTAGAGGTTCATCCAGGAGAGGTAGTTCAAACCAATTACATCGCGAAGAATCTATCTGCGAGTTCATTGGTTGGTCAGGCTGTACCATCTGTGTCTCCAGGTATGGGAGCGACCTACTTTAATAAGATGGAGTGCTTTTGTTTTAATCAGCAGCCACTGGACGGGCACAAAAGCGCAGAAATGGGTTTGATATTTTACATTGAGCCAGATATTCCAGAATCGATACATACGCTTACGCTCTCTTATACATTATTCAATATCACGAATGAGGTGGGTGCTGCAGCCAATAAATCTGAGCCTAACGTACTCGCAAGTAATTAGGGATTTACAGAACCAGTATCAACATAAGGAGTTGAGCGATGAGTTCTAAAAAGGAAGTTTATTTCGTTCCGCATCAAAGCCACTGGCCATTAGTGGGGGCGGTAGCACTGTTTCTGGTCGCGGTTGGCGCAGGCTTGACGGTGCAAAACATGGGTAGCGACGCGGCTGGTGGTGTGTTTGGCAAAGCGGTGTTGTTAGTCGGGTTTGCTGTGCTGCTTTACATGCTCGCAGGTTGGTTTAGCAATGTGATCACGGAATCATTAAGTGGTCTCTACTCTGAGCAGATATCTCGTTCGTTTCGACAAGGCATGAGTTGGTTTATCTTTTCCGAAATCATGTTCTTCGGTGCTTTCTTTGGTGCGCTTTTCTATGCTCGCATGATTTCTGTGCCTTGGATTGGTGGGGCGGGCAATAATGAAATGACTCACGAAGTGTTGTGGCCGATGTTCCAATCGATGTGGCCGCTAACAACCACACCTGATGGCGTGACGACACAAGCTATGCCTTGGCAGGGTATCCCTCTTAAGAACACCATTATTCTACTGCTTTCATCCGTGACGTTGCACATGGCGCACCTAAGCCTCGAACAAAATAAGCGCATGGCGTTAATCGTCTGGTTGGAGATCACGATTGTTCTAGCTGGCTTCTTCCTATTTTTCCAAGTTGAAGAGTATCTTCACGCTTATCAAGAGATGGGGCTGACACTTCAATCTGGCATCTATGGCAACACATTCTTCTTACTGACTGGATTCCATGGCTTGCATGTCTGTTTAGGAACCCTCTTTTTGATTGTGTTGCTAGCAAGGGTTGCGAAAGACCACTTCACTCCGAAAGACCATTTTGCGTTCCAAGCGGGCAGTTGGTATTGGCACTTTGTCGATGTGGTTTGGTTAGGTCTGTTTGTGTTTGTGTATGTGCTCTAACTGCTGAGCCTATTGGGAATTAATAGGGGCGAGGGTTGGGAGTTATCACTCCTGCACCTAAAGCCAGTAATAACAGTAACACGACAACAGCTGACCACATCACACGACGACCCAAGAAATGGCTCAGTCTTTTGCCATTGTGTTTGCCCGAGGCGATTTGGATTAGGCCTTTCATCAAGTTGAAAGCGATGAAGAACAGCAAAGCGACCAACACAATTTTAAACAACAACACAAAGGTAGATGACGCCATAGTGATAACTCCAAACCGATTGATTGATGATGAACACAAGTTCCGCAGTAAAGGTTTTTGGATAGCGGTTGTTTTAACTGTGGTTTCAGTCGGCATTTTAATCAAGTTGGGTTTATGGCAGTTAGAGCGAGGTAACGAGAAATTGCGCTATGAACAGCAGCTATCAGAAAGAGCGCAGCAATCGTCTAGGTCGTTGGATACGGTGATCTCTGAATGGAAGGGCTCGCGTACACAAATGCAAGGTGCATCTGAACTGCCGTCTTTAAATGGCTTAAGAGTTGACGTGGAGCTGGAAACACCCAGTGGTTTAGTGGTTTTGTTAGACAACCAGATTAACCAAGGAACGGTAGGCTATGTGATTTACATGTTGGGTGAGGTTCGCTTTGAAGATGACAACAAATCCTTAGTGGCTGAAAAACAGTTATTGATCGATCTTGGGTTCGTTGCAGCGAGCAGTGACAGAAGAGAACTCCCACAACTAGGAAGCATCACACTACCAACCAAAATGTCAGGGCGTTTGTATACACGTTCGGTGAATCCTTTAAGCCATGAGTTAGCTTTAGAAAATACGACACCAAATAGAATCCAAAACCTAAACATAACAGCGTTATCAGAGTACACCGGGCAAGAAGTACTGCCCTTTGTCTTCCAACCTCAGAGTTTAGATTCATGGCCCTATGAAATGTTATGGCGTCCAACGGCGATGAAATCTGAGAAGCACTTTGGTTACTCATTTCAATGGTTTGTAATGGCTGCCGTACTTTTGTTTTTGATGTTGTTGATAGGGTTCCGATATTTTAAGAAAAATAGCCACATGAATAAGAAGTAGGCACTCGAGATTGAAATAGCGACTTAAAGGCAGTGCTTACCACAAGGAAGAAATATGGATAAATCTCAAGCGCAAATGAACCAGGAAAGTACCGAGGCAAACATGGCTGAGCTCAGAAGCCGTCGTACTAAAGGACGCTTGGTATTAATCGGACTCGTTTTAATTTTCGCTTTGCCTGCGATTATCGCCAAAACAGTGTTGGATCAGAATTGGTATACATCAGGTGTCACTAACTCAGGCGAATTGGTAGAACCAAGAATTACACTAGCGGATTTCGGCGTAACGGTACCCATGGCAGGAGAGGGTTGGGTTGTGGGTTATATCGCACCGATGGAGTGCGAAAGCTTGTGTGAACAACAGCTTCATTATTTGAATCAAAGTTACTTGGCGCTAGGGAAAAACAAAGAGCGAGTGACCGCCGTTGTTTTCGTCTCAGAAGGTAACTCGTTGTCGGGTTCGCTCAACAAGCCTGATTTATCTTTGTTAGCAGGTGGTGATCAATTAAGTACTGAGTTTGCACCAGCTTCCATTGTCATAATTGACCCACTCGGGCAATTGGTTATGGAATACAAAAGTGTTTCTGATCCTTCGCAGCTAGTCAGCCAATCTAAAGGCATGATTCATGATCTAAGAAAGCTGCTTAAGCTGTCACGAGTTGGGTAGTTAATCAGCTTAAGTTGATAAGCTTGAGTTGATGAGCTTGAGTTAATGAGCTTTAGCAGATTGCGTTAATGCTGAGTGTTGTTAGCGAAAAGGGAATAAGTATAGGGAGATAAGTGATGCAGAATAAAGCCCCTGATTTACTGATGCTCGTGATGAGATTAACTATCTTGTTAACCCTTACCGTGATTGTTCTCGGTGCTTATACACGCTTGTCTGATGCTGGCCTTGGTTGTCCTGACTGGCCTGGGTGCTATGGAAAGATCACCGTTCCCTCGAATACCCAAGCGGTGAATCAAGCCAATCTGCAATTTCCCGAGCGAGCTCTCGAAGCTGACAAGGCTTGGATAGAGATGATCCATCGCTACTTTGCAGGAACATTAGGGTTGCTTATCTTTGTCGTTGTTGCTTGGTGTATTAAAAAGAACATCACACCAGTCGGTCTTCCATTACTTATCTCGGCTACTGTGATCTTTCAGGCTTTGCTTGGAATGTGGACGGTGACTCTCAAGTTGATGCCCGTTGTGGTTATGGCGCATTTGATGGGGGGCTTCACGTTGCTGTCACTGTTGTGTTTGCTCTACTGTCGTTTGTCTCAATTCCAAAGCCGTTTTGGTGAGGCTACCTATTCTTCACCACTTAAAGTCTCGGCACTATTCGGATTACTCATTGTAATCGGGCAGATACTGCTCGGTGGCTGGACATCGTCAAACTATGCCGCTTTGGTGTGTACTCAATTACCGATTTGTGAAGGTAACTGGATGAGCTTCCTCGACTTCAAAAATGCGTTCGATTTTGCTCAACATGGACACGATAACTATGAGTTTGGTGTGTTGGAATATCCCGCAAGGCTTACCATCCATGTCATGCACCGGTTCGGGGCTATTGTGGCGACGTTAATGGTGCTGATGATCGTGTACCAGCTATGGAAATTTGGCCAAGTGCCTCACCAAAAGCTGAGCGTGATTGTCGCATTAGTATTGTTTACTCAAATCAGCCTTGGGATCAGTAATGTATGGTTTCACTTGCCAATTTCAGTCGCGGTTTTGCATAACCTAGTCGCAGCGATGTTGCTCATCAGCATGGTTGTAACCAATTTTGTGGTGTGGCAACGCAAACCGAGTGAAAGCTTGGTGAAGAATAGTGTATTACAAGGAGGTAATCATGGTCAGTAGAACGTCAACACAGTATGAAGTGGTGGCTCAAGACGCAGCCTTAACTCATAAGATAGCAGCCAACAATGACACAGCTTTAAGTAACGAAATGGCTGCAAAAAACAAAGCCACTTGGAAAGTTTATTTAATACTGACCAAGCCTAAAGTGGTGGCTTTGATGCTGCTAACTGCATTGGTTGGAATGTGTTTGGCTGTGCCGAATGGATTGCCTTTGCAACAAACTCTGTTCGGAATGATTGGGATAGGGTTAATGGCAGGTTCAGCCGCTGCATTTAACCATTTGATCGATAAAAAGATCGACGGCCAGATGACTCGAACAAATCGACGACCTTTACCATCCGGTGAACTGAGTAGTGCGCGCGTGTTCAGCTTTGCCGCGGGTATTGGCTTACTTGGTTTCGTCACGCTTGTGGTGTGGGTCAATCAACTCACCGCTTGGTTAACCTTTGCAAGCTTGTTGGGTTACGCAGTGATTTATACCATGTATCTGAAGCGAGCGACGCCACAAAACATCGTGATAGCAGGGATCGCTGGTGCAATGCCTCCGCTGTTGGGCTGGACGGCAGTTACTAATGAGCTTCATTCAAACGCTTGGTTATTGGTGATGATCATATTTATTTGGACCCCTCCGCACTTCTGGGCGCTGGCAATTCATCGTCGTGACGAGTATGCCAAAGTGAACATCCCCATGCTGCCTGTGACCCACGGAATCGAATACACCAAGACTTCTATTTTTCTCTATACCTTGTTGCTTAGCATCGTGTGTATATTGCCTGTATTGGTCGGCATGAGCAGCTGGATATATCTGAGCGCTTCATTGGTACTCAACGGTGGGTTTGTTTATCACGCTTGGGTACTTAAGTATCGTGATGAGCCCAATATGGCAATGAAGACCTTTAAGTTCTCCATCTATCATCTCATGATCTTGTTTGTGGCTCTGTTGGCAGACCACTATCTACTTTGATAACCGCATTTCTGCTGTTGCTGAATAAGAAAACGGATGCTCTGGGCATCCGTTTTTGTTTGGCTAATTACACAAGCTCACATACTTGAAGGTAAGTAACTCGCTAACAATTAGTCCACTTTGTTCCAAGCATCTTGCCAGTGTGAACCGACACCTGGTTCGTACTGAGTTGCTGTTGGAGCCCATTGAACACAGTAACCAGAGTATGGGAACTCTTTACACTGATAAACACCACCATCGCTGCTCAGAACCTTTGTTCCTGCAGTATAAGATTCAATGCTTTCTGGGAACACGAAGTCGTAATCGCCCGCTGGTGGCGGTGTTTGCTCGTCCATTAGATGGAAATCAAGTGTGTTCTGATCCACTAAGTTGCCTTGGTCATCTTTCGTCACAACCACAAGCATGTGGTGGCCAGCTTCAGACTTAGAAAGAGTCAGTTGAACATCTTCAACTTGTCCATCTGTTAGATCTGATTTCTGAGAGGCAAGTGCTTCACGGTGGTGGTTGTACACGGTAAGCTCAGCTTGGATATCGCCTGTTGCCGCTAACGTAAGATCAAGCTGAGTAGGTTGGCTCTCATCGATAATGTACTCTGATTCTAAGCCCGTGACTTCTAGCTCATGCTCGGGTTCTGGAGTATCAATCTTGTAGCCGATTTCTACACTGTTAAAGCCAGAGCCTGCTTTTAGATAAACAGGGTTAGTGCCGTAAACGGGTGCGAAATCGCCTTGGTCGTTCAATTGGCCTGCTTTGATTTGCGTCTGCTCTTGGTTGATCTTAGAGGCAAGTGCGTAAGACCAGTTATTGGCTTTGCCTTGATCAGAACTTTCAATCACAAGCTCTGTGCTGTATGAAGCGTTCTCACCAGATTGGTCAAATACACGCGTATAAACAGCGTCACCAACATTCAGGTCTTGTGTCGGGTTGATTTGACCACCTTGATCCCAATCAGGAATGATAGGGCCGTCGCCATCAAATTTCACGTCGATAACGTTGTAGAAAGCCGCAGCAGTGTCACCTACATCCCATACCGCAAGGATCACTTGATAACCTTCGCGTTCTGGTACATTACACAAGTGACTGACTTGCATCGGTGGTTGTTCCATATTGCCTTCAACAACACAGAATGGCGTTAAGTCAAAAGAGCTGCGAGCCAAAGGCTGGTTTGGATTCCAGTCTGGTTGAGTAATGTAATATTTCCAATCGCGAGTCTTGTGGTTAGCTGTGAACGTCCATTCAAAGTACTGAGAACCAGACTTGATAGGGCGTTTAACCCAGCGATCTGCTTTTTGCTCGTCTAGTGCTGCTGCTAAAGAAGATTGCGCACTGGCGATTTTCCCATCAGCAGGGCCGACTTCAGGAAAGCCTTCAGGGCCTTCCACACTTTGTGGCTCGTATTGGATACCACCACAGTTGGTGTTTTTCTCTTGCGTATCACTCGCGGGGAACTTACATAGAGCAACACGGCTCTCAGCAACGCCATTGTTGTATGCAGAGACATAACCGTGACCGAAGCTTGCACCGCTTACGCTAAGTAGCGATAGTGCGATGAGTGATTTTTTTGGGAGTTGTTTCATTATTTGTCCTTACTGTATTTGGCCGACAAAAAAGAGAACACTCCGGCATGCATTTACACTTAAATCCTATTAAGTGGCGGCCCCGCTATCATAGACAGAATATTTGTCGACAGACCGGTGGCTTTGCGTCCTATTCTTTCAAATAGTTTGCCAGAAGTGCGTTTGAGCAAACGAAATGTAGCCAACCAGTTTTATAAATGCGAATCAATCGATTGAAATGTGGAATGCCAATCTCGAACTTTTAATTCTTAATACAAATTAACTTGCTATATATTTCTTAAGTTAATGTATAAATTATTGATATAAATAAAGAAAGTATTTGCTCTAATCGTTTTTGTGAATACTTTGAGTCTTTGTGTTTCGTTCTGTAGAACAATTGTGCTCATATCAAAACCAAACCTTTGGTTTCCACTAACCGAACTCTGACATGTCATGTATGAAAAAACGGACAATTGATTGGTATAAATTATATAAAGGAGTCGGTATGGAATTCACAGAACAAGACAGAGATGCGTTGTATCAAACGTGGATGTCACAAAAATCGAGAATGCGAATTACGCAGATGGAGTTTTCAAAAAAGCTAGGGATGAACCAGCTTGATTTCTCAAATGTACTGCGAGGGGAGACGCCATTGACCATGTCTTTCATCAGTCACTTTTGCCGTTTACTTCATTTAGAACCTAGAAATGTGTTCCCTTCACTTAAAGAAGGTAATGAGTCTGGACCTAAAGTGGTGTATTTGAAAAGTAGAATGAGTGTTGATGGCGAGATTCAAAACGCTTATATCGAAGGAAATCAGGTGATTGTAGAGTATGCTCATACCGTGCAGCATGACTAATTTTAGAGCTAGCTCTGAGTTTTAACCCCTTTTTCTACAATCTTCTCACATAGGGTATGGCATACTTAGTTGGATTTTTCTATTTAATGTAAGTGCGCTATGAAACCTTTAAAACTTCTCTTGCTTGTTACAACCAGCATTTTTTTGTTTGGTTGTGCAGGCGGTCCAATTAAAACCGCAACCAAGTTCACCAGTTATGAAGATTTTCAGCCAGGTCCTGACGGTGGTGTTGACTTAGTTTGGGCCAGAATCGGTCTGCGTGACGCACAGCGTTTGAAATCCAAGTTAGATGATTACGATTCTGTAGTGATCGACCAAATTTTTGTTTTGGCAGAAGAAGGTTCGTTAGAGCAGGACGAAATTCAGGTGCTCACTACCCACATGGTTGCGCGTTTGGAAGAGAAAATATCGCCTCATAAAACAATCGTCGATGAGCCTACGGGTAAAACATTACGCCTGAGTATCGCTCTGAGTAACGTTGAAACGCCCAACCCGATCTTAGCTGTAACGAGCAGCGTTCTGCCGTTTGGTCTTGCGATGTCAACCATATCTAAGGTGACAACAGGAGAACACACTAATGTTGGGAGTGCGAGTGTAGAGTTGTTGGTCAGTGATGCTCAAGAGGGTACTCCATTATTTGCTGCAATCGACCGAGAAGCGGGGAATAAAGATTTTTCAACCATGATTGATTCGCTAGATGATGCCAAAGATGCGATCAACTATTGGGTTGAACGTTTAGGTGATACTCTACAGAACATAGATGACGCATAGAAAGGCCGAATAGTGCTAGAGAAAGAGAATCTGATTAAGTTGGCTCGAATGCAGATGCCATTTGGAAAGTACGCGGGTCGTACACTGATTGACTTACCTGAAGAATATTTGCTGTGGTTCGACAAAAAGGGATTCCCGTCAGGCGAACTAGGCGACTTATTAAAATTGTGCCTTGCTCTCAAAGTTGAAGGGCTTGATAGTGTCGTCAAGCCATTGAAAAGAATGTAATTAAACAAAAGCTCACGCTGATAACGTGAGCTTTTTTGTTTTTCAGTTCTACACAATTTCACAGGAATGGTGAAGCTTGAAGAATTACTACTCTTGCTTTCCTATAAATTACGCAATCGATAACGTGTAAATAATGTTATACGGGGTGTTTTAAATATAAAACACAAAAAAAATTGCGTTTATTTTCAATTAGTGATTGAAACTAGAGTTTTTACTAGTTAAGTTACAGGGAACAAGAAGATTAGTGCTGATAGAAAGTGACGTGAGACAACGTACATTCAGCTCAAGGATAGAAAAAAGGAAGAAGTAAGCAATGTTCCAGACTGATGATGTAAGAATTAACAAAGTAAAAGAGTTATTACCACCTGTTGCTGTTTTAGAAAAGTTTGCAGCGACAGAAATTGCTTCTTCTACAACCTTTGAAAGCCGTAAAGCGATTCACAATATTTTAGAAGATAGTGACGATCGCTTGCTTGTAATTGTTGGTCCATGTTCTATTCATGACACAGAAGCTGCTCTTGAGTACGGCAAGCGTTTAAAAGTGCTGCGTGACGAACTCGGCGATAAGCTTGAAATCGTAATGCGTGTTTACTTTGAAAAACCACGCACAACGGTAGGTTGGAAAGGTCTAATCAACGACCCGTACATGAACGATACGTTCAAACTAAATGATGGCCTTCGTTTAGGACGTAAGCTACTGCTTGACCTAACTGACATGGGCATGCCAACGGCAAGTGAATTCCTAGATATGATCACGCCTCAATACGTTGCTGACCTAATCAGTTGGGGTGCAATTGGCGCACGTACGACAGAATCTCAAGTTCACCGTGAGCTGGCTTCAGGCCTATCTTGCCCAGTTGGTTTTAAGAATGGTACTGATGGCAACATCAAGATCGCAACAGATGCTATTCGCTCTGCTAGCGCTTCTCACCACTTCTTATCGGTAACTAAGTACGGTCATTCAGCTATTGTTGAAACAGCAGGTAACCCTGATTGTCATATCATCCTACGTGGTGGTAAAGAGCCAAACTACAGCGCAGAACACGTTGGTAAGATCAAAGAAGAGCTAGCAGCTTCAGGTCTTCCACAAAAAGTAATGATCGATTTCAGCCACGCAAACAGTTCTAAGCAGTTTAAGCGTCAAATGAATGTATCTGATGACGTAAGTGCACAAATTTCTGGCGGCGACAAAGCTATCTTTGGTGTGATGATCGAGTCTCATCTAGTTGAAGGTCGTCAAGACCTTGTTGATGGTAAAGCAGCAACTTACGGTCAATCTGTTACTGACGCATGTATTGGTTGGGAAGATACTGAAACAGTACTTCGCCAGTTGGCAGACGCTGTTGAAGCTCGCCGTAACAAATAGACCAATTACAGTCAGCGACTAAGCTACTGAAAATTCAAAGCCCTTATTAGCAATCGTTAGTAAGGGCTTTTTTATGGTTTTTAGTTGAAAATTGGAAGCACCTTGTACTCTTAAATGAGAAAAGACAGTAGCTCGTTGACTTTAAATGATAACAAAGCTCTATCTTGTTTGGTCTCAACGTTAAGGCGTATTAATGGTTCTGTATTCGATTGTCTTAGGTTGAAGCGCCATGTTCCCATATCCATACTGATACCGTCTGTATGATCGATCTCAACGGCATTATCTCGGTAGTGCGATAACACGCAAGCCATGACCTGCTCGGGGTCTGAAACTTTGCGATTTATCTCTCCGGAAGAGGGGAATTTCTGCATACTGGTACTCGTCAATTGATGAAGAGATTGTTGAGTCTTCGACATCAGTTCGATAACCAGTAGCCAAGGAATCATCCCTGAGTCGCAATATCCAAAATCACGAAAATAATGGTGTGCGCTCATTTCTCCACCATACACTGCGTTTAACTCTCGCATTTTCTCTTTGATCAAAGCATGTCCAGCTTTTACGCCAACAGCGTTTCCACCTAGTCTTTCTGCGATCTCTATTGTATTCCATGTTATGCGCATGTCGTGCAGTACAGTTGCATTAGAGTCTTTTAGCAAGAAGGCTTCGGTTAGCAGACCAACGATGTAGTAACCTTCAATGTAATTGCCTTTTTCATCGAAGAAAAAGCAGCGGTCGAAGTCTCCATCCCATGCAATTCCAAGGTCTGCAGAATGTTCTAAAACGGCATCTCGAGTGGCTGCTTGACTCTCTCTAATCAAAGGGTTTGGAATACCATTGGGGAAGTCTCCATCGGGCGTATGATGAACCTTGACGAAAGTGATAGAGGCACTGAGTTTGTTAAATTTATTCTCTAAAGCATCAATGACATGTCCTGCGACGCCGTTTCCTGCATTAACTACAATCTTCATTGGCGAAAGCTTAGAAGGTGATATATAGGAGAGTAGGTGGTCTACATAAGGGGCGAGAATACTAGTCGGTCTACTAGAGTTACTTGGTTGCACATAAACGAGCGGTAAATTGCTGTTTAGCTCTTGTTCGAGTACTTCAATGCGTCGTTTGATTTCATCTAAACCACTGTTTTTACTAATAGGGCTAGCGTCTACACCGACCAATTTCATGCCGTTATAATTGATTGGGTTATGGCTAGCTGTAATTTGTATTCCGCCAATCGCTTTTAGGGAACGTGTCGCAAAGTAGACTTCTTCTGTGCCAGTCATACCTAGGTCTATCACGGTAATCCCTGACTCGATTAAGCCTTTGGTCATGGCTTCTTGTAATGAAAGAGACGTTTCGCGGTTATCACGACCAATCACCACTTGCGCCAAGTCATCGAATGAGGTTTCAGGCGTAGCGGACAGGACATATTCGCCAAATGCTCTACCCAGCAGGTAAGCAAGGCGCTCATTGATTTGTTTACCAATGATTCCTCGGATATCGTTATTTTTAAAGCAGCTGAGCTCTAAATTCTGTTTCATTCTATTGTGGCTGCTCTAGTTCGATTTGTTGATTTGAGGTGAGCTAGATTGTTTGCTCCGCCCGTAACTATCTTGATATCGAATAATGTCGTCTTCACTCAAATGGCTACCGGTTTGTACTTCGATCATTTCGAGTGGAGTGTCCCCTGGGTTCTCTAGGCTGTGAATATGGCCTAAAGGGATGTAAGTGGATTGATCTTCTTCAACCAGATAGGTTTTCTCATCGTTGGTCACTTTCGCAGTACCCGCCACGACTACCCAATGTTCCGCTCTATGGTGGTGCATTTGTAACGACAACTTGTGACCGGGTTTTACGGTGATACGTTTAACTTTGTCGCGCTGGCCTAGATCGATAACATCGTATTTACCCCAAGGTCTAAACACCTCACGATGATGCAAATGTTCTGTGCGACCGGCTTGATTCAGTTGACTGACAATCGATTTAACACCTTGAACCTTGTCTTTGTTCGCAACCAATATAGCGTCTTTGGTTTCGACAATAATGAGGTTCTCGACACCTACCGTCGCAACCAGCTTGTTTTCAGCGTGGATGTAGTTGTACTGAGAATCGACAGTTAACACATCGCCTTCAATCACATTGTTGTGTTCATCTTTATCACTGACATCCCAGATTGCAGACCATGAACCAATATCATTCCAACCAACATCCATCGGGATCACCGCAGCATCCGACGTTTTTTCCATCACGGCATAGTCGATAGAGTCGCTCGGGCTGCTTTGGAATGCTTCGGCGTCAATACGGATAAAATCGAGGTCGGTGTTTTGCGTTGTGAGAGCGAGTTTACAGGCCGTTAAGATCTCTGGACGATGTTCAGCAAGTTCTTCAAGGTAGCGTGATGCTCTAAACATGAACATACCGCTGTTCCAGAGGTATTGCCCTGAATTAACGTATTGTTCTGCGGTTGCTAGATCTGGTTTTTCAACGAAACATTCAATGGCAAAAGCATGATGGGAGAGTGGCTCTCCTTGTTTTATATAACCATAGCCAGTTTCTGGTACATTTGGAGTAATACCAAAAGTAACCAGTTTACCTTGTTTTGCGTATTCAACGCCTCTTGCCACCGTTTGCTGAAATTCAGCTGTTTTTACGATGTGATGATCTGCAGCCAGCACTAATAATATTGGGTCAGATTTATGTTGTTGGCTGCTGTTCGAGTGACCTAAAGCCTGTAACGCAGCTAGTGCGATGGCTGGGGCTGTATTTCTACCTACAGGTTCTAACAATATTCCACTGTGTTGGATATTGGATGCTCGAGCTTGTTCTGCGGCAATGAAGCGATGCTCTTCATTACAGATGATGAGCGGGGCATCGCAGTTACTATCCGTTAAGTACTCATCAAGACCTTGCAGTCGTTGAAGTGTTTGCTGAAGCATGGACTGCTTGCCGGCAATATTGAGAAATTGCTTAGGGTAAAGCTCGCGAGATAGTGGCCAGAGACGACTTCCGGAGCCGCCAGCTAGAATGACAGGTACAATCATAGAGTGGTAATTGGGTGCATTGGAAGACTGGCACCATGTTACCACGCTTCACCTTTTTTGCTTATCGCTAAGAAATTTACTTAACGATAAGCAATATAGGTGTGCTTATTGATGCGCTTCTGGATTGGACATGATCATAGCTTGAGCTTCGCTAAAACTTTGAGGATCAATCTTGAGTGTTTGTGTTGGGAATGCGATATCCGCATTGTGTTTATGGATGATCGCTAGCACCTGTAACAGAACATCTTGCTTAACTTCATGGTATCTCACCCAGTTGACCGTTTTTGTAAAGGTGTAGATAAAGAAATTAAGCGTTGATGGCCCAAATTTATCAAAGTTAACGATCAGCGTCTGTTTGGCATCAATATCTGGGTGCGTTTCAAGCATGGCTTTTACGTCATCCACAATAACAGCCAACTTGCTTGCGTCTTCGTAACGAAGCCCGAAGGTTTCATTAATTCGGCGGTTTAGCATTCGCGATGGATTCTCCACCACAATGTTACTGAATACCGAGTTTGGTACGTACAAAGGACGTTTATCGAAGGTGCGAATAATGGTCATACGCCAGCCTATACGTTCGACAGTACCTTCAATTTGGCGGTCAGGTGAGCGAATCCAGTCTCCGACTTTAAAAGGGCGGTCGAAGTAGATCATCATGCCACCAAAGAAGTTCGATAGTAGATCTTTTGCTGCCAAACCAACGATTAAACCACCCACACCACCAAAGGTGAGCAAGCCTGACAGGCTGAGCCCAAATGCCTGCATGATCGTCAGGCCGCCCATAACCATAAAGAACAGACGAGCTACTTTTGCAATTGCTTGTACTGTGGTTTCATCTCTGTTTTTCTGCTCTAAGATGTACGCTTCAGCATTGGTGATCATTCGTAAGGTGAACCAAACGAAGGTACATATGATCAATATGTGCTTGAGCGTTTTTAACCAGTTGATTTCGTTGCCAAATTGGTCTTGAAGGATCAACCCGATAGATACGGTCGCGGGCCAACACCAAAGTAACGTACTGACAGGGGTTTTCAGTGCCTCTAGTAGCAGGTCATCCCAGTGAAAGTGGGTTCTCTGTGCCAGAACTTCCAAGCGATTATGGATAATTCGCCAAGCTACCCAAGCGAGAAAACTTGCAATAGTGATGAATAGGACGCTGTTTGCCCAATCACTATGGCTCTGGTTGATGTAGGTTTGTACTTGGGTTATGAATTCATTCATTGTGTGTGCTGCCGCAGAAATTATGAATTGGAAATTAGCAGAAACTCGAGTTGTTCTCTACCTTTATAAATCAAGCGATTATGGCAATAGTATAACCTTATTATTACAGAACTAACTTTTTTTGAGATAGAAACTAATGTAGGTTTGGCTATCCCGTATAATTAAAATTTCTAAACAGGATTTCAAATGAGCGACAAACAATATGCAGTTATCGGTTTAGGGCGTTTTGGTCTGTCAGTTTGCAAAGAGCTGCAAGGTTCAGGGGCGCAGGTATTAGCCGTCGATATTGATGGAGAGCGAGTGAAAGAAGCAGCGGCTTTCGTTTCACAAGCTATTGTTGCGAACTGTACGAGCGAAGAGACGGTTACAGAGCTAAGGCTCGATGATTACGACATGGTCATGGTGTCGATTGGCTCTGATGTTAACTCCAGTATTCTAACCACTCTGGTGGTGAAAGAGTCAGGCGCAAAAGCCGTCTGGGTGAAGGCGAACGATAAATTCCACGGCAAGATCCTCTCTAAGATTGGGGCTGACCATATCATCATGCCAGAGCGCGATATGGGTATTCGTGTTGCACGTAAGATGTTAGACAGGCGCGTTCTGGAGTTTATTGACCTTGGCAGTGATTTGGCCATGACTGAAATTGTTATTGGTTCAAAACTCTTGGGTAAGCAACTTCGTGACTTGAAGCTTTGCAAAGAGGTAGGTGTCGAAGTTCTTGGATTTAAGCGCGGACCTAATCTCACTAAAGCACCTGAACTGGATATTAGTTTAGAAATCGGAGATGTGGTGATCATCGCTGGGCCTAAAGAGACCCTATCTAGAAAGCTACGTAATTGGTAATGGGAACTTGTAATAGGGTAACAGTATGAATTCGTTTCAGCGAAAAGGTACTTTCTACACACTCACAAGAGATGAAAAGCCGCGTAAAGGCTCTGAACCTAAGATAATCCTGACCAGCTTTTTGGCGGTTCTTATTCCCTCGGCCATCTTACTAACGATGCCCGTATTTTCTGTCACAGGGCTCAGTTTCACAGATGCATTGTTTACTGCGACTTCTGCAATCAGCGTAACAGGGTTAGGAGTCGTTGATACGGGCGAACACTTTACTTTGGCCGGGAAAATCTTGCTGATGTTCTTGATGCAAGTGGGCGGGTTAGGGCAGATGACCTTGTCTGCGGTGCTGCTCTATATGTTCGGTGTTCGGTTAAGTTTAAAGCAACAAGCATTGGCGAAAGAAGCATTAGGGCAAGATCGTAAGATTAACCTGCGTAAGCTAGTAAAGAAGATCATCATCTTTGCGTTAATGGCGGAATTTATCGGCTTTGTATTGCTTTGTTTCCGATGGGTTCCTGAAATGGGATGGGCAACAGGCAGCTTCTACGCACTGTTTCATGCGATATCAGCATTCAATAACGCGGGTTTCGCTCTGTTCTCAGATAGTATGATGAGCTTTGTTGACGATCCATTAGTGATCTTTACCTTAGCGGCTCTGTTCATTTTTGGTGGCTTAGGCTTTACGGTGGTCGGTGACTTATCGAGTAACTGGCGTAAAGGCTTTCGACATCTGCATCTACACACCAAGATTATGCTAACAGCGACACCGACTCTATTGTTGGTCGGTACGGTGATGTTTTGGCTTTTGGAGAGGAATAACTCAGCAACCATGGAGGGGTTATCGACTCAAGGGCAGTGGCTGGCAGCGTTTTTCCAGTCGGCGAGTGCTCGTACTGCTGGCTTTAATAGTGTGGATTTGTCTCAATACACTCAGCCTGCATTGCTGGTGATGATTGTTTTGATGTTGATTGGTGCAGGTTCTACCTCAACGGGTGGTGGTATTAAGGTTTCGACCTTTGCGGTTGCCTTTGTCGCGACGTGGACGTTTTTACGTCAGAAAAAACATGTAGTGATGTTTAAGCGAACCGTAACTTGGCAAGCGGTAACAAAGTCATTGGCCATTATTGTGGTAAGTGGGGCGTTATTAACCACCGCGATGTTTCTGTTAATGCTTACTGAAAAGGCTGCGTTTGATCGAGTGATGTTTGAGGTGATTTCAGCCTTTGCAACGGTAGGACTGACGGCTGGATTAACTGCGAATCTGACTGAGCCAGGTAAATACATCATGATTGTTGTTATGGTGATCGGCCGTATCGGTCCTTTAACGTTAGCTTATATGTTAGCTCGGCCAGAACCTTCTTTGTTGAAATACCCAGAAGATACGGTGTTAACGGGTTAATAATGCTAACAGGCTAGAGTTAATCCTTCTTGTTAGAGCGTTAGAAAAACGAAAGCCAGCGATATGCTGGCTTTGTTGTTTATGAATAGAATTCTGTGGAATTGAGCCTTTAGCTAGCCCTCAAACATCTCAACGTATTCTTCGTAGCCTTCTTCCGCTAATTTATCCGCTGGGATAAAGCGCATCGCAGCTGAGTTCATGCAGTAACGCAAACCTGTCGGTTTAGGACCATCTTTAAATACATGACCTAGATGAGAATCTCCAAATTTACTACGGACCTCTGTTCTTGGGTAAAGCAGTTTGTAGTCAGTAGTGGTTACTACATAAGCTTCGCTGATTGGCTGTGTGAAGCTCGGCCAGCCTGTACCTGATTTGTATTTGTCTTTTGACGAGAACAAAGGCTCACCGGTGACGATATCAACGTAAATACCTTCTTGCTTGTTATCCCAGTATTTGTTGTCAAACGGGCGCTCTGTTGCATCGTCTTGTGTTACATCGTACTGCAGTGAGGTTAGTTTCGCCTTAATCTCAGCATCAGACGGTTTAACGTAGGTCTTAGCGTTTGCTGTCGCATTTTTGCTGTCGATGATCTGGCGGATAGTTTGTGGGTTTTCCTTTCTATCATCACCGAAGATTTTATCTAAATATTGATCACGACCGGAAGCGTAACGGTAATAGTTATAACGAACCTTGCTCTTTTTGTAATAATCTTGGTGGTAACCTTCGGCAGGCCAGAACTTTTCAAACTTAATCAGTTCTGTTTTTAGTGGAGCACCAAAGATCTTAGCTTTGTCGATTTCCATCATAAAGTTCTGAGCGACGTCTTTTTGCTCTTGATTATGATAGAAAATAGCAGGTCGATATTGAGGGCCTCGGTCTACAAATGAGCCTTTGTCATCGGTTGGATCTATGTGTCTAAAGAATTGGTCAAGAACCTGTTCGTAGCTGACAAGATCTGGATTGTAAGTCACGTTGATGACTTCGATGTGACCAGACTTACCTGAAGATACTTGTTTATAAGTGGGGTTTTCTAATTCACCACCAGAATACCCAGAGATAACGTCGGTCACGCCTGTCAGTTTTTCTAGGTCGGACTCTGTACACCAAAAACAACCACCAGCCAGTGTCGCGATTTCATTTTTACCTGAATCAGCCGTTTTATCCATTGTATTGGCAGTGCCAGTCTGGCTTACAAACAGCGAAATCAGTGGCAGTACGACTACGAGTGATACCAATATTTTAGATAGTTTATTCATAGATACCTCATCTTGACGTTTTTCTTATTCAATTTTGAATGTACGAATAGAGACAGGTTTTAGATGAAAAAAATTGCATCGTTCACAAAAAATATGTCGCCGAGAACATCTTGCTCATAAATGCCGCCAGTAGTAGGGTGTCAGTATTGATATCCAATAATAGATACTGATGGCGGTTATCGTACATCTAAGGAACCACATGCAAGCAGAAGTTAAATGGGTCGAAGGCTTTAAATTCCTAGGTCAATCTCAATCAGGTCACTCTGTCGTGATGGATGGAAGCGGCGGTGCTACTGCGCCAAGCCCGATGGAAATGGTGGGGTAGGACCGAAATTTAACATTTGGTGATAAAGACTTACATGTCTAATGTAACCTTTACATTTTAAAATGTTTTTTGTTTTTAAATCAACAGCTTAGTTTCGGCAAGGTCTGATTCCTATAAATCCTCCCTGATGCCTCTTTCGCATTTCTTAGATTAGCTTCAAGTACTCAATACATCCTTATAACCTTTAAGTCAGACACTATACAGCATATTTTAAGCTTAAAATTGATGTACCTCTTTGTAGAGAGCAGCAGACATCTATCTCTTATTCGGTATAATCAGTGAGTCCTAACTTAACGTTAGGTTAAACTCGAAATTTAGGTGTAATGATTAATGTCAATTTTATCCTCAAAAACCAATAGTGAAGAAGATTTCATTGAACTGGGTAAACTGGTAAAAGAAATACCATGGTTGGCTAAAAAAGACTATGAATCTTCACTTCCTGCGTTATTCAATACATATAACACAGAGTCAGAAAGAGTAGTGTTAAAAGAACTATTTCGCCGATTCACTCATCATGAAAGCGATGATCGTTTAGAGGCAAATGATTTGCTGATCAACATCATAAGCGAACATAATTTTAAACCCAATGATACCGTATTTGTCGCTACATCCGATGGTAAAGAGTCCGATGGCTCTCAATCTGGCTTATATCAAATAAAGTCGCTACTTGGCAGGCAGGAGGCGGATTGGAAAGAACGTAACCTTCTTCCAGTATTGGATGAGAGCTATGATAGGATTCATCAGGCAGGTATGAAGAATATAGTTGTTTTTGATGACTTTATTGGAAGTGGCAAGACAATAGTGAACAAAGTTAACACTTTGAAAGCTGAAATGAATAATCGAGGTCAGAAGCAAAGGAAGTATTTTGTATTCTCGTTTGTTGGAATGAAATTTGGTGTTGAGTATGCAAGGGATGAACTTGGCATAGATATTTATTGCCACACAGAACTAACAAAGGGAATTGTAGACCACCCCAATTCTCAGGAAATTAGAAAAGAAGTTCTAAATATGGAAATGTCGTTATTACCGAAGTGGAATCAGTTAAAAATATCAGATTTTAGTTTAGGTTATAAAGAATCAGAAGCTCTCTATCAGTTATATATGTCAAACTGTTCTAATAATGTTCTTCCTATTTTTTGGTGGAAATATGATGACAATAAAAATTTCAGAAACCCAATGTTTGGTAGGTTAAGATAAATGAATCCATCACATGTGAAAGTCGCCATTGATTTTCTGAAAGAAAAAAATCAGGCTTCATTATTTGATCTTCATAATAAGTTTCGTCTAACTTATACCGAGTCAGCTAAGGTTATCAACTATCTCAATGAGAAGAAAATGGTTAGTTATGATGGGTATAACTTTTCTTTAAACGATGATATCTCTCTTGAAAGTATTTCAGATTTATATAATACAATTAGGTTTAGAAGCCTTAGCCTTGAGTGTTCAATAATAGCAGGTTATAAAGAATCATCACTGGGAATATATGATTTATATGTTCCAAATCTAAATAGGCTTGATGATTCCTTACTTGTTGACTCGTGAGAAAAATTTGATAATATTCAAACGCTACTCACCGTTAGTTAGAGCGGGTGATTCGCCCGCCATCAATAAGGCTCACTTTAACCTCATTGATTCTCTACCGGGTTTCGTGACGGTGGGTAGCTTTACATATCACACATCGATAGAGAAGCTGCATTGATGATGGAACAAAGTCGTTGGTTTAAGTTTTTTATAGAAAATGATTTAAGCAAATCACAAGCAAAGGTTCTGGCTGAATATGCACAAACACTTGAGTTAAAATCACTTCCAGTGATCTTTGAACTCGAACACTTATCCAAACTTCTGGGTGTGGAATTATCATTACTGAGCCGAATTTGCACACTTAATGAACGGTTTTATAGGCTGTTTAATTTGGCAAAGAGGCATGATGGATTTCGTCATATTGAATCACCTTATCCCAAGTTAAAATATATTCAAAGATGGATAAACGATAATATTCTTTCCGCTCTGCCCGTCCACAATAATGTATTCTCCTATTTGCAAGGTAAATCTCATATCAGTAATGCAAAAATGCATATTGGCTGCAAACAAATGCTTAAGTTGGATTTGGTCAACTTTTTTGGTCATATAAGTATAAGCCAAGTTGAGAAAGTTTTTATTGATTGTGGGTACACTGAAGATTTAAGTAATAAATTAGCTAAGATTTGCACATATTATGATCACCTTCCCCAAGGTGCTCCTACAAGCCCTGCATTAAGTAATATTATTTTTTATGACTTAGATAGTGTTTTTTATGATATTTCACAATCAAATGGTTTAACTTATACTCGATATGCTGATGATCTATTTTTTTCGGGCGATAATATTACAAAAGATGTTATAGATGATATCTTCTCTCATTTAAAAGATCATGGTTTCAGTATTAATGATGATAAATCAAGACTTGTGAAAGACAATCAAAGAAAAGTTGTTACTGGTCTCGTAGTTCAATCTGATGCTATTAGAGTACCTAAAAAAATGAGAAGGAAATTCAGGAAAGACTCATACTACTTAATTAAGAATGGTTATGATAACTTAGGTAATGAGAGGCTGTTTGAACTTTTGGAAGTCGATGAATTAATCGGTATTGGTAGTTATATTAAAAAAGTAGAACCCCAAAATACCTATGTTTCTGAGGCTTTATGTGAATTAAATAAAGTTAAAAAGAGTTTAATGGCTTCGGCTTCTACAACTTAAGTTGCTTTAGGTATTTGTGCGTTTACATGGCGAAAATATTCGCAGGCTTATCTTAAATTATTTCATGTCCACATCTGCTGCAAACGGTCAATCTGCCCATTTTTCGAGGTTTTCCTATGTTCATACACTTTCGGCAAATTGAGGTGCTGCCAATAGATTTGACCGACATTGGTAAGGCGGATAGTTTCTGGCTTCGATGAGTTTTCTCTTTGTAGTTTTTGGGAGCATGAAAACTTGAATACGAGCGTTCTAACTTATCAAGTCGCTCTTGTGCATCTCTTTCCTGTTGTAAGGCTATTTCTCTGGCTCGCTCTCTTTCTTGCTGTTCGATCTGTTGTCTAAGCTTTTCATCATTAATTTGTTCGATTACCTGCATTCTTAATTGTACAGTATCTACGAAGTACGTTTTTTTAGTAGCTTCATCAAAACTAAGCATAGAGAAGTCCACTATTTCCGAAACCCACTTGTGAGCGATGGTTAATTCCTCGGTCATGTAAGGTTGTCGGTAGTAGCATTTCATGACCAGTTTACCGTTAAGCTCGGATTCATGGTTTGCCTCATTGTCCAAAACGAATACGTTAGCTTTATTGGCATATGCTATGTCGAGAGTTGTGAATTTTTCAGAGTCAAAGTCAAGAAATACCAAGTGATATAGGCATCATTGTTTTTATAGAATTCTTCTCGACTAATGATAACGTCAAGGAACGTTGTCGATACTTGAAGTTCGAATACGACTTCTCGGTTATCCGAAGCTAAACGAGCTGAAATATCAGGTCTACGCCAGCGTTTGGCTATACCAACAGGGTTCTTTTCTCGGAATGTTTTTTCTATATGAATCTCATCAGAGAATAGGGGATCTGAACTTAGCAGTTCCGCTAACCTTTGTTTACCCTCTTTGTGTTGTCGTCCCTCTTTTTGACCGTTGTATTTCATCGCTTGAATCTCTTCCATTGTGAGATTCGTGGTAGTTTTGATTGGGCAGTCTTCTGAGTCTTTTACGTGAGCAAAGAATGTGGTTCTTTGCGGTGTGGCTCTTAAAACTACGGGTTGAAAACAAACATTACAAAGAGCCAATGGGTTTGTTTTTCTGTTTTTGGCGATTGCGGTTCTGAATTGGAAGTATTCCTGTTCTTCACAAGAATCCAAGAACTCATTAGCATCAATTACCTTATCTTCCTGAGTCAAAAATACAGCAGTCATGTTCCTCATGGACGGCTCCTATACTACCGAGTATTAAAATTAATTATGCTCATTGTTGATTATTGTATGAAAGCACAGAGTTCAAGAGTATGAGCTGCGTCAAATACAATTGTGATGGTTTGATACTTATGGATTTATGTCTCTAAGTTATTTGATTTCATCGACATGGGAAACAAGTTTATAATCATATGCAACATGGATGCTTAGGTGAAAAAATGAAGATAATACTGGTAGATGCTGAGAATGTAGGCCTGAAAGGGGTGGAGAAGATTGCTCCATCTGTATCTGATAAAGTTTTTGTCTTTTCAAAGTCAGATAACATAGAGCAATTTTGTGAGAAAGAAATGTATCAGCACATCTCAGATTATCCATCAGGAGCTAACCAAGCCGATTTTTGTATTATTGCGTACCTAATGAGATTTCTGACTCACTATGACCTTAAAGCACTCTCGCAAGTAGTATTTGAGCTTCATAGCAATGACTTAAATTTAATCTCCGCATTTCAGTATCAATGCAATAGGCTTAGTGTTAAATCGGAATCTGTTCAGACGAAAGAAAGCTCAAAAGTTGTCGCTTTGCCTGTTGAGCAGAAAAAATCTAAGGCTGATAATGCCGAAGAACGGTTGTACGCTGCTTTATCTAAGCCAAGAGCCTTAGATGAAGCATTGCAGAAAGAGTTACGCTTATCACGACAAGTTTTTACAAAGGCTATCAACGCTCTTTCATCAAGTAATAAGATCGTTCGATCTGCTGAAACAAAGAAGAAATGGGTTCAACGGTAGGTTTAGCCAAATACAGTGGTAAACTAAATACCATCGGTAAAGAGCAAATAGATAGAAGCCACTCGATAGAGTGGCTTTGTTGCATAAAGTAGGAAATAAGTATTATGAAAGCAGAAGTAACGTGGATCGAAGATTTAAAATTCGTTGGTAAAGCTGATAAAAAACAAGAGATTATCTTTGGTGCAGGCGACAGTACAATTGTTTCACCAATGGAAATTGGCGAGTAGGACCAAAATTTAACATTTAGAGGGGGAGTTTACATCTTAGTGTTACTTTAAATAGTACATATTTTCATTTAAATCAATAGCTTAAAGTTTGGAGCTATTCGTTAATCCCTTTGAAGTATCTTTTGCATTGCTTAGATTACCCTTGAATATTCAATTTTTCCATTCAGATATTGAAAGTGTCCATAGGCATAAATTTTTAAATAAATTACAGGTTCACATATGATAAATAACCACTCAACCGAGTGGTTATGTTTTTAATATGAAGAGGTTAAAAATATTGGAGATTGCTTCTAAGGTGAATCAGCGTAGAAGCTACCATTTGCCTTAGCTTCAATTGACTTAACATTATCTATTAAATCTTCGAATGAATAAGGCAGTTCAGCTTTAGGAAACATATCAGCCATGCTTTCCCAATCCTGTTTATACTTATCCGTCATGTTTTGATTCTGAGGGACAAGGATTAACGGTCCTTTTAAAGCTGTTGAACATGAATCAGCGTGCCATTTGTAGTAGACATCACAAAAGTTAACCACAACTTCGAACAATGCTTTATTTGTACACCATTCTGGGAATTTCGAATCAATTTCGACAATATCATAAAGATGTCGAGCATGTTTATCAGCTAAGGACTCTTTCACATGGTTCGTGTGTATTGCGAACATCTTTTCTAAAATTGTTCTTTCAGGAGACAAGGTTAAAACATCAAAACCATCATCTAAAAGATCTGGTATAGCCTCGCCCAACATATGATTAAGCTCAATCAATTTGTCTGGATGATTATCAGAACGCCCACCAGTTTCGAGCAAAACTCTTTGTTGAGCAGAACTTCCATATTCATCCTCGTTTAGAGCTTTTGGGTAGTATATTGCGATGTTGAGTGGTGCATCGGATTCAATCTCAATTTTGACTTCTGTATCCAGAGCTTGTAAATGTTCAGTAAGTTGGTCAATGAGCTGTTGCTTTATTAACTCTTCAGCTTTTGTATCGATTGCTATAGCTGCGGTTTGTCTGGCTTTCCTACTGGTTATTTTCTCTAAATCAATAGGTTCACACTCAATGAGGTTTAAAGAAAAAGATAGGTCTATATCTTCAGACATTCTATTGATTAAGCTGTAGCCTTTAGAAAGACTCGTTCCACCTTTAAAGAGAAATGGCTTATCACATTTATCAGAAAAAGTAGGTGCAATCTTTGTGTAGAGAATGTTTAAAGTTTGCGTAACCCAATAATCTTTTTCGATTATGTACGCAGGAAGGTTACTCTCATGTTGCTCTTCTGCAACCAATAGTGCTTCTCGTTTCTCAGAAGCAGATAGCTCTAAAAATTTGCTCAATTTAATGTCCTAATTCACTTTTTGCCCAATTCATCGATGGCGGAAGAGCTTGTAAGAATTTTTTTCTAACATCACTGCTTAACGTTTTGTTAAACCGTGAAATGTACTTACTTCTATAATCAGAAAACCTATCCTTGCCTATGTAATGTAGTGCACTCCAAAAAATAAAAGCTTGTTTTTTCTGCGCATTATCACTGACTTTTAGGTACTTTGAAAAATGATCAAGTGCTTTACTATATTCAATTTTGATATTGACGGACTTAAGGTCGGCTCTGATACGCTCTGTCATTATGTAACTCCTGACCATTGGGAGTTGTGTTGATAAGCCTAAAGCGTTGACTGCCGCCGCCCCCGACACTACATATTCAGCATGTTTTTTTCTGCTGAGAGCTTTGATTAGTTCTTGTGTATCAACAGGAAGAGTACCAAAACGACTTTTTTGGGGTTTGTAATAGACTCCACGAGATAGACGTTTTACTAACTTCATTTCAACGCATCGACTGAGTGCTGTGACTGCTGCTCGGTTTGATTCAAGTCTTGAATTTTTCATGAAATCATCAAGCGTAAATACACGGCCATATCGTTGGTGCATGATATAGCTGGTTACTTGCTGTGACACTGACATAAAAACCTCCTTAATAATCTATTTGAGTATATCGATTTTGTGACTTATTGCCACTTATTTAATGAGAGTTGTGTAACCTATTGCCACTTAAAACTCACAGATTCAGAAGCAAAATTTCTAAAGTTAGTTGTGAACACTGTGGTGTTAATTCTTAAAGATTTAGGATTTAACTTATGAACAACCACATGATTTAAAAGAAGTTATCGTAGAAATAGCTCGAGCAAGGTATAATTTGAAAGAATATGTTTGTTGATGGGAGTTTGAGATGAAGTATGAACAACTGGTAGAGTTTTCACAAAAAGCTGATGAACTCCTGCTATCAGGTGATTTAGAAGCATTGCAACACTACGTAGATGAACACGAAGAAAATGGCTACCAATTTGACTCAGCATTTTATGAAGCTCACTACTATTATGCATTGGCTAATTGTTATTCTGCTTTATACCACCCTTTAACGTCCAAATGGTATTCACAAGAAATGGTGAAAGTAGCTGTTTGCTACCGAAAAGCATTAGCTATGATAGATAGCGTTGATGCTTCACCAAATACCATAAAGTTAAAATCGATGATCTGTACCAACTTAGCCAATCATCTTTCTTCACAAGGTCGAGCACTATGTTGTATTGAACTTTATGATGAAGCAATACGATTAGACAATAATCCAGTTGCCTATGTTGCAAAGGCTCGAAATGCACTGTTTATAGCAGATTCTATCTATGATTCAGGACATAGAGAATACCATTACTATACTGCTGCTAAGTTGTTAGAGGAACTCGAACCTTTTGAAGAATTGCTTGAACCAGAACAACGTATCCCAATTGAGGAGGGTGGACGGCTTCATCATTTTAGAAGCTGGTTTCTCGGAAATTATGAAGATGATTCATTCAATTATTTTGATGAATTTGAAGAACAATTTGAATCTGATAAGCAGAGGGGTTACTTAGCTTGGTGTGCTGAAAATCGATTATTTATCAATGATTTAAATGATGTATGTAAGTCTGAGATAGTGTACCAAGATGTACTTGGTTTATCTTCATTTACGCAACGCTTTAACGATCTGCTAACCGAAACGGATAAACTGACTTATCACGGAAACTACGATGAGATTAAAAATGATTACTGTCGGCGTTTTTCAAGGTAGTTGTCATCATTCGCTTGTTTACTAAGCAGCTTCTCTT
>NZ_JBGONY010000009.1:61925-118039 GCF_041439375.1 Vibrio crassostreae | reverse complement strand
TTTATCGCCCAAACTGGTTAAATTTTAACAGTGACAACTATCCTGCCAGAGGGGGCTAGTGAGTAGTCACTAATGAAATCACTTATAAACGACTGACTTTTCGCTTTTGAGTGTTCGACTTTAAAATTCTCTATGTATGTTCTAAACAACTGATTCAATTCATCATCACGAACAAAAGTGTGGAGGTCATGTTCTAAATCTCGATAATCTAGATCAAGTGAAAAGTCGTTTTCTTCAAGCAATACCGTAACTTCTGAGCGAAAGGTATTCGCTTGCTCTTCGACATATCCAGCAGTTAACATGTAAAAGTAAAGTCCACAGCAACGTATCCAAAAAAGTAGATTGTCTACATTTGGTTCGAATACTTCTTTTTTGAGTACCCCAATATTTTGTTGAAACCAGTCTTCATCTTTATATCTAAAACCGTGACCTAAGAACAACTCTATGGCTTCTGTACTTGTAGGGATTTTAAGTTCTTGATGAATATCATAGAAATTGTTTTGGTACGTAGCGATGTAAGTCAAAAGGCTTTGCGGTGTGTGGTAACGAATTGGTGAAATATATGTTTCTAATTCAAGATGCCTTTTCTCAATATCAGTAAGTTCCTCTACTTTAACTTTGTCATTTGTTAGGCTAACACGACGTGTTCGATCTTCAATTCCTTCTAAAATCTCGTCTAGACTGAAACCTTCTCGGTGTATCGCTGTAGATATGCGAAAAGAAGCATCAATTAGTTTGGATTCTAGATAGTCGTAGTTAACTTCATCTACGCGGTCAAATAGGGAACAGACGGCTTTGTATCTGTCGATAGCCCGTCGAATTATTCTTAAGTTATCGAGTTCTAATGACTTAAGGCACTTTGAAACCTCAGACAGTTCATAATCACTAAGCCTACTGGTGCCAGTATAGATCTTCTTAATTACATCAAGAGATTCTGCGGGCGTACGTTTGATATGGACAATATCACTAAATGCTTTTTCGATATCAGCATGCGTACCGATCTTATCTTGGTTTCCAATGACTACTATTTTGATATGTTGCTTGTTCTCTGCAAGGTTCAGACACTCACCAATGACTTGAGTCCGTACTTTTTCACACGTAATACGCTCTAGATCATCTAGTAGAAGAACGAGGTTATCGATCCTATTAAAGTAGTGGTACTTAACGATTGAAGCAACACCACCAAGTGCCGCACCAACACCTCTAGCCCCTGAGATTGCTTGAGCAGATGAACCTATAAGATCTGAGCCTTGTTTTGTTAGCCAACTAGATTTTTTGTTTTCGGTGTAAGTTAGGGACAGAACTCGATCCTTGAAATCCTCAAGGCTCGTTACACCATACAAAGATAAGTAAATGGTCTTATATGGACTAGGGTAGTAATTTTTAAGATAGGGCTGAAGTTCGTTCTTAACATAGTAAGTCTTACCAACACCCCAATGTCCGTCGAGCAACACCATACTCGGAAAACTACGGTCTTCTAAGAGGGCATGGATTCTTTCTGTCGTATTCATCTTAAATCTCAATAACTTAACTTGTACCTATTAAATCACAGACTTTATTTTGGTATTGGGATTTGTACGGAGTTTTGCTAAAGGTTAATGGAAATTTGGTCAAGGGGGATGAAAATTTGGTTAAAGGTGGGGTAATACTCGCAAATGTGTTTTTAAAGCATGTAAAAGCGGCTAAAAGGGGGTGTTACATGAGGGTTTGCATTGAAAGTGTGATGCTGATTAGGTTTGTTTGGGCGCTATGAGGTGAAATATCCATGTTTGCCAAAAATCTGTATACCTTTAGCGAGTAAAAGCCCCCTTTTCGCTGGTGGACTATTGTTATATGGACGCACTAAGTACAGTTCGCACTTAACAACAAACTTTCTTATGAGCATATCCCATGCATTCCGTCTTAAACACAGAAGGAGTTCTAAGCCTGATACAACAACACTAACTTCTCTTCTGAAAGAAGTTAAGTCGCGTACAGGTGCTAGATCATAAAAGTAGTTACCAACCTGAAACCACGGAGACTCAAGGCCAATATCTAGGATTCGTCCGTTGAGGTTATTAGATCCAAAGAGAGAGCAGTCGACCAATAAATCATGGAAGTTGCGCATTTCGTGGATTGGTCTTGATTGTAGACCGTCGATGATAACCAAGTTTGCTGTATTCATTTTTTCCTTGCTTTCAAAAGTAACCACGTAACTGTATTAAACGAGGTCTCTTTTTGAGAATGTTCATAGAGCATTCTCCGGTTGAAAATCAGATTATTTGAGTATATCTCGCCTCATAATCTGTCCTTACTTTGTTTTGTGTGATGATCTGAGTTTTTTAACAATTCCAAATATTAGTATTAGAAGCACTGAGGCTTCGAGAGAAGCGCTAGACCAGTCATTTATCGATATAGCATCGATAAGTGATTGAGTTCTGCTTACTAGCATTTTTAACAGCAGTGGTCGTTCTATAAGTTTTGCTACAAATCGTTTTAAAAGTTCATTTTTGTTCTTTCTCATTGCGTGAGTCTCTATGCAGAGAGAAAGCCTAGAACTGATTTTCAACGCCAGCCGCAAGGGAGCCAACAATTTTAGTTTGCCCTTCTTAGATGATTGTTACAACCCTTTGATTTGTAATTGCTCTACTGATGGCTATTAAGTAATATTCATATCTATTGTTAATGCTTACTTTGAACATGGCTTTTTAATGAAAGAACTTGTTAATGCAATCACACAAGCAACAGCGAATCGATTAAAGTCACCTATCATTGGCTCTTTTCTCTTGTCTTGGTTAGTTGTGAATCACAATTCGGTTCTAACTTTTATATTCAGCAACTCAGAACAAAAACTTGAACTACTAAAGCAAGATACTCCCTTCTGGACTACAACGCCTACACTTCTGGAAAGTCCTGTGTTTTTGTTCTTTCTGTACCCTAGTGTTCTTGCGCTTGTGTACACATTCGGCTTGCCTTACCTACAATACAAGATTGACTACCATAAGTTTCGTAAAGTCGATCTAACAAGGCTCAGAGAGAAGCACAGAAATCAACGAGCGATATTCAAAAGTCAGAAGGTAACGAGTAAGGCACAGGCAGAGTCAGCCCCTGAATATTGGAAAGATAAACTCACACGCGATTTGAATAACTGGGATCAGCAAAGAGAAGGGCTGCTCTCTGACCGAGATGCACTTCGAGTTGACAGGGATAATGTTCTAACTGATAGAGATTCTATTCAAGAACAATTAATGCAGACTCGCGATGAAGTTAAACAGGTTTCGATTGAAAGTGATCGGTTGAAGACAGAGAATCAAACTTTGACAGCACAAGTGAATACGTATGTGCCTAAGATTGAACTATTGGAGCAGCAGGCTAAACATAGCGACACAGCACTAGAGAGCATGGTGAAAGAAGTAGAGCAGCGCAATGCTTTGGTCACTAGCCTTCAAAAACAACAGAAGTTATTCGAATCAGTTGAGGGTGAAGTTGTATCATTGCGTCAAAGGGTAAAACAATTTGAAGAGAATAAAATTAATCAGTCTGAACAGGTAGCGGTGTATGAAAGACAAGTAGAGAAATTAAGTACTGACTTCACTGATTTGTTCAACATAAGCCAAGAGGTCATAGATAACCTCACGAGCGTAGCCTTTCAAGAACATGTGTATGAAAGCGTTGGGATTGAGTCACAAGTTGCACGCAACGCACTTCAAATCGAAATCTACAGGGCAATACAGCCAATGGTAGAGGCTAGAGATCTAAAACATCCATTCAAACGGCTTGAAGATATTCGTATAAAAGCAAAGATTAAGAATGATGAAAACTACGCTTTGGCGGATTGATTTAAATGAATAGTTGTTGAAACAAGGAGCAGGCCACTTGCAGTTTTCAATAGACCTCCTAGGAGGTCTTTTTTGTATCACCGTTATAGAAATGTATCAAAATCTAGAGTTTCTATAGTCTTAGCAAGTTGCTCAGGGCTGTATTCCTTCCCGTACCTACCATAAGTCATTGAATCGTTATGATGCCCTAATATTGCAGCAGCAACATGATAGTCGACTCCACTTCTTTTGAACTCAGTAGCCACAGTGTGACGTATAGAATGGAATGTCTTACGCTCGCGTTCTTGTGGTGTTAGTGCTTTGTCACGTTGCACTGAGAACCATTTTGACGGGTATTTGCTATATCCATCGGTCTTCAGGTATTTGAGGGTAGGGAACAACCTACCACTTTGCTGGTGGACGTAATCAATGAAACCTTTCTTGATAAGGCTAGAATGGATTGGAATGGTTCTATATGCACTTTGAGTTTTAAGTTTCTGATCGCTGTAGTCAGTACCAAAATGTACGCACCAAACGTTGTCCACCAGCCTAATGTCTGAACAATATAATTGGCACATTTCATTTAGACGAGCACCACTATAAAGACCGAGCAATGGAATCCATTTGTGCCATGCTTCTTTTGGTTCTTTCTGGAACACATCGACAGAGAAGATTTTTCTAAGATCGCTTTTTGTAAATGCTCGACGTTGTTCGCTCGCTTTGGTTTCTTGCTTTACACCAAGTTTAGTAAAGGAGTTCTTTTGGGCTTTTTCGTTGAGTACACACCAATCAAAGAACCCAGAAACAACCTTAAAGGTATCGTTGATTGTATGGGTTCCAATTGGCTTATGACCAAGTTTAATGATTTCAGTAAAAGATTTGTTCTTGTACTCAGGGTTACGAGAAAGGTTGGGCGGTAACTTAACTAGAATCGACTTGAACTCTATAGCGTCAGATCTTTTAAGTGAATCGATCGGCCTATCTTTAACAATGTCTACGAGTAGATTGAGCCTTGACTGATAACGTTCCAGTGCTTTTTTTGAGATACCATCGACTCGTTTAGCCTCTATGAAATCAGAAACACAACTAGAAAGATTTAGGCTAGTAGGCTCTTGTATAGACGTAGCAGTGTTAAACTTGTTGGAGAAGTCGGGCAGGTTCGCACATTGAATTGTTTCGAACTCAATATCAAATTGAGCAGATAGTTTACGAGCAAGGATCTGCGCTTGACGCTTATCTTTAGTTTGAAGAGAGAATTTTAGATGTTGTCTCCCGTTGTAGCGAGATTGGAGTTCTTTTGGGATTCTACGTTGGAAGTAGTAGGTGTTGTTGCGGCTTACAAGGTGCATATGTATATCACTTATGTAGCGCAAAATTGACTTATTTCTGGATTAAATCAATATAAAACAATGAGTTATGATTTTATATTACGGTCTCCAGAGGTTCCTCCAACGACAGTCCTCACTTTTCTGGATTTCTCCAGCACAAAGCGCCTGAAAGATTTACTTCTTCGGCGGGTTTATCTAACTAAATGTTAATATTTAGTTAAAAACCACTCTCCTGCAGTCTTCATCGGAACAATTACCTAAATAATTAGGTAATCTGTAGGCGTATCCTAGATCATATAAAATGTGATGTCAGCTACAAAATATCTGTTTGCTCAAATGTTGTTCAACTAAATGATCAAACAACGAGTCTCTGACGTAACTTGCTTATTTAAATGGTATAAAATAGAGAAACAAGGAGGAGTTATGACTCGATTAATAGCGATTGTTTTTTTATTGGCTTTGGCATTTGTGCTGTTTCGTTACCGGACAAACGAAAAACTGCAAAAATGGGTAGTGATTGTTATCGTTAGCAGCTTCCTTTTGTATACTGCCAGCCTGATGATTTCGGAGTTAACTCGTTAAATCTGTCTGTGAGCAGATAGGATAAACGTGTTAGCAAAGCTCAAGTGCTTCTGGCTTGGGCAATAGGTTTAATTGAGCTTAAAGTATCAGTATCAGTATCAGTATCAGTATCAGTATCAGTGACCGTGTAACGTTAAACAAATTTTTGGGAGTACCCGCTAGTGAACCAGCAATCTGGACAAAGCGAACAAGATGAAGTGGTTGTTATTGAAGAACGCGATAAGCGCAGTCAGCTTTATATCGGCATTGCTGCGGTTATAGGTTTGGCGTTAGGTGGCTTGATCGGTTCTACAATCACGGCTTCGAAGTGGGAGTCCACTTATCAGGTACTCGAAACTCGTTATCAAGAACTGCATGACAGCAAAACACAGTTGATGACATCCGTTGAAACTAAAGTGGCAAAAGTCGATACCGAAATCGATGCAAAAGTAGAAGCCGCTCTAGTAAAACAAACAGAAGAACATCAAAAAGAGCTCCAAGACCTAGCGAAGCAGTCTTCGGTTTTAGAGAAAGCGAACTACTCGTTAGAGCAGCAGCTAAACGAACAGAAGCAAACGTTAGAGCAAACTCAGCAAGACAACCAGAAACTTAATCGTCAGGCTGACATGCAATCGACCTTGTTTGAGCGTTCGCGTGAAGTTTTCCGAAAAGAATTACAGATCTCTCAAGAACTTGAAAAGCTTGAGAAAGAAAAAAATGAACTTGAGCAGAACCTTGGTTCTCTAAAGAAAGCGTGCGACGTTTTCTTAGATGGCACATCATGGGATGCTAAATCTGACGCGTGTGAGAAGCAGGATAACGCCAACTCTCGTCTGAGTGATATCAGACAAATGATTGAAGTCCACACCATGGATCTTAAGCAGATCAAAACGCTCACTGAAGAGATGGGTCTATAAGCCACAGGCTTTAATCAACCCAAAGATAGTTTGCAGTAAATATTGAAACGCCCACATCACACACGTGATGTGGGCGTTTTGCGTTTTCTCGACAGCATAGATCCGGTGCTTTCTCATTATTGATTTATTTGAGTGTTTTCATTGTTTGCTTAGATATTTGTGAATAGTTACGTATATCCACAATGATATGTTACTTGTTGTCTATTAAATGACTTTGCATACATATTTTCAGATCAGAGTCGCTGCATAATAGTGTTGTTCAGGATGAACACGCAGTCGAATGCTAGCTCGCATTTGGCTGCTTTGACGACAAGGGATGAAGTGATGCCAGAGTATCTTTGTGAGAACTGCACCATAGCTTATTGTTTCGATGATTGTTGTTCGCCATTAGCGCAAAAAGATATGATCGAAGTAGAAGAATTAGTTCGTCGTTTCGACGTTGAACACGATGATGAAAAGAGTGAAAAGGGCGAAAAGAGTGAGCAAGGTATTGAGGATAGCAACTCGCCTAATCATTCAGGCATAAAAAATCCCCACAAGCCAAGCTAGTAGGGATTTGGATAAGTTGCAGTCCTGTTCTCGCTTTCTCAAGCAAAGGGTCTTACAAAAATTTTTAGAACAGTCTCGTTTATTAGAACTGTATCGTTATGAGACCTAAATTAGTTATTAGATCAACATCATTCCACTAAACGTTATTTGTCGTAAGTTTTGATTTCACCTGATTTCACACGAGCAACAAATGATTGCAGTTCTTTCTTCACAACAGGCATTAGGAAGTACAGGCCAAGAATGTTGAAGATAGACATCGCAAAGATAGCCGCATCAGAGAAGTCGATTACCGCGCCAAACTGAATCGTCGCACCAATAACAACAAACACACAGAACATCACTTTAAAAATCAGTTCCGTTGTTTTGCCTTCACCAAATAGGTAAGTCCAAGCCTTAAGACCGTAGTACGACCAAGAAATCATCGTCGAGAACGCAAACATGATTACCGCGAGAGCAAGTGTGTATTTAAATACTTCTGCCGTTTCAGTAAATGATGCAGCAGTAAGCGTTACACCCGTTAAACCTGTTCCATCATATGGACCTACGTTTAAGCCAGCGATAGTGATGACCAATGCCGTCATTGTACAAATGATTACCGTATCAACGAATGGTTCTAGTAGTGATACAAGACCTTCAGTGATTGGTTCTTTTGTTTTAACTGCTGAGTGAGCAATTGCTGCTGAACCTACACCTGCTTCATTTGAGAATGTTGCACGTTTTAGACCTTGGATTAGGGCACCAATAAATCCACCAACCACACCTTCACCGGTAAATGCACCAGTAAAGATTGCACTGAACGCAGGGCCAACTTGATCAAGATTAGAACCGATAACAATCAGAGCCATACCGATGTACAGAGCAGCCATCCAAGGAACAACTTTTTCTGTTACGGACGCAATAGAAGGCATACCGCCAACGATAACGGAAAACACTAAGGTAGCGAGTACAAGCCCTGTGATGACACCGTATTCACTTGGTACATCGAATGCGTAAGTTAACATGGCATGTGCTTGGTTAGCTTGGAACATGTTACCGCCGCCCAACGCACCCAAAATACACATTAACGCAAAACCAATTGCAAGGGCTTTACCTAGTCCACCGAGTCCTCTTTCGCTCAGACCTTGGCTTAGGTAGTACATTGGACCACCCGAAACGACACCTGAAGGTAAGATAGTTCGGTATTTTACACCTAAAGTACACTCACAAAATTTAGACGCCATACCCAGAAGACCACACAAGATCATCCAGAATGTCGCACCAGGGCCACCAATCGCGAGTGCTGCACCTACACCTGCAATATTACCAAGCCCGACGGTTCCTGAAAGCGCGGTTGTTAATGCTTGAAAGTGAGATACTTCGCCATCCTCTTTGGAGTTAGGGTCGGTATACTTACCTTTGATAATGTCTATGGCCATGCCAACACGTTTAAATTGAACAAAGCCAAAATAAACAGTAAAGATAATCGCGGCGAGCAATAGCCAGCCAACAATGATTGGGAAGTTTGCTTCACCAAGTGGGACACTTTTAAATATTAATCCAACGAACCACCCTGTGTAGTCATTGAAAAAACCATCAACACTTTGGCTCAAGTTACTGATACTTTGACTAAATGATCCTTCTTCTGCAAATGCACTGGAACTAAACAATAATATAAACCCAAAAAATAATTCACGTAAGTTTTTCATGGTTTTCCCTGTCTTTTTATTAAATTATGTTTGCTGCTGTTGTGTTTGTTTTTTATTTGATTTTTTACATTTCAGTGTTTTATCTACTTCATTCGACGGCAACATAAACGGCTGTAGCTAGGTCGAAAAACGAAATAAATATAAGTACTGATCTTGCTTTGTATGGATATCCTTTTGGTATGTGAACCAATAAGACTATGGTATTCGGCCTACCAAGCCCTACTGATAATCCTATACATAAAAATAATACCCTCAAAGAAATTTTTACAATAAATTTACAATTGTTCGGGTTTTGTCATTGTTTTGGAATAAGTCGATGCTTTTTAGGTTGCAAAAGGCATATGCAGTAGCGGTTATAGCGACGGGCTAAGGTGAAGTATAGTGCGGGATCACAGGGAAGTCGGCGAATTTGAATATTCGATATGTGCTTGTGAAGTGTTTAAACAATTGATAGCTGAAGATGGAATCAGGCCAGGGGGCATTAAAAAGGCCCTTTATCAGAGCCTTTTTAATGGGTTACGATGAGCATGAGCATGAGCATGAGCATGAGCATGAACATGAGACTTAGCGTTTAGAGACTAGAGTTAAACCGAGCCAGTGATACGTTTACTCGACTTGTGGTAAAGCTTAAGTGCTAATAACGAACCCCATAAAGCGACTTGTCCCCATAGCAATGTCCATTGAGACGCCACTTCTTGCCAAGATGCACCCATCTGATTAAGCGCTAAGAAACCTTGGATAGCTGGTGTGCTTGGGAATAACTGTGACAGCAGTACTAACCATTCAGGCATCATTTCAACAGGCCAGATAAAACCTGAAGAGAAAATCAGCGGCATTGAACTGATTAACACCACAACCGTGACTAACTCTCTTCTTGGCACTAGCTCACCAATAAAAATCCCGATCAAACAACTGGCGAATAAGAAGGGCAGCAGTAAGGTCAAAATTTGTGTCGTTGAGGCGAGCAAATTTATTCCATACATTGAAAAGCTCGCGCCGAAGTAGTACATCGACAACAAGTAATAAATGCCGACCAAGGTACAACAGCGAGCAAGCATCAGTTTTGCTGGAGAGGTCTTACTCCAATAGCCAAACGTAGATTGAGCGTTTTGGGTTGCCCCAACTAAACCAGAAGCCATGGCTAAGGTTTGTTGCAGGATCAACACAAAGACGGCTGGAACTACGTAATCGATGTATCCCATGCGGCTATTGAACGTTGGTTTTAGGTTCAAGCTAAACGCGCTGTAGCCTTTGGCTGCGGATTCTAAAGGCACTCCTTCGACTAACAAGTGACTGACCTTAACTTGCGCAGCTAACGTGCCACCTGCCTTGGCAAGCCCTTCAACAATGGTTCCGTACACTAAGAAGTAAGAAGCATCGCCGGCGTAAGAAAGCGTCGGGCTCTTACCTAGGAGTAGGTCTTTATAGAAGTTCTCTGGGATGACGAGGAACCCACCGATCTCTTGGTTAAGCACGGCTTGTTTTGCATCAGCGATGCTGGAGTCTCGACGTACCAACTCGATTTGAGAAGTGGCATCCACCATTCGTTCTAATTGGTAGCTGCTTTGACTCTTGTCCAAGTTTACTACCGAAGCTTTAAGCTGTTGAGGAACTTGGTGCGCGTAAGGCAATGGATACAAGAATGAATAGAAGACCACACCACCAAATACCGTAAGAAGTACAACAGGGTTACGCAGTACCGCTAAGAGTTCTTGCTTGAGCAGTTGAGTAAAGCTCATCGTTTTACTCCTTGTGGTGCTGATGCTTCTGGTTTCTCTTGCTGTGTTGCTTGTGTTGCTTGTGTTGCTTGTGTTGCTTGTGTTGCTTGTGTTGCTTGTGTTGACGGCGTCGCTTTTGCAGATAGAGCAGCTTGGGCTGTTAGATCCGTTTGTGCAGACAGAGCCGATTGCGCCAAGTGTTTCTTAATCAACAACATCACCACGAAAGCAGGAATCGCATACCACAACATCGAGGAGAGGCTGATAAGCGACTGTGCCGCGCTCGCGCCATAACTTGATTGTGCTGTTTGTACTTCGATGTAGTGACTCACGGGCAACAAGCTTCTCCAGATTTGCGCTGCAGTGTTCATGTCGGTTACTGGAAAGGTAATCCCCATGAACGCAAAGCTTGGTGCTGTAAAGGCGCCAGCGAAACTCATCGCCCTTGCAGGATCAAGCGTTAAGAAGAAAAACAAACAACCCATGATGATACAACTGATGACGGTAAGCAGTTGGGCGACAGTCAGTGCCACAAAACTGCCGTTAAACGGCCAGTCTAAGAGGACATAGAACCAAAAGCTAAACGCGATACCAAACATCAAGAACAAGACAAGGTAGGGCGTTAATGTTGATGTTAGTGACTTCATAGGGGCGTTGGATAACCAAGCATGAAGACCACGTGCTCTAACGTTCGCCGTCAAAACCAATATCGTGCCCACCACAATCATGATCTGCCATAGCGCTGGAATAACCGCAGACACCAAGAACTGAGCATAACTGGTGTTCTTGTTGAACAATGGCGTGATCTGGCTTTGCACTGTTACTGCTTGGCCTAATGCGGATTGCACCGTGGTATCACCGTGTGATAACTGCTTAACGACCTCAAGTTGCGCGTTAAAAGTCCCCTGAGCCTGCAACAACGCGGAATTCACTAGCTTACCTATCAAGATAAATTGGCTGTTATAGAACACAGACACTTGCGGATTCAAGCCGAGCAGAAGGTCTCGGTCGAAGTGCCTTGGTATCACAACATAACCATAGATATCGCGTTCGATCATCGCTTTCGCCGCATCACTCGCAGAGCTGTATTTCTGAGTGACTTGCAGCGTTGGTGATGCATCAACAAGGCGTGTGAACTGTTGCGAAATTTGACTGTGTTCCAAGTCAACAACCGCAACTGGTAAGTCACGAGCGATACCTTGCGAAAAAATCAGCCAGATACTGGCAGCAAGAAGCAAAGGTATCCAAGTTAGGCAAGACAACAACCATTTGTCTTTGCGGACAATCGCCCACTGCCTAAGCAAGGTGTTCTTCGCTCTATGATGCTCAGTTGATTGCGAGCCTGTAGATCGCGAGCCTATCGATCGAAAGTTAGCAGACATACGTCACCTAAAGCTCAACCACAAGGCTCATGCCCATACGCAGTGTTTCGCTAGTATTAACAGGGTGCGCTTCTACTTCAAAAGTACGTAAGTCGAAGCCTTGTGCTGCGTCTGTTGAACGCCAAGTCGCGAAATCACCCATTACGGCGATGTGAGTCACTTGGAAAGTTAATGATTTATCCAGAGCCGGTAGGTACGCCTCAAACTGGCTGCCTTTCTCGAAATGCTTAAGCATATCTTCACGCACATTAAGTACTGCCCATGCATCCTTGGTGTCTATAACAGTCACAACAGGGAAGCCTTGTGGTGCGAGTTCACCGCTGCTCAATAGAACCTGAGAGACTTCGCCATTAAACCAGCTGTGGATCTGCGTGTCTTTTGCGTAAGCTTCAACTTCCGCCACCGCGCCTGCCGCCATCAACGCTTTTTGAGCGGCTGCCACTTTGGTTTCGTCACGAGCGCCTTCTCGTGCTAATTGATACATTTGGAACGCAGCGCTTTCGGTGTACTTCGCTGCTTGCCACTGTGTTTTGGCTTCATCGCGTTTTTGCTCGGCAACCACACCATCGTTGTAAAGGTTGTTGACACGTTGATAGGTTTTGTCCATGAGGTCGGCTGCTGCTTTTGCCTTCAACCACTGGTCTTTAGCAGCTTGGATCTGTTGAGTACGTGCACCATTCTCTGCTTGTTTTGCTAATGCGCCAGCCGCTTTTTGACCTGCTTTTGCTTGTTCTAGCTTCGCGTCAATCTCAGGGCTAAGAAGAGAAAAGATCAATTCGCCTTTTTCAACCGAATCGCCTTTACGCACGAATATTTCATCAATTCTGCCAGGTACTTTCGATGAGATACTGTATTGCTGCGCATCGATTTGACCTTGAAGCTTAACCGGCTGAGGTTGGTAAGCTTGGTAGAAACTGTATCCGACCCAGCCAATAACGCCGATACCAACTAAAGATAGAAGAAGGGGCTTAATAGGTTTCATGAATTATCCTTTTGACTGGCTATCGGTGTCTGTTTTTGAGTCGAAGTCAGACGGAACAGAAGAGGTTAAGTAACTCGAGTAAGCATTCATTTCGCTGGTTAGCGCTAATAGCTTGTTCAGAGAGATTAGGTATTTGAATCGCGCAGCAGATTGCTGGGTTTTGATGCTCGCAAGGTAGAGCTCTGCATCAACCACTTCTAGCGAGTTCGAAAGTCCTTGAGTGAAGGCTTTTTTACGGAGTAATAGGTTTTCTTGAGCCAAAGCCAAGCTTGAGTTGAGGCCTTGAACCTCCTCAATTGCTTGGTTCGCTTCAAGGTAAGTCTTCTGTACCAACACGGTTAAGTCTTGCTTAGCTTGCGACTTCAGGAATTGAACCTGTGAGACAGCACTGTGAGCGGCGGCTACTTTGTCTGAACGGCCAGAAGTATCAAGTAGCGGCACATTCACACCAATGCCAACTAACCAATCGGGTTTCATTTCGCTGGCTAGAGAGTCATCTTCATACAGGCTGTAGTCACCGTAAAGGTATACCTCTGGATAGTATTTACCTTTCTCTGCCTTAATTAAGCTGCTTGCTTGTTTCTCTTTTGCATCAAGAATCTTAAGGCCGGGATAGGTCATGAGTGTTTGGTCAATGAACACATCCATATGAGGCAGGTTCTTATTGATAAACAGTTGCTCTGAAGGTTCTACACTTTGGCTCTGACCAAGGATTTGAGTCAGCGCTAATTGAGCAATCTTAAGATCGTTTTGAGCTTTAGTTCGCTCGACAACCGCTTTGTCTAGTGACGCATCCGCTTGCAAGCGTTCTACTCGTGCGATTTGCCCTTGTTGTTCAAGCTTGATGGCGAAATCACGATGCTGAGTTAAGCCTGCTTCAACGGCTTGACGCGTTTTCACGACGTCTTCCGCTAAGATCACCGAGAAGTAATATTTACTTAAGTCTTCGTAGCGAGCTTGTCTTTCCATCAACAGCTGGCTTTGCGCTTCTTCGCTTTTACCTTCAGCTGCATTTTGCGCCGCGGTTATTCGCCCGCCAGTGAAGATAGGCCAAATAGCACGTATTGAAGAGCTGAAGATGTCTTGTTCTGTGATAGTTGAGGTAACGCCACCTAATTGAGCCAAGAAGGGAGCAAATGCTGGACTTACGCCGCTTAAGCTATCACCGAACTGTTCGCCATTAATCGTCACGTCACTATCAAGGTGCGTGTAGTTAGCCCCTAAGGTGATAGAAGGCAAGTTGAGGCTACTCGTTGAGTTCTGAAGGTGTTGATAACGTTCAACGTTGGCTTGTTGAGCCGCAAGTGAGTTGTTGTTTTCTTGTAATATTTGCCACGCTTCAGAAAAAGTGAGCGGGGCAGCATAGCCTGGCGAAGTCATGGTGCCGAGAAGCATACTGGCGATCGCAAGGTATCGAAATTTTGGTTTGGTCATCTGCATTAAATACCAATTAGAGTATTAACTCTAATGTTAACAGGGCAATAGTCATTTGTCTTGATTAGATTCTCTCACACTTAGAGAAAGTCTCATAACTCGTTAACCAAGTGTAAATAGGATTGAGTGATGAAGATATCAGAGATAAATGAAACTTAAAAAGCACGCATAAGCGTGCTTTTTAAGTTCAGTATAGAAGCGTTTTTACAAAATGAAGCGGCTTATTTAAAGCCAGGACAATGGTGATCGGCGCGCCACACCAATTGTCTTGAACCTTGCATTGTTTGTAATAAATCTCTGCCCGACATTTGCGGGAACGCTAACAATACCTTGAGATCGAGAGGGGAGGTACCGTCTTTCTCATAGGCTCTTACGTGAGTAAAAGTCGATTGCAAGTGTTTGAACAGCATGGTCTGAGTAAGACAAATTCCAAAATTATCGCGTTTCATTGCCTGGTTTCCTTTTCAACAATGTTTATACGTTATGTTTTTAATCCTGTTTCTATTGGACGTTGCCACTGATCGATACTTCCTGCTCATCAATGTTTTATTATTGGGCGCTGCTTTATCAGGCACCTCTGAGTTGTCATGCTGGCCTATAGTGTAAATAGAGATGTATGAATGAGGTTAGGTTGATAACCTATTTGTTCAACAATCCTAGCGGCGAGCGTGCAACGTTTCGTTATAGATACGTCCAGTGAGCGAAGAGTTGTTGTCTTTTTGTTAACCGAAATTTCGATTTAAAGCAGAGTCTGAAAATCATGACTTATGGCTTGGCAACAATAAACTTCTTCATATGCAACTATTATAATTGTATTTATTTTAAACAACCTAAAAAACACCTAAAAGCTTAGTGATCTAGCTCAATATTTATTCGTTTATTTTGATTTTTAAGCTAATCCGTTCTAAAAGCGAACGATTAATCGAGGTGAACAACGTAAAGGATTATCAATTAATAATCTGCTCAATTATTTAGTTGAGTAACAGTCACAAATTCGCGTACGTAGAAAGGTCATCTAATTAACTTGGTGTTAACATTGCTCGTCTAACACTAGGGACGGTGGAATATGAAATGGAGTAGTATCAGCTTCCGTAAAAGGCTGCTGATTATCATGACAGTCACTGGTCTTGTTGAACTTTTGATACTTTCAGCGGCTGGTTTTTATTATATCAAACAATCTCAAGAACAAGAGATGGGTTTGAAAGCGTTAGGTGTTGCTGAATTTCTGTCTGAATCGCCACTTGTCACCAGCATTATTCAAGAAAATGAAACGATGGGCCCTAATAGCGCTCCCTACGTTCTATCTGAAGAAACTCAAGTTAAATTTCGAAACCTTACCCAGCTCATTGGCGCGGCGTTTATCGTTGTGGGAGATGATAAAGGTATCCGCCTGATTCACCCTTATGATGACCGGCTTGGTAAACCCATGCGCGGTGGTGATAACCAAAAAGCATTGGTGTTGGGTGAATCTTATGTGTCGACGGCCAAAGGATCACTTGGTTTTTCTGTCCGTGGTAAATCCGCGGTTAAAGACCCACAAGGCACTGTCATTGGCGTGGTGTCGGTTGGCTACTTGTTGGACTCGTTACAAGACCGAATCGAACCTTATTTAGCCTTTTTGATTGTGATGGCGTTGCTGGTGGTTGCGGTCAACGCTTTGATTTCAAGCTATGTGTCTCGTCGCTTTCAACGCGCTATTTTAGGCTTTGAACCCGAAGAGATCGGCCGACTGTATGTCGAGTTAGATGTGACTATGAGTACCGTGAAAGAAGGTATTCTGAGCATCGATAAGCACGGAATTTTACGTTCTATTAATAAGAGTGCCTGCGATATTTTGTCTATCGATAGAGAGTCTGCACTCAACCAACAGCGCCTTTCAGATGTATTGGCCGGCAGTGATTTAGAGCAACTGTTATCCACTGGTGAAACCGACCACGACGTCGAGCTGTACCTGAACAATAAGCGAATCGTTGCCAACCGCAGTCCGATTATAGTGGCAGGTGAGGTGGTCGGGGCGGTATCCAGTTTCCGATTACGAGATGAAATCAACGATTTAACAGACCAACTCTCACAAACCAAAGAGTATGCAGATCTACTCCGTTCACAAACCCATGAGCATCAAAACAAGCTCAACACCATTAGTGGCTTGATCCAGATGGGCGAGTTGGATTCAGTACAACAGCTGATTGGCCAAGAAACAGCGCACTATCAAAGCTTGATCGAGTTCTTGCGTGAAACCGTTAAAGACCCGCTCATTGCAGGCATGCTCTTGGGGAAAACGGAGCGTGCAAGAGAAATAGGTTTAGAGCTCAAAGTCGAAGAAGGCTCAAGGCTTGAAGCATTGCCTAGCTGGCTGAACGCGGATGACGTTGTCACAATTCTTGGCAACCTGATTGATAACGCCTTTGATGCCACCATGACGGCTATTAAGCAAGAGGGTCAAATTACTCCAGCGCGTCGAGTTATTGAAGTTTCAATCAGTGATTTTGGTAATGAAATTATCGTAGAAGTAGAAGACAAAGGGTGTGGTTTGCCGAAAGACTTGGCGACGAAAGCACTCACCGAAAAAGGCGTATCGAGTAAAGCGAAACAGAATCGCGGCGTCGGTTTGTATTTGATAAAGCAACTGGCAGACCGATATCAAGGACAAATTGAAATGGTCGACAACCACGATTTTGGTACGCGAATGACGGTTTATCTGCCAAAAGAAGCACAATAATAATTAAGCGCGAAGTGATCGAGTGAAGATCATCGTGACGGAAAAAGCATGGTTAAAGGAAGAACATAAATGAGCGCAATCACGAGAGTCATGGTCATTGAAGATGATATTGCGATTGCAGAGCTACACCATCGTTATTTAGAACAGATGGGTGGCTTTGATGTGGTGGGGATTGCGACCACGCAGTCTGAAGCGTTAATGCAATTAGACATATTAAAGCCTGACTTGGTTTTATTGGATGTGTATCTGCCGGATGGATGCGGGCTTGATATTTTGAACCACGTTCGTGGTAGTAATCAGGGTTGTGATGTGATTTTGATTACTGCTGCGCGAGACGTCGATACCTTGCAACAGGCAATGCGCGGTGGAGTCGTGGACTATCTGCTGAAACCTGTGATGTTTCCTCGCTTAGAAGCGGCGCTGAAAAAATATCAATCGCAGCTGCAAGAGTTTGAAAGTGTGTCTGATTTGAACCAAGGTTTGGTCGATAAGATGCTGCAAGCCAACGCGAAAGCGGACTCAGGAAAAGTGTCAACATTACCCAAAGGAATTGATGGCGTAACGCTTGATAAAATTAGAGCCATTTTTCAACAAGCCGACATTGCTGATATTACAGCAGATGAAGCAGGTGAACGTATTGGAGCAAGCCGAACCACCGCCAGACGCTATTTAGAATTTTTGATTACCACTGGTGAGTTAGTCGCAGACTTAAATTACGGTACCGTAGGTCGCCCGGAGCGCTGCTACAACAAAGCGCAAAGATAAACACGACACCATCAAAATAAATATAAAGCCAGTTGAATAAGCTGGTTTTACCTTTTTCTCCCTTTCCTATTGCTCACTCCACCGACCAGATACCGTTCTTTCTTGACTACACTGTTTGAGAATGCCGATTTGCTTCTCCCTCGGGTCAAATGAACGGAACTATCGATTAGAATTTGTTCGAAATGAGTCAATATTTAATCGATTGCTTTCACAGTGGTTGATGTAAATCAAATAGTCATAGACAATACTGTCCCGAATAGAGGTGATAGCTTTCACCCTCGTTTACCAAACGCATTCTCAAATTTAATAGGCGCTTACTATTGATGTAATAGTTAAGACCTATTATCTATTTTCGTATGTCGCTGATACCTTTGGCGAATACTAAAAACCTTGTTTTTATAGGAAAGATGATGGTAATACCTGAAAACAGCAGCATCGTTATTTTTGGTGCGTCGGGAGATCTAACTTACCGCAAGTTAATTCCTGCTCTATACCACCTGTATGCTAGCAATCAACTACCAGAATCCTTTGCGATTCTTGGAGTGAGCCGTACTGAGTACAGCGATGAGTCTTACCGTGAGAAGCTGAAGAAGTCTCTTCAGGAAATGGAAAAAACTGAACCAGAGACGCTGAATGCATTTATTGAACATCTGCATTACCAAGCGATCAATACTTCAGATGTAGACGACTATGCTCGTTTAGCACAACGTCTAGACAAGCTTGAGCAAGACTACCAATTCGAAAACCATAACACATTGTTCTACTTGGCAACCCCGCCAAGCCTATACGGTGTGATTCCAGCAAACCTTGCTGCGCATGGCCTTAACGATGAATCGAACGGCTGGCGTCGTCTGATCATCGAAAAACCATTTGGTTACGACTTAGCATCAGCTCAAGCGTTGGATGAAGAGATCCATCATCACTTCCAAGAACACCAGATCTACCGTATCGACCATTACCTTGGTAAAGAGACGGTTCAAAACCTTCTAGTGCTTCGTTTCTCAAACGCGATGTTTGAACCACTGTGGAACCGTAACTTCATTGAATACGTTGAAATCACAGGTGCTGAGTTCCTTGGCGTTGAAGAGCGTGGCGGATACTACGACGGTTCTGGCGCAGTTCGCGACATGTTCCAAAACCACCTGCTGCAAGTGCTAGCGATGGTAGGTATGGAGCCGCCTGCACAAATTAACGCTGATTCTATTCGTGATGAAGTGGTTAAAGTGCTTCAGTGTCTGAAACCATTAGAAGAAGATGATCTGCGTAAAGACTTAGTATTAGGTCAGTACACAGCATCAGATGTTCGTGGTCAGCACCTACTAGGTTACCGTGAAGAGCATGGTGTAGCGGATGATTCTCGTACCGAGACTTACATCGGCTTGAAAGCTCACATCAATAACTGGCGTTGGAATGGTGTTCCTTTCTACGTACGTACAGGTAAACGCTTACCAACACGTGTGACTGAAATCGTGATTCACTTTAAGAACACGCCACACCCAGTATTTGGTCAAGATGCACCAGAGAACAAGCTGATTATCCGCATCCAACCGGATGAAGGTATTCAGATGAGCTTTGGTTTGAAAGAGCCTGGCGCAGGCTTCAAAGCAAAAGAAGTGAAAATGAACTTCTCTTACTCTGACTTGCCTGAAACTCAGATGCTGACGGCTTATGAGCGTCTTCTTCTTGATGCACTGAACGGTGATGCGACTCTGTTTGCACGTACCGATGCGGTAGAAGCATGTTGGAAGTACGTTCAACCAATCTTAGACTTCAAGCAAGATCCTCAAGCACTGTTTGGCTATGCTTGTGGTACTTGGGGCCCACAGGAAGCAGATGAACTTCTGCAACGTGATGGCCGCGCATGGCGTTTCCCATGCAAAAACTTAACAGACACGGATTACTGCGAACTATGATCAATCACAAGATCTTTGCAACGCCTGAACTGGTTGTTGAAAACCTAGCAAATGAAATGAAAGCATACAGCGAGCAGGGCAAACCTGTTCACATTTCACTGTCTGGTGGCAGCACGCCAAAAATGCTTTTCAAACTTTTAGCACAGGCGCCATACGCGGAAGGTATTCAATGGAATAACCTTCACTTCTGGTGGGGCGACGAACGTTGCGTTGTACCAGACGACGCTGAAAGCAATTTCGGTGAAGCAAACGCGCTCTTATTTTCAAAACTAAAAGAGTTTACTCAAGTAAACCTTCCTGCTGAAAACATCCACCGCATCCGTGGTGAAGATGAACCAAAAGCAGAAGCAGAGCGTTTCGCAAAAGAGATGGCAGACGTAATCCCAACAGAAAACGGCACGCCTGTATTCGATTGGATTCTGCTTGGTGTTGGCGCAGACGGCCACACAGCTTCACTATTCCCAGGTGCAACCAACTACCAAGATGAGAACCTATCTGTATTAGCTTCTCACCCTGAGTCTGGTCAAATCCGTGTTTCTAAAACAGCAAAAGTTTTAGAAGCAGCAAAACGAATCAGCTACCTAGTACTGGGTGCAGGTAAAGTTGAGATCGTTAAAGAAATTCATACAACTCCTGCTTCAGAACTGCCTTACCCGGCAGCGAAAATCCAGTCTAAAACTGGCGAAACAGAGTGGTTCTTAGATTCAAATGCAGCAAGTGCTATCGCATAAGTGCGAATAGCCGCAAGGAGATAAAATAATGAAAGGTGATATCGGTGTAATTGGCCTAGCAGTAATGGGTCAGAACCTTATCCTAAACATGAACGACCACGGCTTCAAAGTTGTGGCTCATAACCGTACTGCTGCTAAAGTAGACGAGTTCCTAGAAGGCCCAGCTAAAGGTACTAACATTGTTGGTGCTTACTCTCTAGAAGAGCTAGTTGAGAAGCTAGAAGCGCCACGTAAAGTGATGCTTATGGTTCGTGCTGGTGACGTTGTAGACACGTTCATCGAAAACCTAATCCCACTTCTAGACGAAGGCGACATCATCATTGATGGTGGTAACACTAACTATCCAGACACTAACCGTCGTGTAGTGCATTGTCGTGAGAAAGGCATCCACTTCATCGGTACTGGTGTATCTGGTGGTGAAGAAGGTGCTCGTTTCGGTCCCTCAATCATGCCAGGCGGCGCGGCTGAAGCTTGGGAAGCGGTTAAGCCAATCTTCCAAGGTATCTCTGCAAAAACTGACGCTGGTGAGCCTTGTTGTGACTGGGTTGGTAACGACGGTGCTGGTCACTTCGTTAAGATGGTACACAACGGCATCGAATACGGTGACATGCAGCTTATCACTGAAGCATACCAGTTCATGAAAGATGGCCTAGGTATGTCTGCTGACGAGATGCAAGCAGTATTCGCTGACTGGAACAAGACTGAGCTAGACAGCTACCTAGTTGAAATCACTGCTGACATCCTTGGCTACAAAGATGAAGACGGTGAAGCGCTAGTTGAGAAGATCCTAGACACTGCAGGCCAAAAAGGTACGGGTAAGTGGACGGGTATCAACGCACTAGACCTAGGTATCCCACTGACTCTAATCTCTGAGTCTGTATTCTCTCGTTGCCTGTCTGCTCTTAAAGACCAACGTGTTGAAGCTGAAGCTTTGTTTGAGAAGACAATCACTCCAGTTGAAGGCGACAAGCAAGAGTGGGTTGATGCACTACGTCAAGCTCTACTGGCTTCTAAGATCATCTCTTACGCTCAAGGTTTCATGCTAATGCGTGAAGCGTCGAACGAAAACGGCTGGGACCTAAACTACGGTAACGTAGCGCTAATGTGGCGTGGTGGTTGTATCATCCGTTCTGCATTCCTAGGCAACATACGTGATGCGTACGAAGCAAACCCAGACATCGCGTTCCTAGGTTCTGACGAGTACTTCAAAAACATCCTACAAGGCAGCCTAGTGGCATGGCGTAAAGTAGCAGCGAAATCTCTAGAGTCTGGTATCCCAATGCCATGTACGATTTCTGCGCTATCTTTCCTAGACGGTTACACAACTGCACGTCTACCAGCGAACCTGCTTCAAGCTCAACGTGACTACTTCGGTGCTCACACTTACGAGCGTACTGACCGTCCACGTGGTGAATTCTTCCACACAAACTGGACTGGTACAGGTGGCGACACTGCTTCTACAACTTACGACGTATAATCGTTAGTTAGAATCAGCTAAGAACTTTGTTGTTCTTATCCGCTGTAAACTAGAAAACAAAGGATGCCGATTGGCATCCTTTTTTGTAGGCTCTGAAAGAGATTCACGTACAGTAAATTTAATACAACCCGTTAAGCGAGCGCAGCTTGTGGACTTTGCACATCACTGTATTGCTCTCGTATCGACATGAAGTAATCAAGGTTTTGCTTCAGTGCAGACACACACTCTGGATCAAACATCAGCCCAGTATGCGCTTCAATGTAGTCCATTACCTTAGATGCTGACCATGCGTGTTTATAAGCTCGTTTACTCAGTAAAGCATCGAACACATCCGCTAGCGTGACAATTCTTGCCTCTAGTGGAATAGCTTCTCCAATGAGCGCATCTGGCAACCCAGAGCCATCAAACCGTTCATGATGGTGACGTACAATATTCTTGATGAACTTAACTTCTTCGTTACACATTGAGCTGTGGTGGGAAAGGGCAACCACGTCATCAATCATCTCTTCGCCATATATCGTGTGATTGTTCATGATGTTTCTTTCTTCTTCCGAAAAACGCTCAGTACTGAAGAGCACTTTGTCTGGGATTCGGTACTTACCTATGTCGTGAAATGGGGCATATAAGCGAATGCGGTGAACGAATTGGTGGGTAATCTCATTGTTACTGTGCGAAAGCGTACGTGCGAGTTGCTCGCTGTATTTTCCCATGCGAATCAGATGCTCCTTGGTTTCAGGATCACGTGCGTGCCCCATGTTTAGGGCGATTGCTAATGAGGACTGAAAATGTCTCTGACGTTCGAAGAGTTGCACAAACAGGTTCGAAATCGCTTGAGTGAGGTACGCGATGTCACTTTGTATTGTCTGCGTAGCAAAAAAGTCAGTGCATGATGCGTTGATGAAAACGAACCCGAGGTTACTCTCTTGGTAGTGGATTGGAGTGGTATAGCTACTTTGGTGACCAAGCTCGAGTAGATGAGAGATTTGCTTAGTCGGATTCATCAAAGAGAGGTCATCAACAATTCTTGTTTCTAATGATTCAGCCAGACGACTCAAAGCAGAGTTGGGTTTGCTCTCTTGTTCGATGTAGTGATGCTTAGCGTTTTGGCACAGTGAATCTGAAACAAAATAGTTGGATGCTTTATTTTCACTGCACAGCACCACGGATAGCCGAGATAATATGGGGTAGTGTTCGCGAGCTAGCTGGAAGAGATCATCGACTATGGCGATGATGTCCTTGTCTTGGGCTGCTGCTCTACTGAAATGGGAGTAGTCAAACATGTGGCAAGCCAACCTTTACTTATAATTATGTCATTGTTTAATGCGGTCTTTTACCGTTTCGATATTCAATAAAACCATAACACTGTGTTATTAAGATGTAACACTGTGTTATTAAGATGTAACGCTGCGTACTGAAAAACTTTAATAACATCACTAAATATATGGCTTTTGCATACGGTTACCACAAGTTTTGTTAAGTTAAACCAGTTTCATAATCTTTAAGGGGGAGTTTTGTTCGCAGAATGTCTTAGTCTGTATAGCGAGCTAAGGTAGGGTGTTAAGTGACCAATTCGAAATTAATTTCAAAGATAAATAGGATAACGAGTATGCTTTATGCCATCATAAAGGCATAAATAAGGGCAATGGATGTAATGCCCAAGTGATTGAGCTAGAAATGGTCAGTGATGACGGTGTTCTAGAGTAAATTCAAGGCCTTTAGTTGCCTTGAAAAAGGTAATGTTATGACTGAAGAAGAAAGAATCGAACTGCAACAAAATAACCCGCTACATGGCTTAAAGCTTGAAACCATGATCACTGAATTAGTGGATCATTATGGTTGGGAAATTTTAGATGCGGCAATGCGTATGAACTGCTTTAACACTAAGCCGACTGTGGCAAGTGCTGTTAAATACCTGAAGAAAACGGAATGGGCTCGTGAGAAGGTTGAGAACTTCTATCTTTACCGTTTCAAGCGTATGCCTAAAGCGTCGGACATTGAATACCAAATGCCTCCGCGTTCACGTACATTCCGCCATGGGCTAGAGCCTCGCGAACCAATGGAATTGACGGTAGAGTCTATCCACGCTTCACAAGCTAAAGCTGCGTCTGCATTTAAAGAGCGCCGCGGCGGTAACGGTCGTAACTTTCGTCGTTAATAGAAAGGCGTCGCTAGTAAAAGGGCGTCGTTAACAAAGCGTCGTTATTAGGTGTTGTTAACTAATACACCTAAGTAGATAAGCGAAAAACGCAAAAGGAGCCTATGAGCTCCTTTTTTAGTTCATTCGATTTAAACCGTAAATGGCTAAGCTTCGCGGTTCTTTCTTTGATTCTTCCAAAGATCGGTCAGATAAACGATCGCACTGACCAGTAAGAATAGCGCTGACACAGAAAACAGAGCGGGCATTTTTAGGATCCACGCGAATGTGGCAGCAAGAAAAGCGACAAAGCAAATGAGTCGACTTGATGACATGACATGACCGAGTTTAGTGTTCATAACGCCTCCTAATGAAGTCTCACTTTCGACAGGAGAATTATCCCACCTTTGGCAAAATAAAGGCTAAAAAACAGTCTAAATTGTTATCAAATTTGCTAATTGAAGGACTCGTCTCACATATTTTGGGTTGGCTATTTTATAAGCAATAAAATAACAGAATAGGTATGAGAAGGGGGGTAGTCTTTTCGCTCTATCTTTCATGTTGAAAGCCTTATTGAACCGAATGTCTAGTTAGTTTAAAACCGAGTTAGCATAAACCTAGCTGGTATAGAACCTACTCAGCATGAAACCTAGTTGGTATAGAAAAAGTAAGCGGTGATCAAAAAGCTCGCGATGATCACTGTGTTACGAACATACTGTTGAGGGATGCGGCGAGAGATTTTTGCTGAATAATAACCACCAACCAATGTACCCAATAATACAGCCATGCCAGACGGCCAATCAATCGAACCATTGACGATAAAAAACACGATCGCAGCGAGGGAAGCACATGCGGACACGAGCAGTTTGATGCCATTCATCACGTTGATGTTGGTGTAACCAGCAAGCGCCAAATAGCTCAATGTCACAATGCCCAAACCTGCATTAAAATACCCACCGTAGATACAGACAATCAAAAGCAATAAAGCGGAAAAGAATGCGCCTGCGCTGGTGGCGTGCTTATGCTTGGCTGTAGCTTGCTTAAGCCATTTATTAAGCGTGCCGCCAAACGTGAATAGCAGAGCCGCAAACAGCAGTAGCCAAGGAACGGATTGAGTGAACAGAGCTTCTGGTGTGTGAAGTAGCAAGACGGCCCCGATACCACCGCCAATTACACATAGAGCAATGGTCAACTTTAGCTGCTTAGTACCAGATTGAATTTCGTGGCGCAGAGCGTAGGCTCCGCTAATGTATCCAGCACACGAAGCAAAGGTATTGGTCGCGTTGGCTGCTATTGGTGGAACGCCAGCAAACAATAGAGCAGGGAAGGTGATAAAGCTGCCGCCACCCGCAATGGAGTTAAGCACACCGCCAATCACGCCTGATAAGAATAGAATCAACCAATCCATAGTTTTAGAATCCAATACGTTAACTAATTGGTTACCTTACTTGAATTTGTTATGAATATCAGCGCCATGTGTGTTGTAAAGATAGGTTTGTGAGTTTGCTACCATCTTTAATCGTTGGTTCAAATAGAGGCTCTAAATGAAAAAAGGAGCCAATAGCTCCTTTTGTTGAGGTTTAGTTGATTTAGCAGAGTATTACACTTCTACTGGCTTTGCTCTAAAGCTCTTGAATAGCTTAACTAGAATCGGGCTAGACAGAACTAATACCGCCAGAATTGTGAAGGTCATGGTAATTGGGCGTTCCCATAGGAAGCTGAGTTCACCATCGCTGATCATTAATGCGCGTCTCAAGTTCTCTTCCATCAAACCGCCCAATATGAAGCCTAACAGCAGTGGTGCCAATGGGAAGCTGGCTAGCCTTAGTGCTATTGCTGCCATCGCAACCAGCAGCATCACAAATATGTCCATCGTGTTGAAAGACACCAAGTACACACCTGTGATTGAGAAGAAGATGATCATTGGCAGTAGAACCGTTCTTGGTACCGCTAACAGCTTAGAAATGTATGGGATCAAAGGCAGGTTTAAGATAACCAGTACGATGTTGCCAAAGTACATAGAGATAATCACCGACCAGAATACATCTGGGTGTTCAACGAACAGGCGCGGGCCCGGTTGAATACCGTAAGCGATTAATGCACCCAGCATGATAGCCGTTGTACCAGAGCCCGGAATACCCAGCGTTAATAACGGAACGAATGAACCACTTGATGCTGCGTTGTTTGCCGATTCTGGAGCAACAAGACCACGAATGCTGCCTTTGCCGAACTCTTTCTGTTTGTCTTTTGGCGCTAGGCTACGCTCCATACCGTAACTTAGGAATGCCGCAATAGTGGCACCTGCGCCCGGTAGAACACCAGTAAAGAAACCGAGAATAGAGGAGCGAATTGACACCGGCGCGACTTCTTTGAACTCTTCTTTGGTGACCTTCATGCTGCCGATATCAGACATCTTTTGGCTTTCTTCAGCGCTGTTGTCTTGCTCAGGCTTAAGAATGCCCATTAAGGTTTCACCCAGTGCGAACGTCGCCATAGCCAGCAATAGGAAGCTGAAGCCATCCATTAGATCTGTTAGGCCGAATGTGAAACGTTCAACACCAACGCCTTTGTCGATACCTACGGTTGAAAGCATTAAGCCTAAGATAGTCATCATCCACGCCTTGATAACCTGTCCTGGGCCTGCAAACGCCGCTACAGCGGATAAACCTAGTAGCATCAGGGCAAAGTAGTCAGAAGACTGGAAGCTCAGTGATACGCTCGCTAGAGCCGGCGCTGCAATCAAAAGCATAATTGCTGAAAGTGTGCCGCCAGTAAAAGAAGAGTAAGCCGCGAGAGCAAGTGCTTTACCTGCTTGACCTTTTTGAGCCATCGGGTAGCCGTCAAACGCGGTTACTACCGTTGAAGAACAACCCGGAGCATTGATTAAGATTGATGATGTTGAGCCACCAAATACAGCGCCATAGTACACACCAGCCATCAAGATTAAGCCTGAAGAAGGATCTAGGCCATAAGTGATAGGGATCATCAGAGCAATCGCTGAAATTGGACCTAATCCTGGAAGCATACCGATGAAGGTACCAACGAAACAGCCCACGATGACCATCATGATGTTCATTGGCATCACGGCGGTCGAAAGTCCTTGTAAAATTCCGTCTAACATAATGTTGTCCCTACCAAAGAGTGAAGATTAAACCAGGCTCTAGGTAGATATCTAAGCCTTGAGTTAAAAGAAGAAAGAACGCGATAACGAAAGGAAACGACGCGCCAAATAAAATAGCTTTACGACGCTCACCCAGTAGGTAAAAGCCTGCAAGTAAGAAGAAGCTGGTTGCTAGAACAAAGCCAAGATAAGTCAGCCCAATACCGTATAGCGCCATTAACACCAAGAAGCCAATCAGAAGTTTCCAGTTCAGCGGCGTTGTGTCGCATATGACTTTCTTATCCGGTTGTCCTGTTATCAGCAGGATCAACGAAAGGCCAATGCCGATAAACGTCAACAGGGTAGGTAAGGTTCTTGCTGTGAAGGGTTCGTACTCGTCGCCGGGAAACAAAGGGATCAGCGTGGTTTGGTAGCCATAGCACAAGCACGCCAGCATAAAGATCATGGCTCCGATGCGATCCTTCGAAAGCAAAGATTCCTTACTCAGAAATTTGGTTGGTAAGTCCGACATGTCCAACTCCATTTGGGGTGGTGTAAAAAGTAAAAAAGCCGTACATGAGCGAGTTAATGAAGAATGTCTGGGATCACTAACTAAAGGTGAGCGAATGACATGGCTTGGATAAAGTAAGCCACTTGCATCTACAACGAATCAGCAAGCTTTAGCAATACGCTACGAATAAACAAAGGAGTTTTAGTTAACTCATGTACGGCGAAACAGGAAAGAGTAAGAGGGCACAAAGACCCTCTATGATTGTTGGTTATTTCAAGAAACCAAGCTCACGCATTAGGTCGCCCATCTGTTTTTCTTGGTCTTCTAGGAAGGCGTAAAAATCTTTGTCAGCTTTGTAGTTGTCGATCCAACCGTTACGGTCACGAACCACTTGCCACTCATCGGTTTTGTACATTTTGCCAAGAGCTTCGTTCCACTCGTCGATTTTTGCTTGGCTTGTACCCGGTGCCGCAAAGAAACCACGCCAGTTAGCAAATACTGTCTCGTTGCCGTATTCAGTCAGTGTTGGGATGTTAGGCGCAGCGTCAAGACGCTTTGGAGCCGTCACAGCAAGCACTTTTACTTGGCCAGATTTAGACATCTCTAGTACTTCACCAAGGCCCGTTGAAAGCAGCTGTGTTTCGCCAGAAAGCAATGCCGCCATCGCTTTACCACCAGCATCGTAGGCAATGTAACGAACTTTCTTCGCATCAAAACCTTCGCCTTTGAATGCTGCAGCAACCACAAGGTGGTCCATGCTGCCACGAGCTGAACCGCCAGCAATTTTCACTTTACGTGGGTTGGTTTCGAATTCTTTAACTACATCTTCCCAAGTGTTGTACTTAGAATCCGCAGACGCGACGATTGCACCGTAATCGGCAATGGTTGCTGCTACCGGAGTTAGGTCACGGAAAGATTGTGGGAAGATACCTGTTAGTGAACGAACAACGATAGGCGTTGAGTTCACCATTAGCGTGTCTTCTTGGCGTTGTGCTGTTTCGATTAGGTGAGCAATCGCTTTACCGCCACCGCCACCAGACAGGTTTTGGAAAGAGACATTTTCTACGATGTCTGATTTCACCAATACATCACCCGTACCACGAGCTGTCATATCCCAACCACCACCAGCGCCGCCAGGGATTAGGAAGTGGATTTTTTCTACGTCAGCAGCAAAAGTGTTGAAAGAAAAGGTTGCTGCGATGATAGAAGCCGCAAGAGTAGGTTTCAGTGCCTTGAACATGGTTCACGTTCCTTATGTAGGGGATCTCTTCAATGGAGAGAAACTTATGTTTTATTTCCAGCTACTAAACAGATGAGTAGGATATTGCTTAGCAGATGAAGCTAAAGTTAACGGTGTGTTAATGAAATGTCTGTAATGCGGCGATATTGAGAATAAAGAACATTGGATTAATATTGTTCATAAAGTTCACGGCGAGGTGGTTTTGTCCATTTACTTTTGAATGATATCTGGATTCTAAAATCGTAGTTATTGTCTCAGAATGATTGAATTCATTGACAAAGGTTGGATCTAACTAGCGTTTTCTACTCGAGTGCATTGGTTGTTGGTCTATATTGTTAGATGTGACTACGATAACTATTTCTGCAAAAGAATCAGGTGTGTAGAGGTGTTAGATTTTAGATGTGGAATAATGAGTTATTATAGTTGCTATGCAACTGAAGTAGCATGGATTATGCTAGCCTGTTAACTTTTGAGTTGGCGATTATTCAAGGATGAAATAATGGCATTAAAAAAAATTTCGTTACGCTTTACCGTTGGAACAATGTTCATACTCGCGACTGTGCTAACGGCTGTGGTTGCGGTCTCTCTTCAATACTACTTCAGTAAAAAAATGGCGACGGAGAATACTCTGTCAAAGTTGACGATGGTATCCCATGACCTGAGTGATTATATTGGCGCGATTGACTCTGATGCAGCCAACACCGCGCGTTTACTTGCTTCAGTGAAACGATCTATCAATAACAAAATATCGAAAGAAGAGTCGCGTAGTATTCTTTCTGAAGCCATTAAAGATAACCCTCTCTTTTATAGTATTTACATTGGCTCATCCGATGAAAATTTCTTCCAAATTATTAACCTAGAATCTGCCCCTGTCGTTAGAGAAAAAATAGGTGCACAACAAACGGATCGTTGGGTTGTGGTTGAGATTCAAAATATAGGGCAGGAGCGAGTCCGGACAACGAAATACTTTGACCAAGAGTTTTCCCTCAGAAGCTCAACTACGGAGCAGAGCAACTACTTTCCAACAACCAGGCCTTGGTATGTTTCTGCCAATATTCAGTCGGTCGAAAAAACTCAGCCATATCTTTTTCAGCATTTACAAATTACCGGGCAAACTTATTCTTTAGCGTTTGAGTCGAAAATCGAATCTGACATTCAACATGTGATTGGTATTGATATTGTGCTGTCTTCTTTGGCTAACAAATTATCGGGTACGGCGCTTGGATTAGCAGAAGATAGTAAGGTTGAGTCTTTCTTATATTCGAAATCGGGTAACATTATTGCATCTAACCTCAAAGTTAATAATCAGGAATCGGAGTTTGATGTATCAAAACTGATGCTATCATCTGAGCAAAAAGCCTTGGTTAATGATACTCCTCCGCTGTTAGTGTCTAATCAAAATGATTGGGGGCCGATGGACTTTTCAGTGGCGGGAAAACCAAACGGCTATGCGATAGACCTTCTCAAAATGATTGGTGATATGACTGGGATCAGGTTTGAATTTGTGAATGGTTTTTCTTGGGGGGAGCTTGTCAATAAGTTTCAAGAAGGAAGTATTGATGGCCTGCAATCGGTGCAAAATTATAAAAATAATGGCATAAACGGCCTCTACACCACTCCAATCTATGATTTACCGTTTGCTATCGTGACCAGAGAAGACGTGAAGATTATTACTAATTATGCCGAGCTTGAGGATAAAAAAGTGGCCATTTTATCTGGGTGGTCAATTATTCCTAAGTTAAGGGAAGACTTTCCGAATATTGATTTAGTTGAGTTTGAAAACCTAGAGTCTGCATTTAATTCAATTGAAAGCGGAGAGAACTTTGCTTTTTTAGACGCTGAACCCGTACTCTCGTTTGCATTAGATAGGTTTTTCCAGCCTGGCCTTAGTGTCAATGGGACTCTAGAAGATCTAGACCAGAACTACTCAAACCAATTCCACTTGGTGCTGCAGAGCAAGCATCAACAATTGCTTCCAATCATTAATCAAGCTATCAGCAAGTTAAGTGGTGAACAGCTTGATGCCTTAGCGAAAAAGTGGCTCCATGATACCGGCTTTAATACAAATACGACGGTCCCTTATACTGAACTTTATGATTTGACTAAGGAAGCAACGGTTGAAGGCAGTATGGTAAGGGTAGAGATGAATGGCGAGATCAAACATCTCTATTTAAAGAAAATCGACATGGGCGAACACTACTCTGAGTATTTTGCGGTATTGATTCCCGAAACTGAGATCTTTAGTACAGTCAATAAACGTCTAGCAACCTCTGTTGGCGTAACGATGTTACTGATGAGTTTGACGTTGCCTATTGCTTGGGTTTTTGGTGCACCGATAGTGCGTCCTATTCGTCAATTAGAGGAGGAGACTCATAAGATCAAGATGCGTGATTATGACAGTGTCGAGCTTGTTGACACTCGAATCAAAGAAGTATGGGAGCTGTCTGTGGCAGTGAAAGGCATGGCGGCAGAGATTAAGCAGCATGAACAGACACAAGAGGCGTTTGTGGAGTCGTTCATTAAACTTATCGCTCAAGCTATCGATGATAAGTCCGCTTATACGGCTGGGCACTGTAACCGTGTACCAGAACTGGGCTTGATGTTGGCTGATGCGGCTGAAAAATCGCAGTCTGAGCATTTCAAAGACTTTAAATTTGAGAACGACGATGAACGTCGTGAATTTAGAATTGCGGCTTGGCTTCATGATTGTGGCAAGATCACGACACCTGAACACATCGTCGATAAAGGTACAAAGCTAGAAGCTAACTACAACCGAATTCACGAGGTGAGAACTCGATTTGAAGTGCTTTGGCGTGATGCGGAAATTACAGCTTTGACAAAAAAACTCGAAGGATCTCTACCGGCTGAGCTGGTAGCTGATGAACTTGCGTCAACCAAACAGCAATTACAAGAGGACTTTGAGTTTATCGCGACATCGAACGTGGGTGGTGAATTCATGAGTGATGATAAAGTCGCGCGGATTCGCTCTATCGCTGAAACGACTTGGACGCGTAATTTCGACGATCAACTCGGCCTATCGCCAATTGAAGCGATGAATAGGGCATCGAGTTCAAGCTTACCTGCGACAGAGCCACTTCTGAGTGATAAGCCGGAGCATATAGTGAAAAGAGATAGGCCGTTAGAGTTTGACCCGAAACATCAAATTAAAATGGGTGTGCCTGAGCACTTATACAACCTAGGCGAAGTCTACAATCTGAGCATTGCACGTGGTACGTTAACTGCTGAAGACAGATTCAAGATAAATGAGCACATGCTTGGAACAATTAAGATGCTTGAGAATCTGCCATTTCCGAAAGAGCTAAGCCGTGTTCCTCGCTATGCTTCGACGCACCATGAAACACTCAAAGGTACGGGATATCCAAGGAAGCTGACTGGTGATGACCTTTCAATCCCAGAACGTATTCTGGTGATCTCTGATATTTTTGAGGCGTTAACCGCTGCGGATAGGCCTTATAAGAAGGCGAAGCCAATCAGTGTTGCTGTCGACATCATGTATAAAATGGCATTGGACGAGCATCTCGATATAGAACTGTTTAGGTTGTTTCTAACTAGCGGGACACATATCCGTTATGCCGAAACGTATTTAAAACCGGAACAGATCGATCATATAGACCTATCAAAATATGTAGTTGAAGGCGTCGCTGCTTAACTTTGCCAGAAAGCATGAATGGCTGTTGACGTCACTTCATGTAGTGAGTTGGGGTTTCTCCGGTGTGTTGCTTAAAGAAATGAATAAACGCACTGTCACTGGAGAACTCTAACTCGTGGGCAACCGCAGAGACACTCTTTTTTTCTGACAATTGCTCAATGGCACTTAACAGCCTCCATTGTTGACGCCAAGCTTGGTAAGGCATCCCCGTTTCTTTGATGAATAATCGGCTTACGGTCTTGCTGCTTGCTCCAATATGCTTGGCCATTTCATTGAGTGGTTGAGGTAACTGTGTTCCTAGTTTTACTTTTTCTAACTACAACGCTAATCGTTTATCTTTGGGTAAAGGCAGCGTTAGCTCGTTCCTTTCTGCGTAAGAAAGTTCCTCGCAACACAACGCCAATGTGTTTTGTTGCTCTTCATTAGGTTTATCCCAATCCCAAAAAGCCATTCGTTCGATCAACTCCTTTAGTAGTGGTGTGACGTTAAGAATACTTAACTCTTCAGGCAAGTTTTTAATGCGAAGAGGATCAAAATAAAGCGAACGATAGGCCACGACATTGGTCATGGTTGCACAATGCTCAATTCCCGCGGGTATCCAGGCAACTTTGGTGGGCGGCAACACACAATGCATTCCGTCGAGGGTAATACTGATGCAACCATGTGGTGCAAATAACAATTGTGCGCGGTTGTGTGTATGCATACCAGAATCGTGCCTGCCGACTTGGGCAGCAATGCCGACAAAGGGATAGGGCATTCCATCAACATAAAAAGGTGTGTTGTCATCGATCAACATGATTTGTCCTTATTTTGATGTTTGTTGTTCTACTGTTGATATTTGAACACAAATGAAATCCATATACTTCTCTTATTCCAGTTTTAGAAGAGAATAATATGAATAAAAAACCCCATATGGGACTGATCATCATTCTGTTGATGTTCCCCCAAATTGTTGAAACTATCTACAGCCCAGTATTGCCGCACTTAGTTGATTATTTTGGTGTATCAATGGCAAGTGCAAGTCAAACCTTGTCGATTTACTTTATTGCTTTTGCTGTGGGTGTTGTTTTTTGGGGACGAGTTTCTGATCTTATTGGCCGCAGAAAAGCGATGTTGTGTGGTTTGTTTACTTATGGTGTTGGTTGCCTGTTAGCCATCACGGCAACTCAATTTGATATGGTCATGATTGCGCGGGTTGTTTCAGCTTTTGGGGCGGCGGTAGGCTCAGTTATTGGGCAAACAATATTGCGAGATAGCTATGAAGGCAAAGAGCTAGGGAAAGTGTTTTCGCTAGCAATTGTTGCAGTATCAATCAGCCCTGTTGTTGGCTTAATGTCAGGAGGATTGATTGCTGAATATTTTGGACACTTAGTGGTGTTCAGTTTACTGCTTGTCATGGCTTTTATATTGCTGATCGTATCGGCCTTTTCTTTACCCGAAACGAAACCTGCTGATACTAAAACAGTCAGCTTTATTGGTACTTTCACGATAATGCTAAAAGATAGGGATATTTGGAAAAGTGCGATTCTTGTGGCTTGCTTTAATGTCATGATGTTTAGCTATTATTCCTTAGCGCCATTTATGTTCAGCCAGTTTGGCTTAAGTTCCATTGAATTTGGTTACAGTGGCGTGATATTAGCGGCAGCATCTGTTTTAGGAAGCTCGATGAATAAACGATTGCTGGTAAAAGAATGGGGTTCCCAACGACTCATTCAGATCGCGGTGTTAATCAGCTTTGTTGGGGCTGTTCAGGTGTACTTTTGCCAAGACAGCCTTTGGTTTCTTTTAGGAATGGCTGCTGTGGTTGTAGGGTTTGGTATGGCAAGTCCTAATATATTTAGTACGGCGTTGGTCAATTATAAACAGCAAGCAGGCACGGCAGGGGCGGTTCTAGGATTGTTGTATTACTGTTTAATTGGTGGGGGACTAGGACTTGCTGGTGAGATTGGTAACTTAGGGGTTGTGCTAATAGGAATGTCGTTATTGGCAAGCACCATGTTGATGTCTCGTGATTAACCTATTTTAAGAGTGTTAACCTTGTGAATAATAAAGAGAGGCGATCATTGCTTCTCTTTTTTTTGGTCTAAATCGCTGATGAGTAGAAATGAATACTATATCTAAAAGGTGGATGGCAAGTTGTCGACACATCGATTTCTAATAATTGTAGGGTAAGTCAGGGTTTGTTGAGTTTCTTCTAGATTAATTCATTTATTAACAGCTGGTTAAGTTATTATTTGCGCGTATTCAAACAAACTTTATCGTCTATAAAAAATACTACCTTAGTCTAAATTGTCGACAATCTACTTGATTGTCGACAATTTGATCGTGTATTTTATGTTCATGTTATGAAATTGTTGACAGTTAGGGTCGGCAATCAGAAGTGAGCAGCGTGAATATGAATACTGCGATAAAAGATCTCACCTTAAGTGCAAACACGAAAACACGTGTGAGCGACAAAGAAAACACCAAGTCGGAAAATCTGACTGAGTACCTCGTTGAGGCGATTGTTAACGGTGAATTAGCACCGGGCAGTAAGATCTCGGAGCCTGAACTGGCTAAACGCTTCGAGGTAAGTCGAGGTCCATTACGTGAAGCGATAATGCGTGTGGAAGGACTTGGCCTGATAGAACGTATTCCACATGTTGGTGCGCGAGTTATTACTTTTTCTGCAGACAAACTGCTAGAGCTTTACGCGGTGCGAGAGGCATTGGAAGGCATGGCGGCTCGCTTAGCAGCGCGACATATTACACAAGAAGAGCTTATCGGGCTTGAAGGCTTATTGTCGACACACTCAAAGCACATCGATGAAGTCGAAGGTTCTTCTTACTTTCATCAACATGGGGATTTTGATTTCCATTACCGCATTATCAAAGCGAGTCGTAACAGCAAACTCATTTCGCTGCTGTGTGATGAGCTTTATCACCTATTACGCATGTATCGCTATCAATCGCCTAGGGCTCAGTCTCGACCAAAAGAGGCGCTCGATGAACACAAATACATCCTACAAGCGATTCGTAATCGTGATGAAGAGCTAGCAGAAATGCTAATGCGACGACACATCTCGGGTAGTCGATTGCTTATAGAACAACAAATTCAATCCAAAGATCTTGATTAAGCGACCATTGGAACCTGTCAGCAGATCAGTGCTGGCGATAATCAAAAGCCGTAAGTCTTAAAGATTAGCTAGAAATAAACAATTAACAGGGAGCGTCATTATGAAGTTATCAGCAGGAGCTAAGTTCCGACAAGCTGTGCAAGACAACGAGCCATTGCAGATCGTCGGTACGGTGAATCCGTATTGCGCGATGATGGCAAAGAACTTAGGGCATCAGGCGATCTATTTGTCGGGTGGAGGTATCGCCAATGCGTCTTATGGTTTGCCTGATTTAGGTATTACGACATTGAACGATGTGTTGGTGGATGTTGAACGTATTACCAACGCGTGTGATCTGCCATTGCTGGTGGATATCGATACGGGATTTGGTGGCGCATTCAATATTGCACGTACCATTCGTGCTATGGAGAAGGCAGGCGCAGCAGCAATCCATATGGAAGACCAAGTGGCCCAGAAACGCTGTGGTCATCGACCAAATAAAGCGATTGTAAGTCAGCAAGAGATGGTCGATAGAGTCAAAGCGGCAACCGATGCTAGAACCGATGACAGCTTTGTGATTATGGCGCGTACGGATGCATTGGCGGTTGAAGGCATTGATAGCGCAATTGAGCGAGCGATAGCTTGTGTTGAAGCGGGCGCAGACATGATCTTCCCTGAGGCGATGAATCAACTCGACCAATACGTGAAGTTCTCGGCAGCTTTGAAATCAGCAACGGGTAAGCATGTGCCTATTCTCGCGAACATAACTGAATTCGGGCAAACGCCACTTTACAACTGTAATGAGTTAGCGCAATCGAGTGTCGACATGGTGCTTTACCCATTGAGTGCGTTCCGTGCGATGAATAAAGCGGCTGAGAATGTTTACAAGCACTTGTTAGTTGAAGGCAATCAGGAAGCTCTGTTGGATTCAATGCAAACCCGTAAAGAGCTTTACGAACACCTTAATTACCACGACTACGAGAACAAGCTTGATCAGTTGTTTTCAAGTGAAGGGTAAACCAGTTTCAATTAATCAAAAATCAACTTAATCCAATAACGTGAAATGGTTAGTCGCCATATCCAGTACCGATGATAAAGATCATCGGACACATAAACAGGCAGCACCAAAGAGTGCAGGCGGCTAACACAGAAAAGGAGTTCACCATGTCTGTATCTTTGAGTGATAAAGCAGCTGTCGATAAGGCTTCAACAGAAAACCAACAACAAAGCGCAAAAACAGCAAGTACACCAGTAAGCGCACCTGCAATAGGTGGTGCTGGTCTACGTGGCCAAAGTGCGGGAACTACGGCGCTATGTACGGTAGGCCAGTCAGGAACGGGTTTGACCTACCGTGGCTATGACATAACCGACCTTGCTAATCATGCTCAGTTCGAAGAAGTGGCGCATCTGCTACTAAGAGGTCACTTACCCACTGAAAAAGAGCTCGATGATTACAAAATATTGTTGGTTGGTCTGCGCGGCTTACCTCAACCTTTGAAAGCAGCACTAGAGCTTATCCCAGCAGACGCTCATCCAATGGATGTGATGAGAACGGGCTGTTCAATGCTAGGTAATCTAGAGCAAGAGTCTGACTTCTCCGAGCAACTGCCTGCGACTGAACGAATGCTCGCGCTTTTCCCTGCCATTATTTGTTATTGGTACCGCTTTAGTCATGATGGCGTGCGAATTGATACTGAAGATCAAAGCGAAGCCTGTCTGGGTGGCTACTTCTTGAAAATGCTAACGGATAAAGCGCCTAGTGAACTTCATAAGAAGGTGATGCACTGCTCGCTAACTCTTTACGCGGAACATGAGTTTAATGCCTCTACTTTTGCGGCTCGTGTGTGTGCATCAACGTTGTCAGATATCCACTCTTGTGTCACCGCAGCGATTGGTACGTTGAGAGGTCCTTTACATGGCGGTGCGAATGAAGCCGCGATGGAAATGGTCCAAGATTGGCAAACCGCTGATGAAGCAGAAACTAACATCATGCAGATGCTTGCTAACAAAGACAAAATCATGGGCTTCGGTCATGCCATTTACCGTGAGAGCGACCCCCGAAATGCGCTAATCAAGCGTTGGTCAAAAGAGTTAGCTCAAGAGGTGGGAGATGAACAGCTTTACGCCGTTTCAGAACGTGTTGAAGCGGTAATGAAGCGCGAGAAAGGCTTGTTCTGTAATGCTGACTTCTTCCATGCATCGGCTTATCACTTCATGGACATCCCAACCAAATTGTTTACTCCGATCTTTGTGATGAGCCGCCTTACGGGTTGGACAGCACACGTGTTCGAACAAAGAGAAAACAATCGCATCATTCGTCCAAGTGCAGACTACACCGGGCCAGAGCATCAAGACTGGCTACCTATTCATCTACGTTAGCCCTCTATAACGAGCCGACTTATGTCTTGAGGTTACTTCCGTCTTCATACGATAAGGCCTCAAGAACCAACGAATAGAATTTAACAGATAATGGTGGATGTATGTCTGATGTGAAACTTGAACAAGCTCAGTACCTTGATAAAAATCAGTACCGAAAACTTTTACCCGGAACTCATTTAGAGTATTTCGATGCTTGCGAAGCGGTAGAAGCGATATCTCCGGGCAGTTATAAAACCTTGCCTTATACGTCGAGAGTATTGGCAGAGCAATTAGTAAGACGCTGTGATCCTGAAACCCTTGAAGACAGCTTAAAACAGATCATTGAACGCAAGAGCGACTTAGATTTTCCTTGGTATCCTGCGCGCGTGGTGTGTCATGACATTCTAGGTCAGACCGCTTTAGTTGATTTAGCTGGCTTACGCGATGCGATTGCCGACCAAGGCGGAGACCCTGCCAAGGTGAACCCAGTGGTCGAAACTCAACTGATTGTTGATCACTCTTTGGCAGTGGAACATGCCGGGTTTGATAACGAAGCATTTGATAAAAACCGCGCGATTGAAGAGCGCAGAAACGAAGACCGTTTTCATTTTATTGAATGGTGTAAAACCGCGTTTAAAAACGTGAGTGTGATCCCAGCGGGTAACGGGATCATGCACCAGATTAACTTGGAGAAAATGTCTCCAGTTATTCAATCTAAAGAAGGCATCGCGTTTCCTGATACTTGTGTCGGGACCGATAGCCATACTCCTCACGTTGATGCTTTGGGCGTTATCGCTATCGGTGTAGGTGGCTTGGAAGCCGAGACGGTGATGCTAGGTCGTCCGTCGATGATGCGCTTACCGGACATCGTGGGCGTGAAGTTAACGGGTCAAAGACAAGAAGGGATAACCGCAACGGATATCGTGCTTGCGATTACAGAGTTTCTTCGCAATGAAAGGGTTGTCTCAAGCTACTTGGAATTCTTTGGCGAAGGCGCACGTGCACTGACCATTGGTGACCGGGCAACAATATCTAACATGACACCAGAATATGGTGCGACAGCGGGTATGTTCTACATCGATGAACAGACCATTCAATACCTGAAACTCACTGGTCGAGAGCCTGAGCAGGTTGAACTAGTCGAACGCTACGCCAAGAAAACAGGGCTATGGGCTGACGATCTAGACTCTGCTCAATACGAACGTGTGCTTGAGTTTGATTTGTCTAAAGTTGAGCGAAATCTTGCGGGGCCTTCGAATCCTCATCGCCGTTTGCCTACCCGCGAACTTGCCCAGCAAGGTATTAGCCAAGCTTCTTGGAAAGAGCAACACGCTGAACAATATTCTGATGAACAAATGCCAGATGGTGCCGTGATCATTGCGGCGATTACTTCTTGTACCAATACCAGTAACCCAAGAAATGTCGTCGCCGCAGCATTGGTTGCGAAGAAGGCCAATCAGCTTGGATTAGTTCGTAAGCCATGGGTAAAAACGTCATTCGCGCCAGGCTCAAAAGTTGCCAAGCTTTATCTTGAGTCCGCCGGTTTGTTGCCTGAACTGGAAAAACTAGGCTTCGGTATCGTCGGTTATGCGTGTACGACATGTAACGGGATGAGCGGGGCGTTAGATCCTAAAATCCAACAAGAGATCATCGACCGCGACCTGTATTCAACCGCTGTTTTGTCAGGGAACCGAAATTTCGATGGTCGAATTCATCCTTATGCTAAACAAGCGTTTTTAGCGTCACCGCCATTGGTTGTTGCTTATGCCTTAGCGGGCACAATACGCTTTGATATTGAGAAAGATAGCTTAGGTACGGACAACAATGGAAAGCCAATCTACTTAAGTGATTTGTGGCCAAGTGATGCTGAGATCGATGCCGTTGTAGGTGAACATGTTAAGCCTCAGCAATTCCAACAAATCTACGTGAAAATGTTCCAGCCAGACGAGGAACAGGTGACGACTGAACCGCTTTATGACTGGCGACCTCAAAGTACTTATATTCGCAGACCACCTTATTGGGAAGGTGCTCTTGCGGGAGAACGAAGCCTATCTGGTATGAGACCTTTAGCGATTCTGGGTGACAACATCACCACAGATCACTTATCCCCTTCAAATGCGATTCTCGCTTCGAGCGCTGCGGGGGAATACCTCACCAAAATGGAAGTGCCGGAAGAGGATTTTAACTCTTACGCGACCCATCGAGGTGATCACTTAACCGCGCAACGAGCAACATTCGCCAACCCTAAGCTGTTTAACGAAATGGTGAAGGACGCTGGAGAAGTCGTGCAAGGTTCATTAGCAAGAGTTGAACCTGAAGGTCAAGTTACGCGAATGTGGGAAGCGATTGAAACCTACATGAACCGTAAACAGCCTTTGATTGTCGTGGCGGGTGCGGATTATGGACAAGGTTCATCACGTGACTGGGCTGCCAAAGGTGTGCGTTTAGCGGGTGTTGAAGTGATTGTGGCTGAAGGATTTGAAAGAATTCACAGAACCAACTTGGTTGGCATGGGTGTACTGCCTTTGCAATTCAAAGTGGGCACAAATCGCAACACTTTAGAGTTGGATGGAACAGAGCTTTACGATGTTTACGGTGATATTGAAGCCGGTTCCGATTTGGCTCTAGTGATCACTCGCAAGACCGGTCAAAAACTCGATGTACCAGTCACTTGCCGTTTAGATACCGCAGATGAAGTGAATGTGTACAGCGCTGGTGGTGTGTTGCAGCGTTTTGCTAAAGACTTTCTCGCACAGTAGGAGCTGGTTATGAACATCAAACAGATAAAAGTACCTGCTACCTACATGCGGGGCGGAACAAGCAAAGGCGTCTTCTTCAACCTAAGTGACTTACCTGAAGCTGCGCAAGTCGCCGGAGAAGCACGAGACGCATTACTTCTGCGCGTGATTGGTAGTCCAGATCCTTATGGCAAACAAACCGATGGCATGGGTGGCGCAACATCCAGCACCAGTAAAACCGTTATTGTTTCGAAAAGCAGTAAAGCCGATCACGATGTTGATTACCTATTCGGTCAAGTAGCAATTGACAAGCCGTTTGTCGATTGGAGCGGTAACTGCGGCAATTTGTCTGCTGCAGTGGGCCCATTTGCTATTCATAGTGGCCTCGTCGACTCGAGTCGCATTCCAGAAAACGGTGTGGTCGAGGTACGAGTATGGCAAGTGAACATAGATAAAACCATTATTGTTCATGTACCTATTGCTGATGGGGAAGTCCAAGAGTTGGGTGACTTTGAGCTCGATGGTGTGACTTTCCCCGCCGCGGAGATCCAAGTCGATTTCCTAGATCCAGCCGATGCGAGTGGCTCTATGTTCCCAACAGGGAATGTTGTCGATTTTTTAGATGTTCCAGACCTGGGTTGCATCAAAGCGACATACATCAATGCAGGAATACCGACCATTTTTGTTGATGCTGAATCGGTTGGTTACCAAGGTACAGAGCTTCAATCGGATATTAACAGTGATTCAAAAGCCTTGGCTCTGTTTGAATCCATCCGAGCACATGGTGCGGTTGCGATGGGACTTATTGATTCCCTAGAACAAGCTGAATCACGCCAACACACTCCTAAAGTCGCGTTTGTTGCTAAGCCTCAAGCGTACCAAGCTTCCAGTGGAAAATCGGTTGCTGCCGAAGATACCGACCTTCTAGTACGTGCTTTGTCTATGGGGCAACTTCATCACGCCATGATGGGTACGGCTGCGGTCGCCATTGCTTCAGCTGCAAGTGTACCAGGCACCTTAGTGAACTTGGCAGCCGGTGAGGGAAGTCGTGATTTCGTGACCTTTGGACACCCGTCAGGAACCTTGAAGGTAGGTGCTAAAGCACTAGAGACCGAAAGTGGGTGGAAAATAGAGAGGGCGATTATGAGTCGTAGTGCCCGAGTGATCATGGAAGGTGCCATTCGTGTGCCTTTTCCTAAGTAAAGCGATTGTCGTGAACGGTCAAATGTTCACGAACACAACGCTGAGAAAAGAGTGCACCCAAGTGACACTGCCAAAAGCTAGGCGCTTGGACTAATGGATAAATCATGGAGGAGGCACTATGTCTGCTACGAATCGAATGAACAGAAAAACCGATTATATCACCGAGTATCAATGGGCTAGGGAAGACCCCAATTCGTTCTGGGAAACACAAGCACAAGCGATAGATTGGTTTGAACCACCAAAAACGATATTACAAACTGACGATAACGGTATTGAGCGTTGGTTTCCTGATGGGGTGATGAACACCTGCTGGCTGGCGCTGGATTATCATTGTGAAAATGGGCGAGGTGACAATACCGCGCTGATTTACGACTCTCCAGTTACAGGAACTCAATCCTCGTACACTTACAACCAGTTACGTAACCAAGTGGCTAAAGTCGCTGGTATGTTAGCCACGCAAGGCGTGACCAAAGGTGATCGTGTGGTGATCTATATGCCGATGATTCCTGAAGCGGCAATGGCCATGCTGGCTTGCGCTCGACTCGGTGCGGTGCATTCGGTGGTGTTTGGTGGGTTTGCTCCTCATGAGCTTGCCGTTCGAATTGAGGATGCCGAGCCCAAGGTGTTGATTACTGCATCTTGTGGTGTTGAGATAAACAAAGTCCTGCCATATAAGCCGATGGTTGATCGAGCGATCATGGACAGTCGCTGGAAACCCGAGAAAGTGGTGGTATTCCAAAGAGAGCAGTCTCTAGCCGAATTGAACAATGAACGCGATGTACTTTGGCAACAAGCGGTTAACGATGCTTTGCCTCACGTATGCGTGCCTGTTCTGGCAACTGACCCACTATATATCTTGTATACATCAGGAACGACGGGTAAGCCAAAAGGTGTGGTTCGTGACAATGGTGGTCACGCGGTCGCGATGAAATACTCGATGAGCACTATCTACGATATGCCGCAAGATGGTGTGTTTTGGGCGGCTTCTGATGTCGGCTGGGTAGTGGGGCATTCCTATATTGTGTATGCGCCATTGATTCATGGCTGTACGACCATTTTGTTTGAAGGCAAACCAGTACGAACGCCAGATCCCGGCGCATTCTGGCGTGTGTGTGAAGAATACAACGTCGATGTATTGTTTTCTGCTCCAACGGCATTTAGAGCCATTAAGAAAGAAGATCCTGAAGGCGAGTTACTGACCAAGTATGACTTATCATCACTCAAGTCGATTTTCATGGCTGGCGAGCGTTTAGACCCACCAACATTGGATTGGGTTGAATCTCATACCGATAAGCCGGTTATCGATCATTGGTGGCAAACAGAAACGGGTTGGGCCATTTCTGCAAATCCAACAGGGTTAGAACCTTTACCAGTGAAAGCGGGTTCCTCCACTAAACCTGTTCCGGGTTACCAAGTGGAGATTCTCAATGAACTCGGTGAAGTCGCTCAGCCTAATCAACAAGGTTTTGTGGCTCTTAAACGCCCGTTACCACCCGGTTGTCTGCCAACGGTTTGGCGTAATCATGATCGATTTGAATCTGGCTATCTGAGCCAATTCCCAGGCTATTACGTTTCGGGTGATGGCGGCTATCTCGATGAAGATGGGTATCTATTTATCATGGGCCGTATTGATGATGTGATAAACGTAGCGGGGCATCGCCTGTCGACAGGAGAAATGGAAGAGATCGTGGGTGGTCACCCAGCCATTGCAGAATGCGCGGTAGTCGGGATTCACGATGACTTAAAAGGGCAGCTACCTCTTGGTTTAGTTGTGTTGAAAGATGGCGTAAAAGTGGATGGCACAGAGTTACAAGCTGAACTTGTAGGTAAGGTTCGTAATGAGATCGGCGCTGTAGCCTGTTTTAAGCAAGCCTTGGTTGTTGAGAGACTACCTAAGACCCGCTCAGGCAAGATCTTACGCAGAACCATCCGACAAATCGCAGAAGGCGAGCAATATGTGGTGCCTTCGACGATTGACGATCCTACCAGCTTAACTGAAATTGCTGAAAAGCTCGGCAAATAGAAGTCGCAGTTTAGGTAATCTCCCTTCGGCTTGTTGATTTATACATAAGCCAGCGTGATGGTTTACCTAAACGCCAGTTTATTCATCCGCTTATCCATTGCGTTTACTATGACCTCATTATGATTCCCACATATTGAGGTCTTTTTATGCGAGCTTACTTTTTGTTGATTGCTTTATTGGTCAGTGGTGCTGCTAGTGCCAGTATTTCAAAGGATGAAGCGAGTAGAGTGTTGTTAGAGCCTTTGAGTCATCCTAAGGTATTTAAATGTGTATCCAAGACTGGCGTCGATCTCTATCAAGCGGTTTTTGATATTGGTGTGGGATATGAAGCCGACCCTATTAACTCGAAGATGATTGTTAATTCAAGGAAAGGCCGCTACGAATATCATATCCTAGGCGCAGTAAGATCTGAAAGAGCCGGTGAAATTGTAGTGCTAACTCGTCATGTGGGAGACGGTGTTAAAGTTGCCGCTATGATTGATGACGAAAATGGCAAGATACTGGGGATCGGCGATAAAAATCATTATCGAGATTGCGGTGTTAGGCCACCACCTAGCGCAGAAAACATGCAAAACTTTTGGTCCAAAGGCTAAGAGCGACATGTGAAAGACAAAATTTATTGAGAAAGCGCGATTGAGGCGACCTTATTGGTCGCCTTTTTGTTGGTGAGGATAAAGCGAGCTCAAAGCTATATATCATTAATCAGTTATGTGATGGCTGAATAATACATAGCTGAACATGATGTATCGTCTAAACGTGGCTTTATTTATCTCATTAACGGTTCTGCTTAAGATGGCTCTACTCCAAACGAAGAACTAAGCGAGACTCCTATGAAATTCACTAAACCTTTTATTTTAGCGACACTGATTGTGACTCTTTCTGGTTGCGCATCACCAGCAATGGATAACGAAAATGAGAATGCTGCACGTAATCGTGGTGCTGTAGGTGGTGCTTTACTAGGAGCAACAGCAGGCGCTCTAACTGGAGATGCGAGTTTAGCCGTGAAGGGCGCTGCATTAGGTGGCGTGACCGGTGGCGTTGCGGGTTCAATGAAAGATACGGACGATGCAAGAAACGCACAACGAACCCAAGTTACTGCTGATGGTCTAGCGAAAGACAATCGCACCGATGCAGAAAAGCGAGTTGCTGAAGTAGAGGCGGAAATTAAGCTAATTGAACTAGAACAACAGCTTGCTGATCTCAAAGAAGAGAAAGAAGATAACGGTGCATAAAGCTGAAGCTGAAGCTAAAGCTACAGCAAAACCATAGCTTCGATATTCGTTTAATTCAAAATCATTCAAACAGAATGGCCACGTAATGTGGCCGTTTTCGTATCTAAAATACACACTTCAAACAATGAATTAATTCAATAACTTGTATAGATACTCACGGCAAGTAAACTAGACTCAGTTTAGATATTAATTTGGTTTGAGAAGCGCAATAGTCATGAATGTCACCTTAAGGGCCGCAAAGCACGCGGATTTGGAACAACTTAACGAGTTAATGTTCGATCTCCACCATCACCACCACCTTGCTAGCCCAGAGCACTTTAAAACAGCAGAAGAGATTGAGCAGGAAAAAAGCATTGCACGATACTTGGATGACCCTGAATGTTTGGTTTATGTGGCATTAAAAGGTGAGCTCATTGTTGGCTTTATCTCTGGGCATTTTTGTGAGCTTATCTCAACGGTAAGTAAACCAGTGTCGATGGGGAGTGTCGATGAGCTGTTTGTCTTGCCTGATTATCGAAAAGAATCAATTGCAGAAAAGTTGTTTAACAAAGTTGAAAGTACTTTTGATGATTATGGGGTTGAACAAGTCTTTGTAGAGGTTTGGGACTTTAATTCACCTGCCAAGGACTTCTATCAAAAAATGGGGTTCACACCTCACATTCAATGGATGAGGAAGGCTTTGCACAAAACGTAGACAGCGATTTTGTGTGGCTTTGATTACAATAGTTCAACTGCAACAGCAGTCTTAAATTTCTTCTATTATTTTTTAGGTAAACTCGTTGGTTATTCGATATCTATTAGTTTTCATACTGTCTCTTTTGAGTACTACTTCCGCTTGGGCAAACAACACTTTGCCCGATCATATCGCGGGCGCCTTGTGTGTAGTACGGGCTGATAACCAAATCGTGTTGGTTGATGAGTTGATCACAGGTCAATTGTCTCTACCGGGAGGCACTGTTGTTTCAGGTGAGCCGCCAGCCGTTGCGGCGCAACGTGAAACGTGGGAAGAGGCGGGTTTGTCAGTAACGGTCGGTGATGTACTGGGTTATACCGACAGTGCCGTCGTGTTTGATTGTATTTCTGACTCGGAAGTGATCAGTTACAAGGCTCGAAATGAGTTAGGTGGCTTTGAGCTGCCGATTTGGTTTGCTCCTCATTACGGTGTGGAAGTCAGCCGAGCGATGTTACTTCCTCCTACTGAGTTGCAAGATCACCAATACCGCTATCCAGAACAGTGGTCTGAGATTAACGAGCTGTTTTTATCTGCGACAGACCAACCGGTGACGTATGTGACTGAGCTGGTGGGCGCGGCACCCAAAGTCCATCAAGTTGAATTAAATTGGATTGTGTCGCTTCAAAACGCGTTCGATAAGATGCCAAGCGTGTTTGCGAATACTGTGCTTTTGACTGACTTGTTGGCGAAGCCATGGGTTTTCATTGTGATATTGCCGCTAATTGCTTGGTACTTTGGCCGTAACTTCGCGTTGAAGTTTGGCTTCACTTTGATCTCGGTGACATTGCTTACTTTGATCGCACATCAAGGTTTTGGTTTTCCACGTCCACACGCTTACTTGCCAACATTGAAACTGGTGATGAGCAGTGGGTATAGTTTTCCAAGTCTGTTGGCTGCTTTATGGGTTAGTTTAACCTTGTTAGTCTTTTGGAAACTAAAGCGCCTCTTGGAGCAAAAATCGATTTTGATAGTGCTCGCGGGTCTACTGTGGATTATGCTATTTACGTCTTATTCAGGCAGTGCGTTCTTTAGTGATGTCTTAATGGGAGGCGTATTGGGCGCGTTAACGACTTGGCACATCGTGAGATTAGATGCGAAACCTGATGTTGATATTAGTGCCTTATTAAGCTCTAAAGGTGTCTGGTGGGCATTGTGCTTACTGTCGATTGTTCTCACGGTTATATGGCCACTGCCAACATTCTCTTTCTGGGTAGCAATTTTGATGACGATTGCATGCTTAGTAACGTTAACGGATTCGAAGCCTTTGGTCGGCCAGTTCTCATTCAAGATTGTATTTGGAGTGATGGCGATGTTGTTAGCGGGAAATCTGCTGATTAGCTGGGCTGGAAGTTTCGTCTCATTCAGTGGCATCGCTTCATTTATCGTTGAGACCTTACGTTTCCCAATCTTGATTCTATTTGGTGTAGTGGCGTTTCGTCTGCCATGGAAAAGAGAGTAGGCGAACCGACTAATATAAAATCAAAAAAGGCTGTGCAGTGCACAGCCTTTGTCATTTCTGCAACAAGCAAAAAGTAATTCTCATTAGAACCTGTTCAGCGTTTACGAGTTGAAGATAAACTTCTCAATCGCGACCGCTACACCATGGTCGTCGTTGCTCGCTGTGATGTGATCCGCCAGTTTCTTGGTTTCTTCCATTGCGTTTTCCATTGCAATGCCAAGGCCAGCGTATTCAAGCATATGATGATCGTTTTCAGCGTCACCCATGCAGATTACTTCTTCTGCTGTAATACCCAAGTGCTTTGCTATCGCCTCAATACCGACACCCTTGTTTGAATTTGGGTTTAGGAACTCTAAGAAGAATGGTGCACTTTGCACGATAGTAAATTGAGCCTTAAGCTCTTGTGGCAACTTGCTGATGATTTCAGTCAGCTTGCTTGGTTCTGCGACAATCATAGTTTTGATGATTTCGTGGTCATCTTCTAGTTGAGAAAAGTCGAACTCGGTAATCTCTAAGCCATTAATACGCGCTTCAATAGCTGTGTACTCATTGTTTTCAGGCGTGATTAAGCCATGAATCTTGCTGAATGCATGAACATAACCACCAAGCTGTACAGCGAGGGTTGCGATCTCTTTCGCGGCTTTACCATTGCTGATCTCACTATGAATGAGTTCTTTTGTAGAGACGTTTTGAACCATAGAGCCGTTGTAGAAGAGCACAAAGTCATCTTCGCCGTTGATTGAAAGCTCGTCTAACTTACTCTGCATGCCTTCCAAAGGACGACCAGAAGCCAGAACCACTTTCACACCTGCAGCGCGTGCTTTGGCAATCGCGTCTTTGTTCTCTTGAGAAATTACTTTATCACTGTTGAGCAGTGTGCCATCCATATCAAGAGCAATCAGTTTGTACATGTTGTTCCTTACTAAAAAATTAAAAGCTAACGAAATCTAATGGGCGAAAGGATAAGGGAACTTGAAAGTTCAGGCTAGGGCTTTGATCAACTCATTTATCAGTACTCATTTGTTTGACCAAAAGGGGCAAGTGCTTTAAGGTCTGCGGTTGATTAATTTCATCAAATGATTGAGCTGAGGGTAAGTTGTACAAGATTAATGAAATGTTTGAAACCATCCAGGGCGAGGGCGTATTTACCGGCGTTCCTGCTGTTTTTGTTCGACTGCAAATTTGCCCTGTAGGCTGTTCTTGGTGTGATACCAAACAGACTTGGGAAGCGTTGCCGGAAGATGAAACGAGCCTTGGTGATATTATGGTTAAGACAGAGGATTCACCGACTTGGTCTGCAATTGATGCGCAAGGAATCGTGAATGAATATATCAAGCAAGGTTACACCGCGAAGCACATTGTGATTACTGGTGGTGAGCCGTGCATCTATGATCTTGTCCCTCTTACTGAAGCATTTGAGCTGCACGGTTGTCGCTGTCAGATTGAGACCAGCGGAACATCAGAAGTAAAAGCCACACCGGACACTTGGGTTACGGTGTCACCAAAAGTCGCAATGAAAGCCAAATTGGATATCCTTGATAGCGCACTCGTTCGTGCGAATGAAATCAAGCACCCTGTTGGTACAGGTAAAGATATCGAGCAACTAGATGCTCTTATTGCTAGAGCTGATGTTCCTGAAAATACAGTCATTGCACTTCAACCTATTAGCCAAAAAGAACGTGCAACGCAACTGTGTATTGATACTTGTATTGAACGTAACTGGCGTTTATCTATTCAAACTCACAAATATTTGAGCATCGCGTAGGTTGCATTTGTTTACTGGTCTAGATAAGTCGCTAGTAGAAGATTCTCGTAAGGATTTAAGATGAAAAAAGCAGTCGTAGTATTCAGTGGTGGTCAAGACTCAACAACGTGTCTTGTTCAAGCTTTAAAAGAGTATGATGAAGTTCATGCGATTACGTTTGACTATGGTCAGCGCCATAGACTCGAGATTGAAGTTGCGGAGTCGTTGTCGAAAGAGCTTGGTGTGAAAGCGCACAAAGTGATGGATGTGACTCTGTTGAATGAACTGGCTATCAGCTCTCTGACTCGTGACGATATTCCTGTGTCTCATGAGCTACAAGAGAATGGACTACCAAACTCTTTTGTTCCTGGTCGTAATATTCTGTTCTTAACTTTGGCGGGTATTTACGCTTACCAAATCGGTGCAAATACCGTAATCACGGGCGTGTGTGAAACTGATTTCTCAGGCTACCCTGATTGTCGTAATGACTTTGTGAAAGCGATGAACTCTGCGCTTGTACAAGGTATGGACAAGCCGCTTGATATTAAAACACCGTTAATGTGGCTCAACAAAGCTGAAACATGGGCGTTGGCCGACCAGTACTCAGCACTTGAGCTTGTTCGAAATAAAACACTGACTTGTTACAATGGCATTGTCGGGGATGGTTGTGGCGATTGCCCAGCGTGTGAACTGCGTAAAGTTGGCCTTAACGATTACCTAGGTGATCGTGAAGGTATTATGGCTGAGTTGGTTCGCAAACAGACTGAGAATAAATAACCTCAGGTCAATCAATTGGTTCGTTGTAAGCATCAATGATGCAGTTTCGGCCGTTGCTCTTTGCTTGATACAGTGCTTGGTCAAGCACCGAGTACAAGTCATCAAAGTCACTTAATGCGTTTGAGGTTGCTAGATAAGCAAAACTCGCGGTTACATTAAGTGGCTTATTGCTTTCTGTTAAGAAGACTGAGCTTGATATGGCGTAATGTAGCTCTTCGACGCGCTCTCGCACGTCTACAGGCTTGGTATTGGTTAGCATGATGAGAAATTCTTCTCCTCCTAAGCGACCAAACAATTCGTCATTCATTAAGTGTTTTCGTATTTGCTGACTAATATGGACGAGTGCTCGATCACCAGTAGGGTGTCCATGCTCATCATTGATCGTCTTGAATTTATCCAGATCAAGCAGAACGAGGACATGTTGCTTGTCCGTTTCTTTACAGCGTCTGACTTTTTTGATTCTTCGTATGATCTCGGTCCGGCCATACGCTTTCGTCATAGCATCGATGGAAGCTTTTGCGCGAATCGTTTTGTTTGCTAATACCGTAAAGCTTGCGGCGCCCAGCAACAGAATAACAATGACGTTGTACAACCATCTTTGATGTTCCATTTTTTCAATTTGAACGCGGTCGAGCTTTGTCTGATTTATCAGGAAAGAATTTTCCAATTCTTGCTCATATTTAGCGTGGGTCAGGTCTAGTGCTTCAAAAGCTAACCTGTTATCGATATCGCGTGTTTCAATTTGTATAGATGAGTATCGCTGGTAGAAATAGAAAGCTTGTTGGTAATCGCTGAGCGCTTGATGAAGATCGGAAAGCTGCAAGAGTGACTGAGCGATGTACTTGTGTCTTGTGACTTGCTCGGATACTTTTAAAGCTTGCTGAGCATAATTGAGCGCCTCTGTTGTCAGCTTTTGATCTTCGAACATATCGCTGATCGCCAAGTAAGCGTTAATACGAATGACGTTGTTACTTAATTCATTCGAAGCCGACAGAGCGTTGACTAAGTAACCTCTCGCCAAATCATAGTCTTTAATTTGAGTGTAGGCTTTTCCTAAGCCAAGACTTATTAGTGCGATACCGTAGCTATGAGATGATGCAGTTAACAGTGTTTTTGCTTGCTGAAAGTGGTTAATTGCTAGGTCACTTTGCTTTTGGTTGAGGTAGAGATCCGCAAGGCTGTGATGTACTTGTGCTTTCATTAAATCAGAAGCATCAGCTCTGAGTATGAGTGCTTCTTTTAGGTACTCTGTCGACTTCTCATATTGCTTTAATTCCTTGAGCAAGTTTCCTACATCGTTATAGATCCCCGAAATATCGTGTCCTTGTGGGAATACGTTTATCAGCGATAGGTAGGTATCTAGAGCAGATTGATAGTCACTGCGGAAATGGTGATTGTTCGCGATGACTCGATAAGTCGCAAACTTTGGTAATACAGGGTCAGCGATGTTGTGTAAGTCCGACTTAAGTGCAGAGCAATAATAGTTCGCTTGATGGTATTTAGCTTGCTCATTAAGCGAACGGCACATCTGGTATTTTAATAGAGCTTTTCCAGTTAAATCACTGTGTGATTGCATTTTTGCCAATAGTGTAAGAAAGCCTTGTTGTGCTTCCTCATATTGGCCTTGGCCATCTTTAATCAGAGCAGAAATAAACGCTGTTTCTATCGCTTGGTAGTAGCTGTCGTTTGAAGCGATTCCGTAGAACGGCTGATCTCGGTGGCTCATGTATTGATACAGAAGAGACGCAAGGTAAAGCTTATCTCCGTAAACCGTTGACCCGATGTAGCGTGTTTGCAGCATGTTTAATGCGCGTTCAGGAGAGTGATTTAAAGTAGAGAGATAAAGTGCGTTCCAATCAGCATTTGGAGTAGGGCTTAAATTGGAGGTATAGACTGGTGAATTGTTGTCACGATCTGATGTTGATACTTGGCTATAAGAACAAAAGCTAATGAATAGTAGAAAGGTAACAAAAACGAAGTGATTCACAAGAGACGATCAATCAGATAAAGAACGATATTCTATTATTAGTTTGATGTTGCTTCAAATTTTGAATGGTGCGGCTACGAGGTTATGCGAGGTAGGTCTCTAATTTATTGATACTAATCAGAGGTATATCGGTCGCACGATTCGCGCGACCGATATCGGAAATTAGATGTATAATTTCGCTAGGTCAGAAGGCTCAAGTTCTTTGCCTTCTAATGTTGCATTCCAGTTAGTACCAACAAGAACGCCGTCTTCAGCAAGAGTCAGTAACCAATCTTCTACAAAGATATCTAGTGGAATTTCTAATACTTCGAAGTCAGCCCACTCTTCAACATTGTGAGTCTGAGCATCTTCTTTTGAAGACCAGAAAGGCATCACTTCGCTATTTTCGAATTCACTTGAGTCACATGCTAGCCAACCTTCTTCGTTGCGAAGGCCCCATACCAATTTAGTTTCCTGTGTTTCAGAAACGAAAAGTTCTAGATTTGCTTGAGTATCAGCTGTTAGTTTGCTCATGGATTAATTCTCTATGTTGATAACGTGGCAAGATTAACATTATAGACGGCTTAGGTATATGCTATTCAAGGAATTATCACCATACCGAAATGTTAACTTAAAATAACGCTTCAGTATGGCAAAAGCAGGGTAGAGCCTACTTTTTAATTTTGGTGAAGATGTGCCATTCTTCTTTGATATTCCCCTTAAAGCCAACAACGGAAGCGACAACTTTTCGATGTAGTGCGTGATTGATTTCTGTGTCATCACTGCTGAATTCAGAGTCTCCATGACCTACGATATTAACTCTAGATGGCTGAATACCATTGCTTATCAGTGCACGCCTTACATGTAACGCGCGCTCTTTTGAGAGCTTTAAATTGTGTTCGGAATTGCCTACTTTGCTGGCATAACCTTGCAATTCAATGCTTGTACTCTCGTAGCGCTTCAAAAACGCAGCCATCTGGCGTATTTGGCTAAGGAAAACAGGGTTAATCTCCGTAGAGTTGTTAGCAAAGAGTATGTGGAGCTCTTTCTTTTCTGAAGATTCGAAATATGAACCACAACCGTCGTTATCTATCTCAGCACCAATTTGCGTATCAGGACACAGATCTCTAGCATTGATTACTCCATCATTATCATCATCTTCGAGATCATAAATTTGTGTGATCTCAGGAAGAGCTCGATATTCAAATTCTTCATCGCTTGTTTTAGCTAAAACATTGGCAGAGACAACCATGATACAAAGCGGAAATACAGTCTTTATCAGCTTCATTAGTATTCTACCTTTTCATTCCATTCTTGAGGGGTTTCAACGCGTAGTCCGGTCAACAGGTTTCCTGTTGCGTTCATCACTCTGTATTTTGCGTATTGTTCGTCGTACTTGGCATCCAAATACCCTTTACGGGCTTCAAATAGTTCATTCTCGGTATTAAGTAAATCGAGAAGGGTACGTTTGCCGATACGGTACTGTTTCTCATACGAGATCACGGTGTCTGATGCTGAATCTACATGGTCTGATAAGAATTCTTTTTGTTGGACGGTCAGATCGAGAGCGCTCCACGAAAGACGCAGACTTTCCTCTACATTACGATAGGTGCTCTCACGTAGGTCTTTTGCTTTATTGAGTTGATAAGCGGCACTTTCAGCACGATCTTGATCCGCTCCGCCGTTGTAAAGGTTATACCTTAAACGAACCATGGCAGAAAACTCATCACTACTTCCTTCGGTACCGCCGGCATCATCACGCCAGGTTTGTGCTGCTTCAAAAGAAACCGTCGGGTAGTTAGTACTCTTGGATTGCTTGTATTGAAACTTGGCTGAGTCCACATCGGCTTGTGCAATCTTGATTACTGGGTGTTGGTTAAAGGCTTTTGCCAATGCGCCATCAACGGTATAAGGGATAGCCCCCGCATCTGCTCGAGGGAAGGTTAGCCCTAGCGGAGATTGACCGACAAGCCTTTTGAACTGAGTGTGAGTGTCAAAAAGGTTGTTTTGCGCTGCAAGCAAATTACCGTGTGCTTTAGCGATACGTGCCTCTACCTGTGACATATCTGCCGTTGATCCAATGCCTGATTCAACACGTTTGCGGATATCACTGTATATTTTTTTGTGTGTCGCGAGGTTGTTTTCAGAGAGTGACAGTACTTCATAGGCTTTCACTGCATCAAGATAGACCTTAGTGACTTCTAAAGCGATGTCCTGTGCATTTGATAGCAGTTGATAACGTACAGATTCTGCATCAGCTGCGGTACGATCGATATCATTTGAGGTATTGGAACCATCCCAGATAAGTTGAGTAAGGGTAATAGTCGCTTCTTTTCGAGTTAGATCTGTTGTGCTTGAGTTAGTCGCTAGGTCGGTGTGTTCATAACCGATCCCTCCATCCAGGTCTATACTCGGACGGTAAGCACCACCAGAAGCATCATTAATATATCGCTTACTGACATATTCATTATAAGCACTTTTGATTTCAGGGTTACTTTCTAAAGTAAACGCAACGGCTTGCTCTAGGGTTTGTGCTGTCGCCGGTAAGCTAATACTTATTGCTAACCCTAATGTTGTTATTTGAAGCCTGTTCAATGTAAATCTCCCTAAAATTGGCGTACACCTAAGTCTTGAATTCATGCCGTTATATACAAAATTTAGATGAAGCGCCAAAAAAACCACGATCGCTAAGCTGGCGTTCGTAAATGGTTGTAAAAATGTTAACCGATTGGCGTGCGTTTTATTGTGTTCTTGTACACGTTAATCTCAAGTTTTATTGCTGATTATTTTCCGTAAACACAATAACTTATATTGTCATTGTGAGCACTAAGATTGTTGTGTGATGTGATCACTGTCATTAGCTTGTCACTCTAGTTGTTAAATACTCGATTCATAACTAGGAATTATATGACTTTAGGTGTTATATTTTAACTAATATTATAAACATAATGTCACTATTTTGACGTTAATGACAAAAAAAGCTTTTTTAGGGGTTTATATGGACATGACAACATTGAATTTGGGTGGTGCATTAGCACTTGGCCAGCGCATTGTTATCTCGGTAGATGGTACGATTAAAGTCTTAGAAGAAGGACAACCACTACAAGCAGGGGATGTTATTCTTGAATCCCAGAATGGAACCAATGAACCTCAGGTATCTACAAAACGCTTCTCATCCGAGGAAGGCGAAATTGAACTCGATCAAGATATTGCGAATATCTTTGCTGCATTGGAAGAAGGTCAAGATCCGACTGAGCTAGGTGAGGAGTTTGCAACGGCAGCTGGTCAAAACGGTTCAAGTTTGGCTGCTAGCGGGACTATTGAACGTGATGGTGAAGAAACCATTCCTGCTACAGAGTTCGTTACTACAGGTTTTGAATCATTAGGCTTATCTCAAACCCAAAGTTTAAGCTTACTTGATGCTTACCGTTCGCTCATTGAACCTACCGTAGCTCAAACAAACACTAACCCGCTGTTTGTTGATTCAAATAATGACGCTATTGGTGACACAGTATCATTTACGACAGATGAAGATACGCCAGTAAGTGGCACTTTGTCGGCTTCAGATGAAGATGGTGATTCTCTGTCATTCAGTAAATCGACAGAACCTTCAAACGGTACTGTCGTTATCGATGAAAATGGTGATTGGACTTATACCCCCAACGAAAACTACAACGGTAATGACAGCTTTACAGTTGTTGTATCAGACGGCCAAGGTGGATCTGACACAATTACGGTTAACGTTGACGTAACCCCAGTAAATGATGCTCCCATCGGCAGTGACGTTTCAGTAACCACCGACGAAGACAGTCCTGTGAGCGGTAGCCTTTCTGCTATTGATGAAGATAACGACTCCCTATCATTTACAAAAGGCACCGATCCATCAAATGGTACAGTTACTGTCAATGAAGATGGTAATTGGAGCTACACACCAGATGAAAACTATGACGGTAGCGATAGCTTTACTGTGATTGTTAGCGACGGGCAGGGTGGAACGGATACTATTACTGTTGATGTTGGGGTTAGGCCAGTTCCGAGTGTGAGCATCACAGAAACTGTGAGCGTGAGTGAAGGCTCAGCGGCCGAGTTCTCCGTAAGCCTAGATAAGGCGGTGGACACGCCAGTGGTGGTGAATCTAGCGCCAACGACGGACGGTAACTACACAGCAGAAGCC
>NZ_JBGONY010000009.1:0-61827 GCF_041439375.1 Vibrio crassostreae | reverse complement strand
TACGACAATGTCTATGAAGGCGATGAAACCTTCGGTCTGGTGGTGACAGAATCGAACGGCGTGACGTCTAACGGCACGGCGACAGGCGAAGCGACCATCACAGACGACGGTACAGGTACAGGCCCAGGAACCCCAGACAACGATAAGCCAGCATTATCGGTGACTGACGCGGGTGACGTGAACGAAGGGACAGATGCGGTCTTCACCGTGTCACTGTCGAATGAAACCGAAGCGCCAGTGGTGGTGAATCTAGCGCCAACGACGGACGGTAACTACACAGCAGAAGCCAACGACCTTGGTGACATGGTGGTGACTTACGTCGATGGAAATAACCAGACACAAACTCTGACGGTGGATGGAAGCGGCAACGTGACGATCCCAGCGGGCGTGACAGCGATTACTGTGACCGTTCCGACTGCAGACGACAATGTCTATGAAGGCGATGAAACCTTCGGTCTGGTGGTGACAGAATCGAACGGCGTGACGTCTAACGGCACGGCGACAGGCGAAGCGACCATCACAGACGACCAAGTTGCACCAAAAGTTAGTATTACTGCAGATACAGCCTCCGTAGTAGAAAACAGTGATGCGAGCTTTACCATAAGTATTGACCAGTTGGCGGCTGAAGATGTAACTGTAACGTTTACTATCGGTGGCGATGTAACTAACGGTGATTATTTAGCTCCGACTACTTATACTGTGACGATCCCTGCGGGTCAAACCTCCGCACCATTAGATATTAAAACTTTAGATGATGGCATTTATGAAGGTGCAGAAAATCTAGAGATCATTCTCATGAGCTCAGCGGGAGCTAATTCATCACTTGATATTAGTGCTTCCGAGGCGACGGTGATTATTGTGGATGCGCAGCACGCACCAGAATTCATTTCTGATGGGGACACTGCAGGCGATTTACCAAATTCTGATAGTTACAACTTTGGTTCAATAAGAGAAAATTCTGTAAGTGGCACTGTTGTTGGTACTGTCGTCGCTGAAGACCAAGACAGTGATGAACTCCGTTATAGCTTTGCCGATGGTTCTTTAAGTAATGGATTATTTAATATCGATGCTGTAAGCGGTGATATCACTTTAAATCAAACTATAGATGATGCTGATCTGGGTGCTTATACATTAAATGTTAGGGTCATCGATGGTACAGGTGGTGAAGATGCCGCGGTGGTTGATATTGCTTTAACTAATGTCAATGATGCGCCAGAAGCGTCACCTTCTGCTATAACTATTTCGGAAGATGCTCAGGGTATCGCTTTAGTACTTGCCTGGTCATCATTCGGTGTCTCAGACGTCGACTCTCCGGATACGTCCTTGTCAGTCGAAATCACTTCTTTACCAGTTGATGGTATGTTCGAATATATGGATACCCAAGGTGTTTGGCAGCCAGTTCAACAGGGGCAAGAGTTAAGTAAAGATCAATTTGATTCAAACGGAGTTCGCTTCACTCCTGATTATAATGAATCTGGTGATGATAGTTTTGGTGGTTCAACTGTTGGTGATCAATCATCTGACTATGCTCATATTGGGTTTAAACCAACAGATGGCCAAAATGACGGTCAGGAGTCAACATTAACCATTGATGTTACACCTGTAGCAGACAAACCAAATCTAGCTACGGTTACTCCTGGACTCTCATTGCCTCAACAAGAGTTTAATGTGACAACTTGGAGTAACGTTAATATCGGTGGTCATAATGGTCTTGGCGTAACTGGTCTTGTGCTTATTGATGCCATTGATATGCTCGACCCGGTAAGTGGTGTTCAATCCACAACAGTAAATGCTGAAGACACTGGCACAAACGCAACTCTACAAGATGAGGCTGTGCTAATTACCGCGTTGGTATACCTTGAAGCTGGTACCAGCTATGATTTTATCGGAACTGCCGACGACAGCATTGCTATTACAATTGGCGGAGTCTTACTCGATGAAGCTCGATGGGGGAATGATCGTGGTGACATTAAAGGCGGAGCCTTTGTTCCGTCAGAGTCTGGTTTTTACCCAATAGAGATTTATCACCACAACCAAAGTGGTGCCGGTAACTACAATGTAAATGTTTCCATTGATGGTAATGCAGCAGTCGACTTGAGCAACAGTAATCTTTATATCGTTAGTGATGAAAATGCTCTAAATAATGTAGATTTTAGAACTTCTGAACTTCAAGAGGTGAACGGCGTTGAGTTTTATGAGACCTATGAAGTTAATGAAGGGCTTCAAGATACTGAAATTCCATTATCTGAAATCCGCGCGAGCTTAAGTGATACAGATGGCTCTGAATCGTTAGCCGTAATATTGGCAGGGCTTCCTGTTGGTGCAGTTATTTCCGACGGTAATGTGTCGGTTACAATCAGTAGTACTAGTGAGAAGGTTGATGTTACGGGGTGGGTATTAGACTCTCTCACTGTTATGCCGCCACAGGGTAGTCATGACGATTTCACGATATTTGTGACCGCAACAAGTACTGAAGATTCGAATGGAGACTTTGCTCAATCAAACGCGACTATCAATGTGATTGTTCATGAGAATCTCACAACTAATACAGTAAGTGATACAGGCCTCGTTAACGAAGATGAAATATTACAAGGTAATGTTTTAGCGAACGATACCGATGGAGATAATGTTCTCCAGGTTGACTTCATTACTATTGATGGCCTTGATTACGCGATTGGACAAACCGTGTCAATTGATGCCGGTACGTTAGTTGTGAATCAAGACGGCAGTTACAGCTTCGATCCGGCCGATCATTGGTCTGGTGACGTTCCGGCGATTACTTACACGACTAACACCGGAGCTACAGAAAACTTAGACATTGAAGTTATCGCTGTAGCAGATGCGCCTATTGTCAAGATAACACTTGGGGATATGGTTAAGTTGAATGCGATTTCGTCTCATCATGCTGATGTTATTGCTGCAGTTGGCAATAATCAAGTAGAGAACACTGACCTAGCGATTGAGATAGGGCTAGATAATTCGCTACCATCCCATCTTGGTGATAACAATGACTATAGTGACACTGATACATTGTTTGTTGGCGGAAACAACGTCGATAGTATGTATGGAGGCGGTGGTGATGATGTCTTTGTTGGGGGAGCTCAAAACGACTCTTTCTATGGTGATGATGCGAGTAGTAATACCACCCATGATGGGGTTGATACGGTTTATCTAACAGGTAACTTTGAAGATTATAACTTTACCTTTAAAGATAACCACGGCGGCGGCGTGCCATATTGGATCCTCTTGGATACTAATTCTATCGATTCAGTGAACGATCATAGTGGACAGGAGGATCGTGGTGACCATTTGTATGAAATTGAGCGTGTAGTATTTGCAGACAAAGTTATAGAACTGAACCCTGACGGCACATACGCGGTGCTTCAAGATAGAATGATTCCAGTCGATGTTGATGTTGACCTTGTTGATACAGACGGAAGCGAAAGCTTATCTCAGACAGTAACAGTAGATGGCCTTCCTGAAGGTATTGAGGTTTATGTTAATGGACAAGCTATTGATGCTGAAGTAGACGGTACTTTTCTTGTTCCAATTGATTCAAATGGGAATGCTTCATTTAATATTAAAGTACCGTTTGACTACGAAGGTACCCTTGACTTCCCAGTCAGCGTTACTGCAACGTCGGTAGAGTCCTCTAATAGTGATAGTGCTTCTAGTACTGAAACTGTTGATGTAACAGCACGCGATTACGTGTTGGAATCTGGTTCCCATGGGAATGACATGATTAATGGTAGCGCGGATCATGATTTAATTGTTGGTGATGTTCAGGGCATAGAAATTATTGCTGGTGAAGATTATAACATTGCATTCGTGCTTGATACTTCGGGGAGTATGGGGAGTTGGGTAGGTACAGCTAAACAAGAAATCCTCGATGTATTCGACGAACTTCAAGCGGCTGCAACTCAAGGTTCACAACCTGGTACTGTGAATGTTCTGTTGACAGAGTTTGCATCTGGCGCGACGTTTATTGTTTCAGTTGACTTAAGTTCTCCAACAGCAAGACAAGATTTTGTGGCGCAGCTGAACACCATAGGAAACAATGGTAGCGGTGGTACGAATTACGAATCAGGTTTACAATCTGCAGTAGACTGGTTCGGTAGTCAGCCTAATCCTAATGGTCAGAACATCACTTATTTTATCACTGACGGTAAACCTAATAGACATACCGATCTAGATAATTTGCCTCAGAGTGATTTTTCTAAAGTGATTTTAGATGTTGATTCAAGCGGCCAGTTAGTGACGTTAGAAGATATTGTCGATGACTATAACTATACCTACGGTCAGACTGTGAACTATAAAGGAAACGTTCTTATTGACTCTTCAGGAAGAATTTATTCCCCGTCTACTACTCAGAAAATTGGTGATATTGACAGATCAAATGGTAGCCTGTATTACGATGACGAAGGTGGAAATTCTGTTCAAGCTCAACACATGTATCAAGTGCTAGCTGGTCTTTCGAGTGTCGAAGCAATTGGCCTGGGTAGTGGCGTCAACGCGAATACCCTACAGCAATATGATACAGATGGCGTTGTTGACTCAAATATCGATGTGACCAAGCTTGCTGAAACTATTTTGGGCCAAGATGTACCATTAAAACAAGGGGCTGATACCCTTCATGGTGGAGATGGCAACGATATTCTATTTGGTGATTTGATTGATTTTGGTTCAAACGAACAGGGGCTGAGTGCTATTCAATCACATGTTGCCAGCGAAACTAGTCAAGATGTATCAACTGTTGATGCAGAAGATATACACAACTACGTGAAGGGTAACATTCAAGAGTTTAACCAAGATCACCAAGGTGACAAGACAGATTACCTCTATGGGGATGATGGTAACGACATACTATTTGGTCATGGCGGCAATGATGTTCTCGAAGGTGGGAAAGGTGATGACATACTAGTCGGTGGTTCCGGTAATGACCTATTAACCGGTGGTGAGGGTGATGATCTATTCGTTATAGGTGAGGCTGATTTTGTTAACTCATTAGATGTGATCACTGACTTTACTGTAACTGAAGATCATATTGATCTTTCTGATTTGCTACACAATGGCGAGAATATGGATGATCTGTTAGGTGACGTGACGGCGAAAGTTGTCGATAGCAATGATGTTGAGCTCCATATTGATCGTGATGGTAATCATCAAACTATCAATTTAGAAGATGCTGTAGACCAGCTAGGTTATGTGGATGTCAACTCTGGTGATATAACAGGGCAAGCATTGAGCAACTTACTCAATGATGTTATATATAAACCGCAAGATTAAAATAATAAAAAAGGGCCGAAAGGCCCTTTTTTATTACGTCTGTTTTGCTATAAAAGCTAGATTCTAAAGCACGAAAATTAAAGCACCTTACAAGCAAAACCTTTTAGGTAGAAGCCTTCTGGGTAGGCCGTGTCCGTTAGGTGGTCGGCTGCTTGCTCGAAGCGTTCTACGAACTTAACAGTGCGGCCTGCGTCTAATGCAGCGTCGGCGATGATTTTCTGGAACAAATCAGTACCCATTAAACCAGAGCAAGAGTAGGTGAGTAGAGTACCACCTGGTTTCAGGATTTGCATCGCAAGCATGTTAACGTCTTTGTAGCCGTTAGCGCCTGAAGTCAGGTTATTCTTGCTTGAAACAAACTTTGGTGGATCCATGATTACTACGTCAAACTTAGTACCTTGGTCTCGATATTCACGAAGCAGTTTGAAAACGTCAGCGTTTAGGAATACAGCGCGCTTTTTCGAGATATCAAACTCGTTAAGTTCAGCGTTGAACTTAGCGGTATCAAGAGCAAGTTGAGATACGTCAGCGTTGATAACACGCTTCGCGTCGCCTTTTAGTGCGTAAAGGCCAAAACCACCTGTGTATGAGAAACAGTTAAGGACATCTTTACCTTTAACGTACTTCATAGATTCTTTGCGGCTATCACGTTGGTCCATGTAGAAGCCCGTTTTGTGGCCTTCCATGATGTTTACACTGATTTTAACGCCATTCTCTTCAATCACAATTGACTTAGGTGGTTCTTCACCGTGAAGTACGCCGACAACCTGTTCTAGGCCTTCTTTTTTACGAACCGCTACGTCTGAACGCTCGTAGATGTTGCAGTCAGGGAAGCACTCGATTAACGCTTCAACCAACACGCTTTTGTTAAACTCAGCGCCAGCACTTAGCAGTTGGCAAACAAGAAAGTCTTGGTATTTGTCGATTGTGATACCTGGCAAGCCATCAGACTCTGCGGCCGTTAGGCGGTAGCCCGTTAGACCATCACGCTCAATGATGTCTTCACGTAAAGACTGTGCGTCTTGAATTCGTTTTACGAAGAACGCCTTGTTGATCTCTTCTTTTTCAAATGTCCAAACACGAGCTCGAATTTGAGATTCTGGTGAGTAAGCCGCTTTTGCAAGCCACTGACCATTTTGAGCATATACGTCTACAGTTTCACCTTGTTTTGGTTCGCCTTCGACCTTATCGATACCGCGTGAAAATACCCAAGGGTGTTTGCGGCGTAGTGATTTATCTCGGCCTTTAGCTAGATGAATTGAAGGAGTCATAATTTACTCTGTTTGTTGAATTTGAAGGAGGGGTATTGTCGGGGAAGTACAGGTGAAAAGCAAATAAGAAAGGGCTGCAGAAGCAGCCCTAGTAATGATTAATCAACACATTGTGGTGGATATCAGTATTAAGCTTTAAGACCTGTCAGCAAACCTTCCATCGTATCGCTTTGTTTACGAAGTTGGTCAACATTGGAATTACTCTTACTGATCATCTCGCAGATACTGTCTGACTGATGACGAATCTCTTCAACACTCTGTGCAATGTTGTCAGCGACTACGCCTTGTTCTTCAGCCGCGGTAGCAATTTGAGTGCTGCTATCTGAAATAGACTGGTTCTTTTCCGCTAATGAACCGATCTCAACGTTCACTTCTGACATCAGTGTTTGGCCTTCATTAGCATTGTTCACCGTGACTTCCATCAGCTTGGTCAGTGATTGGCTGTTACGTTGTAATGACTCAATCATACTTTGGATTTCAACCGTTGCTTGCTGAGTACGACCGGCAAGGGCACGAACTTCATCGGCAACAACAGCAAACCCACGACCTTGCTCGCCAGCACGTGCGGCTTCGATAGCGGCGTTCAACGCCAACAGGTTAGTCTGTTCAGAAATACCGTTGATGGTAGTGACGACTTCATCGATCTGCGCTGCGTTGGCATCCAGCTCTTCTACTGCTTGTGAAGCGGATTGGATCTCTTGAGATAGGCTAGAGATAGACTCCAATGTATTTGAAACCTTGACTTGACCGCTCTGAGCAACGCCGCGAGCGTCCATCGTTTGTGAGCTAGACTCATGAGCAAGGGTAGCGACTTCGCGAATCGTAGCAGCCATTTGCTCCGTTGCACTTGCTAAGCTATTCAGGTGTTCTTGTTGGTTACCAGAGATGTCTGAACTTTGTTGTGTTGACTGGTTTAAGTCCGAGCTGATCTGCTGCATTAGAGCGACAGACTCTTGGATTGACAGAACCATGTTTTGTTCACGCTCTGCTACTTTGTCGATCGTAATAGCGATTTCACTAAACTCATCACGAACTAAGAAGTAGTTCATGCGGCAAGTTAGGTCACCATTAGCCAGTGTGTTTAAAGCTTTGTTCATAGAGAACATCGCACCACCGATGAAGGTCATGATGTAGTAAACACCCAGCGCGATAAGCGTTAGGGTTACAGCGATGATAGAAACCTGAGTCGTAGACAGAGCAGACCAAAGGTTTTGGTCATGGTTAGCAACTAGGCTGAATGCACCATTCATTACCGAAACAGAACCAGCACCGTAGCCCAAAGAGATGGTTTCAGAGCTGCTGACAAGTTGAGCGACTTGATCTTTAGTGAGTTGACCTGCTTCGATAAGTCCTTTCATCAAGAGCATTTCTTCTTGATAAAGGTGAGCAAGCAAAGAGTCCGCGGCGCTATCTAAAACGAGAGTTAATATAACTAGGGCGAGAAGAGGTAATAAGAAGAGTAGATAGAACTTTTCTTGGATTTTTAGGTGAATGAGATATTTGTCAATCCAACGAAATGGGATTTCTTTCATAATCGTTATACTCGAAGTAAGTCCACCAATAAGTGGTGAATGAATAGAAGCTCAACTATATCATTCATATAAATTATGAGGCAACGTTATGGAAAGTTCACAATATATTTTTGTCGTGTCAGGCGTAGTTCAATGTGTTGGGTTTCGTTACCACACCAGTAGGCAGGCGCAAGCTATGGGTCTCTCAGGCTATGCGAAGAACTTAAATGATGGTCGAGTTGAAGTATTAGCTGTCGGAGAGAGTCAGCAAATAGAGAAGTTGCATGCTTGGCTCAACATAGGCCCTTCGAGTGCAATCGTAGACAACGTAGAGATGCATCAAGTTAAAGATAGTGAGCGCCAAGACGTACGTGTAGGGACGTTTAAAATACTGTAGTTATGGCACTACAGTATTTATATCGAGCGTAATTAAATAACTTAAAGCGGGTTAGGTTTTTACAAGCACTTTGCTGGTTTAGGTAAACCGGCGAGCTTGGTTGCTTGTTTTGCCGGCCCTTTTTTGAATAACTTGAATAGGTACTTGCTGTTACCTTTTTCTGGGCCGTGCGCTTTTTCCATCGCTTTAACTAGCATACGAACCGCTGGTGAGGTATTGAACTCTTCGTAAAAGCTCCTTACAAAATGGACGACTTCTAAGTGTGCATCCGTAAGTTCAATAGCTTCATCTTGAGCAAGTATTTCAATCATACCTTCTTCCCATTGCGTGTAATCCAATAGGTAGCCTTGAGCGTCGGTTTCGATTTGCTTGCCGTTATATTCAAACATGTTTAATCCAGAATCCAATTAACTATGCGGGTAGGGTACATGACCAAGTTTATCTTTCTCAACTGAAATTGTAGCTATCCATAGAAATATCGTACTTATAGATACAAAAAAGCCCAAGAGGTAGGCTCTTGGGCTAGATATTCTTCAATGATGGGAACGATTAGTCGTCGTTGCCCATGATGCCTAGGATGCTTAGCAGGCTGATGAAGATGTTGTAGATTGATACGTACAAGCTGATCGTTGCAGAGATGTAGTTTGTTTCACCGCCACGAATGATGTTTTGCGTTGTAAGCAAGATAACACCAGTCGAGAATAGGATGAACATACCGCTCATTGCCAATGATAGTAGAGGCATCTGTAGGAAGATATTTGCAACCATACCTACAAGCAGTACTACAAAACCAGCTAATAGCATGCCGTTAAGGAACGACAGGTCACGCTTAGTTGTTAGCGCGTAAGCTGATGCGCCCATAAACGCCAGTGCTGTACCGCCAAGTGCAGTTAGGATGACATCACCCATGCCTGCGCCAACGTACATATTAAGAATTGGACCAATGGTGTAGCCTAAGAAACCTGTAAATAGGAATGTGAAGACTAGACCCATGCTGTTGTCACGGTTCTTCTCTGTTAGGAAAAGTAGGCCGTAGAAGCCAACAAGCATGATAATAAGACCCGGGCGAGGAAGGTTCATCGCCATGGATACGCCTGCTACAACAGCAGACCAAAGTAGTGTCATAGACAGTAATGCGTAGGTGTTACGCAACACTTTATTGGTTTGCAGAGCACTTTCTTGAGATGCTGTGCGTGAAAACATAGGGCTGTTCATAATCTTCCTCGTAAGGTGACTTCAATAGTTATTAGTACATTTATGGGGGTGAAAGTTCGAAAAATCAAGTCTTTCATTCCTCCTGTATACGTAAAATAATAATAAAAATAGTCGGTTAAGTGTTTCTGAAGGTGTAACAAAGTATTTCTTTAGGCTGTAATTAAGTATAGCTAAAATACGATCTTCAACCTTTAGTCGTCATAGCCAGTTATTTAGAACTTTAGAAAACCATCTATAACCTTGAAAAATAAAGAGGCGACCTAAGCCGCCTCTATAGTTTATGCATCATAACACATTAATGGTGTAAGATTTGACTTAAGAAGTTCTGCGTTCTGTCTGATTGTGGGTTTTCAAAGAAGTCGACAGGGTTGTTCTCTTCTATGATTTCACCGGCATCCATGAAGATAACGCGATCTGCTACCTCTTTAGCAAAGCCCATCTCGTGCGTCACACAAAGCATTGTCATGCCTTCTTCCGCTAGCTCAACCATTACGTCTAATACTTCACGAACCATTTCTGGATCGAGTGCCGACGTTGGCTCATCAAACAGCATCACTTGAGGGTTCATACACAAAGAGCGAGCGATAGCTACACGCTGTTGTTGACCACCTGAAAGTTGACCTGGGAACTTGTCTGCTTGCTCAGGAATTTTCACACGCTCTAGGTATTTCATCGCAATCGCTTCAGCTTCTTCTTTCGGCATCTTTTTGACCCAGATAGGGGCCAAAGTACAGTTCTCTAATACCGTCAGATGTGGGAACAGATTGAAGTGCTGGAAACACATGCCTACATCTCGGCGAACGGCTTCGATGTTCTTGAGATCTTCCGTCAATTCATTACCTGAAACAAAGATATGACCCTTTTGGTGCTCTTCTAATCGGTTGATACAACGGATCATCGTTGATTTACCTGAGCCGGAAGGGCCACAGATAACGATTTTCTCGCCTTTTTTAACTTCTAGGTTGATGTTCTTAAGTACGTGGAATTCACCGTACCATTTGTTCATGTCTTTCAACTCGATCATAAGACCTTGAGAGTTGTTTTCTGTCTGCTGCGTCATAATACGTCCTTGATCTTGTTAATTATCGTTTGTGACCGGTGTGAAGTCTGTTTTCTAGCCATATCGAATATCTCGACATGCCAAAACAAAACACCCAGAACACTAACGCGACAAATACATAACTTTCTGTTGAATACCCAAGCCATTCAGGGTCGGTATTCGCGGCTTGGCCAATTCCTAACACATCAAACATACCAATAATTAAAACAAGACTGGTATCTTTGAACAAACCAATGAAGGTGTTCACAATTGAAGGAATCGTGATTTTAAGAGCTTGAGGAAGAATGATAAGCCCTGTCTTTTTCCAGTAGCTTAGTCCCAGAGCATCAGCCGCTTCGTATTGGCCTTTTGGTATTGCTTGTAAACCACCACGAATTACTTCTGCCATGTAGGCTGCACTGAATAGTACTACCCCAACAAGTGCTCTAATCAGCTTATCGGTTTCTGTTCCTTCTGATAAAAAGAGCGGGAGCATAACTGAGGCCATGAATAGAACGGTAATGAGCGGTACGCCACGCCAAATTTCGATGTATACGGTACACATACTACGAATGATCGGCATCTCTGAACGACGCCCAAGCGCAAGTGCAACACCAATAGGGAGTGACACTACAATACCAACAAGTGCGATGATCAGTGTGACCAGTAGACCACCCCATTTATGGGTATCGACAACTTCTAACCCAAAGACACCACCGTATAGCAAGCCAGCAATGATAACTGGGTAGATGTTTACGAAGAACAACCAGATCCACGTACGTTTAGGTGTTTTTTCGTAGGCCAGTAAGGCCACAAAAATGGCTAACGTAGCGTAGAAGAGGCGAGGTCGCCACAGTTCAGCTTCTGGGTAGAAGCCATACATGAATTGCTCCCAACGAACGCTAATAAAGACCCAACAAGCGCCTTCGCTAGTGCAGGCATCGCGTGTGGTTCCTATCCAGTCGGCACTGATGAATGCCCAATCCGCTACTGCCCATATAAGGGTAAAAGCAAAGTAAGCAAGAACCACAGTGACGACGCTGTTAATTGGTCCATTAAATAGATTTTTTCTTAACCAACCGACTGGCCCAACGGTATTCGCTGGAGGCGGAAGATCAGGTTGAAATTGATGTGTACTCATCTTATCTCTCCACCAACGCTACTTTGCGGTTGTATATGTTCATTAGAGCTGATGTTAATAGGCTCAAGGTCAGGTAGACGCCCATTGTCATCGCGATTACTTCGATAGCTTGTCCAGTTTGGTTTAATGTTGTTCCTGCAAATACAGAGACAAGATCAGGGTAACCAATGGCCATCGCAAGTGATGAGTTTTTGGTCAGGTTTAGGTACTGACTGGTTAGTGGTGGGATAATAATTCTTAATGCCTGTGGGATAATGACAAGCTTAAGGGTTCTAGATCGTGGGATTCCTAGAGACATAGCAGCCTCTGTTTGCCCATGGTTTACGGCGTTAATACCTGAACGAACAATCTCGGCAATGAACGCTGCTGTGTAGATACTTAAAGCAAGCATCAATGCAGCAAGCTCCGGGATTATGCTAATACCACCCTTGAAGTTAAACCCTTTTAAAACAGGGTAATCCGCAGAGATCGGCATACCCATAACAAAGTAAGTCACCAACGGTAAGCCTAAAATCAACGCTGCAGCAATTCGAAACATCGGTGTTTGTTGGCCGGTAAGTTTCTGTTTGTTATTCGCCCAAATGTTGATAATAAACGTAGCGATAATACCAACAATCAATGATGCGATAACAATGCTACTGCCTTGCTCTAACACTGGTGCAGGGAAGTACAATCCACGTACGTTCAAGAAAATTGCTTCACCTAGGCTCATGCTTTGACGAGCAGAAGGCAAGGCTTGCAGAACGGCGAAGTACCAGAAAAAGATTTGCAAAAGAAGAGGGATATTTCGGAATATCTCAATGTAGACAGCTGCAAATCGGCTAACTAGCCAGTTTGAAGAGAGTCTAGCGATACCCATACTAAAGCCCAGTATCGTGGCTAGCATGATGCCTAGTACTGAAACTAAAGCGGTATTGAGAAGACCGATAAAGAATGTACGACCGTATGAGAAGGTCTCGTCGTATTCAATTAGTGTTAAGCCGATGCCAAAACCAGCTTCTTGGGAGAGAAAATCAAAACCAGTGGCGATACCACGGGAATCTAAGTTAGTGAGCGCATTATTTACAATCGTGTAAAAGAAAGCACAAAGCGCCCCGACGGCGATAATTTGGAAAATGATGGAGCGAAAAGTGGGGTTGTAAAATAAGTTGGCACTTTTGGGCTGTGGCTTTGCCTGCGCTGGAGAAATAGTTTCATTAGGTTTCATACTACTATAACCTCAAATCCATTTAATAAATAGGGCGGAAAACTCCGCCCTAATTGATGCTTGAAAATTTATTAACGGATTGGTGGAGCGTACATAAAGCCGCCCGCATTCCATAATGCATTTACACCACGAGAGATTTGAAGTGGAGAACCTGTACCAACAGTACGCTCAAAACTCTCACCGTAGTTACCAACTTGCTTAATTACTTGGTAACCCCAGTCGTCACGAATGCCAAGGCCTTTACCTTTAGGACCGTCTACACCAAGAATACGTTTGATGTTTGGATCTTTTGACTTAAGCATTTCGTCTGCATTTTTAGAAGAGATGCCGTATTCTTCCGCGTTAATCATTGCTGAAAGTGTCCACTTAGCAACGTTAAACCATTTGTCATCATCTTGACGAACAACAGGACCTAGAGGTTCTTTAGAGATGATTTCAGGAAGTACTTGTGCAGATTTAGGGTCAGCGAGGTTTAGGCGAAGTGCGTATAGACCAGATTGGTCAGTCGTTAGCACGTCACAACGACCTGCGTCGAAGCCTTTAGATGTTTGTGCTGCCGTATCGAATACCACTGGCTTGTAAGACATGCCACTGTTACGGAAGTAATCGGCTAGGTTAAGTTCAGTTGTTGTACCTGATTGAACACATACAGAAGCGCCATCAAGCTCTTGAGCACTTGTTAGGCCAAGCTCTTTCTTAACCATGAAGCCTTGACCATCGTAGTAGTTAACGCCTACGAAGTTCAGACCTAAAGCAGTGTCACGATGTAGTGTCCATGTTGTGTTACGAGATAGTACGTCGATTTCGCCAGATTGAAGCGCAGTAAAACGCTCTTTTGCGGTTAGAGGTACATACTTAACTTTAGTCTTGTCACCGAGTACAGCCGCTGCAAGAGCTTGACAATACTCAACATCAATTCCTTCCCATTCACCTTTTGAGTTAGGGTTAGAGAACCCTGGAAGACCTGTACTTACACCACAAGTTAGAAAACCTTGAGATGTGACTTTGTCCAGAGTGCTTTCTGCCGCTGATGCTGATGTTGCCATCATCGCAGTTGATGCAGCTACTACTGAAGCAAGAAGTGTTAGTTTATTTGTCATTTGTATCCTTCCTTGTTAACCAGGTGACACCTGATACTCGTGCTCGTTTGAGTGTCTCTTATGTGTTGCGTTTTCTATGACCTTGTTGCTCAAATTACAAGAGTTGCATTTTGCAAATGAAACTGTGTGCGATTTAAGCAACTGTTTATAAGGTTAGGAAAGGATCCGTAGTTTCACAAATGTATAATTTAAAAAGAATTTTGAATGAAATCACAAATCCGAACACAATTAGAATGACCAAATGTTAACTGAATGTAAATAGTGCAACAGTTCACACTGTTGGGTCAACGAGATTTAGAGTTTTATATTGATAATTGACTAGATAAATATTCTGAATGAATGTCACAGTTGTGGAGCATTAACCTTAAAAAAGATTGAAATTTGGTCAATAAATATTTTTATTGCACTTCGATAGTTATGAATATGCTCCAAATTTGGTAGCATGGCTGAATAGTTATTGAAGTAATCTCAAGGAAGAACATGCGTTATTTCCCAATGTTTTTGGATGTAGAAAATAAGCCAATCTTAGTGGTTGGTGGAGGTGAGGTTGCTTGCCGTAAAGTCGACAGCTTGTTACGCGCTGGGGCTGATGTGACTTTGGTATCTCCCAAGGTCGCACCTTACTTAAAGCAGCTTGTTGATGAAAATAAACTTCACTGGGTACAAAATTTTTACTCGTCACAGATCATATCGAATAATTACCTGCAGGTGTGGGCGACGACAGACAACCCAAGCTTGAATCATCAAGTACATAATGATGCAAAAAAATTGGGTATTCTTGTCAATGTGGTTGATGATTTACCTTATTGTGACTTCATTACGCCATCAATGATTAATCGCGGAAGGATCCAAATTGCCATCTCTAGTGGCGGTGCATCACCTGTTTTGGTGAGAAATATTAGAGAAAAACTCGAAACGGTATTGCCACAAAATATAGGTTTGATAGCAGATTTCGGTGCATCAAAACGCAATTCGATCAAAGAGTCATTCCCAACCGTCGACGAGCGTCGTAAGTTTTGGGAGCGTTTCTTGTCATCCAGTTTTATCGAGCAGGTGACTGACAGAGAGCAGTTAGAGTCTTACTATCAGCAAGCGCTAACGGAAGGCATTGATAGCGAAGGACAGGTGACTTGGATTGAATTCGAGCAGGACGTTGAGTTGCTGTCTATGAAGGCTTTACGTTTGATGCAAGAGGCAGAACTCGTACTTTCACCGAGCGATTGTCCATTTGAATTTATCGACCTGTGCCGTCGAGACGCAGAAAGAGAGAGCTATGCTAACAGCGGAGAGCTATCAACCAAGCTTGAGCAGGCAAGAGCTGAGAAATTACGAGTGTGTGTCTTTATTCCACCAGCAAGCGTAGAGTTTAATCTGTTGGTCGGTAAAGACCTAAAATTGTCAGCAGCCCAAGTACTCAGTTGAGGTAGTTGTTTCTAGTTGAAATAAGAGCTTTCTGGTTGTTTTAAATCGGCTAGAGGTTCGGAATAAAACTAAAACTGGACCTGATAAATAAAAAGCCACTTCCGATAAAGAAGTGGCTTTCTGCTATTTCATACACGACATTGTGATGATGAATGAGCAACTGAAACAAGCGGTCGCTCATACTCAAAAATTAGTCGCGGAAGTTGTCAAACTGGAATGGTTGACCAAGCTCACCGCTGCGAACTAGAGCCATAACAGCTTGTAGATCATCACGTTTCTTACCTGTTACACGAACTTTGTCGCCTTGGATAGAAGCTTGAACTTTAACTTTGTTGTCTTTGATTAGTTTAACGATCTTCTTCGCTACATCAGTTTCAATGCCTTGCTTAAAGATAACCGTTTGGTGCCAAGTGCGACCTGTTTGGTCTGCCGCTTTTGCTTCCATCGCGTTAGGATCAACATTACGCTTTGTTAGGTTGCTACGAAGGATATCGCGCATTTGCTTCAGTTGAAAATCGTCTTGAGCAGTCAATTTTACTGATTCATCTTTGTAATCAAAGCTTGCTTCAACGCCGCGGAAATCGAAACGAGTCGATAGTTCACGGTTTGCGTTGTCTACCGCGTTACGCAGTTCTACTGCTTCTACTTCAGAGATAATGTCAAATGATGGCATTGTGTTGTTTCCTTAAGCTAAGTTTCTATCTTTAATTGCTGTTGCAAGCATGTCTAGCATTGTTGCCGTATCTTCCCAGCTTAGGCATGGGTCAGTAATTGACTTGCCATATTCTAGGTTGTTGATGTCGGTCATTGGTTGGTTACCTTCAACAATGAAGCTTTCTGCCATGATGCCTGCAATTTGGTTCTTGTTAGATTTAATTTGCTCACAAATGTCTTGTGCAACTTCTAACTGCTTACGGTGCTGTTTCTGACAGTTAGCGTGGCTGAAGTCTACAACCAAACGTTGAGGCAGGTCGAATTCGGCCAGTTGTTTACATGCGGTATCTACAGATTCAGCGTCGAAGTTAGGGCCTTTATCACCACCGCGTAGAATAACGTGACCGTATGGGTTGCCAGAAGTACGGTAAACCGTCATGCGGCCATTCTTATCTGGAGAGTAGAAGTAGTGTGACGCATGCGCTGCACGAATTGCATCGATAGCAATCTTGATATTGCCGTTGGTCGCGTTCTTGAAGCCAACTGGGCAAGACAGTGCAGAAGCCATTTCACGGTGAATCTGAGATTCAGTTGTACGAGCGCCAATCGCGCCCCAAGTGATAAGGTCTGCAATGTACTGACCTGTGATCATATCAAGGAATTCAGTTGCTGTTGCTAAGCCAAGCTTGTTGATGTCTAACAGAAGCTTACGAGCTTTGTTTAAGCCCGTTTCAAGTGCGTATGAACCATCAAGGTTTGGATCGGTAATCAAACCCTTCCAACCTACAACCGTACGAGGCTTCTCGAAGTAGGTTCTCATTACAACGAACAGTTCATCTTTGTACTGGTCTTGAATCTGGCTTAGGCGCTCAGCGTAATCAAGTGCCGCATCTGTATCGTGAACAGAGCAAGGGCCTACGATAACTAATAGGCGGTTATCACGACCAGTTAGGATGTCTTCGATTTGGCGGCGAGAATTTTTAATGCGCTCAGCAACGTCGTCAGTAATAGGGTGTGCATTGCCTAGTTCGGCAGGAGTTGGCATAGGACCCAGAGCTTGGGTTCTCAACTCATCAGTTTTTAATGGCATGTGATAGCTTTTTTATTCTATTGCGAAGTGGCTAAGATAACGGAATTGAACAGAGGAATAAACTCTATTGAGTCAAAGTTATCTCAGTTATTGCTAATATTCTTATTTTTATCAGCAGGCCAGCGTCAAATAAGGGATTTTCACTTGTATTAACAGGCAGCTATCGGTATTTTCGTTTGAACACAACATAAAAATGCTGGAGCAGCAATGACTCAAGAAAATCAAAGCACTTTGCACCCAGAACTTGTTTTAGGTGATGTGCTGCCTTCTTACAACGATAATAATAATTCCAACCACTTATACGTTTCATTATCCGAATTGGTAATGGACCGCGTCTTCTACCACCCAAGTATTGAAAGTCATTTAGATACACTTACTGATATCGAAAAAACGTCTTTAAATGCGATCCTTGGTGATAAAACAGTTGATGAGCATTTTGTTTCGACCTTGGTGATTGCGATTCAAGCTGCCGTTCAGCCAAATCACACTTCTGTTCGTATCGCATTAAGCAGTGCAGACAGTTATGGCTTCCGTTCGCTGCTTGGCGGTAACTGTGAAGCTGAAGAGATTAACCCAGCACTAGGCGTTCGTGGCGTTGCTCGTTACGCGACACCAGAGTACAGCAAGGCTTTCGCTTTAGAGTGCCAGGTCATTAAAACGTTGCGAGAGCAGGGCATTAACGTTGAAGTGGTTGTACCGTATGTACGAGCATTAAGCGATGCAGCTAAGATTATTGATCTGCTTGCAGAGCAAGGCTTACCACGCGGCCTGAATGGTTTGAAAGTACTGTTCTCGTGTGATGTGCCGTCTGCAGTGTTACTGAGCGAACGTCTACTACATTACTTTGATGGTGTTGTGGTAAACGTTGATAGCTTAGCGTCTTTCACTTTAGGTGTAGATAAGGACAATGAAGCTCAGAAACACGCTTTCGATCCACAAAACGAGGCTGTTATTACCTTGTTAGATATGATTGTTAAAGCGACGCTGCATGCGAAGAAGCCTGTACTGCTGGTGACTCAAGGCTTGGTGGATTACCCGCGTCTACAAGGTTACATTGCCGATCTTGAAGGCGTAGAAACGGTCGTGACTGCATAAATCGGCTTGCTGTTTAAGTTAAATCAACTTGCTTGAAGCGCTAAAGCTTTGAGAATGAAAGAGATATCATTATGCGATGATATCTCTTTTTTGTAACATTTTTTTGACATCCCTATCGCTAATCGATTAACTGGTCTGATGACTGATTTGACTAGGTAATCCGAATGTTGACCCCTCTACAAAAAGCAAATTTCTACTTGAGCATGTTTGGTTTTTTCAAAGTGCCTCTGATCTGGCTGTGCAGGCCAAAATTGCTCGCACTGGATAACCAACATGTTGAGGTCAAAATCCCTCTTAAAAGACGAACGAAGAACCATCTTAATAGCATGTACTTTGGCGTATTGGCTGTGGGTGCTGATGTGGCGGGGGGCTTTCTTGCGATGAGCAAATCTCAGCAGCAAGGTGAAAAGATTTCGTTGGCATTTAAAGAGGTGACGGGTAACTTCTTAAAGCGTCCAGAAGGCGATGTGCATTTCACTTGTAACGACGGTGAGTTGATCAACACTATGCTTGCAGAAACCATGTCCACTGGGGAGCGAGTGAATCAACCCGTAACTATTATCGCGACTTGCCCATCTTTGCATGGCGACGAGCCGATGGCCGAGTTCACGCTAACGCTTTCGATTAAGAAAGTCCCGTCTCGAAAATAGTTTGAAAGTAAAAGGTAACCGTTGAATTAGTGACAAGAACGGTATGTGAATTGAATATCCACATACCGTAACAAGATTAAGATTCTTGAGTGATTTGCTCGATGTCGACGATCTTTGAACGGTTCATCACGATTTTCCAACGGTAATAGGTCGGTTCGTTATCGTGATTATTTTCTTTAATGATCAGGTTGAGTAAGTGGCGCTTTTCTACTGATTCACGGCTGACTTGCCCTTCATTCAAGCGATATACCTTATTTGAACCCTTATCCATTAATCGTGTCAGCGCTCTTAAGCTGATGGATAAAGTTTCACGAGTCTCCTCATAACCACTCATAAAGGTCGATGTCGACATCTCAGTATGAGAGCGGTAATGCAAGATTTGCTCTTCACGTTGTACCACACGCTTTTTACGGATCGACTGAATGCGATCTGCAAGCTTAGAAAAATTTGCGTAGTCCAACCATTCCAGTTTATGGCCTACTGACTTGTTGGTCGTTGGATCATAGTAACGACGCTTCCATTTTGGCTTGCCTTTACGCAGCCAGCGCCAAAGGATGTCTCTCAAGTCATCTTTAAAGATCTCACGCAGTGCGTAAATGAAAGACATTGCCACGATGAAAGAGGCGGTAATCTCACCAAGAAAGTCACGAGCCAAGATCACAGTAGTGGTCACGACAACCATCACCAAACCGGTCGCGATGCCTTTCACGGCACGCTTAACGTTCTTACCCATCGACGTTGTCTTTTCTTTAAGCACGATAGGGTGTTCAATCAAACGACGCAGCAAACGCATCTTGTTACTCAAGCGGGTAACGTCCTCTCGAACTCTTGCTGAGTTGTAGCGGTTCAGTTTACGGTGCGCGGTCTCTTTATCACAAAGCGTTAAGAGTCGTTCTTTTATCGTCGAGTACTCACTGCCACGCGGCATATGAGAGACCAGAGATAAGAACTTTTGCTCTGTGTACCAAGAAAGATAGTTATCAATGTTTGCGTAGTAGCGTTTGAGGTTTTCTTCATAAGGAATACTTCGGCGAAGCTTCTTCAAGATGTCTAACGCGAGCTCAATGACTTCATCAACCTCATCAGCTGTTACGTCGTCACTATCAGTCTTATTTAAACTGCTCACGGCTTTATCTAAAGCAATAACATATTGATATGCGAACAAACTCAAACTCACACGATACTGTGTCGTTGATAAGCGTCCACGTTTTGCCAAGCGACTGTGTACCAAAGGTAACAGTGTCTTGTCACTGTAGTAGGCGCGCTTTTGAGTAATTGAGCTGTAGAAAAAGGCACTTTCAGAAAGTACTTCGGGAGTGAGTCCGAGTTCACCGGGAATGAATAGATAAACGTCCATGTCGAGCTTTTTGGTCTTCGCCATTGCATGGTTAATTTTGAGTGTTATCGCATCTTGTTTATCAACGGTGATCAACGATGTCTCCTAGAATGTAAAAATATGAATGAAACTAGCGAAAGCATATCAGAGATCACGTATAATCACCGCCAAATTTAAAGTAGAGAAAATCTTGATGATTAATATTGGTCAAATAAACAACTTAGAAGTAGTAAAGCAAGCCGACTTCGGTGTATTCCTTGACGCTAGCGACTATGGAACCGTGTTGCTGCCAAAACGATTTACTCCTGAAGGTGTTGAAATTGGTCAAAAACTGGATGTTTTCTTATACATTGATTCTGACAACCAGATCGCTGCAACGACTGAAAAACCAATTGCTCAAGTGGGGCAATTTGGCTTGATGACGGTTGAAGGCGTAAACAGCACCGGTGCATTCATGAGCTGGGGCGTGAAAGGTAAAGATCTTCTTGTTCCTTTCAGCGAGCAACGTGGCCGTTTAAACGAAGGTCAGTCAATCTTAGTATATGTGTATATCGATAAAGCATCGAGCCGTATCGTTGGTACAACGAAGTTCAACAAATGGTTAGACAACACGCCTGCAACTTATAAGCAAAATGAGCAAGTCGATCTCATTATCGCTGAGCGCAGCCAGTTAGGTTACAAAGCGATCGTGAACGGTGAACACTGGGGTATGATTTTCCCATCTGACATCATCGGTAAGCTGTTCATTGGTAAAACACTAAAAGGCTACATTAAAAACGTTCGTGAAGAAGACGGTAAGATTGATTTGTCTCTTCAGAAGGTTGGTGTGGCTAAGATGGATGACCTAAGCACTAAGGTTCTTGACCTGCTTGAGAAGAAAGGCGGTTACCTGCCTTTGAATGATAAGTCTTCTCCTGAAGTTATTTTCTCTGCATTCAGAACCAGCAAAGGTACGTTCAAGAAGACAATTGGTGGTCTATACAAATCTGGCAAGATCACTATCGACAAAGAAGGTATCAGCTTAGTTAAGTAAGCGGTCCTTTCGGTCAAAAAAAAGCCCAAACCTTCCTGTTTGGGCTTAGGGGAAAGGGCTCCGAAGAGCCTACGCTAATCGTTTTAATCTTTTGACTGTTAGATTGAAGTCTAGTTTAGATTCTCTAAAGTGCGATTTTTCTTTTTGGAAATAGTGATTTGAATTGATATTTATATAATTAGCTGTTGATTTACAAGCGCTCGCACACTGACTTATATGGCCGATAGAATAGAAAAAGCCCAAACAATTAACGTTGTTTGGGCTTTTTGTTTATTAAGGTGTATTCAGTGCGAACGCTTTTAGAAAAGGTTCTTATCGCGCACGAGTTCGCGTGGTAAACCGTTCTTCACTCGGTTGCCAACCCACTTACCAAGGCCGATGATTGCACCATTGTACTTCACTAGTACTTCACCTTTTCCTGACAAGTTTTCAGGGCGAACATCGCGGCCCATGAACCATTCACGAGCATCTTCAATACTAAGCTCTACAACATTAGCTTCATTACCTGTTGCGAGCGTTGTCGCTACTTGGTGCTGCCAGCGGTAACCTTTTTTATGGGTTTCAGCGATCTTGATTCCCATGCGAGAAAAACGGAACTCACCGATCATCGGCTCTAGCGCTTCTGGGAATAGCCAAACGTCTTTGTCGCGAATCCAAACCTGAGTATCGCTTGGCAATTCGATATCGAGAGTACTCATTAGTTGTTCAGCGACTTCTTGCTGAGTTTTCTTTGATGCTTTTTCAAATGGGAATTTACCCATACGTTTTTTAACTTCTGGTGGAGTAACAGACGCTAGTTTACGGATACGTGCAACAAAGAAACCTTCAGAGTCATAGACCTGTGGGAAGATGTGAAGAAAGCCTTCTTCTGTCGTGGTTGCTTTTGCGTTGTCGAATAGTGATTCCAGAGATTCGAATTCAACCGCATCACCAAAGGTTTCTTTTAGGTGATGACACACTTGTTGGTTCTCTTCGGTGCTAAGCGTACACGTTGAGTAAACCAAAACACCATTAGGTTTAAGCGCGTGGAATGCACTTTCAATCAGATCTTTTTGCGTGTCGGCAATGTCGACCACTGATTGATACGTCCAGTTCTTCATCGCATCGGCATCTTTACGAATGGTGCCTTCGCCAGAGCAGGGTGCGTCTAGCAACACAGCATCAAACTGTTCTGGTAACCAACCACCAAAAACTCGACCGTCAAAGTTACTTAGAGCGGCATTACGAACGCCACAACGTTCGATGTTAGCGTGAAGGACTTTCACACGGCTTGCTGCATACTCATTGGCAACCAATACACCGCGATTATTCATTAGCGCAGCGATTTGTGTTGTTTTAGAGCCGGGTGCAGCCGCAGTGTCTAGCACCGCTTGGTAATCAGCTTCGCCTTGGAAAAGTGCCGAGGGTGGCATCATCGAGCTGGCTTCTTGGATGTAGAAAAGACCAGACATGTGTTCTGCCGTATTACCTAGTGGCGCTTCACTTTCGTCCGCTGTAATCCAAAAGCCCGTTTCACACCAAGGTACAGGTTCCAGTTCCCAGCCTTTCTCTTTTGCTCGTACTAGGAAGTCTTCAACACTGATTTTCAATGTGTTGATTCGAATACTTTTACGAAGTGGTTTTTGGCATGACGCAACAAAAGAAGCCATATCTAGATGACTAGGCATGATTGCTTCGATGTGCGTTAGGAATTCTTCAGGAATATATACGTTAGCGTGCAAAAGAGTATCTCGATTTATTGCATTAATGCGGGGAGTTTAAAGCAAAATGAGGCCGTCCTAAACCATATTTGCAGCAAACAACAAAAATGCAGCCTAATGGCTGCATTTTGATGAAGAATTAATCTTCCAGAAACGTCAGAGAGTTCACTCTATGGACGAGGAATTGCGGTTCTCCATGATTTCCACTCATCTTCGGCTTGAGGATAGAGGTAGAAAGACTGATCTTCGCTTGCTACTGGTTGAAGTTCATTTGTCGGTGGCGTTGAGAATGTAATACCACCTCTTAACAAGCTGTCTACCGTTCCGGCTTTGATGTTTGCGCCTGACAGGCCGATAGAGACATCGACGCCCGACACGTTCCAGAACACGGTGTTTGCGCGGATTAGATACGCGTAGTCAGGTTCTATTTGAATCGTAGATATGATGCGATCAGCAAACTCGCCCAGCTGAACATCTATAACACTGCCAATTTCTAGTTCACGGAATAGGATAGGTGTACCTTCAGATACTGAGCCGCGCGTTTCGCTTTGCAGTTGGAATATCTTGCCTTCAGGCTGCACAGGTCCTTTGCTAAGCTCAAATTTCGTGTTTCTTTCACCTTTGCCCGGGTCTACGTTGATGTGTTTAGAGAGCAGCGCAGAGACGTTTTTGATGCCATTAAGGCCAATCTCAGGTTCTGCCAACCAGAAGTGACTGTTCGTCACGGCAATCTTGTCGACGTACTCAGGTAAAATACGCGCAGTAATTTCAATGCCGCCCTTGTTGAAGTTCGGAATCACCAAAGTAACCTCACCAACAGTGACACCTTGATATTTGATCGCCATGCCCTTGTTGACTTCTTGATCGCCAGAAGAGGTGATAGTAATCGCGCGGCCAAATTTTCGAGCAGATTTTGAATCTTTGTAAAGCTTCCACACGTCACCAAGTTTGTTGTCGATTCCCGGCAGAGAGTCAAAAGCAATACCGCCTTGGATAAGGGTTTTAACTGGTGCCGCTTTAATGCTGATACCCGATAGCGACGCATCAACCTCAACGCCTGATCGGTTCCAGAAAACAGTGTGCTTGTTGAGTAAGTGCGTGTAACGATTTTCGATTGTGACTTTGATTCTTACGCCACCGTCGGCAAGCTGAAAATCAGAAATACTACCCACTTGTAGGTTGCGGTAGAGGAGTGGACTGCCTTTAGAAATTGAAGGTAACTCACTGGCAAACAAAGAAAGTGTCTTTGAACCAGACTGATTAAACTTAGCAATTTCTGCTAACGACTTACTTTGGAAAAGTTGGTAGTCCGTTCGAGCTTCAGATTTACCTTCACTCACAAAGCTAATCGAGCCGGTAAGAAGCTGTTTTGCTGGTGGGACCGTAACACTCAAGCCTGATTCGGTTAGCTCTGCAGTCGCACTACCTGTCACAAAGAAACGGTTGTGGCTTTTGATAAGGTGCGCGTACTCATTATCGATAAGTGCATCCATGAAGACTTCGTGTTTATCAGAGCCCGTACCAACACCATCAACTAATCCCACATGGATGATAGAGCCAACGGCAATGCCTTTGTAGAGAAGTTGTGTACCGACATCTAACCCGAACGAATTGTTCGACGTTAAGCGAATCGCAACGGATTTCTCTTGTTCCTGACTGAATTCATTTTTGCGGATTGCAGTAAATCGACGCGCCTTTTCACCTTCACCCGGTACCAAGGTTAAAAAGTTACCTGTCACTAAATTGGCAATGTTTTTCATGCCAGTAAGCGACAGTTCAGCCTCTTCTAGAACGAATTTACTGCCGCTGTTTAAAAAGTCACTGAATGCCGGTTGGATAGCGGCAGATGCAACGACGTTTTCACGCCCTTCACTTAGCGATAAATCAGTGATTTGACCGATTTCAATGCCGCGATACATGATCGGAGCACCCGTTGCACTGATTTTATTATCATCGGGAACGGCAATCTTGATAGAGATACCTCGACCCGCTGTTTTCAGATCTGGGTAGAGTTTGAACTTAGTATTCATCTCAACCGGTTGGCCTTCTCCTGGAGAGTCGACCGCAATTGAACCGCCAAGCAATGCACTTAGGCTCTCTAAGCGAACATCAACACCAGAAAAGCCAATACTGGCACCTAAGCCACTGACATTCCAAAAACGGCTTTGGTCGGTAATGATATGGCTGTATTCATCTTTAATCGACGCTTGAATCGTAACGGATTTCGCGTTGTCGTTTAACTGGTAGTTGTAAACCTCACCAATTGGGATTTTACGGTAAACGATTTGAGAACCAACAGATACGCCACCCAGATCTTTGGTCGTCAGTGAAATATTCAAACCTTCAGAAGCCAGTAAATCAGAAGGGGAGGATTCTAACGCTTGGAAAATGGTTTCTGGGTCTTGTTTGGTTTCGCTCGGGTGGATAGCAATATAGTTACCTGAAACAAGTGCGTCTAATCCTGAGATACCCGACAAACTTGCTGTCGGTTTTACAAGCCAGAAACGAGTGCCTTTTGAGAGAAGCTTCTTAGCTTCTGGGTAGATGTCAGCATCAACGTAGATGCTCGATAAATCTTTGGACAAGGTGATGTCACGCACCATACCCACCTCTAAGCCTTGGTAACGAATCGTTGTTCGACCTGCGACTAAACCTGCGGCATCTGAGAAGTATATCTGCACACGTTGCCCAGCATCGTGTATCGATTTCATGACCAACCAACCGGCTAATGCAACGGTTAATATCGGTAGAATCCACAAAGGTGAGATGCCTTTGTTTTTCCTTACTTCTGGTGAATATGACGTTTGTGATTGGTTATCGTTGTTCATTCACTGACTCATCTTTAGAGGTGTAGTTATCCCAAATTAGCCTAGGATCTAAGCTTTCCGCTGCCAGCATCGTGAGAACAACTACGACGCCAAAAGCGACTGCACCATAACCTGGTGTAAAGTTTAAAATCTGTCCACGGTCGACCAAGGTCATCATGATCGAAATAACAAACAGGTCCATCACCGACCATTTCCCTACCCATTTCACAATGAAATAGATGGTCATGCGTTGTCTGTGGTAAACGGCGCGCTTCATCTTGATACAGATTAAGATGTACGCGAGGCCGAGTATTTTCGCGACGGGCACGACGATACTGGCAATGAAAATGATCGCTGCAATGCCGTACATATCGCTATTTATCAGCGACGCGACACCAGAAATTATTGTGTCTTCTAGCCTTTGTCCGTTGGTGATAAGGATAGAAATCGGAATAACGTTGGCTGGCACAATAGCCACTGATGCGGCAAACAGCAGAGCCCATGTCTTCTGTATAGAGTAGGGCTTGCGGTGGTATAAGTCATGGTGACAACGCACGCAAGTATGTCCATCCGGTTGAGATAGGTGGCAGTTGTGACAGTGTATGTTCTTACTTTCAGCAAAAGAGTAGTCAGATTCTTTTGCCCAAGCTTCCCAGTAGCGACGTACACTGATACGGCTTACTAGTAATACGCTGAAAAGCTGCAGAAGAATCAGGCCAATCAAACCAGGGCCGACGAAAATGTCAGAGTAATCTTGCAGTTTGAAACATGAGACCGCCAAACTTACCAGAAACACATCCAACATCATCCAATGTTTGAGAGTCTGAATAATGGCTAATGCATAACGAAAGGGTGTGAAGATCTTAAGACGCAGTGATGCATGAGTGATGAGTACCGAGGTGCACACGAGCAACGGAGCGATCGAACTGCAGAACAGGATCAGCAAACCAAGTAGAGGAAAGCCTTCGCCCATTAAGGTAAAAACACCCGATGGTAACGTCGCGGGTATCATGACGCCAATCAGGCGAATACTGATGAATTCAAAAAAGTGCGATGGGATAAACAGCAATAAGCAGGTAATTGCGATTGCTAGGTTTCCAGAGAGGCTAGGGGTACCGCCTCTATAAAGCTGAGTTCCGCATCTTGGGCAGTAAGCTGATTTCCCTAAAGGGATGTCCATTTTATCAACGGGGAGTTCGCAGCCCTGACAAAGGCGCACTGAGCTACTATCGCATTGATGCTGAGTTGATAAAGGGTTGGTGGGGAATGGGGAGGTCACGCGACCTCCCAAGTTGAAACGTCAGTTAGGCTCGATGCCCGATTTAAATGCTTAGGACTACAAACATCAGGCGTGCGATTGCACACTGCCGTAGAGTGTTTGATAAAGTCCTTGTTGTTCAACCAATTCACCATGTGTTCCCGTTTGTGTGACTTGCCCATCTTCTAAAACATAGATTAGATCGGCTTGTTTCACCGCTGATAATCGATGAGCCACTATCAAAGTTGTGCGATCTTTCAAAAACTCGCTCAACGCTTTATGCAGTGCTGACTCTGTTGCTGTATCGAGTGCAGATGTCGCTTCATCAAGAATAACAAACTTAGGATTGCTCAGCACCATACGAGCTATTGCTAAGCGTTGTCGTTGACCGCCAGACAGTCGGACGCCATTCCTACCAATCTGTGTATCTAAGCCATTGCTGAGTTGCTTGATGACATCTTGCATTTGAGAGACTTCAAGCGCACGCCACAACGACATTTCATCGTATTCAGCACCAAGGGTCAGATTATGCCTCAATGTATCGTTAAAGAGTATAGGTTGTTGTAAAACAACGGCAATTTGATTACGTATTACATCAAAGCTGATGTCGTCGGTTGTTTCACCGTTATAGCGAATGCAACCTGAGTCCGCTTGGTAAACCCCAATTAGCAACTGGATTAAGGTAGATTTACCACCACCACTCGCACCCACCAAAGCGACTTTCTTACCTGCAGGGATGTGTAGTGATAGCCTATTTAAAACAGTGTTTTCTAATGTGTAAGAGAATGTAACGTCTTCGATGTCGACTGTCACTTCTTGATCTTCATAAAACGGGTTTACTTTGCTAATCGGGCGCTTCTCTTCTTCTAATTGAAGTAGATCGTTGATGCGTTGCAGTGCCGCTTTTGCACTATACCAAGAGAATTGAATCCCTAGCAGCTCTTGAACCGGGCCCAACATGAACCATAAGTAACCAAATACCGCAAAAATCTGACCAATGGTTAAGTCACTGAATAGAACCATTAGCATAGCGACAGCGCGGAAAAGCTCGAAACCTAACAAGAAGAGGAGAAATGAAACGCGGCCAGCAGCTTCAGATTGCCAAGCGTATTTGTCGGCATCGATTCTTACTTGGTTTGCTTGAATCTTAAGCTCATCGAGAAAAATGCGTTCTTTATTCGCTGCACGCAGTTGGTAAATACCATCTAAGGTTTCCACCAAGCGATTCTGAAAACGTTCGAAAGATTGGTTCTCGTACTTTTTAAGGTGCTTAACCTTGCTGCCTAGTTTACGAGAGAAATAAATAACAACAGGATTGACCAGTAGAATGAACAACCCTAAACGCCACTCTAACCATAACAACACGATCGCGGTACCGAACACAGTTAAGAAGCTGATGAGGAACTTAGAGAGCGTTGAGCCAATGAACTTATCGATTGTCTCTATGTCTGTTATTAGGTGAGCATTAATGCCGCCGCTGCCTTTGGTCTCGTATTGTCGAATACTAATACGGCCAAGTTTATCTATCATCTTGCTACGCATTTGATAGGTAATTGTTTTGGAGACGAGCGTGAATTGACGCCCTTGTAGAATGTTCAACGCTTGGCTAACGGTACGCATGATAATGACTAACAGTAAAGTCAGTGCAATATAGCCAGTGGGTGTCTGCAACGATGTTGGAAGTAGGTGGTTCATCATATCTAAGCCAGAAGCCGGCTTATCAAGTAATACTTCATCAACCATTAATGGCATGAGCAACGGGATAGGGACACTGATGAGAGTTGCAAGTATGGCAATAATGTTAGCAAACAGTAATTTGGACTTGTGTTTTTTTACTTGAGTTATTAACCAAGAACGGCTAATAGTGTCTTCTGAATCGTTCATTGTAATGAGAATAAGTCCTATTTAGTTTGATGGTCGCATTCTACTGCGTTCTCTTGATAATGGAAGTCTCAATTTAATTGGAAGTTAATATGAAAATAGAACATTACCAACGCTTAACCAAACAAGCCGTTGCATTAATTGAATCAGAAATCGATCTAACTGCTAATCTTGCTAATATCAGTTCATTATTATTCATGGAATTGGATGACTTGAATTGGGCGGGTTTCTATTTAATGAAGCAAGATCAAGCTAAGGAAAAAGACGAACTTGTACTGGGTCCCTTTCAAGGTCAACCTGCTTGTGTGCGAATTCCGGTAGGGCGTGGTGTGTGTGGAACTGCGGTTGCGACGAATACAGTTCAGCGCATTCATGATGTTCATGAGTTCGAAGGTCATATCGCTTGTGACGCTGCAAGTAACTCAGAAATCGTAATTCCGTTCTCTATTGGTGGAAAAATAGCGGGTGTTCTTGATATCGATAGCCCAAATGTTGGCCGTTTTTCTCAAATTGACGAGGACGGATTGACATTTTTCATGGCAGAAGTGGAAAAGCTGCTTAATTCGCACGCGAACAAGGCATAAATTATTCTCTTACTGTGGTTTTTCCCAAGCATCTCTCTATAATACGTAAAAATATTTTCTTAATGCTCGCGGAAAACCGCAAAAACCAGGAACCCACATGGAAAACACTGAAAAGTTAAAAAACAGCAAAGAAGTTATCGCATATATTGCTGAATGTTTCCCTAAATGCTTTACTCTAGAAGGTGAAGCGAAGCCACTTAAAATTGGTATTTTTCAAGATCTTGCTGAACGTCTTAATGAAGATGAAAAAGTAAGTAAGACTCAGCTTCGTGCAGCGTTAAGACAGTACACATCATCATGGCGTTACCTGCACGGCGTAAAAGCTGGCGCAGAACGTGTTGACTTAGACGGCAACGCGTGTGGCACTCTAGAAGAAGAGCACGTTGAACACGCTAAAGCTACACTTGCAGAAAGCAAAGCGAAAGTTCAGGCTCGTCGTAAAGAACAAGCACAAAAAGCTCGTGAAGAAGGCAAAGCGAAACCTAAGGCGAAGAAAGCTCAACAGCCTCGTCGTCAAGCGCCTAAAGCACCAAAAGTAGAAAAGCCTGTAGAAACACGCGCTTTGAACGCTGACGAATTCATCGCTGGCAAAGAAGTAAATGTGAACATGGGTAAAGGAAACATGGCTGCGACCATTGTTGAAATCAATAAGGAAGATGTGCGTGTTCAGTTAGCAAACGGCCTACAAATGGTTGTTAAAGCGGAGCACTTGCGCGCTTAAAGGAGATACTCCTACGCATGAAATGCCGTTCAAAATTGACACTGATTGCTGCTAGCTTTTGGCTAGCAGCTTCAGCTCAGGCTCTCGAAGCCAAATTAGATCAGGACGATTTACCTCTACTCGCTCCTGAGGTCCAACACGAAACTGCTAGTAAACGTGTTACTTCTCGATTTACTCGTTCTCACTATAAACACTTCAATCTCAACGATGATTTCTCTCAAGCTATCTTTAATCGTTACTTAGAGATGCTGGATTATAATCGTAATATCTTCACTCAAGCTGATATTGACTCTTTCGCTGCGTCATCTACACAAATTGATGATCAACTGAAAGCGGGTAATAACCAGATTGCATTCGATGTTTATAATTTGTCTATGCAGAAGCGTTTTGAACGTTTTCAATATGCATTGTCTTTGCTAGATACAGAGATTAAGTTTGATACCGATGAAAGTATTGAGCTAAATCGTAGCGAAGCGGAATGGCCAAAAGATATCGCTGAAGTGAATGAGCTTTGGAGAAAACGCGTTAAATACGATGCGTTGAATCTAAAACTTACTGGTAAAGAGTGGCCAGAGATTCAAGAAGTTTTGGAAAAGCGTTACAACAATGCGATGAAGCGTATTACGCAATCGCACAACGAAGATGCTTTCCAAATCTACATGAACGCATTCGCGCGAGAAGTTGATCCGCACACCAGTTACCTTTCTCCAAGAAATGCAGAGCAATTCCAATCCGAGATGAATCTATCTCTAGAAGGTATTGGTGCTGTACTTCAGATGACAGACGACTACACCGTTATTCGATCTTTAGTTGCTGGTGGCCCTGCGTCAAACAGCAAACAATTGAGTGATGGAGACCGCATTGTTGGTGTTGGTCAAGATGGCGAAGAAATTGTTGATGTTATCGGGTGGCGTTTAGACGATGTAGTACAACTTATTAAAGGCCCTAAAGGGACCAAAGTTAAGCTACAGATCTTGCCAGATGGTAAAGATGCAAAAAGTCACGTTGTCACAATTGTTCGCGATAAGATTCGTTTAGAAGACCGCGCTGTTAAATCAGAAGTGATCGAGAAAGACGGCAAGAAAATTGGTGTATTAGAAGTACCAAGTTTCTACGTTGGCCTTTCTAAAGATACCGATAAACTGATCACCGAGCTTAAAGAGCAAGGTGTTGAAGGTATTATTGTTGACCTCCGAAACAACGGTGGTGGTGCACTGACTGAAGCAACTGAACTCTCTGGTTTGTTTATCAAAGAAGGACCTGTTGTTCAGGTTCGTGATAGCTACGGTCGTGTCAAAGTGAACAGCGATACTGATGGTCAAATCAGTTACCAAGGCCCGTTAACGGTATTGGTGAATCGCTACAGTGCTTCAGCGTCTGAAATCTTTGCAGCAGCGATGCAAGATTATGGCCGTGCAATCATCCTAGGTGAAAACTCTTTCGGTAAAGGTACGGTGCAACAGCATCGCTCTTTGAATCATATTTATGATTTGTTCGATAAAGAGTTAGGCTACGTTCAATACACAATCCAAAAATTCTACCGCATCAATGGTGGTAGTACGCAAAACAAGGGTGTAGTACCTGATATTGCTTACCCAACGCCAATTGATCCTGCAGATACTGGTGAAAGTGTTGAAGACAACGCTCTTCCTTGGGACAGCATCGACAAAGCGAAGTACTCAGTGTTACAGCGTAACGATGAGCAGATCGCAGCGTTGACGGCTAAACACGAAGCTCGTATCGCAACAGACATGGAATTTGGCTTTATCGCGCAAGATATTGAAAAATATAAGGCAGATAAAGACGACAATGACCTTTCTCTGAATGAAAAGGTTCGTCAACAAGAGAGTGATGATGCGGATGCGCTTCGTCTAGAGCGTATTAACCAACGTCAAAAAGCCGCTAAGTTAGAGGCATTTAAAACGTTGGATGATATTCCAAAAGACTACGAAGCCCCGGATGCTTATCTTGATGAATCAGTTGCTATCATGCTGGATATGATCAAGAAATAAACAAAATACCTGTTATAAGGTGATTGTTTAAAGACGTACTATTTGAAAAGCGAGCTTAGGCTCGCTTTTTTTGTACCTGTGTTCTTGCCTCGAATAATGTCATGTTAACGGCATGCTTCCTCGCTTTTTAACTTGCTGCAGAACCATTGTTATTTGATTTTCGGCTGTGAAGTACACTGTAAAAATAACTAAACTTAAGTATTATTTTTCGAGTGATAATGACATTTAAGTTACTTCGCACTTAAAATTTAGTGACTTAGATCATATTTTTTCGCTTTCTATTCATTACGTGCCTAAGCTTAAAGAAAACGAGGGGACGCTTATGAAATGGATTCTACTATTTTTATCTTGTTTAAGTTTTGTGGCTTTTGGGAGCGAGGTCGCTTCGAGTAGCCAACAATCAAAAAGTGATAGTAATCTATCTCATTTTGACCTTCCTCTGTTGCTTGGTGATTGGTATTTGATGAATCCTGATCCTGAGCAAGGCACTGAAAACTTTAGAGCGATCAAGCTCACTCTTGATTCAAACTACTCATTCACTATCGATATCCAAAAGAAAGACTACAGTGTCGATCATTGGGAAGGTTTGTATAACGCCAATGAAGACACGATTATTTTGGGTTTGAATACCTCAGAACCTCAGGTTTACGCGTACAGCAGTAATCACAACATGCTGAATCTTAACGGTGTTATGTTCACCAAGGCCTTGCCAAATGCATTGGCGGGAATCTGGTCAAGTGCCCAACTGTCTGGAAGCGATCTACGTGCGAGTAACATTCAAAAAATGGATTTAGTCCTTCAGCCGGACTTTATATTCATGTTCCGAGTATCAGATGAAGAAGGTGGTGAAGTCATTCGTCGCGGGGTGTATTACACAGAAGGCGATCAACTAGTGTTACTTTATGAGAACGGTGAACACGGCACTCGATATACACTGAACAGCGATGTGTTAACGCTGCAAGGTGAAGAGGGAGATATGTTTGCGGTACTCAATCGCATTCGATAATCGTGAGTTTTAGCAGTAACGGCGTACTCGTTGATAATATTGTGCACAGTTCATTTCTTAGGCGTTCCTGTCTGATTTGATTGATAAAATAGCAAAACATGGAGGCATTTTCTTACAATGCCTCCTTTTTTTAATATTCCCCTTGTTTTATTGGCGCTCAACCTTTAGATATATACAGTTAAAAAATAATTACGTATAACGATCAAAAGGAACCCGTCATGGCACATACACCTCAAGCCAAGTATCGTAAAGATTATCAATCACCATCTCACACGATTTCTGAAATCGATCTTACTTTCGATTTGTACGACTCAGCATCCATTGTTACGGCTGTTTCTAGTGTTAAGCAGGAGAAAGACAGCACGACATTAGTACTTGATGGTGAAGGCTTGAAGTTGGTTTCTGTTTTGGTTGAAGGCAACGAATGGACTCAGTACGAGCAGTCTGAAACTCAACTTACGCTGAATGACCTTCCAAAAGAATTTACTCTAACCATCGTTACCGAAGTTAACCCTGAAGGGAACAGTGCACTTGAAGGCTTGTACAAGTCGGGTGGCGCGTTCTGCACTCAATGTGAAGCTGAAGGTTTCCGCCGTATCACTTACTACATGGATCGCCCAGATGTGTTGGCGAAATTCACTACAACGGTAATTGCAGACAAAGCAGAGAACCCATTCTTATTAAGTAATGGTAACCGTGTAGATGAAGGCGAGGCAGAAAATGGTCGTCATTGGGTGAAATGGCAAGACCCGCATCCAAAACCAGCGTACTTGTTTGCACTCGTAGCCGGTGACTTCGATGTACTTCGTGACGCATACACCACGCAATCGGGTCGCAAAGTTGACCTAGAAATCTTTGTTGATAAAGGCAACCTAGACCGTGCAAACCATGCAATGGTGTCTTTGATTAACTCAATGAAGTGGGATGAAGAGCGTTTCAACTTAGAGTACGACCTAGATATCTACATGATCGTCGCGGTAGATTTCTTCAACATGGGTGCGATGGAAAACAAAGGCTTGAACGTATTTAACTCTAAGTTTGTTTTGGCGAACGACCAAACCGCAACGGATACCGATTACTTAGGTATTGAAGCGGTAATTGGCCATGAATACTTCCATAACTGGACAGGTAACCGAGTGACTTGTCGTGATTGGTTCCAGCTGAGTTTGAAAGAAGGTCTAACGGTATTCCGTGACCAAGAGTTCTCATCGGATCTTGGCTCTCGCGCAGTAAACCGTATCAACAATGTGCGTATCATTCGCGGTCCACAATTTGCCGAAGATACAAGCCCAATGTCTCACCCAATTCGTCCTGAAAAAGTGATAGAAATGAATAACTTCTATACATTGACCGTGTACGAAAAGGGCAGTGAAGTGATCCGTATGATCCACACATTGTTGGGTGAAGACGGTTTCCAAAAAGGCATGAAACTGTACTTCGAACGTCACGATGGCACGGCAGCAACGTGTGAAGATTTTGTTGCCGCAATGGAAGATGCATCGGGTGTTGATCTGTCTCAGTTCCGTTTATGGTACAGCCAGTCTGGTACGCCGACGCTATCTGTTGAAAGCCATTACGATGCAGAAAACAAACAATACACGTTAACAACTCGCCAAGTAACGGCACCAACGCATGAGCAAACTGAAAAGCAGGCTTTGCATATCCCTCTGGATATCGAGCTGTACACGGCTTCAGGTGATGTTGTTGAGTTACAATGTAACGGAAAGCCAGTTAATAACGTATTAGATGTCAAAGAAGCGGAACAAACCTTCGTGTTTGAAAACGTTTCTGAACAACCAATCCCATCACTACTTCGTGAATTCTCTGCGCCAGTGAAATTGGAGTACGACTATTCAGATGAAGAGCTTATCTTCTTGATGGTGAATGCGCGCAATGAGTTCTCTCGTTGGGATGCTGGTCAAATGCTATTGGCTAAGTACATTCGCAGCAACGTTGAGAAGGTTCAACAGGGTCAAGCATTTGAGCTTTCTGATTCTGTTGTTGATGCATTCCGTGGCGTACTGCTGAGTGATTCACTAGAGCCTGCGTTTATCGCAGAAATGCTTTCACTGCCAAGCCATAATGAAGTATCAGGTTGGTACGAGCGTGTTGATATTGATGCGGTCGCATCTGTTCTTAACTCAATGAAAGTAACATTGGCCGCTGAACTTGAAGACGAGTTAGCTGCGGTTTATCACAGCAATGCTCTCACTGAATACACAATCGATCACGATTCGATTGGTAAGCGCACTTTACGTAAAGTTTGCCTAAGTTACTTAGCGCACACAGAACAGGGTAACGATTTGGTTGTTGCAATGTACCAACAAGCAAACAACATGACCGATACAATGGCAGCAATGGGTGCGGCAAACAGTGCGCAACTACCATGTCGTGAAACCTTGATGGCGGATTACAGCGACAAGTGGAAACACGATGGTCTGGTTATGGATAAGTGGTTTGCTCTACAAGGTACAAACCCAAGTTCCGATGCTCTTGAAGTGATCAAAGCATCGATGTCACATCAAGCGTTTAGTTTGAAGAACCCGAATCGAATTCGTAACTTGGTTGGTTCATTCTTAAACATGAACCCGGTACAGTTCCATGACAAGTCAGGTCAGGGCTATGAGTTTGCTGGCGAGATCTTGCGTGAGCTTAACAGCAGTAACCCGCAAGTTGCTTCACGTCTGATTGACCCGCTTCTTAAATTCCGTAAGTACGATGATGAACGCCAAGCTCTGATCAAGAAAGAACTTGAGACTTTAAAGGGGATGGACAACCTAGCTAAAGACTTATTTGAGAAAGTAACGAAGGCACTAGAAGCTTAAGTTCAACGTTCTCAAGTAACGGTTTACTTAAATCTGTTTACTTATCAAGAAAAGTCGTCAGTGGTAGAGAATATCTGCCACTGATTTTTTGTTTCTGGTTCATCGAATTTTCGATAAGCTAGAGCAGTTTCAAGTTCAGTTTCAAGCTAGGTTTCACAGTCAGACATCGTCAAGTGCCAAAAAATACTGGCACTGTATATTTATACAGGTATCGTATGAATCGCTATATTTTCCAACTTAACATCTCATATCAGCAGTTTTTAGCCAGCTATTCTGGTGTGGCAAGTAAAGTTCAAGTGATAACAACAACAGGTTTACGTTTACAGTTACCTGCAACTCGATTCAGACCATTTCTTACACAAATAGGGGTTAGAGGGCAGTTTAGGCTGACAACTGACCAAAAAAATAAGTTTATTAAGTTGGAAGCTCTGTAAACCTTGGCGTGCCTAGTGAGTTAAAAGGAATCTTAATCACATAATCAAACATTTCACCTCTTACCACCTCCAAAACAATTAACTATTTTTCAATAATGCTTTTACAATAAATGAATGCATTACCTTTGCTTAACTCGTTAGTAGAAAAGCGCTCAGCGGCACGTTTCAAACACTAGCTTAAGTGATCCCCCTAATAATAAAATATAATTCTAATTGTGGAGTGTGACTATGACCGCACGTGAAACTGTGGTTCCAGTTTTACTTGAAAAAGTTTACAAGCTGATTCAAGACAAACTTGACCTTGCTCATCGACCTCTCGTAACTCAACTTGCTCAACACTTGTTTAGTAACGTTTCTCACGACGATCTGACTCAGAGAAACGAATCCGATTTATATGGTGCTGTAGTTAGCTTATGGCATCACATCAATGAAAAGAAAGCCGACGAAATCTCTGTACGCGTTTTCAACCCGACGGTAAGTCGTCAAGGTTGGCAGTCTACTCATACTATCGTTGAGATAGTCGTTCCAGACAGTCCGTTCCTTGTTGATTCTGTAAAAATGGCACTTACTCGCCTAGACCTTTCTTCTCACCTTATGCTTCATAACCCAACACAAATCTCTCGCTCAGATAAGGGCAGTGTTGTGGGTGTTAGCAATAACGAAGGTGCATTCCAATCGCTTTTCCATATCGAAGTAGACCGTCTTAGCAGTAAAGCTGAAATGACAGCTCTTAAAACGGAGCTACTGGATATCTTTACCGATACTAGCTTAGTTGTGAACGATTGGTTGAAGATGGTTGAAAGACTTGAAGAAGTAACCAATCAAGTAGAAAAGCAGAAAGAGAGCATTCCTGTAGATGGCCAACGTTTTGATGAAACGTTGGCGTTTCTTCGTTGGTTAGGTGAACACAACTTTACATTCATGGGTTATAAGGAATATGACCTAGTTTCAGTTAACGGCGACACTGAACTGCAACCGACCAAGGAGCAAGGTCTTGGTTTGTTTGCGAATTCAGATCGTGTACGCAACGTTAAGTTGTCTGAGTTTTCTGATTCGGCACGACTTGAAGCGAAAAAGCCTTATGTACTTATTGTAACCAAGGGCAACACGGCTTCACGCATTCACCGCCCAGCTTACAACGATTACATCGGTATTAAGAAGTTCGATAAGAACGGTAAGGTCATTGGTGAGCACCGCTTTACTGGTCTTTACACGTCTGCTGTTTATAACCAAACCGTTGAAACGATTCCTCTTGTTCGTGAGAAAGTAGACCGAATCTTAGACGCGAGTGGTTACCGTGAGGGTTCATACTCTTACAAAGCACTGCACAACATTCTTGAAAACTACCCACGTGATGAACTGCTTCAAGCTCGAGAAGAAGAGTTACTTGAAGTGGGTACAGGCGTAGTACAAATGCAAGATCGCGATCTTCTGCGTCTGTTCGTTCGCAAAGACCCGTTTGGCCGTTTCTTTAGCTGCATGGTTTACGTAACAAAAGATCGTTACAACACTGAGCTTCGTCGCCAAACACAACGCATCTTGAAGCAGTACTTTGGTTGTGAAGAAGAGGTTGAATTCACAACTTACTTCTCTGAAAGCCCACTGGCGAGAACGCACTATATTGTTCGTGTTGATAACAACAACATGGATGTGGACGTGAAAACAATTGAGCAAAATTTAATGGAAGTATCGTCTACGTGGGATGACCGCCTGTCTGAATCAATCGTTGCAAACTTCGGTGAGAGCAAAGGTCTTCCATTGTCGAAAGAGTACATGCGTGCATTCCCACGTTCGTACAAAGAAGACATGATGCCAGGTTCTGCAGTTGCGGATATTGAACGTTTAGAAGCACTAAGTGAAGACAACAAATTGGGTATGCTTTTCTACCGTCCTCAAGAAGAGGCGGCAGATTCAAAAGCAGTTCGTTTGAAGTTGTTCTACCACAGCGATGAGCCAATTCACCTTTCTGATGTTATGCCAATGCTTGAAAACTTTGGCCTACGCGTTATTGGTGAATCACCTTATGAAGTGCGTAAAACTAATGGTGTGACATATTGGATCCTTGATTTCTCGATGTTGCACAAGAGCGACAAGACCATTGATCTTCGTGAAGCGCGCGATCTTTTCCAACAAGCTTTTGCGGCAATTTGGGCGGGTGAGTTAGACAGCGATGGTTTCAACCGCTTAGTGCTTGGCGCTGGTCTTTCTGGCCGTGAAATCTCAATCTTACGTGCTTATGCTCGTTACATGCGTCAAGTTGGTTTCCCATTTAGCCAACAATACATTGAAGACACATTGTCTCATTACCCAGAGTTAGCGAAAGGGTTAGTAAGCCTATTCGGCAAGCGTTTTGACCCGAAACTGAAGGGCAGCGCAAAAGGCCAACAAGATCTTATTAAGAAGATCACTGAACAGTTGGATCATGTAGAGAGCTTGGATGATGATCGTATCATTCGTCGCTACATGGAAATGATCACTGCAACGCTTCGTACTAACTACTACCAAGTAGACGAAAACAAACAGTCTAAGCCTTGGTTGGCTCTGAAAATGAGACCAAGCGAGATTCCAGATATCCCAGCGCCGGTTCCTGCGTTTGAGATCTTCGTTTACGCACCAGACATTGAAGGTGTGCATCTACGTGGCGGTAAAGTAGCACGTGGTGGTTTACGTTGGTCAGACCGTCAAGAGGACTTCCGTACTGAGATTCTAGGCCTAGTTAAAGCGCAACAAGTTAAGAACACGGTTATCGTACCGGTCGGTGCTAAAGGTGGTTTCGTTTGTAAGCGTCAACACACCATGTCTGGCCGTGATGAGATCTTCGCGGAAGGTCAACGTTGTTATAAGCGATTCATTCGTGCATTGCTAGACGTTTCAGACAACATCATTGAAGGTGAGGTTATCCCACCTAAGAGTGTTGTTCGTCACGATGAAGATGACCCGTACTTGGTTGTTGCTGCCGATAAAGGTACAGCGACATTCTCAGACCTAGCGAACTCAGTAGCTGAAGAGTACAACTTCTGGTTAGGTGACGCGTTTGCCTCTGGTGGCTCTAACGGTTACGACCACAAAGCTATGGGTATCACGGCGAAAGGTGGCTGGGAATCTGTTAAACGTCACTTCCGTGAAATGGGCATCAACTGTCAAAGCACAGACTTCACTGCCATTGGTGTGGGTGATATGGCAGGTGACGTATTTGGTAACGGCATGCTGCTATCTAAGCATATTCGCTTACAAGCTGCGTTTAACCACATGCACATCTTCATTGACCCGAATCCAGAATCAGCGTCCAGTTGGGTAGAGCGTGACCGTCTGTTTAATCTGCCTCGTTCAAGCTGGGAAGATTACAATAAAGAGCTGATTTCTCAAGGTGGTGGCATCTTCTCTCGTCGAGCGAAGTCTATCTCTTTAACGCCTGAAATTCAGAAAATGCTTGGTACCAAGAAAGCATCAATGGCACCCAATGACTTGATCAAAACGATCTTGTCTATGCAGGTTGATCTACTTTGGAATGGCGGTATCGGTACTTACGTTAAGTCTTCTAACGAGACTCATACTGATGTGGGTGACCGCGCAAATGACGTGCTACGTATTGATGGCCGTGACCTGAAAGCTAAGGTTGTTGGTGAAGGTGGTAACTTGGGTATGACTCAGTTGGGTCGTATTGAATACGCTCTAACGGGCGGTCGAGTTAATACTGACTTTGTTGATAACGTTGGTGGTGTAGATTGCTCGGATAACGAAGTTAACATTAAGATCTTCTTGAATGGCTTGGTGTCTAATGGTGATCTGACCGTTAAGCAACGTAACCAAGTTCTAGAATCTATGGAAGACGAAGTAGGCGAAATCGTACTAGACGACGCATACTGCCAAGCTGAATCTATCTCTGTTACTGAGCATCAAGGCGTTGGCTTAGTGAAAGAGCAAATCCGCTTTATCCACACAATGGAAAAAGCAGGATACTTAGACCGTGGTTTGGAATACATCCCAGATGACGAAACGCTGCTAGAGCGTGAGAAGCAGGGCCAAGCACTAACAAGACCTGAATTATCAGTATTGATCGCTTACGGTAAAATGGTTCTAAAAGAAGATCTTGTGAGTGATGATATTGCGAATGATGAGTTCCATGCTCAACAACTGATGCAATACTTCCCAACAGAGTTACGCCGTAACTATTCTCAGCACATGGATAACCATCCACTTCGTGCAGAGATCATTGCGACTGCGCTTGCTAACCAAATGGTTAACGAGATGGGCTGTAACTTTGTGACTCGCTTGCAAGAAGAGACGGGCGCGAACATTGTTGATATTGCGAATGCTTACGCGGCATCACGTGAAATCTACGGCCTGGGTAAGGTATTGAAGAGCATCCGTGAACTGGACAACATCTCAAGTTCTGAAGCTCAATACGAATTGCTTTACCATGTACGCCGTACGCTTCGTCGTCTAGCACGTTGGTTACTAAGAAACCGTACGGGTAAACAGTCAGTGAATGCATTGATTGAGCTTTACCAAGGTGATGTAGTCGCGATTACTGAGAAGCTGGATGAAAACCTAGTAGCTTCAGAAGTAGAAGAGCATCAAGCAATGGCTCAACTATGGATTGACCAAGGTGTCAACGCTGAGCTGGCTAATTCCGTGGCTCGTTTGTCTAGTTTGTACTCAGCACTGGATATATCCACAGTGGCTCGTGAAACAGGTAAAACAGTACAACAAGCTTCTAAGCTTTACTTCAACCTCGGTGATCGTTTGTCACTGCATTGGTTCTTGAAGCAAATCAATGGCCAAGCTGTAGACAACAACTGGCAAGCACTGGCGCGTGCAGCATTCAGAGAAGATCTGGATTGGCAGCAACGTCAGTTAACTGGCCAAGTACTTAACTGTGGTTGTGCTTCAGATATTGATGTAATTAAAGCGCTTGATGACTGGATGGAAAGTAACTCTGTTTCCCTACATCGTTGGGAAAGCATCTTAAACGAATTCAAAGTGGGTTCGGTTCATGAGTTTGCTAAGTTCTCAGTAGCATTGCGTGAATTGATGCTGTTGAATCTAAACTGCATGTCAAAAGACTAGTCACTAGATAAAACGAAAAAAATGAGGGCAGGCCATAAGGTCTGCCTTTTTCGTTTCGGTAAAGTGGGATCCATTGGTCTAACGATTTTTGAAGGGGCAATCTCGACGCACACGTTGTTTGTTGTTAAGTGAGTTGCTTGTTGTTAAGTGAGCTGGTGGCCGTAATGTGGTAAAGGCTAGAAATGAGCTAATAACCTGAAGAAACGATAACGTTTGCTTAATAATGAACCGCATTCGTTAGCAAACTCGATTATCTTACCCTTACAGACAGTAATAGATTGAATAGTTGGGTAAATAAGTAAATAATATCGCCCCGTTTACACGGGGCTTTTTTCTATCGGAGGCACAATGCTTTACCGTCTAGCCAGAACTGGCTTTTTCCAACTTGATGCCGAAAAGGCACATGATCTAGCAATTCAAAATTTCAAACGCTTCACAGGCACGCCTATTGATCTTTTGTATCGCCAACAATTACCTCACCGACCTGTAGAGTGCATGGGTCTTACTTTTAAAAACCCAGTTGGCCTTGCTGCCGGCCTAGATAAAAACGGCGAATGTATTGATGCGTTTGGCGCAATGGGTTTTGGTTTCGTAGAAGTAGGGACTGTTACTCCGCGTCCGCAAGCGGGTAACGACAAACCTCGTTTGTTCCGTCTTGTTGAAGCTGAAGGTATCATCAACCGCATGGGTTTTAATAACCTAGGCGTTGATAACCTTGTTGAGAATGTTAAGAAGTCGAACTACGACGGCATCTTAGGCATCAACATCGGTAAGAACAAAGACACACCAATTGAAAAGGGCGCTGAAGATTACTTGATCTGTATGGAGAAGGTATATCAATACGCTGGTTACATTGCTGTGAACATCTCTTCACCAAACACTCCAGGACTTCGTTCTCTTCAATACGGCGAAGCACTAGACGATCTATTGTCTGAACTGAAAACGAAACAATCTGAACTAGAAGAGAAGCATGGTAAATATGTACCTCTTGCTCTTAAGATTGCTCCGGATCTAAGCGACGACGAAATTAGCCAAATTTGTGAGTCATTGATCAAAAATAAGATCGATGGTGTGATCGCAACAAACACAACATTGGATCGTTCAATCGTTGAAGGCATGAAACATTGCGATGAAGCGGGTGGTCTAAGTGGACGTCCTGTTCAATCTCGCAGTACTGAAGTAGTTCGTAAACTTCACGAAGAGCTGGGTGACAAACTGCCGATCATTGGAGTAGGTGGTGTTGATTCGTATGTTGCTGCAAAAGAGAAAATGATGGCAGGCGCTAAGCTTGTACAAGTTTACTCTGGTTTCATTTACAAAGGTCCAGGTCTTGTAGGCGACATCGTTAAAAATCTTTAAACGGCAAGACGCTTTTATTTCTGAAAAGCGACAATCTGGCATCGTCTTAATAAAAGAGACACTGTAACTCACTGAGTTGTAGAGAAAAGCGACAAGAAAGAGGAATTCATTTCCTCTTTTTTTTTGCCTATTGCTCAGTAAAATTACTGTAATTGAAGGTAATTTTGCGTTTTACCTAATGGAATGGTTCAACAGTGTGAGACGAAATGATGCTTAAACCTAGCGATACATGGAGTTGGTATTACGATGAGCAGCAATGTTCATTAATGCTAAACCTCGGAGAGGATATGATTTTCAAAACGAATCTGGTCCGTAATAAGCTGGTGGACTGCGCGTTTAGAGATAATGAATTCACCGTTGATGACGCATCTTCATACCAAACCTTCAAAGAACAAATTTCTGGCTTAGAACTGTCTGAGCCTCGCCAAGCTGAACTTGCACTCTATTGTGTGGCAGCAAAGCGCTTCCATAAGCCTGTACAGCCTAAGAGTTGGTTCTTCGACTCACAAGGCACTGGCCATGAATATCCTCAAGAAGGGGATATTGTACAAATGAATAACGAGCATAGCTTAGGGTATTTCATTGTATTAGAAGTGGGAGAGTGTGCGAGCCTATGTGCATTTGTCGACCTAGAAGAGTTCCTATTAACGCCTTCAAAAGGGCTGCGATTTGGAGACTCAATCAAGGTGATGCACGATAGAATGGTAGACGCGAACGCTATCCTTCATCAAGCACACATAGCGATGGTGGGTTAACCTCCAATTTAGTACATCATTTCTACCACGCATCGCAGCACACAAGTGATAAACCTTCCTCAGAATCGGCTTAATAGCCGATTTTTTTGTGCCTAAAAAACCTCATCCTGATAAATACATCACTGCTTAACCATTTAAATAGTGAACTTACGACTATTTTTTCACCTTAATTTCTGCCTGTTTTCATCACCAGAAGAGTAAATTCCCCGTCTTTATTCCCTGTTTCTGGTCTTTTGTAGCTAAATTTCACCCATAAATTACCATTGGTATATACCAGTTTTGAGGTGAATATAAATTCACACTGCTACTTTGGTTAAGAAATGGTCCGAAATGGAGTTGGTTTGATAGGTCTTGTGTTCTAAGGGGATGTGGGTAAGCGATCGCTTCAAGACTGTACATTTGCTAGCCAGTTAGTCGAAAGATTCAATGAAAAGACGTGTTTAGTGTGATGCTCTAGTTACAAATTCAGGTATAATCGAGCTCATTTTTATCAATAAAAGAACACTATGAATCAATATCTAGCGGTTACCTCAAACGGCCTTGAGAATTTATTAGTTGAAGAACTAACCCAACTAGGGATTTCAAACGCAAAACCTGTTCAAGCAGGTGTTAAATTCAAAGCGACCAATGAGCAAATTTATCGTTGTTGTTTGTGGAGCCGTTTGGCTTCTCGATTTGTACGTGTCCTTTCTGAATTCACTTGTATGGATGACATGGATTTGTACCTATCAACCACTGCGGTTAACTGGGTAAATCAATTCCATAGCTCTAAGCGTTTTGTTGTTGACTTCAATGGTACGAACAACGAAATCCGTAATAGCCAATACGGTGCGATGAAAGTAAAAGATGCCGTTGTTGATTGCTTCGAGAAGAAGTCTTTGCCTCGTCCTTCTATCAGCAAAGAGAACCCAGATGTTCGTATTCACGTTCGTCTACACCGTGATAAAGCGATTCTTGGTGTTGATATGGTGGGTAGCGGTCTTCACCAACGTGGTTACCGTCCAGAATCAGGTCGTGCTCCGCTGCGTGAAACGCTAGCTGCTGCAATCCTTCTTCGTAGTGGTTGGGATGCAACGAAACCTTTCTTAGACCCTATGTGTGGTTCAGGTACGTTAGTGATTGAAGCTGCAATGATGGCTGCAAACCTAGCACCAGGTGTTAAACGTCAGAAATGGTGCTTTGAATCACTAGAAGATTTCGAACCTGAGCTTTGGGCTGAAGTTAAAGCAGAAGCTAACGTTCAAGGCCGTCGTGGAGTTAAGAAAGTAGAATGTAAGTTCTATGGCTACGATAATGATGAACGCATGATCAAAACAGCGCGTGATAACGCTCGCCGTGCTGGTGTTGAAGAGTTAATTGAATTCGAAGTAGGTGATGCTGCAAAACTTAAGCGTCCTACAGAGTTTACTGATGGTGTGATTGTTTCTAACCCACCTTACGGTGAGCGTCTAGGTACAGAGCCGGGTCTAATTGCACTTTACACGGCATTCGGTGCACAACTTAAAGCTGAGTTCGGTGGCTGCAACGCGTCTATCTTCTCTAGTTCAGACGAACTACTTAGCTGCTTACGCATGCGTGCAGACAAACAGTTCAAATTGAATAACGGTGCGTTACCGTGTCACCAAAAGAACTACTCAATTTCAGATCGTCCGATGTCAGAGCGCCCAACAGGCGAACAAGAACAATTGATTGCACCTGATTTCGCGAACCGTCTTAAAAAGAACATCGGTAAAATTGGCAAGTGGGCTAAGAAAGAGCAATTAGATTGTTACCGTATCTATGATGCTGACTTACCTGAATACAATGTAGCGATTGATGTATACCCAGGTCACCTTGTGATTCAGGAATATGCAGCGCCTAAAGATGTACCGGAAGAGAAGGCAAAACGTCGCTTAACCGATATCATCCGTGCTTCTATCCAAGTAACAGGCGTTGAAGCAAACAACGTGGTTCTTAAGGTCCGTCAGAAGCAGAAAGGCCGTTCTCAATACCAGAAGATGGCTCAAGACTCATCTAACCTAGAAGTGAACGAATACGGCGTTAAGCTGATTGTTAATCTTCATGATTACTTAGATACAGGCTTGTTCCTAGATCATAAGATCACTCGTCGTCGCATCGGTGAGATGGCCGCAGGTAAAGATTTCCTAAACCTGTTCGCTTACACAGGCAGTGCATCTGTTCATGCTGCTGTCGGTGGTGCGCGCTCTACAACAACGGTTGATATGTCTAACACCTACCTTGAGTGGGCAAAACAGAACATGGAGCTTAATGGCCGTGTTGGTCGTCAACATCAGTTTGTGCAAGCTGACTGCTTACAGTGGTTGGTTAAAGAGCAGGGTTCTTACGACCTGATCTTTATTGATCCACCTACGTTCTCAAACTCAAAGCGTATGGATCAATCTTTCGATGTTCAACGTGATCATATTCAGTTGATGGAAAACCTTAAGCGTCTTCTTCGTGAAGAAGGCACGATTGTGTTCTCTAACAACAAGCGTCACTTCAAAATGGACTTGGAAGCTCTGGATGAATTAGGTCTTAAGGCTCAGAACATCTCTGCTAAGACGCTTCCATTGGACTTCTCTCGCAATAAGCACATTCATAACTGCTGGTTGATTACTCACAAGTAGTTAAGAGATTGTATAAGGATATATAGTGCTGACTCTCTACAGTACAGAAGGGTGCCATCTATGTGAGATGGCATTCCAACTCACGGAACAGTTAAATATTAGCCATCACGTCAACGTTGTCGACATTGCATTTGATGATGAGCTCTTTTCCCGTTACGGGGTCACTATTCCTGTGCTCAAATTTGAAAGCTCTGATCTTTCTCAAAGCTCAGAACTTAACTGGCCATTTGGCTTGTTAGAACTTAATGATTGGTTAAAGAAGAATGGCATTACTTACAATTCATAATGGGCAATTAGCGTTTGGCGATCACCCGTTATTAGATCGTGCGGACTTTGCGCTGCAAGAAAACGAACGTGTGTGTTTAGTAGGGCGCAATGGCGCTGGTAAGTCTACGTTGATGAAAATCCTGTCTGGGAACATCATCATGGACGATGGCAAGATGCAAATCACGCAAGATGTGGTTGTGTCTCGCTTGGAACAAGATCCACCGCGTAATGAACAAGGTACAGTCTATGACTACGTTGCTGGTGGCCTTGCTGAAATCGGCGAACAGCTGAAGATCTACCATGATCTTCTGGATCTCATCGCGACAGACCCAAGTGAAAAGAATCTAAACCGTCTTACTCGCGTTCAAGAGCAATTGGATCATGCGAATGCATGGCGCTTTGAAGATCGCGTAAGTAACGTATTAGCGGCACTTAAGCTGACTGCTGAAACAAAGCTGACGGATCTATCTGGTGGTTGGCAACGTAAAGCGGCGCTTGCTCGTGCACTTGTATGTGACCCAGACGTTTTACTTCTAGACGAACCGACTAACCACTTGGATGTTGCGACTATTGAATGGTTAGAAGGCTTCCTGAAAGACTTCCGTGGTTCAATTATCTTTATCTCGCATGACCGTGCTTTCATCAAATCGATGGCAACACGCATTGTTGATCTTGATCGCGGCAAACTAAGCTCGTTTCCAGGTGATTACGAAAACTACCTAGTTGAAAAAGAAGAAGCGCTACGTGTTGAAGAGATGCAGAACGCGGAATTCGATAAGAAGCTCGCTCAGGAAGAAGTATGGATTCGTCAGGGTATTAAAGCTCGTCGAACTCGTAACGAAGGCCGTGTACGTGCGCTTAAGAAGCTACGTGAAGAACGTTTGAATCGTCGTGAAGTGCAAGGAAAAGCGATCATCCAAATCGACGATGGCCAGCGTTCAGGCAAGATTGTATTTGAAGCTGAGAACATTAACTTTGGCTTCGAAGGCAAAGAGATTGTTAAAGACTTCAGCTTCAACATTATGCGTGGCGATCGTATCGCTCTGATTGGACCTAACGGTTGTGGTAAGAGTACGGTACTTAAACTGCTTCTTGATCAGCTTAAGCCAGATTCAGGTTGTCTGCATTGCGGTACTAAGCTTGAAGTCGCTTACTTCGACCAATACCGCGAAATCCTAGACCCTGAGAAGTCTGTAATTGATAACCTAGCGGATGGTAAGCAAGAAGTCACTGTAGGCGGCCGTGAGCGTCATGCACTAAGCTACTTACAAGATTTCTTATTCTCTCCAAAACGTGCTCGTACTCCTGTTAAAGCACTATCTGGTGGTGAGAAAAACCGCCTGTTATTAGCTCGTATCTTCCTTAAGTCGAACAACTTATTGATTCTCGATGAGCCAACCAACGATCTAGATATCGAAACTTTGGAACTTTTAGAAGATTTGCTTGCCAACTATCAGGGTACGCTTCTTTTAGTGAGCCACGATCGTCAGTTTGTTGATAACACAGTTATGACAAGTTGGATCTTCGAAGGTAACGGTGTGATTGAAGAATTTGTTGGCGGCTATCACGATGCTCAGCAGCAAAGAAAGCAAGCATTAGAGTACCGACAGGTTGAAAAGCCATCAAAGCCTGAGAAAGTAGTTGAGGAAACTCCCAAAACTGCGCCAGTTAAGGCTAAACCTAAGAAGTTATCGTATAAGCTACAACGAGAACTAGAAGCGCTACCAATGCGTTTGGAAGAATTGGAAACTCAAATTGAAACTCTTCAGGAAGAAGTCAACGATCCAAGCTTCTTTTCAAAATCTGTAGAGCAGACACAACCAGTATTAGATAAGCTATCTGCAGCAGAGCAGGAGCTTGAAGTTGCTTTTGAGCGCTGGGAAGAGCTCGAGGCACTACAACAGGAAAGTTAAGAAGTAATAATGACTTGTACTAAATTTAAATTAACAACAGTTGCAGCATTAGTTTTTGCTGCAACTAACGCCAACGCTGCGCTTTACAAAGTAGTTGAAGTAACGCCTTCGATTACTGGTGCATCTGAAATCTTTGGTGTAGCGATTCAGCCAGCAACAGTTACAGACACTGAAAGTTGTTTTACGACTGGTACCGTTGGCGGAGTTGCATGTGATAGCTTTAAATTGGCTGGTGAAACTCGCAATACGGTCGAGGCTGTAAGTTATCGTGAAGAAGTACCATTCGCGATGGACGCTCCGTTCCAATACATCCAAGAGTTCGATGATTTCGAAAACTATTGTTATAGAGAGCTAAGATACTCTACATGTGAGAGTTGGGCGCAAAACCGTTGGAATGATACTTGGAGTAAGGAAAGGTTCGACCTAACTTACGTCAATGCAAAAGCATTTGTTGAAGGCGGCGCGACATTTGACACTCGTAATACGGTCATTAACTCTCTAGATAATAATGCTCAACCACTAGGTGTTAAATCTGAAGGTGGTATCCGTAATAATGCGATGTTTACGACGACGGCTGGGCCTACTGGCACCTCTGAAACTCGTGCATGGAAAGCGATTACGGCAAGCAACAGTACTGTTTATAATGTAGGTAGTGTATCTACGGCAGGTCCAAAAACAGATACTTCGGATACAACATTTAGCTCAAAAGCTGCTATCTGGGATGGTACTACAACAAAAGAGATTGATTGGATCAGAAGTGGAAATGCTCAACAAGATGAATACTTTGCTCAAGGCAGTATGCGTTCAATTGTTGAATCAAACTCTGTTTTCTATGGTGTTGGCTATAATACAGCAGATGGTAATGGCGACCTACAAGACATGAATGCCAGTGTTTTTGTGAGCGATTCACTTGACCTTACCAGCGCAACATGGACAACTAAACAGATTAGCGGTGCAGAGGTTAAGTCTGGTTCATCGAATGACGATGCTAGATACAGTAACTCCGTTGCGACTGATATTAACCAGAACTTGTTTGCTGTTGGCTATGCTAAGCGTAATGGCTATGTTCCTGAGAGCGGTAGTGCAGGTAACAAGATTTTTGTTGTCACTGATGCTAAAAACCCGACTGCAACGTACTTGTCTGGTGGTATCTTCTTTGGTGGTGCTAGCGGTGAAGCTAAAGCGGTGAACAACTTTAACGAGTTTGTTGGTCAAATTGACGCCGAAACAACCCGAGAAGTAGATGGCAGTGAGCGTCGTCATCGTGGTTTTATTTATCCGTATCAAGCGACTGGTACTGACGCAACAAGAATTGCGCTGTTTGAGAGCAAAGCTTGGTGGTTAGATGATCTAACGAATGATGGCAACGCTTCTGGAGAAAACAATAAGTTCCGAATTATCGATGCAACAGATATTAATGACGCGGGTGTTATTTCGGCAACAGCTATAAAATGTATGATCGATACAAATGGAGACGGTAGAGGTAACGATGAACGAGCCTACGATACTACCTCTCACAACTCATACTGTGCTGGTGCATCATCTAATGCAGTCGAAGAGGTTGTTGCTGTTAAGCTGATTCCGATTGCTGGTGCTACGAAAGCCGACATCCAAACTCGTAGCGCTGACTCAGAAAAAGTTGATCGTCAAGGCGGTAGCCTAGGTTGGCTGGGTTTGACTGTACTTGGTCTGTTAGGGTTCCGCAGAAAATTTAAATAATTTTATCTCTTGAGCCCGAGTTCACAATTCTGAACTCGGGCTTTTTTTCGCCTTGAGAAAAGTGAAAATCTGATCGATTCTTAAAGTTGGAGTCACAAAAACTCCGCAAAGTTGTAATCATTGTATGTTAGTAAATGGAACACCCGTATGAGGACTGCACTATGAAGAGACAAAAGCGTGATCGACTAGAACGAGCACAATCTCAAGGCTACAAAGCTGGTTTAAATGGTAGGTCGCAAGAAGCTTGCCCATATAGTCAAATGGATTCTCGGTCTTATTGGTTAGGTGGTTGGCGTGATGCCAAAGATGATAAGCAATCAGGTCTCTATAAATAGATAGGCCGCAAAGAATTAAAGGTCAGGGCTCCATTGTTTGTTGATACAACAACTGGAGCCTTGTTAGTTTCAGAACAATACAAAGATTCCCAGAGCTATTTAGCATTCTAGTTTCGCTATCATAAGCGTATCGCTGGTGGATTTATTCTGTTTCAAATTAAATACGTGATACTTTAATGCACTATAACTAAATTTATTGGAGTGAAAATAAAGCAGCCATGGGCTGCTTTATTAAAAATCTAACTAACAGATTAGAATGCTGACGTATCTTGGAAAAGGCCAACTTTCAAATCTTTAGCAACGTAGATCTCTTTGCCATCAACAAGTACGCGACCATCCGCAAGGCCCATAACTAGGCGGCGGTTAACAACACGCTTCATGTGGATCTCGTAAGTTACTTTTTTCGCTGTAGGCAGAATTTGACCAGTGAATTTCACTTCGCCAACCCCTAGAGCACGACCTTTACCTTCGCCGCCAACCCAACCAAGGTAGAAGCCAACAAGCTGCCACATAGCATCAAGGCCTAGACAACCCGGCATTACAGGGTCACCTGGGAAGTGACAATCGAAGAACCATAGGTCAGGAGTAATGTCCAGCTCAGCAAGAACTAAACCTTTACCGTAATCACCTTCAGTTTCAGACATTTTAGTGATGCGATCCATCATTAGCATGTTCGGTGCTGGTAGTTGAGGACCTTGTGGCCATAGTTCGCCTTGGCTTGATGCTAGAAGCTCTTCGCGAGTGTAAGAATCACGTTTGTTTTGCATTATCAATTACTCCGATTTTTGATAGGTGCATATTAGTGAACAGGTGTACGCTAAACAAGTCCGATCAGTACTAGACAAACCAGTTTTTAATGCGTCCAACGATTCCAATAGGGTGCTCATGTCTTTCAAAGTTTTCAATACGTTCCGCGATTTTGCTCAGAACGCTTTCTTGTTCATCGTCTCTAAATGGTTTGTTCATAATGAGAGGAATTGCTTCATCTACATTAGACACAGACCAAATATGGAATTCTTCATTCTTAATGCTTTCAATAAGGTCTGGCTTCAGTGCGAGGTGCCTTAAATTCGATCTTGGAAGGATCACACCTTGTTCGCCAGTTAAGCCATTGTGCTTACACACATGGTAAAAGCCTTCGATTTTCTCGTTTAGCCCACCAACCGCTTGTACACGACCAAATTGGTCCACTGCACCAGTAACCGCAATTTGTTGATTGATAGGGTATTCAGACAAAGCACTCACCAAAGAGCAAAGCTCTGCAAGAGAAGCACTATCGCCATCTACTTCGCAATACGATTGCTCAAATACCACAGAAGCGGCATAAGGTAGCGGATCTTCAAGGTTGAGTGCGCTGCTCACAAATGCTTGCATGATCATCATACCTTTTGCATGAAGATTACCACCAAGTTCGGCTTTGCGCTCAACATCGGCAATATCACCATCACCAAAGTGAATAACACAGGAAATTCGTGCAGGTTCACCATACGATATCGGGTGTCCAGGAACATCGATGACTGTTAGGCCATTAACCTGACCAACTTGTTCACCTTCAGTTTCAATAATGACTTGGCCATCTCGAATATCATCAAGAGCGCGTTCTGGTAGGTACGACTCTCGGTTGTATTTGTGTTGTTGAGCTTGTTGGATATGGTGAATATCAATCTCACCATTGTTAGCTTCAATCAAAGCTTCGTTCAATAACGCATTGTGCCAAATAGGGCATAATGGAGTATAGCTTTGATCTTCAGTCTCTCTTGCTCCGGCAGTAAGAATGCCCGTCAACGCTTGTTGCGTGATGGTTGGCAGTTCATAGCGTAGTTGAAGCCACTTAAGGTAACCAAGATATTGAGTCAAATTCTCTTCAGAGATCTTGATATCTTGCTCAATTTCGCTAAATAGGCAAAAACCGGTTTGAATATCGCTGTCTAGATAATCAAGGTCACCTAATTGAGCTCTATCACCAACCACAATCAACTTAATGTTGTAGGTAAGAGGCAAAGTTGGAGATTGGTTCAAGTGCTCAGGATTACTACTGATAGGCTCTACGGCTTCACCAAGCAGCGCAGATTTAAGCAGTAACCAGCTTCCTGGGTTTGCTAAGATCAAGTTTGCTGAAACGATCAGATAACCGTTGTTTGCTCTAGCCAGGAGGCCAGGTTTTGTCGCAACAACCTTACCGTCTTTCGATTGAACTTGGTCAAAAAGAGAGGCAGCATTTAAAGATTCAGTTTTTATAACCGGTAGAGTGTGATCATCTAAAGCAGTGACCAGAGATTCAACAATCATTTGACGATAGATCGAATTGTCCGGAGCGTTTACAAGTAAAACACGCGAAAGGTTAGACAAACGGACAAAGCGGGTTAGCGCATCTTTGAATCTATGTTGAATATCTGAAAACGGGAAAGGCGAGATGTCAGGGAATTGCTCTAATTGAGCGCTATATTCGTCGTACTGAGGCGTAACATGTCGCCAATCTACTTGAGTCATTTAAGTTTCTGATTATGATAATGAGGTAGGGAGTATATAGAAAAACCGATCTCGCTTGTAGCTCTATGTGGTAGTTACTAATCACTAAGCTAATATAAGTATGATCTTGGTCTATTCTTTCAAGACAATAATTGTTAAATAGCCTATTTTGGGTTACGCTGTCACTAGGATTAACTCTCGAGACTAGACATGAAATATCAGCAACTTGAAAACTTGGAATGTGGTTGGAAATGGAACTATCTGGTCAAAAAATGGAAAGAAGGTGAATCGATCACTTGCCATATTGATTCAAGTGAAGCTGATGTTGCTGTTCAAGCCTTATTGAAGCTGGAACACCAGCCTACGGGTGTTCTTGAGTGGATCTCTAACAACATGTCTCCTGAGCTCGATAACAAGCTTAAACAAGCGATCAGAGCTAAGCGAAAGCGCCACTTCAATGCTGAACAAGTTCACACCAAAAAGAAATCAATCGACCTTGATTATCGTGTATGGGAAAAACTATCTCAACGAGCGAACGAGCTAGGTTGTACGCTTTCCGACGCCATCGAGTATTTGGTTAGCGAAGCGTCTCGTAGTGAACAGGCCAGCAAGACGGTGACTAGCCTTAAAGAAGACTTAAGCAAACTCCTTTCTGACGATAAATAACCATCAACAGTAGTGGTGACATTATGATGTACGTAATCTTAATCGGTGCGGTATTAGTTTTTTGGTTAGTAGCAGTCGATCGACCGGTGTTGAAAATTAAATTTAGTGACGGGGCGATCGAACAAGTTAAAGGGCATCTTCCACCGAGCTTTAAGCATAACCTTCAAGAGATTGGTCATAACAATACCTTTAAAGGTGAGCTAAAAGTGTATGCAAAACGTTCTGGCTACAATCTCAAGTTCACTAAAGATGTACCTAAAAACGTACAGCAGCGTATTCGTAACGTGTTCCCGCATAATGGTTTTAAGTCTAAAGGCTCAAAGAAAGCGTAATCGTTGAGAGTTACGCGCTAGCTAGTCAATCTTCATACTAAGTTAATCCTTCATTTCTCTTAAATCTCCGCATACTGTTCTCACCCTCAACAAAGAGAGAGCAGTATGAGATATCTAGTCTTACTATTATGTTTTTTATCCCCAGTCGCTTTTCCCGACGATGCATTGGTTAATCCTGTAGCTAAAAAGATAAAAGTCACCGTCATGAAAGGGCTCAACAAGAGTAATGTTGATTTCGAGGGTTATTGCGATCTGATGATTGAGATGAAGCACTCTAAAGGTTACGCAAGAATCAAAAAGGTGAGAACGTCTGGAGATAGTAAAGTTTGCAAGCAGGCGAAAAAATATCTACCGAAGAAGAAAAGGTTCAAATACAGCTTTCCAGAAAAGTATATCCGGCTACATATCACACACTAGCCACTCTCAACGCACTATAACTAAATACCCTTAATTTTATTGAAACAATTTCGTGAACCAATCTCTAATTTCTATTAATATTAGTTTTGTTATAAAGGCAGGATATGCCGATACAAGAGCATTTACGGCAAAGGAAAGTCACGGTTGTTGTTAGCAAATAAAAGTTATACCCCTGAAGTAGTTGATATCTCAAGGAAGGTCTCAATCAACGTTGAAGCTCGCTTTAATCGATGGTTAATCTCACCTGAATATAAGCTCGCACAATCTACAGTAGACACGTTACTAAGTTTGGAAAATAGGTATTGTGATAGCGTCATATTTGATGAATCTGACCGCATATCTCACAACCAACGTATTTTATTGCGCTGCGAGCAGGATAGAGTCAATGCTCATCGTGAGAAAGTCGACGCGAAGCAACAAACCTTACGATACGTTATCGATGATGTCAGCAATGCCGCTTCTGCGCTAATGCTTGAGAAGCTTCAAGGTACCTTAATAAGTTCGTTGTTTTCAGACTTACCCGATTACAATCAATTCGCTAGTGTTGCGTATTCGCCATCTTTAAACTTTTCCAAACTCCATGAAATATCCGCGAAAAGTAGGCCATTGAGCTCAAGTTTAATCGAGTTTGTTTCCAATCAAGAGTTTGCAGATAAATATGGAAAGAAATCTAAGGTGATTCTCGATCCAAAAATTGCAGCACGACAGATAGGTATTGAAAATTGTCGTTTATTGTTCCCATTGTTAATGAGTCAACAGCTGATCAAGTGGAATGATGGCAACATTAAACACATCACACCTAAGGTTTGGCAGCACTTGGTCGTGACGTCAAATGCGACTCGAATTCGACTTCAAGAAACGTCGGTTAAAGACCCAAACGTAGGAATTTTACTTGGCGTGTTGCGAGTTCTGCCTTTGTTTCTAATTTGTAACCACTTTTCTTCCACGTTTGAAGACGCATTGGTAAAAACGATGCTTGGTTATCGTGAAGCAAGTGACAAACATGACGAATATTATGCTTGTACTGAGGTGATGCCAAATACACAGTTTCTCGAAGCGATGGTCGAGCAGTTAGAGCTTAAACTACTAAAAAACCTCGTTGAATTTATAGATTGGAGCCCTGGAAACCAGTTCATAAAGAGGGCACTTCTAGAGGAAGTGAATGACATTCCTGTACTTGAGCGAACGGTTTATGGGGCAGCTTTGGCTCAAGGTAGGAAGTATTCTGTTTTCGAAGCGTTAGAGAATAGTGAGTTATTTAACGTTAAGCACCGACCTTATTGGTTTTCAACTGTTCAAATGTCTATAGCGACGATTGAGCAGATGCAAGATAAAGTGCCTGGAAAACTGACGACGAACATGTAAAAAGGGAGCCACATTAAATGTGGCTCCCTTTTTCGTTGCACTGTAACTTAATGAAAGTGTCTGACTTATTGATATAAATTTTGCTGTATACCGTTTAACAGACCACTTCGAATGTAAACGACTCCTGCTTGGCAATTGCATGCTTAACGGGTATACCAAGGCGCTGGCAAGTCATCAGAACTTTCAGCTTCCTGTCGGCAGGAGCGTGCTCTGACAGAATCACCGAGCTTAGGCATTCTCTATTAAGGTAGAGCTTATTACCGATCATTTCCTCATCAGATAGCACCCAACGGTATTCCTTTTCGTAGCACCAATTAGAGTGCTTAACCTTGAACATTTCAGATCCCAATTCAGATCCTTGCAATTCCCCCAACGATGCTGAGTGGAACATGCTTGGCTCATCTTCGTATTGGACTTCGAAACAGTTGAGATTGGCCTCACCGTTATAGCAGTTGAGGTCATACTCGATGCACATACCTTTAAAGTTGTCGCCATACTGAGACCATAGTATAGGGTGGTCGCTGGATTGAGAAAAACACATAACCTTGAAATTGTTTTGAAGTTCATTCTTGAATATGTGGTTAGATTCAAAAGGGTTATTGAAAGTTTTAGCATAATCGAACCACAGCGAACACTCGGCAATCGACTGTATGTTTCTATCATGGAGGGATCTGAACTTATAAAGTTTAGGCAACATATCAAACACCTAGTTTACAAAATTGCCTGATGTTAACACTTTAATTCATAGCTGATACCTGAATGCATAGCATTTGATTGCCTAATCACCAAATATATTCATATAACTGTTTGATAGATCAAAATTTAAACATGAAATAGTAGCCTGTTTAAGTGGTTTATCTGGCAGCTGAGCGACAGTAATCTAACATTCGCTTGTTGAAAATAAGATACAACGTAACTTTTATGTTTGGCTTAACTGCTTGAGTTTCAGCATTTGAAAGTTGTGAGGTGAATGTTGTCCATTACGGAGTTATGAATAAGGTTTAAGTTGATTAGTTTTGTATAAAAAGGCGAAGCTCAGATCTTTCCTTGCCATTAGATAGCTATTAACAGAAACATCAATCCCTCAAATTCAACGAGTTATAAATCAACCACCACATGAACATCGAGCGTGTTTTTTTAAGAAGTTTAATGCCAAAGGGCTTGGCCGTCGAAGTATGAAGGATCACGAGGCAACTTACGCAAAGTGATTTCATCTCTTAAGTATAAATTGGCGAAGTTCTTTCGTTTTGTTCCTGATGCCGGCAGTTCTCCCAACACGTTGACAATCCTACTCACTTCTTGTGAATCAAAACTATAGCCTTGCTCAAGAAGCACCTCTAATACAGGGTATAGCTTTTTATATACTCGACTAGCATCCGCTTTTGAGTCTAAACGTGCTTTGATCTTTATTAGTATGGAATCTAATAGTGGTGCCTTTAAAAACTGGCCAAGTACATTGATTTCATTAACTATCACGTTCGCTACATAGCTATTGACGACTAGCTTAATGGAAAAAATGACATAGTACTCTCTAGTAAGTGCATGGCTGCTGAATATTACCATAGGATAAACATTCTCTAAGATGGTTATGCAAACAAAACTTGCACCAATCAAGGTTCGATATTTGGAATTAATAACGTCTACGTTAGCGAACCTTAAGAACAGAGAGACAATAACAATATAACTGATAAGCGACGAAATGAAGGCTATGAGCTGTTCACCTATGGTCGCGTTCATTCCGTAAGCGTTAACGAAAGCCGACCCAATTGTTAATAGTGCAAATAAGATCATCGCTTGTTTTTGATAATTGTTTGTTTGCAAAGTTAGGGCTCCGTTTAATAAAGGCGCGGAGTATAGATGAAACTTGCAACTAATTTTATATCATTGATTTAAAATGGTTATTTTAACTATCTAATTAGTTATTTTGATTAGATTGATGAGTAAAAAAGCCGTGTATTTGGTGTTTCTCAGTCAAGCTCTGTGTGACTTATGTCAATCGGCTTTTATAGTGTTCTGAAAATGTCTCTTTATGACCTAAGTTCTCTACACCAACCAACATTAGCTCTATCAGGAGGGCTTGAGCCAACTAGACGGCCACAAACGCCCAAGTCGCCATCAATCCGGCCATGCGATTGATTTCGTGGCTTACGATGAAAACAGCAAGGTGACATGGGACTTTAAGTATTACGAAGCAATTAGCAAAGCCTTTAAACAAGCGGCTAGGGAGCTAGAAGTCTCTATCATTTGGGGCGGTGACTGGAAGAGCCTAAGAGACGGCCCACACGTTGAATTGAATCGTTTGGTGTACCCATGATTGGCGCATTATTGAATCTTGTGACCGGCGGTGTAGCGACGTATAAGCAGCTCAATCAAAACAAAGCTGAGGCGTTAAAGCGTAAAGACGAACTCGAAAATGAAAAGCATCAGGCGAGGGTGCGTCGACTGCAGAATGGTGAAGAGCAGGCCAGTAGCCTCGATGAAGTCAGCATTCGAGAGCGGGGACTCAAAGACGAGTTCATTCTCTTAGTGGTGTTTGTGCCGCTAATCCTATCATTCATCCCCAATTACGCCCCTTATGTTGAGCAAGGTTTTAACGCGCTGCAGCGTATCCCGAATCCGTATTGGTTTGTGGTGGGTGCTGTCGTCGTCGATACGCTCGGGATGCGTGCCATGGTGCGTTATCTCCAGTTTTACGTCTCGCGATGGAAGGGCAAATGATGGGGTTTCTCGACACATTGGTTATTGCGTTCATGACCGGCGGAGTCTCAAGCCTTGGCACGATTGCGGCTTTGAAAACGGACATCAACTGGATAAAGCGAGTACAGCAAGACCAAGAGCAACGGATACGAAAACTGGAGATACCCAATGAAAGGATACAAGTGCAAAGGCCGCCGACCAAACGGCCAACTTAAGAAAGGTTACACGCTCAAGAACGGGCGAGTGGTGAGGGCGAACACTACACGAAAACGCTACAAAAAACGCCGATAATTTACATTAATTGAAAGGACTATTTTCCTAGGAAAGTAGTCTTTTTCTGTATTTTTACCTCAACCTTTGAATTTTAGGCGCGCAGTTTCACAGCTAATGATTTAAATCACTGTTATAAAAGGAATTTATAGTTATAATCCATTTCTATAAATCAAACTAGACAAAAAATCCCTTCCCTAAATCCCGAATTTTCTGTCTAAGAACCGTTTAATGAATAAGGAACTGTAGTGGAAGTTGTAAATATTGCAGAATATGGTGAAGAAATAGTTCTTCATTTTGGTGGTGAGCGCAAGAAAATCAATGCTTACACTCTTGCTACTTCTTTAGTTTCATTGAGTGATGCAATCAAGGAAGCTAATGCGATTATCAATCCAGGCTACGAGGTTGAGATACTCGTAGAGGCTTTTGGTGAGGGGAGCTTTAGAGCTAAAGTCAAAACCGTTTACGGTGAGTTAAAAAATATTTTCACTGTTAACCGCGTTGAAGCAGTCGCTATAGGCATTGTTACATCATTTATCTACCAGCATACTTTAGCACCAGACTCAGACGTTAGAGTGACTGTTGATGACACTCAAGTTATTATCGTACAAGGTAATAAGACAATAATTGTCCCTAAAACAGTATATGACGCTCAAAAAGAAGTAGAAAAATCCGAAAAGTTCAGAAAAAGTATTTCTAAATCAATACAGGCTGTTGATAAAGACAAGCATATAGTTAGTTTTGGTTTTACTCGTAATATTGATGATCGTTCACCTGATATTGAAATTTCTCGTAGTCAATTCGCTTTGCTAACAACACCAATAGAAATTGAAGAACCTCAGAGAGAAATCAATGAAGTCGCTGAACTTCAGATCAAAAGGGCAATTCTTGAACGTTCTAAAAGGAAATGGGAATTTATCTGGAGGGGTATTAAGATATCAGCGCCAGTATCAGATCATCAGTTCTATGATGATTTCTTTGCTCACAAAATTACCGTAGCTCCTGGTGACTCATTAGATGCGATTTTAACTATTTCACAAGTTAGAGATGAAGATACAGGTATTTATACAAACTCAAAATATGAAGTGAAAACCGTACGCCGTCATATACCACGAGCCGCTCAAATTGAGATAGATGCATAAAAGTTAATTTATACATGAGAGCTTCGTAAACGCGTGCCATTTACGACTCACTCATATGTGGCTACACATATATACCCCTTTAGGCGGGGTGGAAGTATTTAGAGGGAATTACGTGGAAAAAAACCGAATTACTTTGTTAGAACCTTAATCATTGCTCTAAGTATCGTACTTATGGGGATTACCATTGCTAGTTTTATATTGGCAACCCCTAAGTATCAGATTTCGAATGGTATAATTACGATCGTTCTAATTATTGTAATACTTACTCTATCAGAGTCATTTAATAACCTGAGTCTTGGTAAGATCTTAAGTTTGTCACGAAAAGTAGATGATGAAAAAGAGAAAAAAACTCAACTCACAAATGAGAATAAAGAGTTAAAAAGTGAGCTTTTTAAAATAGTTTCTAATATTCAACAGTCTCAAGTTAATAATACCTTTAATGCTCCACCGGAAGCATGGTCAAAGTTACTTGGTGTTATTAAGGCAGATGAAGACGAAGAAGACATTGAAGAGGAAAACGATGTTGATGACTCACAAAGTAACCAGAATCTTGTTGATGATACGGACTCTGAAGCGACAGACCGTAGAATGCGCAAAGATATTCGTTTTCAAAAGAAAGTTGCTGAAGAACTAACACTAAAAAAATATGTTGAAAGCTTGCCTATATCGGATACTCGTTTTGTTAAGCGAGTTGAATTTACAAGTGCGTTTCATGCAGTTGACCCAATAATGGATAGAAGAACCGTTTTTGATGGTTATATCCAATCATCAGAAACAGAGGTGTTTGTTGAGGTAAGGCAAAAAAACATGCTCACGATTATGTATATGGATCGCCTATACATAATGCTTAACAAGGTAAACTTATATCGACAAGCCAAGAAAGTAGATGCAAAACTATTACTATTACTATTACTATTACTATTAGTAACCAGCACAGATTTCGATGAAAAAGAAGAACGACGAAACTTCGTTGAACGTTTACGAGAGAGCTTTAGACCGGCAATTGAAAGCAAATTATTTGAAATTAAGGTAATTGAAATTAGTGAACAAGAAGTTCAAGAGAAAAAAGAAAGTCCTCAGCAACAACTGTTCTAACAAAAGGATAATACATGGATTTATTGAACAATGATTGGTTTTCAACTGGAGCTGCGATAGCTGTTTTAGTGGGTCTGTTACCGTTCTTGAAATTCTTTCATGAGCTTGTTTCGTCTCACAAGCAGTTCAAGGTGAAGAACTTAGAATTGTTGTTCCATAGTTTTGATAAGGAAGTTAACCTTGCAACAAAGTTGGTCGTCGAACAACAGTTTCGGTTACTTTTTAAGTATGAAGCTAACTATGATGAAATCTGTGTTTTGTTATCAAGTCAAAAGCCAACTAGCACGGTCGAATTGTATAAAGATGGCTGTGAGTACTTGGTTTGTGATGAAGGGAAGTTTCGCTTCAAAGAGCAATACGTTGATGAAGCAAAGCGATTGCGAGAGTACTTTTATAGACCACTAAAAAACTTCACCTTGTATATGGTGTCAGCCTTACCCGCTGCTTTTTTATGTGTGACACTCATCTCATTAGTCACGACGACAGAACTCTTTGAATTAACGATTGGTCTTCCTAATTTGGCTTGGTATTTAATATTAGTCGCTTTCGCTGGACTGTTTATGAGAGTGGCTTACCATAGGATCACTCAAGTACGCGGAGGCTTTGTTTCCTAATTGGATCTCAGATAGAAACGGCCAGTATGGGTGATTATTA
>NZ_JBGONY010000008.1:0-123731 GCF_041439375.1 Vibrio crassostreae | reverse complement strand
CTCATTAGTGATTGTACTCACTTAACTCAGTGTCCAAAACTGCTGGTGCGGATCAGTTTGGTTGATCCGGAACAATTTGAACGCCTTTCAGAGGAACTCAAAAAAGACATTACGAGTATTCTAGAAAGAAGAGCCTAAGGAAGTTTGGCTAATCAGGCCGCTTCTTTTTCATAGCTGCAACTATCTCAAAATTACTCCTTTTTATTCGCGAATTCGGATATCCGCTACAGTTCTGCCTCGGCAACCTCATCTATACGAGTTTTATTATACGAGTTGTATTGAAAATTTTAGAGTTACTCGTTTTTTTCCCCTTCAAAACGCCGTTGATTTTTAAGAATTAGCACTAGAATCTGGATTGAGATTTCTTCCCAAAAAGTGTCAACATTACTTTGTCAATAAAATCTCTAACTAGCCCTTTAAATCCGTGCGCTCTAGGTGAACTGAAAGTGTCACCTAGAGTGCATGAGGGTGGGGGGCGGGAGTTTATGCTTGTGATGCGACCAGAGCCCCACCATCTCAAATTCTTGGACCCAAATACTTGAATATTTTTGGTTTGCATAGACGTTCTAGTGATTATTCGGATTCCGAATCCATGATTTTTGGCCAGCGAAGCCGAGTATTATGTTTTAAAAAGTGGGTGTGCGGATCTGTGAATGCCTATAGGCCTTTTAAGTTCTTAATACTGGATGAGTAGGCTTACTTGCTAATGGCTAGTTCAGGCGTGTTATGTCGTTAATGAGAGTTGAAAGATTAGGCTGGAAGATGGTGTTAAGAATGAACGAAAGGCTAGAAGTGTTTTCTTGATCGCCCCTTAGTGTTGTTTGATTAGCCTGGAGTGTATTACGTGGTGGTAAAGCCCAATCCAATATACATGAATGTAAGTAGGCGGCTCTCTGCGCTAGCTAGTTATGCGAAAGGAGTAGTTCTTATTCTTGATTGCTCTATTCGTTTAGAAGTGCGTACAAAGCCATATAAGTAATTCTAGACGCTAGTCGGTTTTGTTTTTTGTTTGATTCGTGTGTTGAACCTAGCGAAAAAGCGGTCTAGTCTTACTGTTAGAAAAACTACTGTATAAGTCCACCTTTCGTCCACCCTTAATCCACCCAAGCAAGATTGGGATAAAGTGGGGGAGGGGAAAGTTGATTATTTTCAGTGTATTGCGCGAGATTTACGACGTTTTTGATGGCTCAAAAACGGTGAAACCCCGATGTTGGTAGCATCGGGGTTTCGAATTTCTAGATTTCTCGACTGGTAAGATCGATTATCTTTTCTATGCAGAAGGCTGGATTAATCCAATCTTATTCCTTGGTAGGGAATTAGATACGGATGAAGTCCATGTGCTCAACTTTTGGCTTGAACGCGTGACGTTGAACGTCTTGTGGCTTAACCTTAACTTCTGCGCCGTCAATCAGTAGAGTGATTGCTTCGTAGAATTCAGGCTTATCCATTTGGTTGATCACTTCAGCGTGAACAAGTTCGATAGCTACAGCTTCAGCTTCGCCACCGTAGATTACAGCTGGGAATTTACCAGCGTGACGTAGGCGGCGGCTCGCACCTTTACCTAGTTCAGTACGTACTACTGCTTCAAATTTCATAGTTTTACTCTCAAATTAGTAAAAATTAACTTCACACCTCAATGCGACCTTGAGTGTGTGGTAATGCTTAGACACAAACGAGTTCATGCTTAAGCGAGCGCGGATACTAACATCACATTCCAATATGAGCAAGTAAGAAGCCCATCTCAAAGTGAATTTCCTTAGATAATGGGTTCATTTGGAGATAAAACGTTCGCTAACGCTTGTTTCGCGTATTTTAACCCCTTTTACAGCACCACTCTCATCTATTGATATCCTGCTAAATCATCAAGTTAATGAACGGAAAATGAATGTTCGCCTAAGACTTGGTTAAGGCTTGGTTCGTTAATCTTATTGTTAATTAAACAGCTGAATGAATAGGTGAAAATATGGAACCGGTAAGCATTGTCGTAATTACGCTAAACGAAGAGAAACGCATTAGCCGCTTGATGGAAGAGTTGAGCGCGCAAACCCACCAAGAGTTTGAAGTGATTGTTGTCGACTCGAACAGTGAAGATAACACAAGAGAAGTGGCACAAGCTTATGAAAACGCGTTGCCAAAGTTAACTGTCCATCACATGGAAAATCGTGGTGTGAGCCTTGGTCGAAACACAGGTGCTTCATTGGCGAAATATAACAGAATTCTTTTCTTAGATGCCGATGTGAGCTTGCCTCGAAACTTCCTTGCGAAAGCGCTTTATGAACTAGAAGAGAACAAGCTTGAAGTGGCCGGAGTGTACATGAGTTCGAAAGGTCTGCCGCTTGTGCACAAGTTTGGTTACGGGCTATTTAACGCAGGCTTGTTTACTACCCAGTTCTTTTTCCCAACGGCGATTGGCGCGTGTATTTTCTCGACGAAACGAGCGCATGATGAGATTGGCGGTTTCGATGAAGAGATCGTACTGTGTGAAGACTGTGACTACGTAAAACGTGCGAGCAAAACATGGCGATTTAGATTCCTGAATATGACTTTTGGGTTTGACCCACGTCGTTTAGACCAAGATGGCGTTGTGAAGACAGGCTCTACTTATCTTAAAGCCAATGTAAGACGCTTCTTTAAAGGCGAAATGCGTAACAACGAGATGAACTACAAGTTTGGTCACTACAAAGAACAGTAAGCATTGAGGTTGTTATGTTTGATGGACTAGGGCTTTTTCTGGGAGCATTGGGTGATGCTCTCATTGGCCCAAACCTATTTGTACCGGGAGAGCCCTTTTTTATCGCAGCGGGCTTTCAGCTGTATTCAGGTGCATGGATGGCGTTGGTTTTGGTGATGCTAGGTGGTTTGCTTGGTGACCAACTCAGTTATTTCATTGGTTATAAATACGGTGCTAAGGCGCAACGAAGGCTCATTAAGTTTCGTCCTAAAACCAAAAGATTAATTGCGCGCTGCCGCTATCTGGTTGTTCGCAAAGGCACGTACATCATTCTTTTTGCTCGTTTGTTAGGGCCTATTGCTTGGGTTGTGCCATTTATAGCTGGCTCGCATCGTGTACCGTGGCGCAACTTCAGTGCATTAGCCGTTATCGGCTTGGCCCTTGGTGGCGGGCAGTTTGTTGCTTGGGGTATGTTACTGGCACACGGCGTTGAAAACTTTCCGTGGCTTAATAGCCTTAAGATATTTATCTCTGAGCATAATAGTTTGATCGTCGGGGTATTCGCGGTATTGGTTTTCACCATTATTGGTTATCGAATGAAGTGGCGACGTTTGGTACTTAAGTCGAGTGCGCTGTTATTGGCATGGGTATTGTTTGCAAACTACGCTCACTTTTTTTGGAAAGCGGATGACTTTCAGAATCAACCAGAGACGGCTCAAATAAACAAAGTCGACTGGAATTCGGTTACCTATAAAGCATTCCCAGGCAAATCGTCATTCTATTCAGCGCAAGCGATCAACGTCATTTATGTTGGCGCAACCCCAAGAGACTTAATGAAGCAATTAGGCTGGATAGAGAATCAAACATTCTCTCGAAATGAGATTGAATGGGCTGGTTATCTCGCATTGCTTAGAGACAAAATGCCACCTGTGTCTGATTTATATTGGCGAGATAAGCCACAAGATATGGCGTTTCAATTGCCGGGTAACCTGATGAAGCGCAGCCATATTCGCTGGTGGCGTGCAGGTGTTGATATTAAAACTAACCAGCCTCAGTGGTTAGGCGCAATTAGCTATGACGATGGCCTTAAAGTCACGCCTTACTCAGGCATTGTGACCGTACTTCATAACATTGACCCTAATGTTGATGAAGAGCGAGATAGGCTCGCTAATCAGATACGAATGTCACTACCTGACATCGAGCTAGACAAGTACCCATTGGCAACGGTGGAAGTGATTAATGAAGATCATGACTATTATACAGATGGTAGGATTTTAATGATTGGATCAACGACCCTGAGTGATGATTCCCAAGCTTTGGATGTTGCTGTGAACGATATATAGGGTCGTATATAAGGTCGATTGAACTAAGCCCTAGCATTGCGCTAGGGCTTATTGCGTTTAACTTTTACTGAACGTGGTTAGCCTTTGCTTAGTTTTAACACCAGAGAAGCTTTTAAGCCGCCCATTGAGCTTTTGCTGAGCGTTAGGCTGCCTCGGTAGCTGTGTGCCATTTCATTCACGATGTTAAGCCCCAAGCCTGTTCCTGGTGTGGTTTCATCAAGTCGAACACCACGTTTGGTCACTTGCTGAAGCTTCTCTTCAGGAATGCCTTGGCCATCATCTTCAATCACCAATTCAATGTTGCCATCGTCGAGTTCATTTGCATGGACACGAATTATATTGTTCGCCCACTTGTAACTGTTCTCTAGTAAGTTGCCGACCATTTCATCAAGGTCGGTTTTTTCGACCGCCACTTCAATCTCTGAGTCTAGCTCGTTAATCATGGTAATTTCGTTGGCAGCGTACACCTTATCAAACGCCATTGAGATAGCTTCAACACGCTCACAAGGTGAAGACTTCACCGAAAGAATGTTCATTGCACCCGCCATGCGCGCACGGCCAAGATGATAGTCTATTTGGCTTTGAATCTGATGAATAGGCTGTTGTAGCAGTGCCTTGTCATCCTCAGGAAGTCGTTCTATCTCATTTTTCAGAACCGACAGCGGCGTTTTTAATGCGTGAGATAGGTTTCCAGCGTGGTTACGAGCTCGTTCCAGTAATTCTTGGTAATGAAAAAGAAGAGCATTGAGGTCTGATACTAATGGCGAAACTTCTTTCGGGTAGTTATCGCTTAGCCCTTGCTGCTCGCCGTTTCTTAGCATCACCAGTTCGCGCTGCATTTTACTGAGCGGTAGCAGCGACCAACTGACTTGTATGCCGATCAACATAAGCACGCCAACAAACAACAGCATTAGGATTAACCAGACTTGGCCAGTAAGCTCGGTCAGTGTGGATTCTAGCGGATCTTCATCAATACCAATAGTAATCGTGACAGGGTCGCTCAGTTCAGGCAGGTAGATATCCTGCTCGATGTAAATCAGCTTTTCTTTCTCAGGCCCTTTGACTGATGTGTGAATCGGCGAACGCTTAATGGTGAGGTCTTTATCCCATAGCGAGCGAGATCGAATGATCTGTTCTTGGGTAGCGGCACGCCAATAAATACCACTGTAGGGCTGGTTGAACCTAGGATCAGACAGACGCTCTGCCATGATCAAATTGCCATTGTCATTGGTTTCGATATTGGCGGTTAACTCATCCATGGTTAAGCCAAGCTGCTGCTTCATATCATCGACGAGGTAGTCGTTAACCAGTTTTGGAATCCCTACTCCTGCCGCTAATATCATCGCACCTAGCCAAAAAGCCGCAGCGAGGAGCAAGCGGCTTTTTAGACTGATGTTTTTAAGTGTTCGTTTCTTTAGATTCATGCATTTCTAGCCTGCCTTTGCTCATCGTGACTTATCAGTATTGCGACGATCAGAACAGGCTGTCCATTTAATTGGCTATTACACTGAGTTTTGTTGACGGTTGCTTATAGTGTAATTAGATAGGGCGCTATTCAGCATTCAGTTGGTAGCCAAGGCCACGAACAGTTTTAATGATCTTTGGTGCGATTTTTTTGCGAATACGACCAATGAACACCTCAACTGTGTTTGAGTCACGGTCGAAGTCTTGTTTATAGATGTGTTCAACCAGTTCTGTACGCGAGATAACCTTGTTTTGGTTATGCATGAAGTACGCGACAACTTTATATTCTAGTGCGGTTAGGCTAACCGCTTGGCCTTGCCATAACACTTTAGAACTGCGTGTATCTAGGCTTAAATCACCAATTTGAAGTATCGGTGCCGCACTGCCTGACGCTCGGCGTAGTTGAGCACGAATGCGGGCGATAAGTTCAACCATTTCGAATGGCTTAGTTAGGTAATCATCTGCACCTGCATTCAAGCCCTCAACACGCTGAGTTAGGGTGTCACGAGCACTTAAGATAATTACTGGTGTGTTAATGTTTTCGTCTCGAATGCCTTTTAATACGGTAAGGCCATCAAGCTTAGGTAAACCTAAATCGAGAACAATCGCGTCCCACTCTTCTGATGTTGCACGGTAGAGTGCATCAATACCATCTTGAGAGAGCTCTGGAACCCAGTCGGCTCCCTCAAGTGTTTCAATAATTTGTTGGCCCAAACGAGGCTCGTCTTCAACGACTAAAATTTTCATAATTGTTCTTCTTAATTCTTGTAATGACTGTTCGTTGTGCTTAATTGCTCGTCGTGATTAATGGTGTCTTTAAAGTTGCGGCTCTTACTTATTCACCGTGTTTAATTGCGTCTTTAAAGTTTCGGCCTTTAATCATGAGCATTTCTAACGTCTCAGCGTTGTATTCGACTTTGATGATGTTGTTTTGGTAATTGATTTTTAGTTCATACACCCAAATGTCGTCATCTTCTTCTAGCTCTACTTTAATAATTCGACCATGAAGATCGTTTTCCACCGCTGCATACATTTCTGAGAAAGGGCGGATATAACCTTCTCGAACCGCTTCATAGACTTCGTCTTGATCTTCTTCAAATTCGATACGAGTTCCTGCTTTGTGAACGTCTTGTACTAGGTCGTGACCATTATGATGTGAGTCAGCCCATGCGCCAGCAGAAACAAATAAGCCTAAGCTTATAGAAAACAAAGAAATCATAGCTTTACTAAACATAGCGAATCCTAGAGAAGGTTGATAGCGTTCAGTATAAAAAAGTAATTCTGAACAGAAAGTGAACCTGATTAATAATGAGAATTTGAACCTAAAAACTTCAAACTTATTGGTTAAAGACTTGATAACTGCAGACTAACCATTGAGTGTTAAGAACATAATATCTAGCGTTGTTGAAGCTCGTCTTCGAATATCTTGTCTCTCATTTTCCAAAAGCGTCCGACTTTACGTGCGATGACGAATTGAGGTGGCCGGAATCTGTGTTGGTGAGCAACCACTTTCGTTGGTGACGCTTCTTCAAAAGGGCGGTGTCTGTCTGCAAGGTGAGGGCGAACAAACTGGTCTTTGAAGTTCTGCTTCTGCTTTTTGGTGGTTAATGACCAAAACTCATGCACTTGCGCTTGGTTTTCACCGCGATAGGTGACTTTAAGTTGTGATTTACCTTTATCATCTTTAAGCACGTTGAGGTCCATTTCTAAGCACTCGAATACCAAAGCATCTTTTAGGTTCAGTGCCTCTTTAAGTTTTTTGTCTGGGTCGACTAAGGTTGCATCGCACTCATGACAAATACGCGCGGCAATGTCGTTATCGGCCCCACATTCACCACAATATTTCGCTCGGAAGCGATAATTACAGTGTTCGCGTTCGCCAGTGTCTTCATCGGTAAAGTAGCCTTGGCATTTACGACCAAAGTGTTCAAGCAAGAAGCCGTTGCTGTCCAATTTCCCCCAAAAATTGTTATTGAAACCGCAAGCCGGGCAGGGGATGGTGATGATTTCACTGTCTGAATCGGGTTTTGGGTCGCCCACTTCAGGTTGGTATAGATCGTAACTGTTGCCCGCATAGTCGAGCACTAAACACTCTTTTTTACCTGGAGACAAACGTAAGCCACGACCAACGATTTGCTGGTACAAGCTGATGGATTCAGTTGGGCGTAGAATCGCTATTAAATCGACATGCGGCGCGTCAAAGCCTGTGGTTAATACCGATACGTTGACTAAGAATTTGATCTTACGTTCTTTGAAATCGTTGATGATTTGATCGCGCTCTAGCGTAGGCGTGTCACCAATTACAATTGATGATTCGCCTTCTGGCAATAAGCCAAGGATCTCTTGTGCGTGTCGAACCGTCGCAGCAAATACCATGATGCCGAGTTTGTCTTTGGCCAGTTCAATGATTTGGTCGACAATTTGTGGAGTAGCGCGTTTAGATTGCTCGATCACCATGTCGAGTTCGGCTTCTTTATAGCGACCAGTGCTCGCTGGCTTTAACTGTGAAAAGTCATAGCTTAAAACTGGCGCATCGATCATACGTGCAGGGGTTAAGAAGCCTTCGTCGAGCAGGTAGCGAATTGGAAGTTCGAAAATACAGTCTCTGAAAAAGCGAGGTTCTTCAGATCGAACTTGTCCACGTGTGTGGTATTGGTAAAGCCACCCCATACCAAGACGATAAGGGGTAGCGGTTAATCCAAGCACCTTGATGCCCGGGTTATTCTCACGCAAGTGAGTGATTACTTTTTGATAGCTACTGGTCTTTTCATCGGGGACACGGTGACACTCATCGATCACCAATAGTGAAAATTGGTTAGAGAATGAGTCGAGGTTTCGAACGACGGATTGCACCGAAGCAAACACGACTTGTTGGTCGGTCTCTTTACGTCCTAAACCCGCAGAGAAGATCGAACCCTTCAGCCCGTAGCCTTCATACTTTTCATGGTTCTGCTCAACCAGCTCTTTTACGTGAGCAAGTACCAGTACACGACCTTTCGCAAGCCTTGCCAGTTCTGCAATTACAAGGCTTTTTCCAGCACCTGTCGGAAGCACAAGAACAGCCGGAGTTTGGTGTTTTCTGAAGTAATGAATCACTGATTTTACGGAATCAGCTTGGTACGGGCGGAGTGTATACATATCGCGTCTTGTAAGGTGGAAAACAAATAGTGTGAAATAGCTCAACTAATTGAGCAAAGGTGACTATAATACCCGACTTAGATTAGTTGAGGTATTCATGCGTTTAGATAAATTTCTGTGCGATGCATTAGGCGTCACTCGAAGAGAAGCAACACACTTATTAAAATCCAAGGCAGTGACAGTTAATGATGTCATTCAAAAAAGCGGTTCACTCAAGGTAACTGAAGAGTGTGTTGTCGAATGGCAAGGCAATGAACTGAATGTGCATGGCCCTCGTTACATCATGCTTTATAAGCCAGAAGGCTTTGTTTGTTCGCATGAAGATGGCGCAAATCGTATCGCGTTTGAATTACTCGATGAAATCAAAATGGATAAGCTGCATTTCGCTGGTCGTCTAGATATTGATACAACGGGTCTTGTGTTGATTACTGATGATGGTAAGTGGTCTCACCGTATCACATCACCAAAGCATAAGTGCGAGAAGACGTACCGTGTGTGGTTGGTTGAACCGGTTGAAGACGATTACGTTGAAAAATTCAAAGAAGGCATTCAGCTTAAGAGCGAAGATGGCCTAACACTTCCAGCACACCTAGAAGTTCGTGCAGAGCGCGAAGTGTTACTAACGATTCATGAAGGCAAATACCACCAAGTTAAACGTATGTTTGCTGCACTTGGTAATAAGGTAGAAGCGCTGCACCGTGAACGTATTGGCGAAATTGAAATGGACGAATCTTTAGAGCTAGGTGAATACCGCTACCTAACGCAAGAAGAAGTCGACTCTATCTGGAAGTAATCCTTTCTATCGTGGATGTAGCCGACCAAGGATAGCGTCGGCTGATTATTTTGACTGGTACTAGGACAGTTTCAGCCATTATTACTATATGTTCATGTATGTGTGCGCATATTCGTGTATCACTGTGCGTATTCGTATATTGCTGCGTGCATGCTCGTGCACAAATAAAACCTAGTACTTAGCCGGAGAGTTATGCAAACATCGCCCCCACAGAGCCCAAGCTCCCAACCAGAACCCCCTCAATTAGGCTTAGTGCTGTTTTTGATTCTAGGTGCGATTGGTGCACTGACTCCGCTCGCCATTGATATGTATCTGCCTGCGATGCCTACCATTGCCAAAGATCTTGGTGTGACGGCGGGTGAGGTACAAATTACGCTAACAGCGTATACCGCGGGTTTCGCACTGGGGCAGTTGCTGCATGGTCCGTTGGCAGATAGCTACGGTCGTAAACCTGTATTGCTCATTGGTGTGTTCTTGTTTGCTATCGCGTCTATGGTGAGTGCGACAACACACGGCATTGAAGCGCTGACTTACATCCGTACTGCTCAAGGTTTTGCTGGTGCTGCCGCAGCGGTTATTATCCAAGCGGTGGTAAGAGACATGTTCGATCGTGAAGATTTCGCGAGAACCATGTCTTTCGTTACCTTAGTGATGACGGTTGCGCCATTGGTCGCTCCGATGATTGGCGGCTACTTAGCGTTGTGGTTCGGTTGGCGCTCTATTTTCTGGGTGCTGGCTATCTTCTCTGTGATCGTAATTCTAGCGGTATCGATGAAGATCCCTGAAACGCTCCCCGCAGAAAAGCGACAGCCACTGCGCTTTAAAACAACGATTCGTAATTACGCGCGTTTGTGTAAGAACCCAACGGCGATGGGTTTGATTTTCTCTGGTGCATTCTCTTTTTCAGGCATGTTTGCGTTCTTAACGGCTGGCTCATTCGTTTACATTGATATCTATGGTGTTCGCCCTGATCTGTTTGGCTACCTGTTCGGTCTGAACATTGTTGCGATGATCTTGATGACGAGCATCAATGGTCGAATCGTTAAGAAAGTGGGCTCTCATGCCATGCTTAGAGTGGGCTTAACCATTCAACTATTTGCAGGCTTAGGCCTACTCGTCGGTTGGATGCTGGATATCGGTTTGTGGGGTATTGTGCCGTTTGTGATGCTGTTTATCGGCACACTGTCTACTATTGGTAGTAACTCAATGGCACTGCTTTTAAGCGGATACCCGAATATGGCCGGCACAGCGTCTTCGCTTGCGGGCACATTAAGATTTGGTACTGGTTCTGTGGTAGGGGCAATTGTTGCAATGCTACCAAGTGACACTGCAGGGCCAATGGCTATGGTGATGGCAGTTTGTGCAATACTGTCAGCATTACTATATTGGACATTAGGAAAGAAGGCATAATGTCAAAATACTATATTGAAATTCAGAAGTTAGTGAACGATGCGTTAGGCGAACTGTATGCTCTACATAAGTCAGGTAAAGCGATCGATGCGCCTATCGCGAACAACCTTTACCTTGTTCGCTGGGTAACAAAAGCGATTAAGTCTCAAGCGTATGATCGTGTGATTGTGCCAGACTTGGTTCGCTGGCAGAAACAGGGGCGCTCAAAAGGCAACAACTCTGATTTAACTTTTACCTTTAAACGTATTTCTGCGTTTTACGGACGTTTTTTCCCTGAAGGCGAAGAGCCTAAAGCACTAAAAGACAGTGATGTTGAAGCGTTCATGGACAAAATGTACGAGATGGGGTGGAGCGTATCGAGTGAAGACGAGCTAACGACTGGCGGCAAGATCCAATTCTTCACCGATGGTGAGCACTCTTTTGCCTTGTGTGGCAAACAGTGCGACGACTCTTTTGACGGTGAGTTGATGGTTAAGCCTATGAACTGGTTTGTTCGTGGTAACCACGCTGAGTTCATCCAAGCGGCGATGGAAGCGGGGTTCATGCTTCACAAAGTAACGGACTATAAGTCTGCAGTGAAGTATCACGGTGAATACATCGTTTACCCTGCTAATCAAGGCAACCAATTGGCTGAGATCCCAATTAGCGTTATTGGCTAGTAGCGGATTCGGGATACGAGATGAGAGATACGAAGAGCGGAATTATCCGCTCTTTTTTTGCCTCTCATAGCGCGTGTCGCTAATTTGCTGTTAAGTCTTTTCGTATCCCGTTACCCGAATCTCGTATCCGTTTTAATCTATTCGCATCTCGACACTCGAATCCCGCATCTGCTTTTAGTCTTTTCGCATCCCGTTACACGAATCTCGCATCCGTTTTAATCTATTCGCGTCTCGACACTCGAATCCCGTATCTGCTTTTAGTCTTTTCGCATCTCGACACTCGAATCTCGCATCTGCTCTTTTGCTTGCTTCTCAATCGCCTTCACCATGCCTTTAAAGATAAATAGGTGAGCTGGCATCATTGCGAACCAATACAGTAATCCAAGAAAGCCTTTAGGGTGCCACCACGCTGAAATGTTCAGCTCGCGAGAGTCTCCGTGGTCAGAGACGGTAATTTCGAGTCGTCCTAAACCGGGGCCTTTCATACCGAAAAGCAGAGATAAAAACTGATTCTCTTCACAGCGAATGACCTTCCATGAATCGATTTTGTCACCGACTTTTAGGTTGGGGCCTTCTGGCATTTGACGAACAGGCACCCCGCCACCGAAAAGAACATCCAACCATTCGCGTGTGCGCCATAAAGTGTTAGCGAAGAAGTAACCTTGCTTCGGGCTTCCGATTTGCTGAGCAACATGCCAAAGCGATTCTAGTGGTGCACTTGAGGTGATACTTGCGCCTGTTTTCTTCGGGTAATAGCCATACCCAGCTTGCCAGCGTTTGAAGGCGGTTTTGTCAAAACCCCACACATTACTCTTTACGAAGTTGCCTTCAGAATGAATAGCTTGCTCAACCATATTCTCGAACGAGATAAGCTTCTGAGGGTACTTTTCTCTAATGGTGGTCGAACTGGCGATAAAATCGTGTTTTAAGCCTGCGAGAAGCGCTCTGCCTATGTTAGAGGGTACAGAGGTTACCACGCCCAGCCAATATGAAGCGATTGACGGCGTTAGTAGCGATGTCGCCCAAAGCCTGAGTGGACGATCGGCTGTTTTGGCTATGTGAGCAAATTGATTTCGATAAGAGACAATATCCGGCCCGCCAACCTCGAAGGTTTGGCTTTCGCTAGGCGTTTCTTGTGCAAGTTTCAGCAGGTAGTGGTTTAGGTTCTGCAATGCGATAGGGTTTGCTTTAGAATCGACCCACTTTGGCGCAATCATAATCGGCAAGTTGTACACAAAGTCTCGCATGATCTCGAATGCCGCAGAGCCTGGGCCTATGATCACGCCTGCTTGAAGTTCGGTTATCGGTACCGGCCCTTTACGAAGTAGTTCACCGGTTTTCTTTCTCGCTTGAAGGTGCTCTGAGTCACCAGTTTGAGGCTGCAACGAGCTTAGATAGATAACGTGCTGGTTTTTAGGGCCAAGTGCAGAGACAAAGTTGCGAGCTAGGTTTAACTCGTAATCAATAAAGTCGTGGCCTTCTGCCATTCCATGGACAAGGAAGAAGATAAGATCAAAATCGGGGACTAAGGCTTGTGTCGCAGCTTGATCGGCCAAATCAAGATACTCAAGTGATAAGTTTTCGTGAGGCTCGGTCCGTGCCTTTAAATAGTCGATATGCCTTGCTGCTGCCGTGACTTGATAGCCTTGCTCAAGCAGGAGAGGGAGGAGTTGTGAGCCTACGTATCCAGAAGCGCCTAAAACCAGTACTTTCTTCATTACTACTCCATTTATATCTGTGGTTAAAAACCGAACATTGATATAATAGCGCGATATTTATCTTTATTCATCAATACGTTCCGTTTAGGTATCTCTATGTTGCTCTCTTCAATTATTCATCACACACGCGGTGATTTTGTTCGCAGGCTGATTGCCATAGCTTTGCCAATCACCTTGCAGAGCATCATGTTTTCGAGTCGAGGCTTAGTGGATGTGTTGATGCTAGGTCAGCTTGGAGAAGCAGACATTGCGGCTGTGGGTGTGGCGAGTCGTGCGATGTTCGTGACGACCATTATGCTGGTGGGTGTCACCACCGGCGGCGCTCTTCTTACTGCTCAATATTGGGGAGCAGGCAATAGACAAGGCGTGAGAGAAAGCACTGCACTAACCTGGCTGGTTTCGACGTTGTTTGCGCTGTTGACCATCGTGTTCTTTGTCTCTTTCCCGGCACAAATCATGGGCGTGACGACTGACTCTCAAGAAGTCATCAGCTTGGGCGTTGAATACATCGTTATCACCTCATTTAGCATGTTAGCCGTATCGTGTGTCAGCAGTATGGCCGTTGGCCTAAGAGCGATGCACAAACCTGGATTGAGTACCTTCTTCAGTGGTATTGGTATCCTGTCTAACGTGTTCTTAAACTGGGTGCTGATTTTCGGGAACTTAGGATTTCCGGCTCTTGGCATCAAAGGTGCGGCGATTGCGACCGTACTGAGTGGCGCAATTGAAGTGGCGACCTTGTTTGGCTATCTCTATTTATCTAAACATTTATTAGCCTTCAAACTTTGTGATATCAAAGCTGCGGCAACTGTGGAGAAAGTCGTTCGCTTCTTGAAGTTGTCTTTGCCGACCACGTTTAACTTCTTGGCTTGGGCGGGTGGCTTATTCGCTTATCATGCCATTATGGGGCAATCAGGCGTTCAAGGTTTAGCTGCGCTTTCGGTGATGACGCCAGTTGAGTCTATCTCGTTGAGTTTATTGATTGGCATGTCGAATGCTGCCGCGGTTTTGGTGGGCAACCAACTCGGTGCGAAGAACAATGAAGCGGTTTACTACCAAGCTCTCGGCTTAACGATTTTGTGCTTCTTTACCAGTATTGTGGTGGCAATTTTCCTCTACTTTATACAAACGCCAATATTGAATGCCTTTAGTGCTTTGACAGAAGAAACCCGAGCGCTTTCAGAGAAGTTTATTTTGATTCTGAGTGTGGGTATTGTCATCCGCTCTATTCCAATGACAGTGATAGTTGGTGTACTCAGAGCGGGTGGTGACGTGAAGTTTTGTCTCTATCAAGACTTGATTGCTCAGTGGGTGATAGGTATTCCTTTGGCAGCCATCGCCGCTATTTACTTTAAGCTTCCACCTGAGTGGGTTTACCTACTGTTCCTTACTGAAGAAGTGATTAAGTGGGGCGGGTCGCTCTATCGCATGAAGACAAGAAAATGGATTAAAAACTTGATAGGAAGTTGAAGTAGGACGCACCAATCACATCACTTTATCGTTGGTGTGTGATCTATCTTTCAAAATACTTCCTCCTAACAGGGAATTAGTGTAGATTCTCCTTCCAAATTCTAACTAATGTGAGCTGTTTAATGTTAAAGCTGTCAGACCTATGTAAAGGCTACGTCGATGGGGGGGAGTTTCACCCTGTTTTGCAAGGTGCTGAATTAACATTAAACCAAGGTGACCAGCTAGCATTAATGGGAGAAAGTGGTTCAGGTAAAAGTACTTTACTGAACCTTATTGCGGGGTTAGACCTAGCTGATTCAGGTGAAATTGCTTTCCCTCACTTCAATATGCACGACTCTACCGAGCGTGACCGCACCGCTTATCGCAGAAACAACATCGGCCATATCTTTCAGCAGTTCAACTTACTGCCGACATTGAACATTGCCGATAACATTCGTTTTTGCCGCCAATTAAAAGGCTTACCCGAAGACAAGGGGCTCTGGCGACAGATCCTTTCTGCTTTAGATCTGATGCCTTTGCTTGGTCGTTATCCTGAAGAGGCGTCTGGTGGTCAGCAACAACGTGCGGCAATTGCTCGTGCGCTGTATATGGAACCAAAAATCTTACTGGCCGATGAGCCGACAGGTAGCTTAGATGAGCGCAACGCTGAAGCGGTAATGCGTTTGCTGACCTCTTTGGCTCGCCAATTAGAATGTACATTACTGTTGGTAACACACAGTGAGAAAGTAGCGCTGCATATGGATGGCAGGATCCGCCTACAAGGAGGGCAACTGCATGTTATGGCCCGTAGTTAAGGCACTACTCGGTCATTATCGACGTTACCCACTTCAGATTATCTTGGTATGGCTTGGTTTAACCCTAGGCGTATCACTTTTGGTTGGTGTTACTGCCATTAACCAACACGCCAAGCAAAGCTATGCACATGGCGAAAAACTCTTTTCGAATCCTCTTCCTTACCGTATTCGACCAAAACACAACGCTAATAAGATCCCACAAGGTTTTTATATCCAGCTTCGCCGTGAAGGCTTTCAACAGTGCTCTCCTTTTGACCACCATCGTATCACTGATGAAAACGGCGCGAACTTCATGCTTATCGGCATAGACCCTGTTTCTATGCTTCAGTTGCAGCCGGGTATTGCGTTAAAAGATCTCACCACTTTAAACCTCATGAAACCGCCATATCCAATCCTTGTAAGTGATGATCTCGCTGAACACATGGAGTGGAACAACGATGATTACATTCCTCTGATGGATGGCTCTGAGCTTGGCCCATTAATGGTTGATCAAAACAACATTATTGATGGTACAAGGCTGATTGCTGATATCTCGTTACTGAGAATGCTGAAACGCAGCGCTGGCCTCTCGGTGATTGCATGCTCAGACATGTCGCCTGAGAAGTTTGAGCGTCTTAAAAACATGCTACCCAATGGTTTGACAATCTCTCGCAGCTCTAAAGCGGAATTAGAGTCACTGACTAGCGCTTTTCACTTAAATCTTAAAGCGATGGGTATGCTGTCGTTTGTGGTTGGTTTATTCATTTTCTATCAAGCGATGTCGCTGTCGTTTATTCAGCGTCAACCGTTAGTCGGTATCTTAAGACAAACAGGTGTGTCGGGCTGGCAACTGGCTAAAGCACTTTGCTTAGAGCTACTGCTATTGGTCGGACTGAGCTGGATCTGCGGTAATATTTTTGGTGTCATGTTAGCCAATCAATTGTTACCTGCGGTATCTTCAAGCTTAGGTGATTTATACGATGCCAACGTTGGTTTAACGATTGACTGGAATTGGCGCTGGAGCGGCTACAGCTTATTGATGGCGTTACTTGGTGCGTTCTTAGCCTGCGCTTGGCCATTGGTACGTTTGCTTAGATCACAACCGATTCGTTTGACCTCTCGATTGTCTTTGATGCGTTTTGCGGGTACTGAGTTTACTTGGCAAGCTTTGATTGGCTGTGGCTTCTTGGTTGCAGCTGTCGCTGTGTATCAAGCCCCTCAGACTCAAGAAACGGGTTTTGCGATTATCGCACTGATGCTAATTAGTGTGGCTTTGTTTACACCGTTCTTGATGTGGAAGTTATTTAACAGCTTATCTTATTCATTGCGTTGGGTTCGTGCTCGTTGGTTCTTTGCTGATGCCGCTTCAAGTATGAGCTACCGTGGCGTGGCGACGATGGCCTTTATGTTGGCCTTAACAGCCAATATTGGTGTAGAAACCATGGTGGGTAGCTTTAGAGATACTACTGATAAATGGTTAACACAGCGCCTGGCTGCCGATCTTTATATCTACCCAACCAACAATGCAGCTGCTCGTATGAGTAACTGGCTGTCAGATCAACCTGAAGTAGATTCGGTTTGGTGGCGTTGGGAGAAAGATGTTGCTTCTCCAGTCGGCAGTATTCAGGTTGTCAGTACGGGTCCTTCTGAAGGCGAACTAGAAGCGCTGACAATCAAATTAGGTATTCCGAATTACTGGTACCACTTACACCACTCTAAAGGTGTGTTGATCAGCGAATCGATGTCTCTCAAGTTGGGGATTCGCCCTGGTGACTACATTGACCTCTATGATAGCCTCGGCTCTGGTTGGCAGGTTGTTGGAGTTTATTACGATTATGGTAACCCTTACCATCAAGTCATGATGTCACATCGAAACTGGCTGTATGGGTTTGCAGGGCGGGGTAATGTAGGCCTTGGCGTAATACTCAAAGATGATGTTAATTCGGTAGGCCTTCGCAGCCGATTAGAAAGCGTATTCAGGCTTGGCTCTGAGCGTGTATTCGATAACAACAATATTCACAGTCAAGCGATGCGTGTGTTCGATAGAACGTTCGCGATTGCAGATACATTAGGCAACATCACCTTGGTTATTGCAGTCTTCGGTATCTTCTTTGCTACCGTAGCGGGTGAAGTTTCTCGACAAAGACATATATCCTTGCAGCGCTGTTTGGGTGTCTCGGCGAAAGAGTTGATTCTGACAGGCAGCTTACAGCTGTTTGTATTTGGGCTTATTTCCTCCTTGATTGCGATTCCGCTTGGCTTGGCGCTAGCGAGCTTAATTGTTGATATCGTGATAAAGCAGTCTTTTGGGTGGTCACTCGAGTTACAAGTGATTCCTTGGGATTATTTGCAGACATTTGCGTGGGCCATGGCAGCATTGATGCTCGCTGGTGCTTTACCAGTGATGAGAATGATTCGGAACACTCCGATGAAGTCACTGAGGGATGCGCTTTAGTATGTTTTTACGGAATAGCTCAACTAAGTTAAGACATCGAATCCTGTCTTCTCTTCTATTAATCAGTTTCTTCAGTATCTTTTTAAGTGTTTGGGGCTATTACTCCTATTTCATCGATCCTGGTGAAAAGGGCGAGAATGAAGTTAACTCGGTATTGGTTAGTGAACATTTCAATGTGTTTGAGCCAGTGTTACCAGACCGCAATGTTTCGCTACCACAAGATTTTAAGTTCCACCCAGAGTTTCAACATGAGTGGTGGCATTATTTTGCGTCTTTAAAAGGCGATGATGGCAAAGACTATTCGGTACAGTGGAGCTTTTTCCGTATTGCAACGGACGAACGTGAAACTCCTGGGTGGCAAAGCCCTCAAGTCTATATCTCAAATGTAGTGGTCTCTTCTAAGTCCAAAGTATGGAAAGAACAGCGCATGGCTCGTGGCGGCATTGGCCAAGCGGGGATGACTAACCGTCCATTCAGACTTTGGATTGATAACTGGAACTGGCGTGCACTCGGCAACACACCATTTCCAGGCCGTCTTCAAGTGCAAACTGACACTTTTGGACTTGAGCTCGACACTATTGCAAAAGGGCCATATGTACTCAACGGCGATAATGGCTATCAGAAAAAACACGACTTATTACCTGTCGCGTCTTATAACTTCAGCGCTCCATTTTTATCTTTGAGTGGTGTGTTGAACTTAGATGGCGTTACCAAGGAAGTGGAGGGAACTGCGTGGGTACATAAAGAGTGGGGTAGTGGCTTACTTGGAGTGGGTCAACAAGGTTGGGATTGGTTTGTGTTTAATCTCGATGACGGCACTGCGTTGAGTATTAACCGTTATCGTCATAACCAACAGTTGCCTTACGTATTTGGTACATTAGCAACGCGCTCTGGCAAAGTTTACCAATTGACGGAATCCGACATTTCAATTCAACCTTTGCAAAATACAACGTTGATGAATGGAAGGCGGATGCCTCTGCAGTGGATCATTAATGTCCCTAAGCATGATATCAACCTCACGACGCGTATTATACGCAGGGATATGTGGCTTCCTTTTGTCATACCATATTGGGAAGGGCCGATTAAGGCGAGCGGGAGTCATGAAGCGACAGGCTTTATGCAATTAACCGGCTACTAAAAAATACCTAAGGCTATCATTTGATAGCCTTTTTTTATGTCTGAGACTTTTATCCAACCCCAATGAATTGTGCATACAGGTTCGATGATCTCATCTATACTTAATTCATGGCGCAGAACAACATTATGGAATATACGACGTATTGTTTAGTATTTGTAGGAAAAACCGAAGTTAAACATCCGAAGAAGTGATTATCTATCAATTAGACTTGGATATAAACTCGTGGTTATTCTTTGTTATTCGTTTATTTAAATAATAAATATAAGGGCGAAATCATGACCGACGTCATCCGTGACTTCTTTAAAATGGAATCTGCTGGCGGCATCATCCTAGTAATCGCTGCGGCGATCGCAATGTTTGTAGCAAACTCACCACTGAACGAAATGTACCAAGGTGTACTTCACAGTTACGTTCTTGGTATGTCTGTGTCTCACTGGATTAACGATGGCTTAATGGCTGTCTTCTTCCTTCTAATCGGCTTAGAAGTTAAGCGCGAACTTTTGGAAGGCGCATTAAAGTCTAAAGAGACAGCAATCTTCCCAGCTATCGCAGCTGTGGGTGGTATGTTAGCTCCTGCACTTATTTACGTGCTATTTAACTCAAGTAACCCTGAAGCGCTTCAAGGTTGGGCTATCCCGGCTGCAACAGATATCGCATTCGCACTGGGTATCATGGCTCTTCTTGGTAACCGTGTACCTGTAAGCTTGAAGGTATTCCTGCTGGCTCTAGCAATTATCGATGACCTAGGTGTTGTTGTTATCATTGCATTGTTCTACTCAGGTGACCTATCAACGCTTGCACTGACGGTTGGCTTCATCGCGACTGGTGTGTTGTTCATGCTAAATAACAAGCATGTAACTAAGCTGAGTGTATACTTAATTGTTGGTGCGATCCTGTGGTTCGCTGTATTGAAATCTGGTGTTCACGCAACACTAGCAGGTGTAGTAATTGGTTTTGCTATCCCATTAAAAGGTAATAAGGGAGAACATTCTCCGCTGAAACACCTAGAGCATGCTTTGCACCCATATGTAGCTTTTGCAATTTTGCCAATCTTCGCATTTGCAAACGCAGGTATCTCACTGGAAGGCATCTCAATTTCAAACCTTACAGGCATGCTACCGCTTGGCATTGCTATGGGTCTATTGGTTGGTAAGCCACTGGGTATCTTCCTATTCAGCTGGGGTGCTGTGAAAACGGGCGTAGCTAAGCTTCCTGAAGGTGTGAACTTCATGAACATCTTCGCAGTGTCTGTGCTGTGTGGTATTGGCTTTACGATGTCTATCTTCATCTCTTCATTGGCATTTGGTCCAACGAACGCAGATTTTGATACGCTAGCTCGATTAGGCATCCTGATGGGATCTACGACAGCAGCTATCTTAGGTTACTTCCTGCTAAGTATTTCTCTGCCGAAAACTAAGCACCAAGAAGTAAAACTTTAACCGGTAATTGGTTCGGTTAACGATCGAGCCGATTCCTGAGTAGCAAGAAGAGCCACTGAGTTATTCCCGAGACTCAGTGGTTACAAAGAACAAAAAGCCGTGATGGGCAACCCTATCACGGCTTTATTGATCTTGTCGCTAAGCAGTCTTTGTAAGGTACCCCATGTTACACCTTCAGTGACAATGTCACGCTATTTTTCCAGCGTGGTAAAAATGGTCCATTCTTCTACGATCTGCTCACTTAACCCTACTACTGTCGCTGTTACCTTACGGTTCAGTGCGTGTGAAGTAGGGTCATCACCATCGTTTTCTAATCGTTCTTCACCATAGCCGACAATTCTCACGCGCTCTGGTTCGATACCATTCGACAGTAACTCGTCTTGAACGTTGTTTGCTCGTTTTTTTGACAGGTCTAAGTTGTACTCGTTAGAACCCACTTTACTCGCATAGCCTTGTATTTCAATCGATGCACTTTTGTAGGTTGCAAGAAACTCTGCCATCGTGCTGATCTGGTCTGAGAAAATTGGGTTCACTTCAAATGAGTCATGAGCAAAGAGTATTTTTAGCTGTCTGACTTCTTCCGCACGAATCGTTTCTCCACAACCATCATTGTCGACTTGTGACGTTTCAGGCGTGCCAGGGCAGATATCGCGAGCGTTTACCACACCATCTTTATCATCGTCTTGCAGGTCTGCAATCTGCTCAGCTTCAGGTGTCTCGATATAGGCCTCTTCCTGCTGGCTCGAACAGGCAAATAAAGTCATCGTTAACACGGGAAGTAATAAGTAAGGTATTTTCATCATTAATACTCCACGGGCGTAGTCCACTCTTCTGGAATGTCGACCAGTAGAGCATTCAATAAAGAACCTGTAGCGTTCATCACACGGTACTTAGCGTACTGCTCTGAATAGTGTGCATCTAGGTAATCTTTACGGGCTTCAAATAGTTCGTTCTCAGTGTTGAGTAAGTCAAGCAGAGTACGTTTGCCTATTCGGTATTGTTTTTCATATGCGATAACAGTTTCCGAAGCTGAATCAACATGGTCGGATAGAAAGTTCTTTTGTTGTAATGTTAGATCCAATGCACTCCATGAGAGGCGAAGACCTTCTTCCACTTGTCGATAAGCGCGATCTCTCAGATCTTTTGCTTTGTTCAATTGGTATGCCGCAGCTTCTGAATTAGCACTGTCTGTTCCGCCGTTGTACAAGTTATATCGCATGCGTAGCATCGCGAGGGTCTCTTGACTTGAGCCTTCATCGCCACCTGCATCATCACGCCACGACTGAGAAGCCTCTATGGAGAAGGTAGGGTAGTTCACGCCCTTTGATTGTTTGTATTGGAAGTGGGCTGAATCGACATCTGCGTTTGCGACTTTGATTACAGGGTGCTGGTCTAATGCATCAACAATGGCGTCGGTTAATGACAAAGGAATTCTAGAAATATCGGCTCTTGGGTAGATTAAGCCTAGGGGTTCTTGACCAACTACTCGTCTAAACTGGGTGTGGGTATCGATCAAATTATTCTGTGCGGCCAACAAGTTACCATGAGCTTTTGCAATCCTAGCTTCTACCTGAGATACATCCGCTGTTGAACCTATGCCTGAATTCGCTCGTTTCTTTATATCTTTATAGATTTTCTTGTGTATTGAAAGGTTACTTTCTGACAGTGCCAGCACTTCAGTGGCTTTTACTGCGTCTAGATAAATTTGTGTTACCTCAAGCGCTTTGTCTTCGGCATCCGCGATCAATTGCAAACGTACCGACTCGGCTTCTGCGGCAGTACGATCAATGTCGTACAGTGTCGCGGAACCATCCCACAGCAATTGAGTGAGGGAAATCGTCGCTTCCTTTCTTGTTAGATCGGTATCGGGGCCGTTATTTGGTGCAGGGTTTATACCTTCGTATCCAATACCAGCATCAAGATCGATGCTGGGCTTGTATGCGCCTCCAGAGGCATCATTACGTTTTTTCACGCTCACATATTCATTAAAGATGCTTTTTATCTCTGGATTCGTTGCCAAAGTAATAGCTACAGACTGTTCCAGAGTTTGAGCGGTGAGCGGTGTTGCAGTAACTAAGCAGCACATGATGGATAATTTAAACAATTTCAAAGTAGCTCTCCTTCTACTTTCAATGTCTCATCCGTTTCCCAACCTACGTTTACCGCTGAATTGAGAGAAGGGTATTAAACGAAGCTTAGGACATTTGCAAAAAAATGCGAAGTTTGTTGGTTTTTTTTTGAATGTAAGTCGCTATTGCTATTGACTAATTTTCAAAGTGCTTTATCTGAATCACTTTGGTGAGTTGATTATCAATAGTGCCACTACTAAATTTATTGTAGGAAATAGCCACAGCGCAGAGTGGGATTGAATCCGCGTTTGGTGTGTTCTGGGTAGAAGTGGGAATATGGATATGGGAAACATCAACCTAAATATACTAGGCCTTGTTAGCGGGAGTGTAGTGCTCGACGCTCAAGGTCAAGTTAGACGTTTGTCTCCGGGCGAACAACCATCCGCTAGCGACGTAATTATCAGTTTTGATACTAGTGAAGAGAGTGTGCCAAGTGTTTCTGCACGTTTTGTAGATAACCAGGGCCAACAAAATGTGCTAGACACTGATGATGCGATCGCTCAAGTTCAGCGTGCTATTGAAGAAGGGTTTGATCCAACAGAACTAGGAGATGAGTTTGATACTGCTGCTGGTGAAGAAGGCTCGAGTTTGACCAACAGCGGTAGGATTGAACGTACTGGAGCTGAAACTCAAGCCGCCACGAATTTTGAAACTGAAGGGTTTGAGTCTCAAGGATTGTCAGAAACTCAAAGTATTGCTCTTTTTGATATCATCGCTTTTGCGCTTATTTCAGGTGACACTAACGCTATTGAGTTTGAGCAGGATGAACCAATTGAGACAGGCGGCGCCTTAATCAGCGATGATCCGGACGTTACCTTTATTGGCAAAGAGGTTGTTGGAGATAATGATCTCGGTACCTTTGTTGTAAACGAAGATGGTACTTGGACTTTCGTGGCCAACAGTCCTTATGATGAGCTTGCCGATGGCGAACAAATTCAAGACACGACAACAGTACAAACCTCCGATGGAGGCGAACAAGTCATCACTGTAACGATAATCGGTACTGATGATGCGGCTGTAGCCACTGATGACTCAGGCAGTGTGACCGAGGACATCGATGTAGATGACATCACCAATCAATTGGTGACGTCTGGTCAGATCGTGATTACAGATGTAGACAGCGACACTCCCACCTTTTCAGCTGATGGTGAGTTTAACCTCGTAGGTTCAACAAACGACTCACAGCTAGGCATATTGAGCATCGACCCCGACGGTGCGTGGACTTACGTAGTTAACAACGATGATGTTCAGTACTTGGATGACGATGAGTTCGTAACCGAGGTTTATACCGTGACAGCAAGTGACGGTACCACGAGCGAAGTGACCATTACTATTAACGGTGCAGATGATCCATCTGATATAACCGTTGGCGAAGGTGATTCAGACACAGGTGAAGTGACTGAGGATGTGGATGTTGACCTAGAGAGCAACAACTTAATAACTTCCGGGACACTGACCATCACCGATGTCGACGATAACGATGTCGCTGCTTTTCAACCCAATGGTACGTTTAATCCAGAAGGCTCAACCAATGAGACCGCATTGGGTATGTTGACCATAACCGATGATGGAGCATGGACGTATGTCGTAGACAACGATGATGTGCAATATCTTGATGACGATGAGTTCGTTACCGAGGTTTACACGGTTACTGCGATAGACGGAACCACCAGTGAAGTGACCATCACCATTAACGGTGCCGATGATCCGTCTGAGATCACCGTTGGTGAAGGTGACTCTGATATGGGTGAGGTGACGGAAGATGTCGATGTTGATCCTGATACTAACGAACTTTCAGCGTCAGGTACTTTAACGATTACTGATGTCGACACGAGTGACATGCCAGCCTTTAAACCTAATGGTGTGTTTACCCCGATTGGGTCTACTTATGCTCTTGCTCTGGGTATGTTAACGATTACTCCTGAGGGGGCATGGAGTTATGTCGTTGATAACGATGCGGTTCAATACTTGAACGATGATGACGTAGTTATAGAGCGATATGTCGTAACCGCTATCGATGGTGTTGAACATGTTATCGAGATAACAATCAATGGTGTCAATGATGCACCTGAAGCGACGAGCTTTACGGTCGTCAATGATGAGGACGCAGTCATACCAATCCTTTTCGATTCTGAAGATGGTGGTATGTCTGATTACATCTCAGATATAGAAGATGACCATGATGACATTCCACTTAATATTAGGATAGAAAGCTTGCCAACCAACGGCAGCCTTTTGTATACCGACGAAAATGGCGTCACGAGAGAAATCGTTCAGTCTGATGTTGATAACGGTGTGTTGTTTGTTCCGAACAATATCAGTTTTGTTGCTGGACCTGGAGAGATGTTTGAAATGGGCTTCAGTGGTGATCCTGAGGATATGCCAGATCTTGTTGATGGTTTCTATAATTGGGGGGAAGAAGTTTCACCAACAGAGAGACTTATTACGCTAGATAACGGTAATACGATTACAGTAACGATCGAAGATAACAATGATAAACCGTTGAAACAGTATCAAGGCGAACAATCTCATGTTGGTTTTGGTATTGGTGATACTGATGGTAGAGGTATGAACAGCCAGGAGACCTTGGTCCTCGACTTTACTAATAATCCATTAGAGGTTGTTGATTTTGGTTTAGATGGTTTGGGTGGTTCATTTAACACTGATAGTAATGTTTATGTTGAAGTGCTCTATACCTTTGCTGATGGCACGACTCAGACGGAGCAATATCAAAAAGATCCAGGGGATACGGGGAATAGCCAAATTCTGTATGATTTTAGTTATTCTTCACCAGACAATCCGATTGTTGGGATGGAGCTGTCATCGACAGGGGGCAGTTGGGAGTTACGCTATGTCCAAGGTAACGAGGCAGTAACCGAAGACCCGCAGTTTGATTACGTCGCAGTCGATTCTAATGGTGCAGAAAGCACGGTAGAGACGGTCACGATAGATATCGAAGATCCGCAGCAATATAACGTTGTTAGTGCGGCGAGTAATGAACCCTTGTATACACAGTCAGGTAACGATCTGCTGATTGGAGATAGCGGAGATAATATCTTCACTTGGCTAGACTCCGCGCTCGACAACGGTACTGATATTATTAAAGATTTCGAGCTTTATACTGCTGGTTCTGGGGACCTGATTGATCTCAATGATTTGGTCGAAGATCCTCAAGACGAGACTCAAATGGCAGAGTTACTTGATGCGATAGAGGTCTCTGTCGACGGAGAAGATATCGCGTTGTCCATTCCAATCAATGGAGGGGATGATGTTCAAACTATCGTTGTTGAGGGGATTGCGACTGAACTGGGTGGTTCGGTTGACCTAGGTAATGACCTAGCAGTGCTGGGAGAGCTGATAAAAAATGACGCAGCTTAATTAGATAAAGTGAAAGGTTCTAGCACTCAATGTAAGCAAAGCCCTCGATTTTTCGGGGGCTTTTTTTGTATCGAATACCAGCCAAAGAAAAGGTATCGGAATAACACACAAAAAAAAGCCCAAACCAACGTGGTTTGGGCGGATACAAGTATAGGAGTTAATAAGGAAATGCAGTAATTAAGAAAGCAGTGAGAAGAACAAGTTTGACGGCCTGTTAAACTTCTAAATACGCTGTTTTCTACCTAATTTATGACCCTCCATTTCCATTTCAGTTCCAAGAAAATTCATTATTTTTTTCTTTTTTTGTAAACACACAGCGATTCAATCGGTTAGTGCTGAGTTTTACTAACTGGTACGACCAATTTGTGAAAATGTGATGTTGCTTGCTTGTTAAATAAATGTACTAAGCGTATATTTCAAACAGTTGTTTAATACGAGTGATTGAAATGGCACCAAGAAGTACAACCAAAGACAAAATCTTAGATGTGGCTGAAGGCTTATTTGCTGAGCACGGTTTTAATGACACCTCTTTACGCACGATTACGAGTAAAGCGAATGTCAACTTAGCTTCAGTGAACTATCACTTTGGCGATAAGAAGACTCTGGTTCGTGCGGTACTCAATCGTTACTTAGAAGCATTTATGCCAGCACTGCAAGATGCATTAGTGAACTTAAACTTGAACGAAACGTATTCTATGAGTGACGTGTTTGAGTCTTTGAGACAGCCACTAAGAGCACTTAATGATGTTAGGCCAAATGGTACAAGCCGGTTCATGTTACTTATCGGCAGAGGCTATACGGATGTGCAAGGACACTTGCGTTGGTTCATTACTACCCGTTATAGCGAAGTACTTTCTTTGTTTACAACGTCAGTAATGAAGGCGAATCCGAACCTCACTCAAGAACAGTTATTTTGGCGATTACACTTCACCCTAGGGACTTGTGTATTCACCATGGCATCAAGTCAGGCTCTGGTAGAAATTGCAGAGAATGACTATGACAGAAAGATAGATGCTAAGGCAGTGGTCGATATTCTTATTCCATATTTAGCCGCTGGCATGTCAGCAGAAGAATAAAACAATAAAAAGCGAAACATTCACAACCAATATAGTGAACAAAAGGATCTGAACTATGAGCTCTCTAAGACAAAAATGGGTAAGTGACCCAGCTTTTAAACTCTTTAAAAAAGTACTACCACCACTATCTAGCACCGAGAAAGAAGCGATGGAAGCAGGTAGCGTGTGGTGGGACGGAGAGCTGTTTTCTGGCAAACCAGATTTCACTAAGCTGCACCAATATCCTAAACCTCAGCTGACAGCAGAAGAGCAATCGTTCATGGATAATGAGCTTGAAACTTTGCTGGCTATGCTTGATGACCACCAAATTGTAAAAGAAGACCGAGACCTTCCTGAAGAAGTGTGGAACTTCTTACGTAAAGAGCGTTTCTTTTCTCTTATTATTGCGAAAGAGTACGGCGGTCGTGAATTCTCAGCACACGCTAACTCAACTATCGTAACTAAGATTGCCACGCGTAGTATCAGTACTGCGGTTTCAGTAATGGTTCCAAACTCTCTTGGTCCTGGTGAGCTGCTTTCTCACTACGGAACTCAAGATCAAAAAGACTACTGGCTGCCTCGTCTTGCTGACGGTACCGATATTCCGTGTTTCGCACTAACAGGCCCAGAAGCGGGTTCTGATGCGGGTGGTATCCCTGATGTCGGAACTGTGTGTATGGGAATGCACGAAGGTAAAGAGACGCTAGGTATTAAGCTGAACTGGAACAAGCGTTATATCACGCTAGCGCCAGTGGCGACGGTACTTGGTTTGGCTTTCAAACTACACGATCCTGAGAAACTACTTGGCGACAAAGAAGACATCGGTATCACTTGTGCGCTAATCCCTGCTGACCACGAAGGTGTTGTGATTGGTGAGCGTCATGATCCACTTGGCCTTGCGTTTATGAATGGTCCGACACGCGGTCATGATGTATTCATCCCTATGGAATGGCTAATTGGCGGTGCAGATTACGCAGGTAAAGGCTGGCGTATGCTGGTGGAGTGTCTGTCTGCAGGTCGTGGTATTTCACTACCAGCCCTAGGTACAGCGATGGGTCACCTAACGGCGAAAACAACTGGCGCGTATGCTTATGTTCGTAAGCAGTTCGGCATGTCGATTGGTAAATTTGAAGGTGTTGCAGAGAGTTTAGGCCGTATTGGTGGCTTAACATATCTACTAGAAGCAACTCGTACACTGACAACTACTTCACTTGATATGAAGGAGAAGCCGGGTATCGTAACGGCTATCGCGAAATATCATATGACAGAGATGGCGCGTACTATTCTGAATGACTCAATGGATATCCACTCAGGTCGTGCAATTCAAGATGGTCCAATGAACTACTTGGCTGCGCCTTACCTAGGTATTCCAGTAGCTATCACAGTAGAAGGTGCGAACATCTTAACTCGTAACCTGATGATCTTCGGTCAAGGTGCGACACGTTGTCACCCATACGTACTAAGCGAGATGGAAGCGGCTGCAAACCCAGATGAGAAGCAAGGTGCGAAGGACTTCGATAATTTGTTGTTCAAGCATATTGGTCACGCGACTAAGAACACGTTCGGCGCGTTTGGCGCGGCATTAACAGGCTCTAAGTTCATTAAAGCGGATATGAGTGGTCCAACAAAGCCGTACTACCAAGACCTGACTCGCTTGAGCCGTGCGCTTGCAGTAAGTGCGGATTTCGCAATGCTGACGCTAGGTGGCGAGCTGAAACGTAAAGAGCTTATCTCTGCACGTTTAGGTGATGGTCTAAGTTACCTTTACATGGCTTCTGCTGCACTTAAAAAGTATGAAGACGAAGGTCGTCAACAAGCTGACCTAGACTACGTACACTACGCGGTTCAACACTGTTTCCATAACGCGGCGAAATCGCTACAAGAAGCGTACAGAAACTTCCCGAACAAGATGGTTGGTAAAGTACTTAAAGGTCTAGTGTTCCCTGTAGGTAACCACTTTGAAAAACCAAGTGACAACCTAACGGTACAACTGGCGGAAAGCTTGATGACTCCGGGTGCACACCGTGAACGTCTGACTCACCTTTGCTACATCGGTAAAGAAGAAGAGGATAGCGTTGGCCTAATGGAGAATGCGTTCAATGCGATGTACAGCATTAAGCCTCTTGAGCGTAAGATCTTCAAAGCAGTGAAAGAGGGCAAAGTAGCTCGTAAAGGCTTACTGCAAGATAAACTTGCCCAAGCTCTGGCGGCAGACGTTCTTACTCAAGACGAAGTTGACCAAATCATTGCAGCAGACAAACTACGCTACGCAGCGATTCAAGTTGATCACTTCAGTCATGACTTCAGCGAAACTTTGACGCGAAAAGAGTTAAAACCTAAGCTAAATAGCGTTGCTTAGATAAAGAAATGACAAAAGGCACCTAATAAGGTGCCTTTTTTTGTTTTTGTCGTAGAAGTCGCAATAGACGCGTTAACAAATGGTGACTTAGTCAGCAAATATTCGCTGAGTGCTCCAACCACTTGCATTTTCACCACATTTTTACAGAAATTAGATGCCATTTGCGTACGAAACTTTTATCCTTAACCTGATTTTTTAAGGAAGTTGAATATGATCATCAAACCTCGAATTCGCGGATTCATCTGTACTACAACACATCCAGTCGGTTGTGAAGCTAATGTAAAAGAACAAATTGCTTACACAAAAGCTCAAGGCCCAATCGCAAACGCACCTAAACGTGTACTAGTTGTTGGCTCTTCAAGTGGCTACGGCTTGTCTTCACGTATTGCGGCTGCATTTGGTGGCGGCGCTTCAACTATCGGTGTTTTCTTCGAGAAAGCCGGTACTGAGAAAAAGCCGGGCACAGCTGGTTTTTACAACTCAGCAGCGTTCGACAAGCTAGCTAAAGAAGAAGGCCTGTATTCAAAAAGCCTGAACGGCGATGCTTTCTCTAACGAAGCGAAACAGAAAACGATTGACCTGATCAAAGAAGATCTAGGTCAAATCGATATGGTTGTGTACTCACTGGCGTCTCCAGTGCGTAAAATGCCAGAGACTGGCGAAGTTATTCGTTCAGCTCTGAAACCTATCGGTGAAACGTACACATCAACAGCTGTTGATACAAACAAAGACATGATCATCGAAGCAAGTGTTGAGCCTGCATCTGAAGAAGAGATCAAAGACACTGTTACTGTAATGGGCGGTGAAGATTGGGAACTTTGGATCAACGCTCTATCTGAAGCCGGTGTTCTAGCTGATGGTTGTAAGACAGTTGCTTACAGCTACATCGGTACAGAGCTAACGTGGCCAATCTACTGGGATGGCGCGTTAGGTAAAGCTAAGATGGATCTAGACCGTGCAGCGTCAGCGCTTAACGAGAAACTAGGTCAAACTGGCGGTACTGCAAACGTTGCTGTTCTTAAGTCTGTTGTGACTCAAGCAAGCTCTGCAATCCCTGTTATGCCTCTTTACATCGCTATGGTGTTCAAGAAGATGCGTGAAGAAGGTATTCATGAAGGTTGTATGGAACAGATCTTCCGTATGTTCAGCCAACGTCTATACAAAGAAGATGGCAGCGCAGCAGAAGTCGATGAAGTGAACCGTCTACGTCTAGACGACCTAGAACTTCGTGACGACATTCAAGAGCATTGTCGTAACCTATGGCCTCAAATCACAACTGAGAACCTAAAAGAACTGACTGACTACGTAGAGTACAAAGAAGAGTTCTTGAAGCTGTTCGGTTTCGGTGTTGAAGGCGTTGATTACGAAGCTGACGTTAACCCAGCTGTTGAATTTGATGTAGCTGACATCTAATTCAAACAATCGAATCAAAACGAAATAGGCGCTCATTGAGCGCCTATTTTTTTGTCTGTTATTTGAGTGAAGAAATTAAGAGCAGATGCAGGATATGAGTGGCGGTATTCGAAGAGTTTGAAGAGCGGATACGGGATACGAGAAGCGAGTATCGGTATTCGAAGAGATTTAAGAGCAAGCGGAAGAGAAGAACTAACAAAAAATGCACTAATCCAAAGATGAATTAGTGCATTCGAAATATCTAAGCTTGGCTGCTTTTAATGCAGTAGGCGCTAGCTAATTATGATGATGAAAGTACCTGCTAGGGTCATCAATATATTGGCTATCGCGTAAGTACCCGCATAACCTAGTGCTGGAATGGTTGAGCGAGCGTGGTCGTTTACGATGTCCATTGCTGGAGCACAGGTTCGCGCACCAATGATTGCACCAAACAGCAGCGCTCGGTTCATCTTCAAAACATAAGCACCAACCAAGTAAGCGAAGAATACAGGCAGCACACTCACTACGAGAGCAATACCAATGACCTGAGGGCCGACTTGGGTTAAGTGCTCGAATATCTTACCACCGGCGCTTAATCCGATACCGACCATAAAGAACATCAAGCCGAGGTCTTTGACCATATTCAACGCACCCTGAGGTACATAACCGAAAGTAGGGTGGTTTGCTCGTAAGAAGCCCAGCATGATACCCGATAGAAGCAGGCCAACTGCGTTACCTAGTCCAAATGAAACCTGACCGAATGTCATGGTGATCAAACCAAACAAAATACCCAGAATGAAGAAGCTACAGAAGGCCATCAAATCTGCCATTTGACTGTGAATTGAGATGAAACCAATTTTCTCTGCTAGGCCGTGGACACGGCTCTTTTCGCCACTCACTTGCAGTACATCACCTTTAGAAAGCACAATGTTTAAATCCATCGGCATTTCAATCTGAGCACGTACTACGCGGTTAAGAAAACAGCCGTACTCAGACAGGTTTAAGTCTGAAAGGCGTTTACCTGCGATACTGTCACTTTTAACGACAATCTCTTCTTCCACTATGCGTAGATCGAGTAAGTTACGGTCGAAAACCTCTTTCCCGTTACGGAAGCTTGGGTCTAGACGAGCGTGGCTATCTGGGAAACCAACCAATGCGATCTCATCGCCTTCTTGCAGAATAGCATCACCATCTGGGTGGGCAAGAATACCATTACGACGAATACGCTCGATGTAACAACCTGTTTGGCGATAGATACCCAATTCACGCAGGTTCTTACCGTCAGTCCAAGAGATAAGCTCTGGTCCCACACGATAAGCACGAATGATAGGAAGGTAAACCTTACGTTGACCAGAAGCACCTAAACCGCGTTCTTGAGCAATCTGTTCAGCTGAGTCGTGCAGGTTTACTTTTTGCAGCTTTGGAATCAGGCGAGCGAACATGATCATGCTGATTAAGCCAACCAAGTAAGCCATCGCGTAACCCACCGATAGGTTTTCGATAATCAGGCTCAAATCCATGTTTCTTGGTACTTCTGCTAAGCCTGAGTTGAGCGCGTCTTGTGCGCCTACCAAAATTGGTGTTGCTGTAAGCGCACCCGCCATCATGCCGGCAGACAAGCCAAAGCCTAAACCAAGGTAATGACTACTGAAATAGGTTAGGGCAATCGCTGTAGAAAGTACCACAAGGCTCAGAATGAGGTAGTGCTTACCGTCTCTGAAGAAGATACCGAAGAAGTTTGGACCCGCTTCAATGCCAACACAGTAAATAAACAGCATGAAGCCAATGGTGAGTGCATCTGCATTAAAAGAGAAGCCAAGATGTCCCATAATGAGGGAAGTCATCAGAACACCGATTGAATTGCCGAGTTGGAGACTACCGAAACGAATTTTACCAATGGCTAATCCAATCGATAAAACAACAAAGATGAGGAGAATGGGGTTTTGTTCTAACAGAAAAACAACGTCGATATTCACAGTGGTCGCTCAATAATTGGCGTGAAACACAGGGTAAGTTTGAGAGGTGAATTGTATCTAAATATAAATAAATTATAAGCGATATTTTGCTAATTTACTTGATTTTGACCTTATTCTTATTCCGTATGAAAACTGGTCATAAAAAAAGCCCGCTACAATGAGCGGGCTTTCTATAAATCGTACAGTCCAACGCATAAATTGGTCAGTTGTTTAAGGTCTTAGCCTCGATTCTCTTGTGAGAAATCTTAGCTTAGTCGAAAAGACCTAGGTTTTCTTTTGCGTATGCTTCAAATTCTGTGCAGCCGCCGATGTGGTCTTGGTCGATGAAGATTTGTGGCACTGTGTCTACAGGCTTACCAACAGTCTTTTCTAGGTCAGCTTTGCTGATGCCTTCAGCGTGGATGTCAACGTAACGGTAGTTGAAGTCATCGCGTTTAGCTTTAAGAGTTTCAGCATGCTCTTTTGCACGAACACAGAATGGGCAAGCAGGGCGACCAAAAATAACTACAAACATTTAATTTCTCCTAAATACGGGATGAGGCTCGTTAACTCGATTATGTTAACTATTCTTTAGTGAATGCCACTCAAAATTTCTTAAAACCAACTATGCCTCAATGCCATGGGGAAATAAAGATGGAATTACCTCTTAATACAATAGGTTTTGTCTATCAGAGCAAATAATGGTCACAAAAAGGATCCATGTTGATTTCTGATAGGTATCTAGATTGATTACCCTTAATTTAAGAGTGTGAATTACCCCTAAGAATACGACTTTAATCCATCTTTAATGCGACAAGTTGCACCTCGTCAAAAAAAGCTCATACAGAACGAGGCATCTTAATACTGATGCACGATACAAAGACTAAATTCCAACAACCAAGAGTTCGCAGTTTTGTTCAGTCATAGGCGCAGGAGGCACCATGTTTCAATTTATGACATCTACAAAGATCATCTTTGGTGATGGAGCACTTTCCGCTTCATTGTCTCTCTTTAATCAATACGGCTATAGCGTGCTATTGGTTACAGGCAATACATTAGAGCGCACTTCAGTTGTTACTGACTATCTCGATGCGCAGAGTATGCGTTATCAACACATTGCCGTTTCCGGAGAACCTAATATTAAAATGGTCGAAGAGGCCGCTATTTCTGCCCGTCGATTTAAGCCAGATATGGTAGTCGCGATGGGTGGAGGCAGTGCCATCGATATGGGAAAAGCGTTAGCTGCGGTTTTACCTAATCAAGGCAATTTATACGACTATGTTGAAGTCGTCGGGCGTAATGTACCTCTTAAAACTAAACCTCTGCCATTTATTGCTATTCCAACCACTGCGAGCAGCGGCGCGGAGGTCACTAAAAACGCGGTGCTGAAATCAGGGCAAGACCAAGTGAAAGTAAGCCTTAGAAACCCAGACATGCTGGCTGACGTTGCGATTGTCGACCCAACCCTAACTCATGGAACTAATCTGTATCTATCTGGACGAGGTGCGATGGATGCATTTACTCATCTAATGGAAGCCTACGTGTGTGGTGAACCCAACCCGTTAACCGATATGATCTGTGAAGAAGGGCTGCGCAAGTTGAGTAGTTCTGTGGTTCGGGCGTGTGTTTATGACGAGCCTCAAGCACGTTCTGATCTTGCTTTTGCTTCTATGCTTGGTGGTATGGCGATAACAAACGCCAAGCTTGGTGCTGCCCATGGTTTGGCTTCTGCATTAGGAGGCAAGATTTCAGCGCCTCACAGTGTGATTACCGCGCGCTTAGCCCCGTTCGTGATGCTGGAAAATATTGCGGTTGCGAGAGAAGAGAAAAGATTAGACATCTTAGCGCGTTATCAGCAAATCGCTCAGATAGTGATAGGTAACTCCGAAGCAAAAGAAGAAGAGGCGATTTCTTGGTTATCTGAAGTGCTGGATACGCTTAAGTTACCCAATTTGCAGGAATTTGGCGTCTGTGAAGCTCAGTTTGATGAGGTTTCTGCCGATGCGCTCAAGTCAGTGGCTATCAAAGGAAACCCTTTGCCGTTAAACCAAGAGAGGCTAGTGCATATTCTGAAACAGGTTTGCGAGGAGTGCAGTTGTGGAGAAGGGGAGCATGAGGCGGCTTCAATGAACCAATTTGAAGAATCTGCAGTAGAGTCTAGCTTTACCATTATTAACTCTTATGCGTCCGAGAACAGCGTGGTAGAGAAAGGCAACAGTTGGACTATTTAACGGCCTTCGACCTGTTCGCTGCATAAAGCATTTAAAACAGACAAACAAAAACGGAGCACTAGGCTCCGTTTTTTAATAGCTATATTTTGGTTCGTATCCTAAGGGCTCTTTGTTCGAACCCTAGAAGGTTAGAACTGAGAGTATTTCTCGTAACGTGAATCACGAAGAGACTCTTTAACACGCTTTAGGTTCTCTCTGAAACCAGAACCACGACGCAGTGTAAAGCCTGTCGCTAACACATCAATCACCGTCATTTGAACAACTCGGCTTGCCATTGGCATATAAACGTCTGTGTCTTCCGGTACATCCAATGAGATAGAAAGCGAACTTGCTTTATCTAATGGAGAGTCTTTTGCTGTGATAGCGATAACCGTTGCGCCGTTTTCACGCGCTAGGTTTGCAATCTCTACTTGGCTCTTAGTGCGACCAGTGTGAGAGATAAGAACAATAACGTCATTATCACTGCAGTTAATGCAGCTCATTCGTTGCATCACGATGTCTTCGAAACACGTGATTGGGATATTAAAACGAATAAACTTGTTTTGAGCGTCTTTGGCGACAGCAGAAGAGGCACCCAGTCCGAAGAATGAAATGCGTTTTGCTTGAGTCAGCAAGTCAACCGCTCGGTTCACTTGCATCGCATCTAGACTGTTTTTTGCAACGTCTAGACATGCCATAGTTGATTCGAAAATCTTATGCGTATAAGCATCCGGACCATCATCTTCTTCAACATTACGGTTCACGTAAGGTGTACCGTTCGCCAAGCTTTGAGCTAGGTGAAGTTTGAAGTCAGGAAAGCCCTTTGTGTCTAAACGACGACAGAAGCGGTTAACTGTAGGCTCACTCACGTCAGCCATTTTAGCTAAGGTAGCAATGCTAGAATGAATTGCAGTTTGAGGGGAAGCCATGATTACTTCGGCTACCTTACGCTCAGACTTGCTGAAATTTTCCAGGTTTTTTTGTATTTTTTCTAATGTATTCATAGTGTTCACAAGGGTATAGAGAACAACTTGCTAGTTAATATCTTTTACCAGGGGGTATGGCTGAAACAAATATCAATAAGTACAAAACCAAACTTAGATTGGGTATCGTAAATACTGCTGCATCAAATAGATATCAAGCTAACTAGCACCATAGAGTCAGTATAAACCCAACATACTATTTACTAATACAAAAACACGGCATGAATGCTTAAGAATATGACAAACCTCAACAAAATTTTAGAAAACTACAGAACTGGAAGAGGGTTTGAGCAAAAAGAATGCAAATTGAGTATGAACTGACAGCTTAGTTACATCAAAAAGAAAGAAATTTTCAATTTGATGCAACTAAAATTGAATGACTATGCGTTGATTTGCGTAACCAGTTTGGTGATTTTGCCCATCAAGTTAGGTGCTAGTTTAGAGATCTCACGCTGTTCTTCAAGCACTGAAGAGAGAATATCATTGCCCGTTAGTGGGTTTGCTAACACCACGCGGAAAACGATGATTGGCTGATGTGCCCACGCTTCAGGGTTTAAGCGAGTACGAGATACGAACGACTTACCCGTTTCACGCTGTTTTTTCTGAATAAACTTAGTGAGTTCGTTAAGAAGTTCATTTAGCTCTACGCGTTGTTCAGGATCAGCCTTAAGCAATGCTGCCTTTACAGCTTCAGGAACGTAGCGATAGGTCAGTAGGCAAAGCTCAGGTTCAGAAACCAGTTCGAAGTCGCTCTGATCTTTAATTAGGTCGGCGAAGTAGCGCGCTTTGTTGATGCTCTGATCGATCAGTAGTTCATAGCCTGGACGGCTAATGATGTGCATTGCGGCGTAAACCAGCATTGCCATGCCTGAACGAGAGCCTTCAAGCGTATGACTGCCTAAATCTTTTGAGCCTTTACGAAGTATGTATTGAGCGTGATGTTCAATCGCTGTCATCGCATCTGGCTTCTTAAACAGAACCATGCCCGCACCCATAGGGATATAAAGCTGTTTGTGTGCGTCAATGGTGACTGAATCGGCTAGCTCAATACCATCAAGTAGGTGACGGTGATTGTTAGACATCAAGGTCGCACCGCCCCAAGCTGCATCAACGTGGAAATGACAATCTGTTTCGGCACACACCTTTGCAATGTCCCTTAACGGGTCGATATTACCGGTTTCGGTTGTACCAGCCACACCGATCACGGCGAAAGGCTTAATCTTGTTCTGCTTAAGCTGCTCGATTTTGAGTCTTAGATCGTCAGTGCAAATGCGGTTGTCGTTATCCGTTTTAACAGACACTAGACCTTCTTGACCAATGCCAAGGACATCTGCGGCTTTTTTCAAAGAGTAGTGACCACGTTCAGAGACTAAGATGGCTAGGCCTTCGTAGTCGTAGTGCTTCATGGCTTTAAACAAGCCCTCTTTTTCTACACCTTTGAACGAACCTTGGGCTTTTAGGGCATTGTTGCGTGCAACCCACAGCGCGGTAATGTTCGCAATGGTACCACCAGAACAAAACGCACCTAATGAGTGGTTTGCACTGTGCATCCAACGAGAATAAAACTGGTCGCTATCTTGATAAATCAGGCGATGTAACATGCCCAGAACTTGACGTTCTAAGGGAGTGAAAGCTTTGGAAGTCTCGATTTTTACTAGATTCTGATTCAACGCAATCATGATCTTAGAAAGCGGCATCAGAAAGTACGGCAGGGCAGACGTCATGTGACCAATAAAACTTGGCGAAGACGTATGAACCGAATGAGACACGAGAGAATCGAGGAGATGCTCAGTATGTTCAGAAACAAACTCAGGCTGCTCTGGGATATGAGCATTTGAAAAATCTTTCTCAATTTCACGCAGTGGCTTTTCTTCAGCCACAATGTGTTCACGTAAGAATTGATTCAGGTTTCGTGAAAGTTTGTCTTCAATTTGAGTGAGTGTTGAATCTGGGCCTTCCGGTACCGTGAAGATACGTAAAAGACTGTCGAAGCTAACATCTGCTGTTTTTTGTTCCGTAACCATAGCAAGCGAGTTATTTTTTTTTATATTGACGCGAGCGGGACAATCTAAACGAAAACGGGAACAATGTCCCGTCTTAATTATGAAATCCAACTTCTCATAAAAGCGCATTAAACCAAGGGTTATTTACACTTAATCGCTTCAAGTTTACTAATCGACTGGTTGTAACGCTGCAGCGCTGTGTCGATTTGCTTAGGGTGGCTAAGCAGCTCTGCAAACGCAGAACGTAGCTCGTAGTTTTGAGCATGAGGCGTTGATTGGCGGTCGTCGAACGTTGTTTTCGCGATTTTGCCAAGCTCATCATCACGTGTTGATAACGTTTTAATGTCGTGTTGCTCAAGTTGCAGCCAAGCTTCCACCGGTTGTTCAGTTGCTACTTTACTTGAATCGTTCACAAGGTAGTAGTTTACCGCTGCACGGTTAAGCTCAAAGTGGTGTTTACGGCCTTCTAGGAACCACTCACTGACTTCTGTTAGCTCTGGATATTGTTCAGAGGTTAATGCAGCAAGGTCGGCATACCAATTCAAAGATGCATCAATGTACGCATCATATTTTTTTGCTTGGCATTGGTTTGTCTCAGACATTGAATCTGCTGCAAAAGAGAAGGTAGAAGTTGAAGCTAGCAGTAATGCGACGCAAAGGCGTTTCATAGTGGTTCCTTTTGTAAGTTTATTCTTTTTATAACTTTGTCGTTACAGATTACCGTGATCATTATTTGTTGAGCAATGACACTTAGTGTCTTTTTATTTCGGTAACTGTATCGGTGTCTTGGGCATTGGTATTCGAGTTGCATTCTAATCTAAAACAAACGCTATTCCTGCGATCTAGTTAGCAAGAGATACAAAGAACAACATCAATATCGGAACAAGCAAGCTTAGGATAAAGCCACTGACGATAGCGATAGGCACACATCGAACGCCGCCTGTTGTTTGAATAACCGGTAAGGTGAAGTCCATCGCAGTAGCACCAGCATAACCAATAGAGGTACATGGATAGCTGCGGATCAGCACTGGAATCAGTACCAAAGCAACCAACTCTCTTAATAGCTCAAGCATGAACGATGCGCCGCCATAGACAGGGCCAAAGGCGTCACCCATCAAGATACCTGCCAGCGAGTACCAGCCAAATCCAGAAGACATAGCTAGGGCTTTGAAAAGAGGGATATCAAGGATGTAAGCAGCGATCACACCGCCTAACATTGAGGTCGTGATGATCGTGATTGCGATAACCATGCCGTGTTTGTTGAGCAGGATCTGACGAAGTGTCAGCCCGCTATTACGCAGTTGAATACCGATAAAGAAGAGAAGAACAAACAGAATCCATTCGCTTGCGGTATCAACCCAATCGAGGCCAATAGGCAGTGCTAAGCCAGCGATAAGGCCTGAACCCACCACTAGGATCAGCTTGGCAGATTCCATTGCCATAGAAGAAAGGGGAAGCTTCTTGTTACTGCTGTCAGTCTTGAGTGGCAGTAACTTATCAATAGCGGGCAGCGCCATCAGGTTACAAACGCTTAAACAGACGAAGAAAGTGGCGGTGTAAAGAAGAATTGTCTGTAGATTACTGCCTAAGTTATCGAGAGCGGCTAAGCTGAGTCCCATTAACGCCAGAATCACGTAGATCAACCGCGATGTCGAGCGGTTGATGAATTCTAGCGTCTGAGCGTTCGAAATAGAAAAAAGATACCCCACGACGAGTGGCGCAAATATAAAGATCATCCCTGTAAACATGCTTTCCCCATTGCATTTACTTCATATTACATTTACTTGTCACTTAACAGTGACTTAGAAGCCGCTAGTATTGATCACGTCGCTTAGCTTTGCATTAAAATCATGTTTGCTCAAGTTGCTTAATTTATAGAGCACCTCTGCACCTGTCACATTAAGTTCAACTTCGTGTTCATCGATATTCTCATCCTTGTTTCTGAACATCAGTAGGTGGTTAGCGATTCGAGCGATATCTAAGTAAGACACTTCACGTTGTTCGAGGTTATTGATGGTATTGCTGCACACATCAATAAAGTCGCTGTCGAAGCCCCAACGATTAAGCACCAATTTACTGGTAGCAGAACATTGGCCTTGGAAGATTTGTAGAGCAATGTCGTGGTCTAGGTAATTGCCATTTTCGAGGTAGAGGTGGTATTCGCTAACCAAACAGAACAAGCCAATATCAGCCAGCAATCCAACAAGCAGTGATTTTTCATGTTCAAGGTAGCGGTATTCAATAGGAGAGAGCTCTTTGAAGCCGTTGGTAACCAATACCATGGTGGCGCCCAGCTCTTTGGATACAGAAGCGCTATTAATCAATAACTCATTACATTCTCTGCTTAGGTTCACTGAATGTTTGAGTTGCTCTATGGCTTGAGCTGTCACGATGTCACGAACTCTTAATATGCCAAGGCGGGACACGGCTGTCATGATATCAACACAAGTAATATTACGTCGGTTAAAGACGACAGAGTTAGCCACACGAATGACGATAGCAGTGAGGCCTGGATCTTCGAGTAGGCACTCGGCAACTTCGGCAATCCCGGTTGACTCAAGGGTACAGAGCTTTTGAATTTTCAGTACAACGTTAGGGATAGGAGGAAGTGTTATTTTTCCCGCTGAGATAGAATGGCCAACAAGTTGGGCAAACTCTGATTCTAGACCCTTTAAGAGAAGAGTCTTATTTTGTGGTAGCCAGAAAAACGATAAATGATTCATATAAAAAGTAAAAACATGTATGTCCTGCCATTTTACAAGCCACGATGCTGCGAGGCAATACTCATCCGTCCACATAACCTTTAATAATTTGAACCGGTGTATCACTAGGTGTCCAAATTCAAGCATGGTTTGATAGTTTACTGTGACGTCAATCATGAAAAACCAGAATACTCAATTGATTGATGTGAACTATGTCCAGACTTATTTTTCTTTTCGAAGTATGATTTATTTAAAGGTGGAAAACAAAACCATAATATTCACCTATAGAATAACAAAATAGATTTAAAATTTTTCGCATAACAAGCTGCTTGTCTGGTGATCAACCTAATCGGGGTAATTTGATTAAGGATCAACGGATATGACCGAGACAGCATTTATTAATTACGTGAATCAATTTGGTGAGCATCAAAAACGTTCTATGTTCGGAGGTATTGGCCTCTTTCAAAATGACGCTATGTTCGCTTTATTGAGTGAAGGTTGTTTATTCATTAGAGGTGGAAAATCATTAGATAAAAAACTGACCGATCTTGATTGTGAAAAGTATCGTCATGTAAAAAAACAGACAACAGCTACCGTAAATTACTACGATATTACGGATCTGTTTACATGTGAACATCCTGAATTGGATAGTATTATTCGTACTTCAATCGATAACTCAATTCAGCAACGTAGCTTCAAGAAATCATCAGCTAGCCGCAGATTAAGAGATCTACCAAACATGCAACTTACGTTAGAACGCATGGTTAAAAAGGCGGGTGTGGATGATGTTTCAATGTTTATGCAGTTGGGCGCGCCTGAAGTGTTTAATAAGGTTCGCGAAGCGTACGGAAACGATGTTGACCTAAAACTACTTTGGAAATTTGCGGGTGCAATTGATGGTATTCACTGGAAACTATTACAAGAGCCACGCAAGCAGCAATTACTAAAGAGCTGCCACTAAAGAAGTTTGCCTTATATGCTTAAGATTACTGTTAATAAATAAAAACCGAGGAATGTCCTCGGTTTTTTTGTTTTTGTCTTAGCAAGTTTGAGAGGCTAAGAGCTTATCTGTTCGGGCTTTAACGTTAAGTACTAGTACTTGAAACGAGCAGTGAACATAAGTTGGTCACCGTAGAAGTCGTTAATACGAGCTTCAGCACCTAGAGAGAAAAGCTCTGTAGAGTGGAAACGCGCGTAAACAGAACCTGTCCAATCATCGTTGTCATCGATAGAAACGTAACCACCTTTACCACCAACTTCTAGTTGTGGACCAAGCCATTGGCGAACACCAACGTTGATTTCCATACCGATATCAGTAGAGCTTGAGTTCTCTGGCTGAACGATACGAGCTAGCATTTCACCTGTTAGGTCTGCCCAGTTGTTTAGTGGAGCGTGGAAACCAAGACCTACAGCTGAGTCGTAATCGCCTTCAAATTCTGAATCGATACGTGCTACAGCATGAGCGTTCGGGTGAATTGACTTACTGAACGCACCACCAAATGTTACTGGGCTAGCACCGATGCGTGCTTCAAAGTAATCATAGTTAAAGTTGCTCATTACCTGTGGTTGTTCATCAACAGCTAGTGCTTGACCAGAAGCCAATAGCATAGCGGTAGTAAGTAGAATTTTGCGCATAACGACCGTAAACCTATATTAGTGTTAATTCCTTTGGTTTGAGACAAATCGGCAAACCATAAACATTGAGACAGTTTAATCTAACTCACGGAAAAGTAATCCTTTAAAATGTAAAACCTTACTCATTTAGTTAAAAAACAAGCAAATTAAGGATCAGTCTGTAACGGAGATCTCATGTTTTAGAGCGAATGAGAAAAATAGATGAACGAATTATCCAAAATTTGTATGTTTTCGGACGGTTCTTATATCGGATGCCGCTTTTCTCAGTATCTATTCAGCAATTAGTGTTATTCACCAAAACTGGTGCGTTTATCCGCCATGGAAGTCAGTATACGCTCGGTATCTAAGATGGAAGTCCAGTTAAGCAATTGTTTGTCGTTGGCAATGACATAGTCAGTCAATTGTTGAGTAATCGTGTCTCTCAGTTGGTCGCCTTGCCAAGGTTTTGAAATATAGAAATCAAGTGCAGCGTTGTTAATGGCCGTGACGGTATCTTCAAGCCCAGCTTGCCCTGTGAGTAGCAGTTTACGCGTTGGCTTGGTCGCGTCGTGTTGGTTGAGTTCGATCAGAAAATCGATGCCGGTTTTTTCTGGCATGATGTGGTCGCACAAGATTAACGCGAGCTTAATACCATCTTGTCCCATTTCTTTGATTACTTGCATGGCTTCATCGACCGATTCAGCACCTTCAACCAGAAAGTTCTCTTCAAATATCGCCAAGTCCTGAAGGACACTATTGAGAACTTCAGGTTCATCATCGACACATAAAATTAGGTACTTATTCATGAGGTGCTCCTTCTTGTTTGAATGGAAGCCACACTTGCATGTTTGTATGACTGCCTACCTCTGACTCCACCAAAATAAATCCTTGATGAGCCGAAACGATTTGTTGAGAAATGGATAGCCCAATCCCTAAACCAAAGTTACCTTCTTTTTTGGTCGTGAAATTTGGGTTGAAAATGGTGTTGATGTCTTCTTTGGCAATGCCGTGGCCAGTATCGGAGATTTGCACCACAAGAAACGTGTCGTCACCTTTTGTATGTTGAGAGGTAGTAATGGACACTTTGCCTCGTTCAGAAAGGGCATCGAGCGCATTGGAAAGAAGATTGGTCCACACTTGTTGCAGAGAGAGTGACTGGCACAATAAAGGCGGTAAGTTGGTGTCGTAATGCTTCTCGAGTTGGTGATGTTTGAGTCTGTTTTCAAAGATCACTAAAGTATCTTCAAGCCCTTCGTGGATATCTGTGTAGTGGCGAACTTCTTCATCTTCTCGGGCATAGCTTTTTAGGCTTTTGACCATATCGGCAATACGCTTGCTGCACACTTGAATTGAGCGGATAGAGTTCCCCACATAATGGTAATGCTCTAAGTCATTGAGCAGCTCTTTGCCTGCGACAGGGGAGTCTTTTAAGGTATCTAAAACCGCAGCGTCTTGGCTTAGGTTGAGCCTCACCGCTTTTTTGGCCAGAGCACGATCATCGATGGTCGATGTAAGGTGTTTTACCAGCTGTCTTTCTTGTGCCGTGGATAGCGGCTTCGCTAGTTTTGAATGCGCTAATACGTCAGTCCCTTTGTTTGATTCAGGGAGTGACGAGTTCTCAAGTATCTGGTCTAGGTGTTCAGATAGAGTTTCAATACTACGCAATATAGCTGCAATCGGATTATTCAGTTCGTGAGCAACGCCAGCTACCAGCTGACCTAACATCGCCATCTTTTCTTTTTCGATCAATTGCTGGTGGGCTGATTCCAGTGACTCGAGTGTTTGCTGAAGTTTGATCTTATTGGTGATGCTACGTTGCAAACGTCGATTGAAATGACGGAGCAGTAGATTGGTGAATAGCGGCAGCAAGGTATTGTTGGAATGCATTACCTGCGCAAAACTGTCCTTATCCAGCTTAATCACTCGCGTTTGGGTAAGAGTGATACCAGTAGAGAATGAAGGCTCGCCTGTTACGAATGACATCCCACCAACAATGTTTCCTTTAGAGTGACGCACTACCTCTCTTTGTTGCCCCAATTCATCCTTTTTGTAGAGTGCCACTTCACCTTCAATGATTAACCATAGGAAGCGATTGTCTTCACCTTCAACCGTTAGTAAGTGTTCTGGCGAGTAATCTCGAATGGCCTTGGATTTGTCATCTTTAGAGAATACCTCCTGCAATGCATTGACGACACGCTCGGCAAGAGCATTATCAGAAAGCTGATGGTAATCATGAATGAAACCAGACTGGAACGAATGAATCTTTTGCTCGATGTGTGCTCTGAGTAAGCGCTGTTGATCCAATGCATCACTGTAAGAGAGTAGGTTTTCTGAGTCGTATTGAATGACAAAAGACGTTAGCTCTTTTTGCGCTGACTTGAATAGAACCTGATCTTGAACTGGTTTGGTTAGGCAGTGATTGAGTCGACCTTCATTCACTGCGGTTAGAATGGATTGAATGTCTGACGAAGCGCTGACTAATATCGTTCTTGCGGTATTACTATGGGGCAGCTGTTCAAGTTCAATTAGAAATTGCACACCATTAAATTGAGAATGATGATGAGTGATCACCAAGGCAACAGTTTGGTGGTGATCATGGATATCTTCTAATGCGTGATGTGCGTCTTCTATGTTCTCGGCAGTATAAATATCGAATACAGAAGCCAACGGAGCCAGCTCCGAACGTATTCTTTCAATGCTAACCGGATTATTGTCCAAACAGATAACAGCGTATTGATTCACAGCTTAACCTTAATAGTAGCGACGCTTCTAGCCTAGCAAGAACCGCTGAATAAGGATGAGAGCTAACCGTTAATTTGTTGAGGCAATCGAAGTATCGAGCAATAGACTGATTTAACTCAATGTTTCTTGTTTGCTACTGATGGGTTAGACTAAAAAAAATAGACTCGTGTAGAAAGAGAACTCATGGAACAGTTAAGAAAAATTGGTGCAATTGGCGGAGCAATCTCATTGGCGCTTTGTTGGCCGTTAGCGGTAGGGCAGATTGGACAAAATGCGATTACTGATGGCGTTGCAAAGCTTAACAATTCAAGCATTCAAGCTGAGATCGTGGAATACGATAGAGGTTACCTCTCTTCCAACGTAACCACTCGTGTAACTGTGACGGATGAAAACCTGAAAGAGCAACTTGCGATTGATGGGCTGCCGAGTGAGTTTGTTATTAATAGTGCGGTTAGCCATGGCTTGGTGAGCCTAAATGCTCTGTCGACGTTTGAAAATACCGATATTCTGCCTCTAACTCTGACGACTAGCACTGAGCTGAACGGCAACACGGATTTCAACTTCGAGTTAAGCCAGTTCAATCATCAAGGCTCTGATGAGAATGGTACTTCGGTATCTATCACTAAATCGAATCTTTCTGGCCATGCTACTGTTTTAGGGCAGGTTGATTACGAGCTTTCTATTCCTTCTGTTCAAATTGATTTCGAAACCGGTGAAGAGGTAACGCTGTCTAACTTGAAAGGTGTAGGTTCAGGCCAACAAGCGAAAGGCTACTGGTTAGGAACCCAGAATTTTACTATCGATAGCTTCTTGGTTTCAGATTCTGCAATGCAGCCTTTCATGACCATTGAAAACTCTAAGTACGATTTTGAATCGCACCTAGATGAAGCGACTAAGCGTCTGCGCAGCAATCTCAAATTGGATATCGCAAATATCGAGACTAATGAAGGTCAGTTGAACAACTTAAACGTTGATTTTGAAATATCGAAACTCGATAGCGAATCGTTCGAGAAAGTCTTTGAGATTTACCAAACTAATCCAGTGTTGACGCAAGAAGACGTCGCAGAGATCATTCCATTTATCGATATCCTGTTTGCTAAAGGCTTTGACCTTTCAATGAACAACATGTCGCTAGAACTGGGTAAGGGCCAATTCGAATCTAAGTGGTTGGTGAGCGTACCGGAAGGGACAGAAAATATCAGCAGCAACCCTTCGATGATCATGCCTGCATTAACGGGCAACGTTCACTCTAGCTTCTCAAATGAGCTTGTTGAAGAGTACCCATTCATCCGTGAAGGAATCGATGAATTGCTTGTGATGGAAATGATCAAGGAAACAGAAAGTGGTTATGAAATCAGCGCTGACTTAGAAAATGGAAACCTAGTGTTCGAAAATGGACAAGAAATTCCATTAATCGCTCTACTTATGCCGGTTTTTGTTCAATAAACAGAGCAAGCTTGAATACTGATAGGGTGATTTAGCAGGTTAAGCTTAAACATTTTATACGGTACAAAACAAAAGAGGTCTTAAGACCTCTTTTGTTGTTTTTATGTTGGGTAAAACATGGTATTACTTGCATAGTTATTATTTAGCAGGAGCAATCATCCCCATGGAACTTACATTAGATAACGTATTCAACTTCAGTGCAGGCCCAGCTGCGCTGCCTAAACCAGTAATGAAACAAGCTCAAGCGGACTTCATTGATTGGAATGGTTTAGGGACTTCCGTGATGGAAATCAGCCATCGCAGTAAGGAATTTATTCAAGTTGCTGACGAGTCCGAACAGGACTTACGTGATCTTCTGAACATCCCAGACAACTACAAAGTTCTTTTTTGTCAGGGGGGCGCTCGTGCTCAATTCGCAGCTGTTCCTCTAAACCTTTTAGGTGACGCAACAAAAGCGACTTACATCGATGCGGGTTACTGGGCAGAAAGCGCAGTGACTGAAGCGAGCAAATATTGCGAAATTGATGTATTCAACGCGAAGACGTCAGTTGATGGCAAAGCGGCTGTTGTTCCGGCTAAAGATTGGAAAATTGACCCAGAAGCAGCGTATGTACATTTCTGTCCAAACGAAACCATCGATGGCATTGAAATCAGCGAGCTTCCTCAAACAGATAAGCCAATCGTAGCGGATATGTCATCTAACATTCTGTCTCGTAAGATTGATGTGTCTCAGTACGGTGTTATCTATGCGGGTGCGCAAAAGAATATCGGCCCGGCTGGTATCTGTATTGCCATCGTGCGCGATGACCTACTTGAACTCGCAAACGATGTGTTGCCGAGTATTCTCAACTACAAAGTACTTGCTGAAAAAGACTCAATGTTCAACACACCGCCAACGTACGCTTGGTACCTATCAGGCCTTGTGTTCAAGTGGCTGAAAGCTCAAGGTGGCGTTGAAGCGATGGAATTGGTGAATAAAGAGAAAGCAGCGTTGCTTTACGGCGCCATCGATAGTTCAGCTTTCTACAAAAACGATGTTCACACTGCAAACCGTTCTAGAATGAACGTGCCGTTCCAACTGGTGAAACCTGAGTTAGATGGTAAGTTTTTAGAGTTGGCTGATGCTGCAGGTCTGAAATCACTAAAAGGCCATAGAGCAGTAGGTGGAATGAGAGCTTCACTTTACAACGCAATGTCTTTGGAAGGCGTTCAAGCACTGGTTAGCTTTATGAAAGACTTCGAAGAGAAATACGCTTAATAAGCGAGTTCGATGTTTACCAATGAAAAGAGGAGCTTAGGCTCCTCTTTTTGTTTCCCATAGAAGGTGAAAATATAGAGACCTAATTACCTTCTTCGGCCATTAAAACGAAACTGTTGTGGCGTTACATCAAAAGACGCCTTGAAGGCTTTAATGTAAGACGAGTCGTTTTGATAACCGACTTGGTCAGCAATACTTTGGATTGAGAACTCTTCATCCAACAAAGACAACGAGTAAATCAGGCGGATTTGTTGTCGCCATAACTGAAATGACGTGTTGAACTCTTTTGAGAATAAGCGCGATAAGGTTCGCTCTGATGCACCGACTTTCTCTCCCCATTCCTTCAACGAAAAGTCCAACGTTGGTGCCTCTGTCAGCGCTTCAAATATAAGCTTCAAACGTCGGTCTTCGGGTAGCAACAATTGATAGGTCTGAACGTTGTCTTTCATGATCTGATCGTGCAATACCGAGAGCAATCGCGATACCTCTTCATCACTCACTAATCCTTCGCATTGTCTGCGAATTTCCTGCAATAACTCATTCAAAAACGGCGTCAGGGTAATGGTTCGCACATGAGGCTCATACTTAATACCAAAGGCTGGATTAAGGTAAATACCGACAAACGTCGTATGGCTCAATGCGATAGATTCATGTTGAATCCCTGCAGGCACAAACAAAGCAGAAGTATGGGGCACAAGATGCTGGTAGTGCTCGGTTTTCGTTTGCAATAGGCCTTTGAGTGGGAAGATCACTTGATGCCACGTATGTTTGTGCATTGTATCGACGTAGCCCTTGGGCATATCGATGGTCTTCACTAACGCTGGTGAATTAGGATTAGCGACCATCATCTCATTTGAGGTGATGATTCCGGAGTGAGAATCTATTTGGCGGGTTAGCATGGTTAAGTGTCTTTATGCCCCTATTCTGACGTTTCGGGACTAGGCTATCATGCCCAGCAGAGTGAATGAAGTAATTAGGGGGCACGTATGCGATATCAAGTTGAAATATCAAAAGAAAACCAACTACTATTCAAAGTTGATATTGAAGGCATTAACCAAAGCAAGTGCGAAACATCGCTCGAAACCGTGTTAACTAAGTTTCCGAAAACTGAAGGTTATCAGCGTCATGTATTGGTTTCCGACAGCGAAACACGTTACTTAAAAAGCACAGAACACACCATGGAAGTACTGGCGGCGATTCCGGTATTTGAATCACTAGGCGAGCAATAAGTTGGCTTTAGCTTGTATAACACACCAAATAAGTTTCAGGTAAGAAGGAAGGGATATGAAGAAGTTAGGCGTAGTAAACAGTGTCTTGGCAGGTAAGACCGTAGCTTTTGCACATGGAGCAAAAAGTGCCATTGATAAGCAGGTTTTCTCAGAGCGTCAGCACGCCACAGAGCTAGGTTTCACAAATGATGAACAAGGCGACCCTCGCTTTCATGGTGGCATTCAAAAAGCGCTTCATATCTATCCAAGTGAGCACTACCCAATTTGGAAACAAGAACTGGGCGACAAAGCGATCTTCCAATCTGCAGGCGCCTTTGGTGAGAACATTAGCTCAATGGGCATAACCGAAGAATCGATTTGCTTGAAAGATAAGATTCGTATCGGCTCAACATTGTTGGAAGTCTCACAAGGGCGCATGCCTTGTTGGAAGCTTAACGTACGATTCGACCAAAATGACATGGCGAGAAGGTTGCAAGACACGCTTCGAACGGGTTGGTACTTCCGTGTATTAGAGGAAGGCGACATTGGTGAAGGTGACGAGATTGTTCTTTGTGAAAGACCATACCCAGATTGGTCGCTCGCTCGTATTATGAGTGCCGTTTTTACGGGAAGCCTGGATCGAGAAGAACTGAGTCAGATGGCTGAACTGCCACTCGTAGAGTCTTGGGGCAAGTTGGTTGAACGACGCCTAGAAACGGGTGAAGTTGAAGATTGGGAAATGAGATTGGTTGGGCCAACAGCAGCATAAGCTTAGATGATAAAAAATAGCAAAGCCCACTAATGGAAGTTAGTGGGCTTTGTGTTTATGTTTAGCTTACGAAACTCAATTAGAGCCAGAAATTCTTCAAAGGCATCTCTGCGTCAAAGTGATGAGCAATCTGCGCTTGGAGAAGCTCAGCGGTCGCAATCGCGTCAGTTAATGCATGATGCGGCGTGTAGTCGGGTAGGTGGTATCGACGACGGCTCTGACCAAGCCTCACTGATGCTGGTTTTTTGCCTTTTAGCTTATTCCATAGGCCACCGGCCAGTTTGTTCTGGATCTGGGATTCAATCTCGAGCGTATCGAGAACTGGGAACTCAATGCCTTCTCCGAGTCGCACCTTCAATGCATTGTCCAAGAAGTCACGCTCGATTCGACGATAGTGAACCACTGGGATATGCCCTGCCATTGATTCTAAGATCTCACCCAACACTTCGCTAAGGTCTGGCGCATCAATGATGTCATTGTGAGTGATACCATGAATCACGACAGACTCTTCTTCGAGCTTCTGTTTTGGTCTTAGAGTCCAGTGTTTGGCTTGTCGCAAGTAGATGCGATTGAGCGTAAATGGCACTAAACCAATAGTAATAATGCCGTCTTTGTTTGGGTTTAATCCCGTTGTCTCAAAGTCGACAGCCAAGAACATCACTTCTGAAAGTGGCGTATCAGGCGCTGGAAGAGGCTGGGTATAAAAGTGCTTTAAGCGCTCGTCTTTCGCTCGTTCTAGCTTCTGAGCAAACTTAAATGGCCAATCGACCGCAGGTGATCTGAATAGTTTGTTCATAGGCCCTACTTAAACTTGTTGCTGGCTTGATAACGGAACTTAAGGAAGTTTTGCGCATTACTTAATATTTGGAATGCATCCTTTAGGTTACGTCGCTCGAAGTCAGACAGGTTCTCAGGCTCGATGTTGTTATCAGGCTCGATGTTGTTGTCGACATCGTGTGCTTGGTGGCGAATACGAACTAGAGAGATAAACTCCATCGCATCTTTCAAATCTTGAGCTCGGCCTTTTGGCAGAATACCTGCGTCGATAATGTCATCCAAACGTTCGAATGAGTTCTTAGAGCGAGAGCCAACCGCCAACGAGTGAACACGAATCAAATCGGCCAGAGGCGCAGTACCACGACGCTTAAGGTTGATTGAGTTGTTGTGACGGCCATCTTTCTCCATCACGAAATCTTTGAAGAAACCGAGCGGCGGTGTGCGGTTGAGTGCGTTACGTGCAAGACACGCCAAGAAGCGGTTGTTCTTGCGTGCGCGTCGAACAATAAAGCTGTTCAATTGCTCAGCCCATTTCAGACGACCATAAACGCCATCTAAGTCGAAGAAGATTGAAGCATTCAACAGTGCTTTCGGGTTTGGATCATCAATCCAATCGGCAAAGCACTCTTCCCACTGGCGACGAGTCATACGCCACGTTGGGTTAGTCGCCATGATGTCGCCAGTACAGTACACATAGCCACATTGGTCTAAGCCATCACAAATGAAGGTCGATAGCTCTTCAAAGTATTTACCGTGTTTTTTCTCGTCGTAAGTATCATCAAGAATAATGGCGTTATCTTGGTCAGTAACGAGCAGCTGCTCATCACGCCCCATCGAGCCAAGTGCGAGGAAACAGTAAGGAATAGGCGCCTTACCCAATTTCTCTTCACCCAGTTCGATAATACGTTGCTTAAAGCTACGGCCAATTACCGACATTGCAGTACCCACCATGTGGGCGTTGGCGTCTTCGTTAACTAAGCGTACAAAGCTGTCTTTTACTTGCTCAGAAAGCACCTTTAGATCTTCAATGCTTTGTTGCTGGAAGATACTACTTACAAGCAACAGCGAGTTTTGAGATTCGTAACGGACAATATCAGTCGCTTCGATAATACCGATAGGCTTCTTATCTTTAAGCACAGGTAAGTGGTGCACGTTGTAGCGAAGCATGGTCATCATGGCTTCATATACATAGGCGTTGTGATCGAGTGAGATAACCTCGGGTGTCATCACGCTGGACACTTCATCCGATGGATCGAGACCTTCGGCGAGAACACGCGTACATAAATCTCGGTCGGTGATGATGCCGATCACGGGTGTTGAGTCATCTTCATCATCTTCAACGATATCTGGATCGATAATCAGTAGGGACGAGACGTTGTCTTCTGCCATCATGGTCGCGGCTTGTTGAATGGTGCGCGTTTTTTCGATCATTGGCGCTTCGCTGGTGAGCAGCGTTTTTACCTTTGATGTGGTCAGGTCGTTAGCGTCGTTGCTGTCTGAATTGGCTTGGCGCAGTCGCGCATTATCTTCTACTTCGACAAAGTCGGCGAATGAATCGTAGTTGTCGTAAAGCTCTTGGAAGATAGGTTCAGGAATGCAGTAGAGCAGGGTGTCTTCAGTCGCTTTGACTGGGAAACGCACCTTGTTGTTGGTCAGTAGGCCCATTTGACCAAAAAGATGGCCTTCATCAAGGCGGTTATACAGTTCACCTTTACGACGATAGACTTCGACTTCGCCGCTTCGAACCATATAAAGATCATGAATTTGGTCACCAAAGTGAATGATAGGGGTATCTTGGCGGTAATAAGAAATTTCCACGCTACTGGTCACTTTCGCCAACATCTCTTCAGGGAGTTCTGTGAAAGGGGGGTATTGTGCCAGAAAGTTTTGAATCTCTAATAACTCAGCATCCATAATGATCATCCATTGGTTTGTATGATTTCATGGTACAACATTTGATAATATTTTGCCGTCACAAATCAATCTGTGAGCTAAAACCTTTTTAAAGTCTTATGGATAGACTAACCTTTCAATTAATGGAGTGACAGTTTAAGGATGATAGGAATGTCGAAGTGGAAGCTTAGTTTTGTCTCTGCGGTTTTAGCGTTTTCTCCAAGTTTGTGGGCGGACACTAACGCGGTGGATATTCTTGATTATGACCACGTTTATGCCACAGCGCATTCGGGCAGTTTAAATGAAGATGCAGGCAGTAATAACAATGCCTCGTCGTATGGATTAGGCGTCAGTTACGCGATGACGGATGATTGGTTGTTGCTGGGCGACTACAGTGCACGCTTCATTCACCCTGACGACACCACGACTCGAATTGATACACTTATGCCGGGTGTTGGTTACCGTTACAGCATCAAGAAAGATTTAGATATAGTGGCTTACTACCTGCTTGGTATCACTAAAGGTAAGGTTGAAGATAATGACACCAACCGAACTGAATCTTCAGATACTGAGGTCATCCAAGGGGTAAAAGCTGAGCTTAACTATGGTTTTGCGAAACGTTGGATTGCCAACGGTAGTGTGCAAGTGAATCGAAGTGATCTGTTTGATGAAGAGATTTATCACTTAGGTTTACGTTATCTCGTGACCAACAAGTTTGCGATTGGTGGCTCATACCAACATCGAGATGGTGAAGGTAAGATTCGTAGCGAACGAACCAATGAGCTGGGCGTGGAGTTTTTCTTAGAGTATTAACTTACAAAGTATCTAAAACTGAAAGTCGAGATACAAAAAAGCCAGCTTAATCGCTGGCTTTTGCATATCTATCGGTCTGTAAGTGCAGGTTTCTGGTCTGCAAATACAGGTTTCACTTTACGATTAAAGAACCGCAGCGATACCTTTACATAGAGGACCCATGTTTGACTTAGTCATACCAGCAACACTGATACGGCCAGAACCAACAATGTAGATTGCGAATTCGTCTTTTAGGCGAGTTACTTGCTCTTTGCTTAGACCAGAGAAAGAGAACATGCCGTTTTGACGTTCGATGAATGTGAAGTCTGCATCAACACCTTCTGATTTTAGTGTTGTTACGAATAGCTCGCGCATCTCTTGGATACGGTCACGCATTTCTGCTACTTCTGCTTCCCATTCAGCACGTAGATCAGCATCACCAAGGATGTGAGTAACGACAGCGCTACCGTGCGCTGGTGGGTTAGAGTAGATAGAGCGGATAATGCTCTTAACTTGAGAGAACGCTGTTGTTGCTACGTCTGCAGATTCCGCAACCAGTGTGAATGCACCAACACGCTCGTTGTACAAGCCGAAGTTCTTAGAGAATGAGCTAGCAACAAGGATTTCTTTGTTGTATTTAGCAAAAACACGTAGGCCAGCAGCATCTTCTTCAACGCCTTTCGCAAAACCTTGGTAAGCAAAGTCGAATAGAGGAAGTAGTTTCTTTTCAGCAACCAGCTTAGCCAGTACTTCCCACTCTTCAGCCGTTGGGTCGATACCTGTTGGGTTATGACAGCAGCCGTGAAGAAGTACGATGTCGCCTGCAGAAGCTTTCTCTAGGTCAGCAAACATGCCTGCGAAGTCTTTATCTTTTGTTTCAGCGTTGTAGTAGCTGTATTGAGCCGTCTCGATACCCGCAGCAGCGAAAACGCCGTTGTGGTTAGCCCAAGTTGGGTTACTTATCCAGATTTTTACGTCACCCAGTTGGCGCTTGATGAATTCACCCGCTACGCGAAGTGCACCTGTACCACCTGGCGCTTGTGCTGTTTTAGCACGTTGAGACGTTACGATCTCTGCGTCTGAACCGAAAAGCAGTTTTTGAACCGCTAGACCGTATTCAGCGGTACCTTCAATCGTTAGGTAAGATTTGGTTTTTTCGTTTTCAAGAAGTGCAGCTTCTGCTTTCTTTACTGTTTTAAGTACAGGCGTTTGACCATCTTCATTTTTGTAGATGCCAACACCAAGGTTGATTTTCTCTGCACGAGAGTCTTTTTTAAACTCTTCAGTAAGGCCGAGGATAGGATCGGCGGGAGCAGCTAACACTTTTTCAAACATAATCTTCATCCATGTCAATTGAGAGGGGATAGTATCTATGGGTAGTTATACCTGTATGGAATTTTTAAGACAATACGAAGTGAACAGAAAGGCTAAAAAAAATCCATTTCAATCAGATTTATTGACTAAAGAGGGTATTTGATAACAAAACACCCTACGGATTAACCTATAGGGTGCAAGAAGTTAGTGGTTTTTGAATAGATTATGCGGGCTGAGCTACAAGGCTTTCGCATTCGAGTTCACTAGCGATATTTTTGCCATCTTTGTAGGTTGCTGCGATCGAAATAAACGCTTGTTCAACCGCTAGAAATGCGTCGACAACTTGCGGATCAAAATGCGTCCCATTGCCTTCTAAAATGATCTGTTTAGCTTGCTCATGAGTAAAGGCTGGTTTATAGACTCGCTTCGAAATGAGAGCATCATAAACATCGGCCAATGCCATTAAACGGCCAGATAACGGGATATCTTCACCAGACAACTGATTGGGATAACCACTGCCATTCCATTTCTCGTGGTGAGTCAGAGATATCTCCTTTGCAACTCTTAAGAAAGAGCTACTTCCCAACTGCTTTTCTGCAATAGATAACGCTTCAGCACCAATTGCGGGGTGACCTTTCATTATCTCAAACTCTTCGTCAGTTAATTTGCCCGGCTTTAATAACACGTTATCAGGAACGCCTACTTTGCCTACGTCATGAAGTGGGGCAGATTTGTAAAGCAGCTCTATGTAGTTTGGTGTTAACAAGTTTGCGTGGATTTCCGACTTACTGAGCTCTTGTGCGAGTACCTTTACGTATTCTTGGGTTCTCAGAATGTGAGCACCGGTTTCATTGTCTCGAGATTCTGCCAACGCAGACAAGCTTACAATCGCAACGTCACGTGTGGTTTTGACTTCGTTTTGTGCCGTTTCGAGACTATCAAGCATGGTATTGGTCATAGATGCCATTGAGCCAAGCTCGTTGTAGCCGAAAATAGGTAAGCGAACGCCTTGCTCGCCATTGGTGACTTTGTTTAATGCGTGCTCTTGGCTTAGGAGAATGCGCTTAATTAGCTTGCTCCAAAGCGTCATAATGGTAATCGCGTAGCCACCCAGTACCACAGCCAGATAAATAAACTCTTTGATCACGCTGATCTTGCCGGTGCCATCTAATAAGCGGTCAGGGTTATGTTCTAGCCAAAAGATGTCTTTGACGGCGATCATAGTTAGCATGGTGGTTAGTGTTACCAGAAGCACGATAACCAAACCAATCATTTGCTTAACCAGCGAACTCCTTTCGCCAATCAGTTGGAAGTCAAATTGCCCAGTCGCCTCTATTTTATCCATTTGGCTGAGTTGGGCGCTCAATTGAAGAATGGTACCGGTAAAGAAGCCGAATAGGCTCATGCCAAACAACACCTTCAAATTGCTATCTATGGTGAATTCATAGCTTAAGTTGTAGTAGAACGCGAAAGGCACACTTGCAGCAAAAAATAGCAGGGTATCGAGCTGCGCGAAGCGACCTTGTTTGACTAAGGTGTGTTGCGCTAATAAGTAACGACGCGCGAGCCATAATAAGACAAACACAATACTGACTTGTGTGAAAATCTCTAACGTCGTTAAGCTTTCGAGCATTGGGCACACCCGACTGCCGTAGGTGCCAAACAGCACGCCAGCGATGACATATAATTTAGTCGTTAGCGATTGATTGTAATTTGAAGTATCCATCGATAAGCCTTTATTGATTTTCATCTTAGGGTTTCGTAACTGATCCTAAGTTTACGAATACGCGATTTTCACATTGATTTACGATTTTCACATTAATTCACGACGTTGGAGATTTGCATGGTTAGCATAGCTGACGTGAATAAGACCGGAAATTCTATCGATAGCTTTCGTTGAATGATACAAGAAACTGGTTTGTGTTAGTGATTTGTTAGCTAGGTGGGGGTTATTGCAGCATTACTATGAAGATAATTGAATAGCCTCGTTGAGATTAGAGGCTATTCAGTCGGTATACTTGAGTGGAATCGCGAGTGATTGAGTTCGCTATCTACTTCAAAACAATTACTTTTTCAGGTTGATTTCAGCTTCGATAGAACCTGTTTCAATCTCAGGGTGAGACGCTAGTTTGTCTGATGCCCATTGGTTAAGGTGTTTCAGAATAGCAGACACCGCGTGTTTCTCTGTTGGTGCTTGGTCTTGATCGACGTCGATCTTCTGCTTTGGATGTGAGCCTGTTGCATCCAAAGCGATATGTAGCCAATCTGGGTGCCAGTAATATGGCTGGCCACTCGGTGTTGTCCAACTATGAACACCGTTTGACTCTCCTTTATAACTTAACTGGTCTGCTTCTATTTTTTTCATTGTTATCTCGCATGTTTTTTGGGTTACATCAAATTATAGAGGCGTAGAACGAACTTGGCTCCCGCCTTGGTTACAAACTTAGCAAAGCATACAAAGTTATCTGTGAACCAATTCACACTATTATAGAAATTAGGTCCAATCATATGGATAGCAGCAATAGTTGTTAACGTTAGTGATAAAATCCCTGGCTTATTAGAATTTATCTAGGTAGTACAATTAGATGGCGCGTTATGAAGAGCTTGCAAAGGATATTCGAACTCAGATCGCTAATAACACTTGGCGATCCGGAGAGAAGATCCCTTCGGTACGCATGAGTTGTCGAAATTACAACGTCAGCAATAGTACTGTCTTACAAGCCTACCAATTGTTAGAAAGCGAAGGGTGGATCATCGCTAAGCCTCAGTCGGGCTATTTTGTTGCACCACGTGTGGACGGCGTTGATTATGAACTGCCGTTAGTACACAAAAAGAAAGCCATTAATGATCGCTTATTCGACTTTTTGAAATCGAGTTCAGCAGAGGGTGTGATTCCTTTTGGCTCAGCATTCCCCGATCCTGACCTTTTCCCATTACCTACCTTGACTCGAAATCTAGCCAGTGCCGGCAGGAAGATGACGGGTGCCAGTGTGATTAACAATCTGCCTCCTGGAAGTGAGTCTTTAAGAAGGCAAATCGCACAGCGTTATCTGCAGCAAGGCATTACAGTTAATCATCAAGACATCGTGATTACGTCAGGTGCAATGGAAGCGCTCAACTTGAGCCTGCAAACGGTCACTAAGCCGGGTGATAACGTAGTGATAGAATCTCCCGCATTCTATGGTGCTCTGCAGGCCGTCGAAAGGCTAGGGCTTAACCCTATCGAAGTGGATGTTTGCCCAATTAATGGGTTGAATATAGAGCAGTTTGAAAACGCACTACAAAACCACAATGTCAAAGCGTGTTGGCTGATGACGACTTTTCAGAACCCGACGGGAACCAGTTTGTCGGAACAGGCGAAGCGCCGTGTGGTAGAGATTGCAGAACAACACGAAACCTACGTTATTGAAGATGACGTGTATGGCGACCTTTATTACGAAGGTCATAAACCGAAACCACTAAAGGCTTTCGATAAGACAGATTCTGTTTTGCTGTGTGGGTCGTATTCAAAAAGCTTATGTCCGGGCTATCGAGTAGGTTGGGTTGTGAACACGCGTTTTAACGATGCGATTCAAAAATTGCAGCTTCTTTCTACGTTATCGAGTAGCGCTCCCGTTCAACTTGGTGTCGCCCATTTCTTAACGCATGAAAGCTACGACAATCACCTTCGTAAACTACGTAAAAACCTGTTAGTCAGGAAAGAGCGATTTATAGACGTCATTAAGCAGTACTTCCCGCATTCAATCGAGATTGAAGAACCAGCTGGTGGCTACTTTATATGGATTCGTTTCTCTGAAAAATTCGACAGCCAACAATTTCATCAACTGGCTATTGAGCAAGGTATTAGCGTCGCATCTGGCGATCTGTTCAGTGAGCAGGGCAGAGTGGATAACGCGATACGATTGAACTTCTCTTATGAATTGACAGAAGAGAAAGAACAAGCGCTTATCTTGCTTGGTAAACTTGCACATCAACTCACGAACTCGTAAAACCTTAAGTCCCTCATAAAAAAGACAATCATTCCAACTGTACGGGTTGTTTGTGGCGTAACTGTACGCCTAATTGACCAGAGAGTTATGGTTCAATAACGGTAGACCAAATATTGGAGATACCGTTATGTTGAAAATGACTATGGGAAATGAAGTTAAGTTGATTATCGTCGCGATTGTGTGTGCGCTTCTGCTTATTCTCGGCCACGTACTGCTAGCAAAAGCGTTCGCTGATATGGCATGGGCGGAATACACCACTGCGGCTATCCCGTTCGTTATGATGGCAATCTGCGGTCTCGCAATAAAATACGCTATAGACCAAGATGTTGATTAGTTTTTGAATAACTAGTCTCTGATGGTGATAAGCAGAAGCAGAAGCAGAAGCAGAAGCAGCCGTCGCCTTGTTTTATTCAGAACATAAAAAAACCTCCGCAATTGCGGAGGTTTTATTTGTTCTTAACTTATAAATCGAATAGATTTTCGAATTAGAAGTTTGCAGAGCGTGGCGTACGTGGGAATGGAATCACGTCACGAACGTTGCCCATACCTGTTACGTAAGATACTAGACGCTCGAAACCAAGACCAAAGCCAGCGTGCGGCACTGTACCGTATTTACGTAGGTCGCGGTACCAGCTCATGTGCTCAGGGTCGATACCCATAGCAATCATACGCTCGTCTAGAATGTCTAGACGCTCTTCACGTTGTGCACCACCGATGATTTCACCGATGCCTGGTGCAAGTACGTCCATTGCTGCAACTGTTTTGCCGTCGTCGTTTAAGCGCATGTAGAAAGCTTTGATGTCTTTCGGGTAGTTCTTAACGATAACAGGCGCTTTGAAGTGCTCTTCAGCTAGGTAACGCTCATGCTCAGAAGACATGTCGATGCCCCACTCAACGTCGAATTCAAATTTCTTACCAGAATCTAGTAGGATTTGGATTGCGTCAGTGTAGTCAACTTGTGCGAAGTCAGCGTCAACGAATTGCTCTAGACGAGTAATTGCTTGCTTGTCGATGCGAGAAGCGAAGAACTCAAGGTCGTCGCGGCGCTCTTCAAGAACAGCAGCGAAAACGTACTTAAGCATGTCTTCAGCCAGTTTCGCTACATCGTTAAGGTCTGCAAACGCAACTTCAGGCTCAACCATCCAGAACTCAGCTAGGTGGCGGCTTGTGTTTGAGTTTTCAGCACGGAACGTAGGACCGAACGTGTAAACCTTGCTTAGTGCACAAGCATAAGCTTCAGCATTAAGTTGGCCAGATACTGTTAGGAACGTCTCTTTACCGAAGAAATCTTCGTTGAAGTCTACGTCGCCTTTTTCAGTGCGTGGTAGGTTTTCCATGTCAAGCGTAGAAACGCGGAACATTTCACCAGCGCCTTCTGCATCAGATGCAGTGATAAGCGGAGCAGAAGTCCAGAAGAAGCCTTGCTCGTGGTAGAAACGGTGAATCGCTTGAGATAGACAGTTACGTACACGTGCTACTGCGCCAATCACGTTTGTACGTGGACGTAGGTGAGCAACTTCACGAAGGTATTCGATAGAGTGACGTGTCTTAGCCATTGGGTAAGTGTCAGCATCTTCAACCCAACCCACAACTTTAACGTCAGTTGCTGCTAGTTCGAAGTCTTGACCTTTCGCAGGAGACTCAACAATCTTACCTGTTACTTCAACAGAGCAGCCAGTTGTTAGCTTTAATACTTCGTTTTCGTAATTATTAAGATTATTAGGAACCACGGCCTGAATCGGGTCGAAACAAGAGCCGTCATAAATGGCAAGGAAAGAGATTCCAGCTTTGGAATCACGACGTGAACGGATCCAGCCGCGAACAGTTACTTCACTGTCTACCGCTAGCTTGCCGCCAAGTACGTCTGTTACAGGCGCGTAAGTCATGTTGATTTCATTCTCCATTGAGGGACAAATTCAACTCAAAGTCTCTGGCATTGCTGCAAATAAACATACATTTGCACAATAATTAGCCGAAACATTAAGTTGTATAAACTTTTTAAATCGATTGAACATATTACCTGTCATACCGACAGCTTCAACCTTTATTCTTGCTTGGTGAAAGAAATATTGTGTCTACTGACGATAAATAGGTTTGAGGGTGTGTTTTTTGTTCGATCTTAGCGTCAGCCTTACCTGTCACCCTATGTGAGCTGTTGAACGAGCAAGGCGTAATCGAAACCTTTGTTTTCAATAATTGGAGTGTGATTGTGTTGAAACTCGCTCTATATTGGCGCGGATTCAGTCATATTGGACTTGATCACCTTCTTAATTTCCCACTAAAGTAACAAGAGGAGTTTAATATCTACGTGTTAATTACGCCGCCTTAACCCCTGCATTCTCTCTACACCCGCACTTTTCGAGCGCTCGCTCATTCAAGAAAAACAGTCGATCAGATTATGTCTCAACAAGGCAGGACTGGCTGTACAAGTAAAAGAGAATTACATGCTTAATTATTTAAAAAAACACTGGTTATCAAACGTTAAAGGAGATTCATTATCTGGGGTTGTGGTTGCACTCGCATTGATCCCTGAAGCCATCGCATTTTCAATTATTGCAGGCGTTGACCCTAAAGTAGGGCTATATGCTTCGTTCTGTATTTGTGTCGTAACCGCTTTGGTTGGCAGTCGCCCAGGAATGATTTCCGGAGCAACAGGCGCAATGGCGTTGTTAATGGTCACCTTAGTGAGAGAGCACGGATTGGAGTACTTGCTTGCTGCTTCATTTCTTGCAGGCGTTATTCAAATCGCGGCGGGATATCTCAAGCTCGGTAACCTGATGAACTTTGTTTCCAAATCGGTGATTACTGGATTTGTTAACGCGCTCGCCATCCTAATCTTCATGGCCCAGCTCCCTGAATTGGTCAGCGTCCCTTCGAGCGTTTATGTATTCGTCGCTTTGGGTTTGGCGATCATTTATCTGCTTCCTTATTTCCCCAAGTTTGGTCGTGCAATACCTTCTCCATTAGTCGCGATTGTTGCCCTGACAGTCATTAGTTTGTTGTTCGGATTAGATGTGAGAACGATTGGCGATATGGGTAAGCTTCCTGATTCACTGCCTGTCTTTTTAATTCCCAATATTCCATTAACGTTTGAGACGCTTGCAACCATCCTGCCATATTCGATTGCTCTATCTCTGGTTGGCTTGTTGGAATCCTTGATGACAGCGACAATAGTGGATGACCTGACCGATACTGAAAGCAATAAAAACAATGAGTGTAAAGGGCAGGGCGTTGCGAACATCGTGGCTTCCCTTTTTGGTGGCATGGCGGGTTGTGCGATGATCGGTCAGTCGATCATTAACATCAAATCAGGTGGCTTAACCCGATTATCCAGCATGATTGCCGGGGTTGTTTTGTTATTAATGGTGGTGTTTGTTTCTGATTGGTTGAAGCTGATACCGATGGCAGCTTTAGTGTCTGTGATGATCATGGTTTCTATCGGCACATTCTCGTGGCGTTCTATTGTTGAGCTTAAAGACCACACACTTCCAACTAATGTAACCATGTTAGCGACCGTGGTGGCGGTGGTGTTTACTCATAACTTAGCGATTGGGGTGGCGGTTGGCGTGGTGTTATCGGCTCTGTTTTATGCACATGCTAGCAAGTCGATGGTGTTTATATCTGATGAAGTGGTGACCAACGAAATGCACACCATTCACCGAGTAAAAGGGCATGTCTTCTTTGCTTCGTCTGATGCGTTTGTCGATCTATTTGATTATGACAACGCGACCTCTTTAGTGACGATCGATATATCGGATGCTTCGTTCCTAGATAATACTTCGGTTGAGGCGCTTGATAAGGTTGTGTTCAAGTTCCGCAAAAAGGGGGCTTATGTGGAGGTTTCTGGAATGGATAGCGTGAGTGCGAATCTGATATTCAAACACGCGATGTACCACAAGCATAAAGACTTAACCGCGGTTTCCATTACGCATTAATCATTGTCTAAGGTTGTTTGAAAGCCTGAACTAGACATTGTTAGGAAGATAAAGCGCTCATTGTTGAGCGCTTTTTTGTTGTAGAAGACCTATGGGTTCTTCTTTGTACTCGACAAAGTAAACTGATTAATCAGTGACTCAAGGTGATCAGACAGCTCTTCTAAGTCATTGCTGATGTCGCGAGTTTCAGCAGCAGATTGCGATGTGTTGTCGGCGTGAGAGGTGATGGTTTCAACCTTTTGTTGAACATCTTGAGTCGCTTGTGTGGTGGATTGCGTTTGCTGCTGAATATTCTGTGCGTGAGCTAGCACCTGTTTCATCTCTTCAACCACCCCATTCATTTCTATTGAAAGTGCGTCGATATCGGTGGAGCTTTGATGGGCTTGTTCGCAAACGCGATCGGTCGAAGTCAGAGACTCTTCACTGCCTTGCTGGAATTGATGAATGATTGACTCAATGCTGCCTGTTGCTTCGGCGGTTCTTGATGCTAGGTGACGAACTTCATCAGCAACTACTGCAAATCCTCGACCTTGTTCTCCGGCGCGAGCCGCTTCAATCGCTGCATTTAATGCAAGAAGGTTGGTTTGGTCGGCAATGCCACGAATAACACTCAAGATTGAAGAGACCTCACCGGTTTGCTCATTGAGTGTCAGTATCTTGTGCTTCACTTCTTCTATACTGCTGACTAGGTTCTTTATCTCACTGCTTGCGTCGTGTGCTTGGTTGGCACTCTTACACGCTACATCGGCGGTGTGATTGATGAGTTCTGAAGCGGTTAAAGTGGCTTGTTCTACATTGACTTGTTGCGCCTGTATCCCTTCGACATTGTGTTGCACTTCTGCGGTTTCGCTTTGCTGGTCGCTGGCGGCTTGCTCGGTAATTTGCGCGACGCTAGTCAGTTGGTTGGCAGACGCATTCAGTTTATGCGAAGTATTCTGTACCTTTTCTAAGCTGTCAGATACGGTGCCCATGAACGAGTTGATGGAGTTAGCCAGCGTGCCAATCTCATCCTTACTTTGTTCAGGCAGGCGAGTGGACAGGTTTTTATCGCTGCTGACTTGGGTCATGAAGCGAGAAGTCTGTTGAAGAGGGCGCACGATAATCTTGCGAATTAATCCCATCGTAAGAACAAATCCGGCAAACGAGATCACCGTCATAATGCCAATAGCGGTCATGGTTTGAGTGTTGATCAGCGAGTTGACATGACTAAGGTTGTATTCAAGGCGAATTGCCCCCAATACTTCGCCTTCTGGTGCCATATGACAGGCGACGCAATTGGTACCCCGGTAATCTTCACTCGACTTCATGGGTAGAGCAATAACCAAGCCTTTACCCCAATCGGCAGAAAAGGGTTCGATAACCGTTTCACCTGCTAGCGCTCGCTTGTCGATATCATCAACAGGTATTTGATTGTCATTACCGGGACCGTATAACTTGCTTACAGCGTCAGCGCGCAAAACACGAACGTCTTCAATGCCTTCTTGTGCTAACGCTTTTTGACGCAGGGTCTCTTTTTGCGTCATTGTGCCAGTCAGCATCATCATATTAAGGCTATCGAAATAGTTACTTGCCTTATCATGAAGCTGTTCACTCAATACAGAGTTAACAAGTTGTTTTTGTTGCGAATATTGAAAGTAGGTCGATATTGCTAGCAAAAAAGTGAACACAATAGCGAGGGCCACTAGAATTTTGAAGGTTATAGTTGAGCGCATAAGGTATTAATTTTTTATTTTTTAATGACGCGCATACTGTACGTGTAAGAGTCACTACCACCTATGGGGTATGGCGAATTGTGTGACCATACTCCGGTTGTGGTTATGTTTCTGTGATGTAGCAAGTTTGTGTTATGTCTTATGTCAAAATATAACGTTGAGTTGTGAATTTGATTCTAGTTAGAGGAGAGAGTCTCGGGTTCCATGGGCTAGATGTATTTATCAGCTTGTCTTTTATCAATGAAAGTTATTGTATTAGAAGGTTTGGTGGTCAACTTATATCCAGATGGCTATTTTGTTCAATTTAATAGCAAAAAGTGTGGTTATAGCGTTGTGTTTCGAGTCTCATTCGATAAGATGAGAAGATCTCTAATGCTAGAGGTAGGGCAGCAACGGATACGCTGCTTCAAATACTATGGAATGTGAATCAATTATTGGACACATACATGAAATTCAAGATTACATCGCCGATTATTGAACCTACGGAAGGTTCACCACATCAGTTAACGCTTACTCACGCTTCTCGTTTTACCTCTCTTAAGACAAGCTCCCCTTTGAACGCCCTGTTCGACAACGTCTCTGCACGCTTCTTTACCGCTTATCGCTCCTATTGTTATTCGTTTTATAACTTTATTTCTATCTGAATTCCTTTGTCATCCACTTGATGCACGAAGACTCACACCTATAAAAACTAAACAAATAAGTTAAAAATAATGAATATTAAAATGATGGGTAGCTCCCTAATTATCGCTGGTACCGCTCTCGGTGCCGGTATGCTCGCGATCCCAATGGTATTAGCTCAATTTGGATTGCTTTATGGCACACTGCTGATGGTACTGATCTGCTTCGGTACTACTTACGCAGCATTATTACTTCTAGAAGCGACCATCAAAGCGGGTGGTGGTCTAGGATTAAACTCTATTGCCCGAAAAACCTTGGGTAAACAAGGTCAGTTGCTTACCAACGGTTTGCTATACGCGTTATTGATTTGTCTATTAATGGCTTACATTCTGGGCGCAGGTGACTTGCTGAGTAAGTTACTGTCTAACTTTGGCGTCGAAATTACCGCTACTACCAGCCAAATCGTGTTTACCTTGCTTGCTGGCGCTGTAGTCGCAAGTGGTACTGGTGTGATTGATAAACTCAACCGCGCATTGTTCTTCGTGATGCTTGCAAGTTTATTTGCAACCATGGCGTTCTTGGCACCGAGCATGACTCAAGAAAACTTGATGCAGGTAACCAGCCATGACCACGTTGATTTAATCAAAACCAGTGCAATCCTGTTTACAAGCTTTGGCTTTATGGTTGTGATTCCAACTTTAGTTTCTTACAACCACGAAGCGACAGACAAACAGCTGCGTAACATGGTGATCGTCGGTTCTCTGATCCCATTAGTGTGTTACTTGTGCTGGTTGTTTGCGGTAGTGGGTAACTTGAGTGAAGAGCAATTCAGAAGCTTTAAGAACGTATCCGATTTGATGGCGGCGTTTGAGGCTCAATCTTCTTGGGTGGGTAACGTTCTGTCTACCTTCACTGGGTTGGCGTTGTTGACCTCTTTCTTTGGTGTGGCGATGGCGTTGTTCAACCAGAACAAAGACATGTTCAACCAAAATACGGCAGTAACGTACTGTATTAGCTTTATCTTACCGTTGGCAGGTTCATTGCTTGCTGCAGACAAGTTCCTACAAGTGTTGAACTACGCAGGTATCATCTTAGTGTTCTTAGCTGTGTTCGTTCCTCTGGTGATGGTTCACAAGCAACGCTTTATGAAAGTAGCAGAAGATAGATACAGCGCGGAAGGTGGCAAGCCGATGATGCTTTTCTCATTGTTGTTTGGTTGCTTCCTGCTTATCTCGCAAGTGATTTAATAAAACAATTTGGTTGGGTGAATAAATCAGTCAACCAATTTCAGTTACAAAAAAAGGAACGCATCGGCGTTCCTTTTTTATTATCGGTTTATTAATTCAGAGTGATTAACAAACAACCTTAACAGCCAAACCACCTTGAGATGTCTCACGGTATTTAGCGTTCATGTCTTTACCTGTTTCTAGCATCGTTTCGATAACTTTATCTAGAGAAACAGTAGGAGCAGAAGAACGACGAAGTGCCATACGAGTCGAGTTGATTGCTTTAACTGCTGCAATACCGTTACGCTCGATACATGGTACTTGTACTTGGCCAGCAACTGGGTCACACGTTAGACCTAGGTTGTGCTCCATGCCGATTTCTGCAGCCATACATACTTGCTCAGGGCTACCACCCATAAGCTCAGCAAGACCAGCAGCAGCCATAGAACATGCCACACCAACTTCACCCTGACAGCCAACTTCAGCACCAGAGATAGAAGCGTTACGCTTGTAAAGACCACCGATCGCGCCAGAAGCAGCGAAGTAACGGATGTAATCTTTCTCTGTCACTGTTTGGATGAACTTATCGTAGTAAGCCAATACCGCAGGGATGATGCCACATGCGCCGTTTGTTGGTGCCGTTACTACACGACCGCCAGCTGCGTTTTCTTCATTTACTGCGAAAGCAAACATGTTTACCCAGTCAACAACCGACATTGGATCGTTAGTTGTTTTTTCTGAAGTCATTAGCTGTTGGCGAAGTGCTGCTGCACGACGAGGTACACGCAGTGGACCAGGCAGGATACCTTCAGTATTCATACCGCGATCCATACACTCACGCATCGTTTTCCAGATGTTAGCGAAGTAAGTGCGAGACTCTTCGTCTGAGTGGAATGCTGCTTGGTTTTTCATAACCAGTGTACTGATAGAAAGACCGCTTTCTTTACACTGATTAACCAGCTCTTCAGCTGTAGTGAATTCGTAAGGTGCTTTGATTGGGTTTTCTTCTTCTTTGCCGAAGTTCTCTTCGTCAACGATAAAACCGCCACCAATTGAGTAGTACGTTTTTGAGTATGCAACTTCGTCACCAACCCATGCATGGATGCTCATGCCGTTCTCGTGTAGAGAAAGGTTGCTAGTGTGGAAGTTCATACCGCCATCGCGTGGGAACGATACTGTATGACAGTGCATGCCAACAGGAAGGCGCTCAGTTTCTTCTACGCGAGCAATGAAGCCTGCAATAGAATCGATATCAACACGCTCAGGAGTATTGCCAGCAAGACCCATGATGATTGCGATATCTGTGTGGTGACCTTTCCCTGTCAGTGATAGTGATCCATATACGTCCACGGTGATTTTAGTGATGTCGCGCAATTTTCCCATTGAACGTAGGTCATCAATAAACTCTTTACCCGCTTTCATTGGTCCAACTGTGTGTGAGCTCGATGGACCAACACCGATTTTATAGATATCAAATACACTAATCATAGCGATTACCTCAAAAAGAGAGCCTCCCAAGGGGAGTAGGGAGGCTCATTTATTATCATTATATTTTTTGTTTAATCTCGCGATATAAGATGGATGTAATCTTATAAAAAGGGCTTGAGATTAAAGAGCGCCGTAGATTACAGAACTAATAGCCGCTAGACCACATAAAGCTGTAAAGATTTGTACAGGTGCTGAAGTTTTGTACTTAGCCATTGCTGGTACTTTGTTCATTGCGAATACAGGCATTAGGAACAGGATAGCTGCAATCATTGGAGCACCCATTGTTTCAATCATACCTAGGATGCTTGGGTTAACTACCGCAACAATCCAAGTTGTAACAACGATGAACGCTAGAGAAGCTTTCTCAATCTTAGAGATTGAAGAACCAGAGCGAGACTTGATTAGACCAACAAGACCTTCGTGAGCACCTAGGAAGTGACCGAAGTAGCTTGAAGTAATCGCTGCGAACGCTACTAGAGGACCCATGTAAGAGATAAGTGGAGACTCATGTACGTTAGCTAGGTAAGAAAGAACAGAGATGTTCTGTGCTTGTGCTGTTGCTAGTTGCTCTGGAGATAGAGAAAGCACTACAGAGAATACGAAGAACATTACAAAGCCCATAAGCATCATTGCTGCGCCGCCAGTGATTTGGTCAGTTTTCTTAACTGCGTCTTCACCGTATACACGACGTTGCTCTTTAGAGAACTGTGAAATGATTGGGCTGTGGTTGAAAGAGAACACGATGATTGGAATAGCAAGCCAGATAATAGAAGGCATTGTTGACCATTCTGGGCTTACGTCCATCATTGAAGTGTTCCAATCAGGAACTAGGTAGAAAGATAGTGCTAGTAGGATGAATACTAGTGGGTAAACCATCGCTGACGTTGCTTTAAGCATCAGCTCTTTACCGAATACAACACCTGCTGTCATAGCAAGGATAAGTGCACCAGAAAGAAGAGGACGTGGAATAGATTCCATACCCATTTGGTTTACTAGGAAAGAATCAACCGTGTTTGTGATACCAACACCGTAGATAAGAACGATTGGGTAGATAGCGAAGAAGTAAGCAAAAGTAATAATGTTTGCGCCAGTCTTACCGAAGTGCTCTTCAACTGTGTCTGTAATATCTGCTTCAGGGTTTTTAGCTGACAGTACGAAGCGAGCTAGAGATTTGTGTGCGAACCAAGTCATCGGTGCCGCGATTAGAGCTAGGATAACTAATGGCCAAAAACCACCCGCACCAGCTTTGATTGGAAGAAATAGTACGCCAGCACCAACTGCTGTACCGAATAGTGATAAACACCAGGTAAAATCTTTATAGTTAAACTTGCTTGAATCTTTAACGGCATTTGCCGAAGAAGTTGTTGTGTTCATGTTAAATTACTCATTTTTTGGGAACAGGAAATAAGTCGGGGCTAATTCTGCAGAATTTTCTTCTACAAAAAATAGATCTAAATCATGTAATGAAACGGCGTGTCACATGATATGCGAAAAACGGATTTTTGATCACGAAAATAGCGTGCCACAGGTGATTTATGTTTATGCTTGGTATTAGTTTTTTTTATGTGAAAGGGCGGGTTGTATAGATCTATAGCAAGTAAACGTTTGCGTAAAATTGCATTAATAATTCTGTTCCATACAAAGCTTGCGATTTGTTAACAGAGATTAAACAAAACGTAGTTGCTATGTGATTTGTTGCACTACATGCTGCTGCAGCGATTGGATAATTTGCGCCGTAACGCCCCAAATTAGGTGCTCTTGGAAGGGCATAGCAAAAACACGATGCTTGATTTGTTTGAAGTTAACAGTGTGGCTGTGTAACTTGGCTTGGTCTAAAACATAGGTGGCAGGCACCTCAAAAATAGAGGCAACTTCGTTCTCATCGATAATGGCTTCATAGTCAGGATCGACCATAGCAACAATCGGCGTCACAGAAAATTTACTAATAGTACTCAAAGCTGGTAATTGCCCAACAATTTTAACTTGATCTGATCGAATTCCTACCTCTTCATGGAGCTCTCTAAGTGCAGTAAATTGCATAGAAGGGTCAGAGAGTTCATGTTTACCGCCAGGAAAACTGACTTGGCCAGGATGATGCTTTAAATGAGCGGCTCTTTTAGTAAAAATGACATGTAAACCATCTTCTCTTTCAACTAAACCTACCACCACTGCCGCTTTACGTAATTGATCGCCACTGATATGCGAAACACGCTCTACTGACTCTGGGTGATAGCCAACGGTAGGGTTTAGTTGGAATTGTTGAAGGAAGTTTTCTTTATTCATATCAAGCCAATATATTGATTATTATGATTTTAAGTATAGACATAACCGTGGGCTGATTACCAATTTTGAGTGTGTCTTCATTTACTTACCTTTAGTTTAGCTATTAACTAGGCGTAATTAAGGGCCACGTTGTGACTGACATCCTTAAAATGCCGGTTTTTGCTATATTCAATATGTACGCATCTGCGAGTAAGCGTTACCCATGTCATAAAATTGGGTTACGAAGCGTAGATTTTGTGTTTAAGAATTTGATAACAATGACTTAGTGAACCATTCTAAAAAGAAATAGAAGAAAAGGTATGAGATGAAAGGAATCATATTCACCGAATTTTTAGAGCTTGTTGAAGACAAGTTTGGGTTAGAGCTTTTGGAAGAAGTTCTAGAGATGTCAGAAGATGAAGGGATCTACACATCTGTCGGAAGTTACGACCACAAAGATCTGGTTAAACTCATCATTAATCTGAGCAAAAAAACCGATATAGATGCAGCAAGCTTGCAACGCGTTTTCGGGCAGTCCGTATTTAAGAACTTATTAGCCTCATTGCCGAATAAAGCGAGCCTTGCTCACAGCAATACCACCTTTCAATTTATTCAGCACGTAGAGCGCTACATTCACGTTGAAGTGAAGAAGCTTTATCCAGATGCTGAGCCACCTGAATTCAGTTTTATCACCACGACCGAAGCACAACTTGTTTTTGACTACAAAAGCGCAAGATGTATGTCTCATGTTTGTTTAGGGCTTATCGAAGGGTGCGCTGAATACCACGGTGAATCTATTGCGGTGGAGATGACGCCACAAAATGATGACCAGAGCGTGGTTAGGTTTAATCTCAAAGTAGAAAAGTGATATGGATCCGGCCTCAGCCCTAGAGAAAAAACTTAAACGCCAAATTGCTGCGCGAAAAGCAGCAGAAGCTTTGTTGGAACAAAAGAGCCTTGAACTTTTTGAGGCCAACCAACAACTCGAGCTTGCACTGCGTCAGTTAGAGAAGCGTTCCAATGCAAACATACGTCGCATTGAATTCCAAGAACAAATCGACAACCTGTTGATTGATTTCGGACGCGCTTTTCTGAGTAATGATCTTGATGACGTCATGTTGTCACAATTGACGACAAGTGTGACCAACAGTTATCTGATTGAAGCCAGTCGTTTGATTTTGCCTCCCAAGCTGCTCCCTCAATTACACACTTATGACTATGGTGACGAAACCGTCGAGGTGATAGAGCAAGATATTCAAGAGCCTCATTGGCAAGGCAACCACCTTACCGTGCCATTAGAGGTTGAAAAGGTCATAGTCGGCGCGTTAATTGTGAAGGTCAGGGTATTAGACCAAGATTTCGAATTCATCCAAAGCCAACTGTTGTTAGTTACCGACCTTATTTGTAGTGCCTTAACCCACCAGCTTGCTATCAATCGAAACATTGAATCACGTAAACGAGCAGAAGAATCTGAAAGAGCAACGCGTGACTTTGTCGCAATGATCAACCATGAATTAAGAACCCCGCTTAATGGCCTACTAGGTAGTGCCGAATTGATTAGCGATACCGAACTGAATAGCTCTCAACGTGAAATAGTGAACAACTTAAGTCAATCTGGAGAGTTTCTCAGAACCATCATTAATGACCTATTGGATTACAGTAAAATCAACGCGGGAATGTTGGAGTTAATACCGAAGAAGTTCGCGCTTCATGATTTGAGAAATACTATCGATAGTATCTTTACCAATCGAGCACTTGAAAAGCAGCTTAAGTTTGATGTTGATGTAGACAAAGGTGTACCGAGCCATTTCTATGGTGACTTAGAGCGTATTACTCAACTGTTCGTAAACTTGATTGGAAACGCCATCAAGTTCACGGATAAAGGACATGTGAGCGTTGAGATTAAATGGTTGAGAGACCAATTTATTTTTTCCGTAGAGGACACTGGAGTTGGGATCGCTCAATCCTCTCATAAGACACTGTTTGAACCTTTTACTCAGGCGGATAATTCAAGTAGCCGAAACTACGAAGGGACAGGGCTTGGTCTCGCCATCTGTCGTAAGCTAGTAGGTTTGATGCACGGTGATATTAGCGTGACCAGTGTTGTTGGCTCAGGCACGACTTTTACCATCTCGATTCCTCTTCAAGTTGTCGATGTGCCAGCAGAGAATGACAGTGTCACTAAAGGCTTTGAGTCAGAGGCGGAATTGTCACTGCTTAAAGTGCTGGTGGTTGATGATATTAAGATGAACCAGATCATCATCCAGCAAATGCTACGCAAATACGAGATAGAGCCTGCTATTGCCACTAATGGAATCGAAGGGCTAGAGCTTGCTTCTGACAACGAATACGACATTGTGTTCATGGATTGCAGAATGCCCGTTATGGACGGCTTTGAAGCGACAGAGAAGCTAAGAAAGAAAGGGTATTCTAAGTCTATAGTTGCTCTCACTGCCGGAACGACGCTTGAAGAGCGGGAACGCTGTATTCAGTGTGGAATGGATGACATTTTGAGTAAGCCTTACACCGCCAATGATCTTAAAGAGATGCTTAAGAAGTGGGGTGTCTCTGCGGTGAAGGTTGCGTAAACGGGCCAATAAAGCGTTGTGAGTTATGTACTCTAGTTTAAAGACAAAAAACCGAAGTGATCTTGCGATCCTTCGGTTTCTTCTTATATAGAGCTTTTGCTGGCCGTTAAGCTGCGGAACTCGTCATTAAGTCGCGGAACTAGCAGTTAATGACACTAGGTTTAGCAATCTTCAAGTACCGGTAGAATTCGACTTAGCTTATCCAGTGTTTCTTGGTATTCAGAAGCACAATCACTATCAAATACTACACCACCGCCAGCCCATGCATAAAGCGTGTTGTTCTCTGCGACCAAGGTACGAATGGTAATGCTGGTGTCCATTCTGCCATTTCGGCTGATGTAACCAATACTGCCGCAGTACGCTGAACGTCGATGTGGTTCTAACTCTTCAATGATCTGCATGGCGCGAACTTTTGGTGCGCCAGTAATCGAACCGCCAGGGAAACACGCTCTCAGGAGGTCCGTCGCAGAATATTGGTCATCAAGGTCTGCTCGTATCGTGCTTACCAAGTGGTGCACGGCAGGGAAGCTTTCGATATCGAACAACTTTGGTACATGAACTGTCCCTGGCTTTGCTACTCGGCCAATGTCATTACGAAGTAGGTCGACAATCATTAGGTTTTCCGCCTGATCTTTATCGGCGCTTGCTAGGTCCTGCGCGTTAGCATCATCAATCACGTGGTCGTCAGAACGCGGGCGTGTGCCTTTGATTGGCTTGGTTTCAATTACGTTGTCTTTGAGTTCTAAGAAACGTTCTGGCGAAACACTGATGATTGCGCAGTTGGCCAAACGGATAAAGCCAGAAAAGGGCGCTGAGTTGTACTGCTCTAACTTGTCATAAGCCAACCATTCACTGCCTTGGTATTGGGCATTGAAGCGCTGAGCCAAATTAATCTGATAACAGTCACCGGATAACAGATATTCTTGAACACTATCGAACTTGGTGGCGTAGCTCTCTTCGCTCATATTGGATTGCCATGGTGTGGTTAATCCAAAGGCTGCGTGTGTTGGCTTTGATTGAACCAATTGCTGCATCAGCCAATCATGATGTTGTTCGATATTATTGCCGACAATACAAGCTGTCTTTAATTTATGGTCAATCACTACAGCCCATTCATACAAGCCAACCGCCATGTCTGGTGCTTCAATATCGCGCTTTGCGCGTGAAGGCAGAGTCTCGACTCTGCGGCCTAAATCATAACTAAAGTAGCCTAAAGCGCCGCCAATGAATGGCAACTCAGCATGCTCTTTAGTCACAGGCAATAATTGTTGCTGATATTGGTCGAGTAGCTCGAAAGGATCAGAGTCTGAAACCTCGCACGTCTCATTAACATTAACGGTCGTTTTTGCACCGATTGTCTCGAAGGTGGCGATGGGTTGAGCAACTAAAATATCGTATCGACTATCAACGTGGCTTTCTGAAGCGGAGCGTAATAGCATTGCCCACGGCAGATTTTCAACATGGGAAAACAGCTGTTTAGCTAAAGTTGATTGATATTCAAGCGGCTTGATTTGGATAGAGCGAAATTCGTTGTTATTCATTTGTTTAATTTGTGACAAAGAGTTCGATCACTGCATGGCGTGTGAGAGGAAGCAAGAGTATCATAAATTGAAAATAAAATGGGTTCTTGATTAATCCAAGTGGTTTAGTTTAAAGCTATGCAAGCGATTGCTAAAGCAACTAAATACAGCTCAACACAATAAAAAGCTAAACCACCTAATTCGATTTGGCATATATAGCCAAACTGTGAACCCACATGGAACCAGAACAATAAAGAGGCATGCAATGACGGTTATTCGTAAGCAAGATGTGATCAGCAGTGTCGCTGACGCACTTCAGTACATTTCTTATTATCACCCTTTAGACTTTGTCCAAGCCCTAGAAAAAGCGTACGAGAAAGAAGAGAGCCAAGCAGCTAAAGATGCGATCGCTCAGATTCTTATCAACTCGCGTATGTCTGCGGAAGGCCATCGTCCAATTTGTCAGGATACGGGTATTGTTACTTGTTTCGTGAACATCGGTATGGATGTTAGGTGGGAAACGGATCAAACAGTACAACAGATGGTTGATGAAGGCGTTCGTCAAGCTTACAACAACCCAGATAACCCATTGCGTGCATCTGTCCTAATGGACCCTGCAGGTAAGCGTATTAATACCAAAGACAACACACCAGCGGTTGTTCACATTAATATGGTTCCGGGCAACAAAGTTGAAATCCAAATCGCAGCGAAAGGCGGCGGTTCTGAGAACAAAACTAAGATGGTTATGCTGAACCCTTCTGACGATATTGCAGAGTGGGTAGAGAAGACCTTACCGACCATGGGTGCGGGCTGGTGTCCACCGGGCATGCTAGGCATAGGTATTGGCGGTACGGCAGAGAAAGCAGCAGTACTAGCAAAAGAATCTCTGATGGAGCACATCGATATTCAAGAGCTTATCGACAAAGGTCCAGAGAACGCTGAAGAAGAGCTTCGTTTAGATATCTTCAACCGTGTAAACAAACTGGGTATTGGCGCACAAGGTCTTGGCGGTCTAACAACTGTGGTTGACGTGAAAATCAAAACAGCGCCAACGCACGCAGCCTCTAAGCCTGTCTGCTTGATCCCGAACTGTGCAGCAACACGTCACGTACATTTCACATTAGACGGCAGCGGCCCTGCAGAGCTAACACCACCTAAGTTAGAAGAGTGGCCAGATATTACTTGGGAAGCAGGTGCAAATACTCGCCGTGTTAACCTTGATGAAATTACTAAAGAAGACGTTCAAGAGTGGAAGACCGGCGAAACGGTTCTTCTATCAGGTAAGATCTTAACCGGTCGTGATGCAGCGCATAAGCGTATTCAAGGCATGCTTGAAAGTGGTGAAGGTTTACCAGAAGGTGTCGACCTGAAAGGTAAGTTCATTTACTACGTAGGCCCTGTTGATGCAGTAGGCGATGAAGCGGTAGGTCCTGCTGGCCCAACAACGTCTACTCGTATGGATAAGTTCACCGACATGATGTTAGAAGAAACCGGCATTATGGGCATGATTGGTAAAGCAGAGCGCGGCCCTGCAACGGTTGAGTCAATCAAACAACATAAATCGGTTTACCTGATGGCGGTTGGTGGTGCAGCTTATTTAGTGGCTAAAGCAATTAAAAAAGCACGTGTGGTTGCGTTTGAAGATCTCGGTATGGAAGCGATCTACGAGTTTGAAGTTGAAGACATGCCGGTAACGGTTGCTGTTGACTCGAACGGCGTGAACGCGCACCAGATCGGCCCTGACACGTGGAAAGTGAAAATTGCTGAAGCTGAAAAAGCATAATTTACCGAAGTCAAAAGTCGTAACAGGCGCTAGCTTCAGCGTTTGAATTGCAATTTTTGACAGAAAGTTAAAGACAAAAGTGCAGCATTATCTGCACTTTTGTCATATTATCAATGATATAGTGATAAACACATAGTTTGATATAAGAATATAGGAGAGAGGAATGCCTCGTTTTATTCAGATCCTACAGATTATCTTGGCAGTGGTGATTGGTGCTTTTGTTGGCTACGACCTGATCTTGAAAGGGATCAGTATCTTTGATAATAAATACGTGACGATTACCTGTGCACTTTGGCTAATCGCAGAGATTGCACTGTTTGTTATCTACAAGTTGATTGAAGACGATTAAGAGTCGGATATCGCAGAAAAATTCTAAAGCCCCTGATTATGAATGTAGTCAGGGGCTTTTATTCATCTAGCATTAAGAATGTGTATTGCATACTCATTACTATTAGTAAAAGAACAAGCAAAAGCATACATATTATCCCAACAGGGAAAGAACATAGGCTTGCCTCTCTATTATCATAATCAGCTAGCCTAACTATCACGGAGTCGTTCAAATGAAACACCTAACTCAAGAAATGAGTGACTTTATAAGCAGAGGAACGGATTCTCACATTCGAGTAGCGGTCACTGGACTTTCTCGTGCGGGTAAGACAGCCTTCATTACTTCGCTGGTTAATCAGCTTCTTCATACGTCTACCCACAAAAATCTGCCTCTACTTGCATCAGCGAGAGATGGAAGAATTATTGGCGCAAAGCGCATCCCGCAACACAACATGATGATCCCACGCTTCTCTTATGATGAGGCGATGGAATCTTTGAATGCGCAGCCACCAGAATGGCCAGTGCCGACGCGCGATGTCAGTGAGATTCGTCTAGCCATCAAATATAAGCCAGCTAAAGGCGCAAAGAAGCTGCTGAGCAAAAACAGCACCCTTTATCTCGATATTGTCGATTATCCAGGTGAGTGGCTACTTGATTTACCTTTGCTGGATATGGACTTTGATACTTGGAGCCAATCCCAATTCGCCGCACTCAAAGGCGATAGAGAAACCTACTCGCAACAGTGGAACGCAATGCGTGGTGATATCGATTTGCTAGCAGAAGCGGACGAAAAGAAACTGGTCGCGATTGCCGATAGCTATACCCAGTACCTTCATACTTGTAAAAGTAACGGACTGCATTGGGTACAGCCGGGTCGATTCGTATTGCCGGGTGAGCTTGAAGGTGCGCCTGTGCTGCAATTCTTCCCGTGTGCTGCGCCCGAGGGTAAATTCTCGAAAACCAGCAACTATGCGGTTTTAAAAGCGCGTTATGAAGAGTATCAACAGAAGGTCGTAAAGGCGTTCTATAAGAATCACTTTGCCACGTTCGACAGACAAATCGTGCTGGTGGATTGCTTACAACCACTTAACGCAGGCTATGACTCTTTCATGGACATGCGTGGTGCGTTAGAACAGTTATTGAAGAGCTTTAAGTACGGGCGAAGCAATATGCTAAGACGCTTGTTTGCGCCGAAGATCGACAAGATTTTGTTCGCCGCAACCAAGGCCGATCACGTGACACCGGATCAACATCCGAACTTAGTATCACTGTTACAGCAGATGGTACACCCTGCTTGGCAACAGGCGGCGTTTGAACATATCGACATGAGTTGTATGAGCATCGCGTCTATTCAAGCGACCAGTGCGGGATATATTTCGTCGGGTTCAGACAATGTTCCAGCACTGCAAGGTGTCACTTTAAATAACGAGCCTCAAACCATGTATCCGGGTGAGGTGCCGCGCAAACTGCCGAACAAACAGTATTGGGAAACCAACCAATTTGATTTCACGAGCTTTAGGCCAATGGAGCAACACTCCGATGAGCCTTGTCAGCATCTGAGAGTCGACAAGGTTTTAGAGTATCTCATTGGCGACAAGTTGAAGTAATTGAGGCAATCAAAATGAGTGAATTAAAAACAAAGCAGGTCTTTGATGAACCGTTGAAGACCTCGTTCGACGAGCCTGATAAGAGTGAAGTTACCCCTGATTTGGGTGCTCAAAAGCTATTTACGGTACAAGAGAAGTTTGTACCCGTCGCGCCACAAGTGGAAACCGACCTTGATGGTGAAGCTGAACAGCAATTGGAACAAGTGATTCGACCGAGTAAAAAGAAGAAGTGGTTTGGAACGGGCTTACTGGTCGCTTTTTCTGGCCTCGTTGGATGGCAAGCAATTGATTCGGTCATAATCGCGATTCAAACTGCCGATTGGCTTGCGTTGGGTTGGGCTGGCTTTATTGCTGCCATTGCTTCATTGGGTTTAGGCGCAATAGGCAAAGAGCTATGGAAACTGCGCTCGCTTAAAGACCACTTTAGTGTGCAAGAGCAGAGTGAAGAGCTCTTGCAAAGCCAAAGTGTCGGCAAGGGTAAAGCGTTCTGTGAAAACATCGCCAAGCAAGGCGGTATTATTGCTGAGTCACCTTCGTACGATAAGTGGCAAAACAGCATTAACCCAGCACACAGTGATGCAGAAGTGTTGGATATGTACGATGCGTTGGTTGTTGCTCAGCAAGATAAAGTGGCTACTCAAATCGTCACTAAGTTCTCAACCGAATCGGCGGCTTTGGTTGCAGTGAGTCCATTGGCTGCTGCTGATATGTTGCTGGTGGCGTGGCGTAATTTCACCATGATAGACAAGCTTGCTGATGTGTATGGTATCGAGCTTGGCTACTGGTCTCGTATTAAGCTATTTAAACTGGTGTTAATCAACATGGCTGCTGCAGGAGCCAGTGAACTCGCGATTGATGCGAGCATGGATCTCGTCTCGATGGACCTTGCAGGCAAAGTCTCAGCTCGAGCAGGGCAGGGGCTAGGTGTCGGTATCCTTACGGCGAGACTGGGCTTAAAAGCCATGACATTACTGCGTCCTATGCCTTGGCATAACGAACGAAAAGTAAAACTGGCAGACCTCCGCAAAGCCGTCCTTTCAGAAATAAAGCGTATTACTCTCAAATAAAGCATTGAAAGGTCAATAGTTTGAGAAGAAGAGTAAACATATGTTTACTCTTCTTCTTGACTGAACTCAGAGCTTAATCCACACTACTGTCAACTTATCCTGACACCTATAATAGGACTATTTGTGCGTCTTGAAGTATTGTGTGAAGACAGACTCGGCTTAACGCGTGAGTTGCTCGATATCTTGGCCTCAAAAAGCATTGATTTAAGAGGAATCGAAATTGATGTTAAAGGCATTATCTACCTAAACTGCCCTGATATCGATTTTGATGCTTTTAGTGAGCTTATGGCTGAAATTCGCCGAATTTCAGGTGTGAAGGATGTACGTAAAATCCAATTTATGCCAAGCGAAAGGCATAACACAGAGCTGATTGCTCTGCTGGCAAACCTGCCTGACCCTGTGATTGCGATTGACCTTAAAGGCTCAGTCGACATGGCTAACCACGCTGCACTGAACCTCTTCAACAAGCAAGAAGACGAAGTCATCGGTGAACCGTTAGCGACGTTCGTTCCTAGCTTTAACTTTGTTCGTTGGATTGAAGGCGATGTAACGCGCCATCGTGAAGTTGTCGTGTTGGATGGTTTAGATTTCTCGATTGAAATCCTACCAATTTACCTTGGTGGTGATGTCAACGAAGCGGTACTGGCAAGTGCAGTAATGACGATTCGTTCTTGTAATCAAGAGATGAACTCGCCAGATTCAATTCCAGAACAGAACAACCTAGGTTTCGAACACTTTGTTGGTGTCTCTAATCGCCATAAAGCTTTGATCAGTCAAGCTAAGAAATTGGCTATGCTGGATCAGCCTCTATTAATTGAAGGCGATACGGGTACGGGTAAAGAGATGCTAGCAAAAGCGTGTCATAACCGTTCAAATCGTTCTTCTTTCCCATTCTTGATTCTAAGCTGTGCATCAATGCCTGATGACGTAGCGGAAACCGAATTGTTTGGTCATGCACCGGGTTCGTTTAACCATGAACAAGGGCATAAAGGCATTTTCGAGCAAGCGAATGGCGGCACGGTATTTTTAGATGAAATTGGCGAAATGAGCCCACATCTACAAATCAAACTGCTGCGTTTCCTACAAGATGGTTCATTCCGTCGTGTGGGTGAAGAAGAAGAGATGCACGCGGATGTTCGTATTATTGCATCAACGCGCCATCGTCTTTCTGAATTAGCAGACTCCGGCTCGTTCCGTGAAGACTTGTTCTACCGCTTGAATGTACTGACTCTGTCTATCCCTGCATTGCGTGAACGCTCAAACGACGTAGCGCCGCTGTTGGAACTGTTCGTTGCAAAGTACGCGCAGCAATTAGGTATGTTAAAACCAAAACTGACTCAAGAACTAATCGACCAGCTTGGTAATTACCAATGGCCGGGCAACATTCGTCAGTTAGACAACATGGTTCTACGCGCATTAACAGAGTTGGATTCAGACACGCTAACGGTTGAGCAATTCCACTTGCCAAAGCTTGAAACCATGACAGCAGGAATGGCGAACTTAAGCTTAGATGGTTCTCTGGATGAGATCATGAAAGACTATGAATCTCAGATTCTAGAGAAGCTTTATCAGTCTTTCCCATCAAGCCGTAAGCTTGCAAAGCGTTTGAATGTATCTCACACCTCAATTGCGAATAAGCTTCGTGATTACGGTATCAGAAAGAACTGATCGAATAAGAACAAGATTATGGAAGATTTGAGTACACCAGAGCGCATTTATAAGCATGATGGTAATCTGATTCTACGCACGGCTGAAATTGATGACGCTGGCATGATCAGCGAGTACTTTCAGGTTAACAGAGAGTACCTGAAACCTTGGGAACCGATTCGCGAAGATGCGTTCTTTGATAGAGCGAGTTGGGCGCAGCGACTGATCAAGTTAAACGAGCTTCATAAAATGGGGCTAGGCTATTACTGTTTACTGATTAACGCTGACTCTAATGAAATGTTAGGCACCATATCGTTCAGTAATTTGTCTCGTTTTCCGTTCTACGCTTGTAATGTCGGTTACTCATTGGCTCAAAGTGCACAGGGGCACGGTTACATGCGCAGGGGCTTGAGCATGGCGAAGGACTACATGTTTGATGTGCAGAACATGCACCGCTTAATGGCGGGCTACATGCCTCACAACGAACGCAGTGCGGGTGTATTAGAACATCTTGGTTTTGTTCGAGAAGGCTTTGCCAAAGACTACCTACAGATTAACGGTAAATGGGAAGACCATGTGCTGACCGCGTTGGTTAACCCAAACTGGGAAGACAGACGCACGGTTTAAATAAATAGTATTTAAGCGCACAAGCTAACAACGAATTTAAAGGCAGCGAATATCAAGCGATCTCTAATCGCCGCTGTATCAAAAAGAACAGATAGGCATGGTAATCCATCAGCCTGAGAAGATATTTGAGGAATTTTGATGTCATACACAACTTTGGACGAATACCAAAGAAAATGGATTTTCACCCACCAGTCAATGCCGCTTCCAGCAGAGGACTTGGAAAAGATTAAGCCAATGACACAGGCAAGAGCATCTCAGTTCTGGAAAGAGAACGTGAGCCCTCAAAGCCCAGACGCAGAACGACTAAGCTCGCAAGACTGGCCAAGCAAAGCATCGAACTGGAATGAAGAGATCAGCTGGATGGCGCATTGGGAAGCGGATGAGCCTGATATGCCAGAAGAGATTCTTAATTTTATCGATTGGCAAGATGACGTAACTGTTTATTTTTGTTACGAAAAATATAATGTTCTTGAAACAAAGTGGGCGATTTTCAAGAAGCATTGGAAGAACTTTTTGTTCTACGATGACGGTCCAATTCTACTCGGTCGTCGTCGTTCAGAAGCACTTTGGTTTGCTACAAATGGCACGGTGAAAATCGGTAACCGAGCTTAAGCTTTAGAACGTATGTATAGCTGTATAAAAGCGAGCCTAGTGCTCGCTTTTTTTGTGTCGGTGGATCTTTGAAGATCGTTGCGAAACACCCACTGTTTGAACCTGAAAATTGAATCGAATTCCTACTCGTTTAAAAACGGAAATTCACGAAATTGAGATCGCTATCTCATTGGCTTAGTTGAAGTTTTATGGTGTTGGGCTATCTTTATAGTACTGCCTTAGTGGAGGTGAAGTATTATGATTTGGGATACTCTCGAACGTGTAAATAAACTTCGCAAGGAAGCAATGGAGGATCCGGATTTTCTGGATTCGGCAAGAATGCATGAGCAATGGCTTTTAAGCGAAACTCATAATCAATCTAAGAATGGAGAGAAAGAGAAGAAACCGAAAAAGTTATCAGACATCTATGAAAACACCGAATTTCCAATTAACCCAACCGGAACGAAACATTAATAATGATTAACTGCAACACGGCTAAGGCTCTTAACCAAAAAGCTATAAGTCGATTAAACATACCAGCCTTAAGCCACCCATAAAAAAGCCACTTTCAACGAACCGAAAGTGGCTTTTTCTTTTCTCGTTAGCTTCTTTACTCGTTAACAACTAAAGCTAATCGTTTTAAATGCTAGCTATTGATCAGGCTTAAGCCGCTTGGTAATGCATCACCAAACACGCGCTTAGACTCGCTCTCTGAAAGCTCAGTAACTTCACTTACTAGCGTTAGCCAAGACTCTGGCACCTTGCTTTGCTTTAACTTTTCAAGAACTTGAGCACGGTAGTCATCAGAGATATCGAACTGACGGTCGCCGGTCTTACGACAAATCATCACAGCCGCGAAGGCAATCATCTGCTCTTTCTGCCAATTCTGGTCAAGCAGCTTTGGTAACCACTGTTCAGCTTGCTCTCTAGGAATCACGCTGTGTTGGCTACCATACAAAGGTGTTCTTGATGCTAATCGACCTAGCGCCCACCAGTGCGCTTGCTCAAATTGGTTATGATTAATCGCTTTGCTTAAGAACCAACTTGCCAGCAGTACCTTGTCTTCAACTTCTAGTTGCTCAAGCGATGCGGCTAATCGCACCATGGCTTCGTAACCATTGTCTTGTGCATCTTTGGCCGTTTTAGGGTTTTTCATTGCGCCTGGGTGAAGGTACTTAGCGATGTCTGCTAAGATACTCTCTTGCTGCTCTTGATTCAGGCCACCCGCAACTCGACGCCAGAATACCCACCAATCTGTCCAACCTTGATGGTTCTGGAATTGGATGTTTTGTTGGTAGAGCCCCCAAATTTGTTCAATACGCCATGAGTCGGTTGGATCACCAAAGCCAGGTCGCATAGAGTAACCCGCCAAACGGAGCCAGTTCTTCTCATGAGCTTCAGAGCGACGACGGCGCTTACGACCTAATGAAAAGGTATCGAACAGGTGACGAAGGGTCGTGAAGTCCCATTCATCGCGTTTACCCAATCGCTTCTCAAGATCTTTAGATAGTGTTTTGATCTCTTTCGATTCAGCACTCTTTTTGTTGCCGCTGTACAGACGAGAAATCAACTCCTTACACTCATCCAATCTTGGATGAAGTTTAGAGTTGTCGGATTCATCGCCTTGCTTGTTTCTGACTTCGAACTCAAGCAACCAACGCTTGGTGTCATCTTCTGTACTCACACACTCCATTTTCAATGTGCCGACTTCGGTTAATTGACAAGCGAGCAATACTTCAACGCGCTCCTTTTGGTTAGCTTGAAGCTCTGCAGTACCAGACCCTTCCAGCGTAGAAATATAAGGTGGAAGAGGGGAGAACAAGTCAGCATCGACATTGACCATCACACCATTTTGAATGGCGGTGTCATGAGCAATTTGATCGTGCGTTGAAGTCAGTAGATTGAAACGTACCGGCTCACCCAAAGTCAGTGAGAAACGACGGCTGTTCAAACGTATTTCTTGGCCTTCTTCAGTCCCTTTGGCAAGCAGACAAAGCGCTTTACCCATTTTGTTCTTTTCTTGTAGATGTAAGAAGTAAGAACGAGCCGCACCGCCACCGATTTTCAGTTGTGCACCACGACGTGCTTTACCAAAGGCAACTGCGCCTAGCGCGACAGACCAGTCTGGGTGAGGGTTATCTAATACTGTGATTGGAGCGCCGTTCCAGTTACCTAGTAGCTGAGTAATACGCTCTGTGACAAGTTCACTGTTGAACACACCGCCGTTAAGCAGCACACCAACAGGGATAGCAGGCTTAGTGTCATCGAACTCAATCGAGTCTGAGTTTTCCAACGCAGCTTTTGACACTTGTTGATGTGTCGTTAGGAACTCTGCAACATGTTTACTGACCGCAGGATCGGCAACGTAAGGCAGGCCGAATTCAACCACGGCACTGCGGCGTTTGTCTGGTGTTTCAGTAAACTCAGAAAGCGGGAAGAAACCTTCCAATGCGATTTGATGAACTTCTTGTTTGGTTAAACCAATACTCTTGGTACCGCCAAGTAGCTTTGAACCGCTGCCCAGCATAGTGATTTTCACATCATCGGGTGCATTGGCAGAAAGCAGGCTCTCTTTTGCGGCGCGAGTTTGTTGAATCAGTTTGGTTAGGCTAGAGGCATTCAGCTTTTTGTTTTGATTGAAGCGTTGCTCTGCAAGGTGAGCGAGGGCTAAATCTAGGTTATCACCACCGAGCATTAAGTGTTCGCCAACACCGATACGGTCGAGTGCTAGCTCGTTGTGGCCTTGCATGTCCGAATTGCTATTAGCATCGAATTTGGCTTCAATTAAGCTCAAGTCGGTAGTACCACCGCCGACATCACACACTAAGATCAATGGGATCTGTTGAAGCTCTTTCGCAGCAGTTTGTTGGTGGCGTGCATACCAGTCATAACAAACGGCTTGCGGCTCTTCGAGTAACAGAATCTTACCTAAGCCTGCGAGTTCTGCGGCTTCAAGTGTCAGCTTACGTGCTGTCTCATCGAATGAAGCCGGAACCGTCACTACAACATCTTGGTCTTCAAGTTTGTTGCTTGGGTTGCGGTAGTTCCATGCTTGGCGAATGTGATTCAGGTAGCTTGCACTTGCGACAACTGGCGAGACTTTATCAACATCAGCTGCGCCTGCCCAAGGCAGAATGTCGGAGTTACGATCCACCGCTTGGTGTGATAACCAGCTCTTGGCACTCGATACTTGGCGACCTTCAACCTTAGCACCCAATTCACGGGCCCATTCTCCAACGATAACGTTTTTTATATCGCCTTCAACTGGGCTTGGTTCCCACGGCATAGTCAGGTCAGAAGGGGAGATTTGACCTTGTGCTGGGTGGTAACGAAATGATGGTAGTAGAGGCTTGCGAACCACTTCACCGGGGCCGATGAGTTGGTCAATATCGAAAAGAGAAACGGGAGCATGTTGTAGGTCGTCGTTGATTTCACAGTAAGCGACAACCGTATTCGTTGTGCCTAAGTCAATGCCGACTAAAAAACGAGGAGTTGCCATACAAAACCTTATTCTTCCAGAGTGATGACCAGTTTTTTGATAGCTTTGGTCTTATTGTTGTTATTCGTAAACGCCATTCCTGAAAAACAGGTAGGACTAGGTTGAGAACTGCATTGATAAAGTAACGGCACCCGCTAAGGTGCCGTTGATTCATTATGCTTGTTCGTTTGAGTCGCTATTCGTATCTTCACGAACGTCAAACTCAACATGCCATTTCTGACCATTATCAGTAGCAATCGCTTCTAGGTATAAGGTACCTAGCTCAGTAACGCGAGAAGCCAGAGTAACTGGAACCACTTCACCTTCGCGACGGCCTTCTGAAACCGGCAGTGTCACTTGAATTTCAGGAAGTTCGTCTAGTTCTTCAGGCGCCCAGTGATCAAGGTGAGTACCTGCTTGATCTTCACGGCGTGTCGTTGAACCGAAGAATTGGAAGTGAACCGGCTGGCCAATCACTAGGCCGAACTCTTGGCTAGGTACTTGAACGCTTGAACCTTCTTCCATACCAAATGGTGCAACACACAGTGCTTCCATTGGAGGAGCCATACCTGGGATTGCTGGCATCGCGCTTTCAATTCCTACGTAGTAAGAAGAAGCGATACCGCCACGGATACGAACGCCTTGGCCACGACGAACTGCGCCGTAGTAAGAAGCACCGCTTGCAACCGCTAGGTCTAGGTCTAAACCTGAAAGCTGTTTAGCGAACTCTTCGTCAGCATTGATCAGCCATTCGTTGATCGTGTCTGAAAGACGATCAGCAAGTAGGTTTGATTTTAGAACACCACCATTGAACAGGATTGCTGTTGGCTTGATGAAGTCTGCCGCTGGCGCTTCTGACCCTTGCGCTTGTGTACCGGGCATACCGGGCATGTTTGCAAACGGGTTGAAATCTTGCTGAGCCGTTTCGCTATTTCCAGAAAGCGCGTTTGCTTGCTTAGAAAGGAATGCGGCAATGTGACGAGTAATCCCTGCGTCTTGAGCGTAAGGCAGACCCATTTGAGTAAGTGCGCCACGCGTCTTTTGTACTGGGTGCTCTGTCACAGCAACTTTCGGGAAGAAGCCATCAACCAATGTTTGTTGTACTTCTTGTTGAGTCAGTTCTGTTTTCAGTGTCGCGCCAAGTAGCTTAGAACCACGGCTTGGTACAACGATAGGCACGGATTGCAGCTCTGCATCGTTAAGTAGTGCTTCTTTCGCATCACGACATGCGTGAGTCATGGCTTGAACCTGCCAAGGAGCCAATTCTTTGCCTTCTTGAGCCAGTTTCATTTTCAGGCGGTAAGCCAGTGCTAAGTCCATGTTGTCGCCGCCAAGTAGGATGTGTTCACCTACAGCGATACGATTCAGGCTTAAGTTACCGTCGTCTTGTGTTACTTCAACTAGCGAAAGGTCGGTTGTACCACCACCAATATCGACAACAAGAACGATGTCACCAACGTTTACTTCATCACGCCATGTGTCGTTGCTGTTATCAATCCAGCTGTAAAGAGCAGCTTGTGGCTCTTCAAGAAGCGTTAGGTGAGTGAAACCAACATTACGTGCAGCTTCTGCTGTTAGGTCACGAGCCGCAGGATCAAACGAAGCAGGAACCGTGATCGTTACGTCTTGGTCTGCCAATTTGTGTTCTGGGTTAGCGTGGTTCCATGCGTCTTTAAGGTGCTCAAGGTACAGTTCAGTTGTCTTAAGCGGAGATACTTTTTCTACTTCTTCAGGGCTGCCTGCAGGAAGGAAAGCATCGCGACGGTTTACACCACCGTGGCATAGCCAAGATTTTGCACTTGCTACCAAACGGATAGGGGTTTTCGAACCAAGGTTACGAGCAATTGCACCCACTAGCGCTTTCGGCTCTGAAGACCAAGGAAGAACGCGAGAGCCCGCATTCATTTCATGTTCGTGCGGTTGGTATAGGAACGAGCCAAGTTGGCTGCGAGTTTCTACTGTACCAGGAGCCGTAAGCTGAGGGATTGGCATCACCTCAACGCGTGCATCTTCATTGGTTGTATCGATGAAAGACAAAACGCAATGTGTGGTACCTAAATCGATACCAACACTGAACTTAGGTGCCTGATGGTGCTCTTGAGAAGATAGTTCTTGTGAATGCTCTTGAGCTGAATGACTTTGGTGTTCCATTATAGCTCCACCTCTGCCGGTGCAATTACAGATGCATCGTAGTTTTCAGCAAGCTTAGGCAGATTCATGTCAGTTGCTTTCCAACCTTTGTGAACCAGTGTGCCGTTGAATGGCGCATTGCCTGTTACGTTGCCTGTTAGGCGAATTTCTTGAGGGTTGAAACCTTCAGCGATAGTGATACGTGTTTCTTCATCTTCGCTGCGGATATGAGAAAGCGTTACGTAGTCTGCTAATACTTTTTGACCGCCAGTGTGAATAACACGAGCTGCTGCGCCAACTTCTTCATCAGAGAATGACGTTAGGTCTTCTTTTAGGAAGTCAATTAAACGCGCTTCTTGCTGCATGATAGACAGTAGCTGCATCGCTGAATCAGTTGGGGCTGTTGCCAGCTTAGATTCAACTTCTACTACTTTTTCGATAACACGTTCAACTTCAACAACTTTCTCTACTTCGACAATTTTTTCAACTGGCTTTTCAACTTCAACGATCTTCTCTACTGGTTTTTCTACGACTTTCTCAACCACTTTGGTTTTACGAGAAACGGCAATTAGCAGTAGTAAAACGCTTGATGCAGTTAGGCCTGCGTGAAGCATATCAAACGTTTGTGGGATTAGGTTCAAATCAACGATCATAGTGATTTCTCTTTAAAATTGATTTAACGGTATATTCGTCGGTTCAAAGGAATATACAGGTTGGAAAGAAACTCAGTGGCGTGAAGCCGAATTGGTCACTTTCAAGCTATAAATATGGGTGGATACTAGCATATTCAAGGCTTAAGAGTGGTATTTAATGCTTTCAATCAAGTGGGTTTTTAGTGTGTTAGCTTGAAATTTAGTCGAGATTTGCCTGAATATTGGCCTCTGATGTGAGGGGCAGGTAAACAATGCCTGTTTTATGTTAGTTTTTAGACCAAACATAAATGGAGCATGATTCCCTTCCGTTATATACTTTTAACTCATTAGAGCCTATTTGGAAGCCACATGCCCCACACAACCGACCCACTAACAGGGTTGAAGAGACGAACTCTCCCATTGGTCGTATTTTCGGTCAGTTTTTTGATTACTGTGTTGTGTTTTATACTAGTCGCACTCAACCAAAACCGCGCGTTAAATATGAATCTGGATAGCTTTGCTACTCACCAGACATTGAGCTTGGAAGCGTTTATCGCTAATGATGTGGCTTATATTGGTTCCGGTGCTAATTTTTTCTATTCTAACGACCCTGAAAACTGGGATAAATTTGATCGTTTTGCCCAGCAAACCATTAATGACTCAAAAAGCTTAATCGGCTTGCAGTGGATGCAAAAAGTGCCGGCAGACGAGATTGCCGAGCATACCGATAAGATGAAAGCAAAATACCCGTCTTACGAGCTGTATACAATCCCAAAACATGAAGCCAAAACCTATGGTTACGTCTTAGGTGGTGAACCCATCTTTGTAGCTAGCGATATGTATCCCAATACCGAAGCAAACAACAGTGTTCTTGGTTTTTACTCTTCTCGCGAGCGATTCAAGCTGGTTTTAGACAATATTAAACACACGCGCCAAGCGAATATCTCGGACAAAGTACGCCTTATTCAAGATGGTCTAACTCAAGATACGCCTAAGACAGGCATGCTGGTTTATCACCCTGTGTTTGAAGGCGAAAGTGATAACCTACTTGGTGTTGTGATTGGCGTGGTTCGCACAACTTACTACTTTGAGAACCTGCTGGCATCAGCTGTCGGTGATATGGACGTGTACATTCGCGTTACGGATACCGGGTTTGAAGCTGAAGACTCCCCAATTCTATTTGAAACTCAAGGTTATGAGGGAGTAACAGGGCACCATATAACTAAGACAATCGAGTTGACCAACCGGAATTGGAAGATCGATTACAAGATAGATTCCTGCATCTCTTTTTATGGCTACCTAGTACTAACTGGAATTGCCTTAGTCGGAACAACCATCTCACTGTTGTTAGCGTACATCGTGAATATGCAGATCAGAGAAAAAGAGCGCCTGTACCGCATGCTAGACAAAAGAACGGAAGAGCTCCGATTCCTTGCGAACCACGATAGCTTAACTGAAATCTATAACCGACGAGCTTTCAATAAGATGTTTGATAGGGCGGTTAAGCGAAGTGAGTCATTTAGCTTGATTGGGTTTGATGTCGATAAGTTTAAAAGCATCAATGACAAGTTTGGTCACCCTGCTGGCGATGCTTTGCTTGTGCATGTCATCAAGTTGATTTCGGTAAACCTGAAAGAAGGGGATAACCTTTTCCGTTTGGGCGGAGATGAATTCTGTATTATTTCGAGCATCTCAAATCATGAAGCGCTAGACCGCTACTTACAATGCATTCTAAATACAGTAAGCCACTCTCATTGTGAGCATAAAGGGCAACAGCTAAGCTGCACATTGAGTATTGGTGCCGCGATTCATACCAGTGAAGACACAGAAGAATTGCTGCAAAAAACAGACAGTATGCTTTATCAAAGTAAGTCAAATGGCCGAAATCGAGTCACAATTGCAGGCTAAGTGAGCACTTGATGCAACTGGGGTCGAGTTCTGTATTGGGCTCATGTACAATTTCACAAAATTTTTTACGAGAGAATTAGGCGACGTATGAATCACAATCGAGTGGTGTGTTTCGATTTGGAAATGTGCTGTTGGAGCGAAAATGGTGTAGGTACAACAGGCGAGATCATTGAAGTGGGTCTTGCTGAGATTGATCTGGCATCTGGAACCATCGTGAAACGAGCGCAATACTACGTTAAGCCAGAAAAAGACGAAGTTTCTCAATTCTGTGCCGAGCTAACCGGCATTACTCCACGCAAAATCGAAAAGCAGGGTCGTCCGCTAGAGTCAGTCATCAAATCGATGATCAAGAACTTTGGTGGTCCAAACAAGATCTATGCTGCGTGGGGACGCGATGACCTGATTTTACACAAAGAGTGTCAAGAGAAAGGCATCGAACCGCCGTTCAGCGAGTTCTTGAATATCGCAACGCTTTATCGAGTTCAGAATCGATTGAAAGACAAACGCATTGGTCACCGCGCCGCTCAAGAAGCGAAAAATATTGAGTGGGAAGGTCGTCAACACTCGGGTTATGTTGATGCTTATAACTTGGCAAAGCTTGTGCTGACGATGCTTTAGTACCTGCCTTTTATATTGCAGGTTGAACTGCGATCAAGTAGAACATCTGAAGAATAAGCGACAAAAACCTCTATTTATCCGTTGGGTAAATAGAGGTTTTCTATTTATTACTATAAGGTTAGTTGCTCTTTACTTAAATTGTAACTACCACACTTTATTGAGTTCAGGGGATGAGAACCAGTTGTTGTGTTGCTCGCCTCCAGATTGCGCCCAGTTCACGATGTTAGGGTAAGCAGCACACGCATCTTTTCGCTCTAAAGGGTGGGACCAAGATGCAGGTATGTCTAACGCCCAAGGTAAACCGTTACTTGTCTGGTAGTACTCATTGTTATCAACACTTGAATCATCATCACCTTGACCGAACACGCTCGTATTGGCGAGGTCTGTGTGTGGATAGTTCATTAAATGGACTTCTTTATCGCGATTGTTTGCTTTGAATATGAAAGGGTTAAAGCTTTTGCCCGCGAGACTTTCAATCGAACCATCAATGACCAGCGACACACTGTATTCAACGAGATCTCTATTGTCTCCGGATTCAGTATTGTAGAACTCATACCCTGTCGTGTTGGGTAGCATTTCATTAATGCTTTCAATGACCACAAAAACTAACTCTCCAGAGTGTCCATTTTCGGGTGTTAAATTCTCAGTCGAACCATCATAGGTTTTTGTCAATGTGCCTATATTGGATGCCTCTAACCCTGATAATGAAATGGCAAAACTGTTATCTTGCGCAGCTCCTCTAGCAATAGCTTGACCATAGTAGTCGAAGCGTGTGATCTGATTGTTCGCATCAGTGTAAGTACCATAAGCGTAGTGTGTAACGAAGTCATTTAGGTCATAGTCGCCTTCATAAGGCCATAGGTCTTCAAACCCCAAAGTATACCAACCAGAAGTTGGCGTTCGGCTGTAAAACGCGATAGTTGGATCGCTCGGCGCATAATCATGTATATCTGCAATGCCATCTCCATCCGTATCACCGATTTCCGGCCATTCTATTTCTGCAATATCACTGATTAACCCATTTGAGTCGATAGCGGTAACTTGAACCTTCCACAGCTCACCAGCAACAGTTTGGCTAGCGGGCAACGTTGCGTCACTATTGTTGTTTTTACCAACAAATTCATCATCAACATAGAAGCCTTGCCCAACATCGACAAACCAGCGGTAGCTGTAGGTGACAGAATCTGAATCTGGGTCGCTGGGCGTTGGACCTGTAACGCTAACAACAAGATCATGAGTAGCGCCTAGCCCCGAGCTTCTTTCTAAGGTCGGTGTATACGGCGGGTTGTTAGCTATTTCCGTGTAGGTGACGCTGATTAGGCTATAGGAGAGGGTGGTATACCAGCCATCTTTGTTGACATCAATATCTAGGTCGACGTCGACAAGCCCGTCATCAAGGGAAGAGCTAGGCAAATCAAACACCGTCGTTGACCAGTTTTCATTCGTCCCTTGCAAAAAGCCTGGCGTTAGCATTGCTCCGTCGACCGATACACTATCATACTCACCGCTTTCTCCGTGGTGAGCTTCTGAATCGACATCATAAGCGTAAATGGTGAGGGTTGCTGCGGTGATCTGAGAACCACTAGGCACAGCAATATCGTGCTGCCATGAGTAATCTTGATTGTGACGACTGTACTTGCCAAACCCGTATTTGTTGTTATTCGGAGCACTGTAGTGTGGAGATGTACTATTGTCGTCGATCTTTTGAGTGACGGTAATCGAGCCGTCGCCATTTATAGTAGAAGAGTTTTCGGAAGCGGCAGAAAAAACGAGTTGAGAAAAGGAGCTGACCGAGAATGTACCAACTAAGATGAGTGACTTTGTTATATTATTCATATCTCTACCCTTAATCTTCATCCAAATAGATGTCACATGAAATCAACAGATTTGATGTAAGTTCATCTAAATCGTATGTTGACGTGCATTCTAAGTCTCTAACAAGGGCAATTATTGTGATGCTTTGCCAATGACTCGGGATTGAGAACTTATTGGAAAGTTGACCGTCCTTGTTTGAGATACCTGTGTAGAAAGGGCTAGAGTCAGTCAATGAGTTCGAAGTACTAAATAGTTTGATAATGTGAGAGCCGCGAATGTTTTGTGGTTCGCCGTTGGTCGTGGAAAAACTACTAACGACATCAATCGCCATTTCAAGAGTTTCGACACCACTCCAATCAAAGTTACCCGGCACCACTATATCGCTGAATGAATCAACTGTAGCTATAGGTTCACTTACCGTTGCAATTTCCGGTTCTGGTTCCTCACTTGATGAAGAGCTCCCACCACTGGTGCTTCCACCGCCGCCACCGCCGCCACCTCCGCCGCCACAACCAGTTATCACAGCACTTAATGACATCGTTAATATCAAAGGAGTTAATGCTTTCATTTTCAATATCCTTATTTAATGAGTTGCATATTGAATTAGCAAGTCACGTGCCATGTTTAAGTGACTGATTTAACGTGTTTTTTTTGGGATGCTAGATGTGTCTAGTCAGAAAGCTACCTCATTTTTAAAAAGAGAATCAATTTGACCGAATAGCACCATATAGCGAAAGGGTTAGGCAAGGGAGCTGCCCATTTTGAGAATTGGCCTCGAAAATTACTTTAAATGTCGGGTAGTTAGCTCTGGGACTGACTTGAATTGCCTCTTATGTGTCGAAAGGTAGAGAATGGTTATCCAAAAAACCTAATATCAGCGAGTGGCTTATCAATAGTGAATGGCTACATCGCTTATTTAATGAGTGAATAATATTGGTTTGAAATTTAGCTTTTTAATTAATATTAAATCGCAGGTTGCAGCCTTGATTGGGTTGGGCTAGATGATAGCGTTAGCTCACCCAAAACAAGGAGAATAGGATGAAGCACATTATTAAGTATGGATTGGCACTGGGGACGCTAAGCGTCAGTGCGCTAGTTTCGGCAACCCCCGTTGTATTGATAAACACTTTTTCAGTCGAGCCAGCCCATGAAGCCGCAACGTTAGCGTATTGGGAAAGCGCAAGAGACGTATTAGAGCAGCAACCTGGGTACTTATCGACCAAGTTACACCGTTCTTTAAGCTCGGACGCAACTTACCGCTTCATCAATGTCGCTGAATGGGAAAGTAAGAAGCAATTCCATGATGCGATACAGGCGATGAGAAAAGAGTTACCACCTTTAAAAATCGAAGGGGTTTCTGCTGACCCTAACTTGTATGAAATTGTTCGCGACTAATTAGGAAACCACATAATGAAAACAACGCTAGGAACCTTTTTAGCTATTTTTAGCTTTCTATTTTCAGCCCTTCTATTTTCTAGTTATAGCCATGCTGCGGCATACGGTGTTTCAGTAGCTTGGAAAACCGATGACGCTCAAGCGGTATTTGAGGCAATGCCGCATCAGAAAAAAGCATTTGCTAACTTAATTGATGCGGGCTTAGTCCACGACATGTTCGTATCTGAAAGCTTTATCGGAGATAAGAAATTTCCGATCATCAAGTTTGTGATTGAAGCGGATAGCGAACAGCACGTTCGAGAGTTGATTGGTAACTTACCATTCCAATTTAAAGATCTTGTAGAGGTGACTGAAATTAGAGACATCGGTAATAAGTGGTTAAACACTGAAGTCGCTTTCAAAAACTACGCAGTTGAACTCGCTTGGAAAGAGCCAGAGAATCAATTCATTGTCGACGAGATTATTAGCCAAGATTTACAAATGGTTGTCGATTGGAGCGCTCAAGGCGTGATTACTTCTGCTTATTTAAAACATCAAGAAATAGCACAAGAGAAACCAAACCAAAAAGCGATGATTAGGCCAATCTACTCAATGGCAATATTGGCTAAAAACGAAGCACAAGCACGCGAAGTTGCCAATCAGTTGAATGCGGTAAAGCTAGGCTTTGCTGAAGTCATGGTCAGTGAACTGGGCTTTAAACTAGATCTATAGAAAATAAGAATTATAAAAAATGAGAGACGTAGAAACGAGCGTTATAGATATCATTCGATGTAACTTCGTTTCCATAGGCCTGGTTAGTTGAACTAAGAGTTAGGCCTCGTACTAAGGTGAGTGAGTCTGCATGACTGACTCACCTTATCGTTGTTTTTCTTGTTACTTGCTGAACTTATATTTGGCTTAATTATTGGCTAAACTTATCACCATTCTTTTCTATGTATGGTTTGGCATTAGCTCGACCAAACCAACACTTTTTTGATGACCTTTTTATTTATGAACACCTCGCCGAAATGAACGCCAGTAGCCCTGAAAAAATCACCTTAGACGCTTCGGGTATCGAGTTGGTTAACAACACACTCATTGATTCGAACTTGGACGAGCGGGTGACTTTGTCTCCCTCAGAAGCCTTGATTCTTGAGTTCCTAGTGAAGAACACCCCCAAAGCAGTGGGTCGCGACTTTTTGCTTGAGCATTGTTGGCCGGGCAGGGTGGTGACAGGCAGTTCGCTTAATGTTGCGGTGAAGAATCTTCGTACAGCATTAAGTTCACTTAAGTGTGACTGCAAAATCCTAACGGTGCAAAAGGAAGGGTACAGTTTTAGCCGACCTCAACCGCTCGGTGGTTACCTATTAACACCCACTTCAGCTATTCAAGTTGAATTGATTGACGAAACCTCTGCTTCAAAGAGCTCGAGTACTGAACGCGGCAACAATGAACATGAGCCTGTCTTAACGAAGCAACCGGACTCTTATGAACAACGTCAGGTGCAGTACTTTATCGCGCGTCATCGCTCTCGTATCGCAGGAATATTAGTCAGCGCGTTTCTTCTTATGCTGTTTTATCAATTTGCTTTTTTTATGGATAAGACCAGCTATCGCGGCATGGATGTTTATCACGACAGTTTGAATTTTGATCAAGAACTGTTAACCGAGCTGAATCGCGTGTCAGAACTCGGTGTTGATTCTCTCTACTTACATCGCATTGGCGTTGGATGTCAGAACATTCAAGCCGTTGCTTTGATAAACGGGCGTTGGAAAGAGATGAGCCATCAGTTTAAATCGCTCTCATGTGATGAAGACGATGAGCGAGGACAATCGATATGAATCGTAAGTTCTGGATGCCCATCTTATTAACGTTTTTTGTGATTCTAAATGTAGGTTTAATCTCTGGGATCGTAACCAAAAGTACCTATAAATTCTCAGCAGAGTATCCAATGGTAGGTTGGGAAAAAATCTCACTGCGATTGGAAAATGGTCGAGTTAAAATGCAGTACATTGGATACGACATCGATGGGAATGTTGTTCAAACCAAGCAGATGTTTGGTGTGTTCTTACGCTGGGGGAATCACTACTACCTTTACCAATTGGACCAAGACCAAGCCCAAGATAAACAGGTTTTCAATATCAAGCACTTATATATTCAACAAACACAAGGCAAGCGTAGCGTGTTGGTATCAAATCAGCGCGGCCTTTATGTGACTAAAAAGGGCACGCCGTTAGAGCTCAAAGGCATCATGCATGGCGATCGATTACGCTAATACAGAGGCTTAACGTGAGTAGAGAACGCTTGATTAGCTTTTACCGAGGACGTTCAACTTAGTCTTGATAAAGTCACTGTGGTCAACGTAGAGCAGTTCTGCTGTTTTACGGATCACAGAGTCTTCGATAGGGTCAATTTCCCCGTCGGCGTGCGCCACTTCCCACATCGCTTTGATTAAATCGATTCTCACTGGTTGAGAAAGATCTCTAAGTTGAGATGTAAAGTCATACAGCGATACTGATTGCTCTACTTTCGGCTCTGCTTGAGCTAGCAGCACCTTCGCTTGTTCTTCATCTAAATCCAGCAAGCGTTGAAGAAGCTGTAGCTTAGCGACTCTTTCTGATTCATTGATCTGATGGTCGGCTCCCGCGACTTCACACAACAAACTCGCGATGGCGATGTTAGGTGATGTGCCTTGGTTTTTGCTTAGGTCCTGGCCTTCAATCAATTGTTTAAACATTGATGTGAGAGAATTGAACATAACGAGCTCCAGTTAAAATTTGTATCGGGTTCCGTAACGCTGATAGCTATAACTACAAGTATAACTATAACTATTGGGTCTACAGAGTGTGATCGCAAGCGTCTTTACTAAAAACTGACATTACGGATACGCGAGCGATAAGGAGCACTTCCTAGTCCGGTTTTGGAAAGCGGGTGACCTTGCCATCGCCACTGAGTGTCGTGATCGATTGCGGTTTCCCATCGGTATCTAGCCTCAATTCACCAATCGCACTGCGGTTTGAAAGGCGATAGAAGGTCTGATTGTCAGGGCTTCGCTTTTCGATCTTCAAGCGTTTACGCTTAGTGAAGTAGTTCAAAATTGAGCGAGGGCTGTACAACAGACGGTCCCATACATCGCAGAATTTAAGCAGCGGAGCAGGGAACTGGTTTTTAATGCCACTACAGGTAATCTGATAGATGTTCGGGCTGTTACGACGATACCTAAGCTTGATGTCATAAGCAAAGGAGTAGTGAACATCGCCAGAAAGCACCACGAAGTTGGTCGGTGTTTTGGTATGGGTAAAGATGCTGATCAGCGTATTCGCACTGCCCGGGTGTGCCATCCAGTTTTCAGCGTCAATCACTAATGGCTTGCCGATTGTGGTCGCCATCTTTTGCAGTGTTTCAATAAACTTCACGCCAAACATCGGTGCAGCAGAAACGATCACCACTTTATCTTGATTCATTAACTGATGCTGAAACTCAATCAAGGCTTCCCAGTCCATTAAACCTGAAGGCTTATTCATGCGTGACTCTGAACGCCAACGGCGGGTTCGAGTATCTAACACAATGACTTTAGGTGAGGTATCTATTGTGTAATGCCACTCTTCAAAGCGATTCAGCATCTCAATGAAGGCTTGATGCTTGTCTGGCTCGATGTTGCTAACAGAGTGAGTAGTCGCAGGATTACCGGCTTCATTATGCGTTTGTTCAGTAATGCGCGGATGATCGACAAAAAGCTGTTTTGCTTGCTCGATGAACGTTTCGTCGAAGCTCTCAGGCTTATTACCCCAACCCTGACACATCCAGTAGGCGGCAAGGCCATTACCAATCACTTGAGTGGCGAACTGATTTTGGTCGACGGCGTATTCCCAACCCACTGTAAGGTTCCAATCATCAGTAACATCGTGATCGTCGAAGATCATGTATGTTGGGATATGCGCGAACAGACGTTGTACTTGCGGTAAGCCAGCAATGAAATCATCGATGATGACGCTTTCATCACGCCACTGTTGCTGCTCTGCTGGCGTCAATTGTCGACCAGCCTGCATGAAATTGTTTTCGATTAATCGTTCGCGGTTAATGCATTGCCACAGTGTTGGAGACCAAACCAACAAGTACATCGCGATAAACTCAGACAGCGTGACCAAGTGGTTTTCACAATCGGTAGAACTAAAAATCGGCATGCCACGATTCGGGAAGAACTTATCGAGCATGGATTCTGAAGCGGTGTGGTGCGGTAAATAGTGATGACGCTGGTATAAGTGATATTCACTGTTATACAGAGCGTCACTGCTGTTGATTTGTTTAATCTGCGAGTCAGTCGGTAAGCTCTCACCAACAAGACCAAGCCGTTGAATCACTTGTTGAATAGCATCAAGCGTTGGGCCTGCCACATGATCGGCGTAGATCTGATCGCCGCTCATCATCAGCATATCGGGTCTTTCTGCAACGGTTTGCTCGGCAATCTTGTTATCGGCTGCGACTAGGCTGTCTTTGCTTGGATGATGGGGGTTACGGCAAGATCCATGAAGAATGTAATCAGCTGAGGTCGATATCTTAAACTCAACGTGAGATTTGCCATTGTAAACAAGGTGAGGGGCGAGCTCTTTTAGTGAACCTGAGTCTGTGTGAATGTCATACTCAAGAAGCGTATTAGTCGGAAACTGACCTTGTAAGCGGATGAGTGTCACCCACGCATGTGTGCCGACTTGAATCGAATCATGCTCTTCAAGCGAAGAGGTATAAAACGGTTGGTCTTGCTCTACGTTAGACTGGCCGATTTCTTCAACGAGATCTGTTTCGTTAACATACAGCTCAGCCCTGCCTATGAGAGGCGAGCTGGTGGCTAACCAAATTACCACTTCAGTCGCGGTGGTTTTTCTTAAAATGGGTCCGGCGAGTAACAGGGGAAGAGATGATGTCGTAGAGGGTTTCAATACGGTACCTAAAATCGTTAGTGGCTAGTCGTCGTGGTGTTCTATTAATTCGAGCTTATTCGTTTGAGGCTCACTCGTTTCAGACTCTGTTGTTTCAAGTATTTCGATAACTTCTGAACTAGAAAGTTCATGACCCATTAGAAATATTGCCAATAGGGCATCGGCTTTGGTCTTGGTATCGGAAGTGTCGTCTAACACCTGTTCCAGTTTTTCACGAATCATAGCAATCTCGTGTTCAACAAAACCACGGCCTTCTTCATCCCCTTGATTGTCTTCAGGGGCATTATCGAATTCAAGGAATAGCATGTCGCCGTCTAGGTTGGTATTCACCAAACGTTCGGGTAGCCACGCCTCGCCCATAACAATATCTGGATCGGAATATTTGGGTAAGTGATCTATAATATTTTGTAATTTGGAGACTTTCACAATACTTTCATTTAACCGAGAATATCCTACATTGTAACGGTCAATGCCGAGCAAACCTAAAAATAGTTAGCCATCACGGTTAATAAATGTCTATTCAGTAACACAATATTTATTACAAAGAGTAATTACATAAGAATGAAGCTCAAATATTTACCGACTCTCACTTCATCGGGTGCGATTCTACTTGGTAGCGCGTTCCTAAGCACTAATGTGTGGGCCGCTGAAGAGCAAGAGTGGGGCATTGCAGCAATGTTCCGTACTGCTAGTATCCCTTATGACACGTCAGGTGGTGATAAGACCGTCAGCTCGTTTGTCCCAATGTTGTTCTTTAAAAACGACTATGTGTTCATTGACGGTACTGAAATGGGGGCTTACCTCTACCAAACAGATGACGAAAAATGGTCTTTTAATGCTATTTCTCGCATGCGGTTTATTGATATCCCAGCATCTGAGCAGAACGCGATTGAGGGTGATACAGCTGACTTTGGTGGGCAACTTGCGTACCAGTTGGACGAGCAGTGGGCTGTTGAAACAGAAATCATGAGTGACAGTGAGTTTAACCTCCACGGTAACTTGCGTGCTAAAGCGAAGTATGAAACAGGCGATTGGGAGTTCTACCCAAGTGCGACACTGCGTTATAAAAGTGCTGACTTCAACAGTGAGTATTACTCTGCAGCGAGTGAAAGCATTGGGGCTGGTGTTGACTTAAATGTCGGTGTTGAAGCGCGTTACCATGTAGTTTCAAACTTATACTTATTGGGTTCAACCAGTGTCACTCGATTGGACGATAACGCTTACGATTCGTCGATTGTCGAAGATCGTTATCAAGGTGAACTGTACCTTGGCTTTGGTTTCTTTAACGATAAAGAGAAAGCGCCGAAACCTAAGTTGAGCAATGCGCCGTATTTACGTGTCGCACATGGCTGGGCAACACCGTCGAATATCGGCGACATCATGAAGTTCAACACGGAGAAAGACGAATACAACAACCAACTCACATCGTTCTTTTACGGTCACCCTTTAACGGATGAGATCTTTGGTTTCCCGTTGGATATCTATCTAACGCCGGGTATTGCGCATCACTGGAGTTCAGACGTTCAATCCAGTAGCTCGGAATACATCATTGCAATTAAAGCGTACTACACCTTCAACTGGCCAACTCAGTGGCGATTCGGTGTCGCAGAGGGTATGTCTTACATAGATTCGATTACTTATATCGAAGGCTCTGAAATGGATCGTAAGGGCTACACGGCAAGCCACCTGTTAAACTACTTGGACTTCTCATTTGATGTGAACGTCGGTGACCTTATCGGTAAGAATGACCTCAACAATTTATGGTTTGGTTACTCATTACATCACCGCTCGGCGATCTTTGAAAATGCGTCCCAGTTTGGACGTATCAAAGGTGGCAGTAACTACAACACGGTTTACTTCCAATACGAGTTCTAAAGTATTACATCTACTAAAAATGCCGCTCCAAATAGAGCGGCATTTTTTTATCACTAAAGAAAAGAGCTAATCACGATTAGTCACTGATAATTAACTATTCGAAGCTACTTCAACTGAAACCTAATATATGAGTTCATTCTGATTATCTAATATTCTCTGTCTCCTTTTCGGATTTTACTACTATTTGATTATTTAACCTTCTTTCATTATTTGTTAACTTTTTTATATTATTTACAATGACTTATATTATATTGCCATCCTGGGCCTTCATGGTGTTCTAACTGTGTTTATTGTCTGTTAATCGATTGTTAATCGTCGTGCTGGTCACGTTAATTATTTAATTGCGTCTATATGATGAGCTCGAATTTATATAACAACAACGTCAGCTAGGAAGAATAATGAAAGCATATGTATTTGATGGAAAAGACAGCGCGAAATTGGAAGAACGTCCAATCCCTACAATTGAGAAGCAAAGCGATGTCATCGTAAGAATCGAGAAAACCACAATTTGTGGTACGGATTTACATATATTAAGAAATAACGTTGCGACATTTAAGCCAGGCACAATCATGGGCCATGAAGGGGTTGGTATAGTCGAAGAATGCGGTGAGTTGGTGAGTAAGTTTAAGCCAGGCGATCGCGTGATCGTGTCATGTATTACTTCATGTGGTAGCTGCAAAATGTGTCAAGTGTCTAAATTTGGTCAATGTTTAGATGGTGGCTGGCTACTTGGTAATGAAATTGATGGCTGCCAAGCGGAATACGTTCGAGTTCCTTATGGCGATACAAGTCTGCACCTTGTTCCTGATGACATCGATACAGACTCTCTGGTTCTATTGAGCGATATTTTCCCAACGGGTTACGAAGTGGGTGTATTGGATGGTCAGGTTCAGCCGGGTTGCTCTGTTGCCGTTATTGGTTGTGGTCCCGTTGGCCTTGCAGCTCTGATGACCTCTAAGTTCTTCACTCCAAGCGAAATCTATGCAATTGATACTAACCCTCATCGACTGCAAGTGGCTAAAGAGCTAGGTGCAACTCATGCGATCGATAACTCAGATGGCAGCGCCGTGCAGCAAATTCTCGACATGACAGATGATGTGGGTGTTGATGTGGTGATTGAAGCTATTGGCATTCCTGCTGGGTGGGATATGTCTCAGAAGTTGGTGTGCCCAGGAGGCAACATTGCAGTGCTTGGTGTTCACGGTAAATCTGCAACGATTAACCTAGAAGACATGTGGAAACGAAACTTCACTATGACAGCTGGCATGGTTCATACCAACACAACACCAATGTTAATCAAGCAAATTAGAGCGGGTTATTTGGAACCTCAAAAACTGATTAGTCACCAGTTCAATTTAACAGAGTCAGAAGAAGCTTATTCGACCTTTATCCATGCTTCAGACCACAAGTCGTTGAAAGTCATCATTTCTAACGATTGTTCATAAACAGCGAATTGTTGAGGTTAGCTTGATTAGTAAACCATTTAAAATACTAGTGATAGGTTTAATCGTGAACCTATCGATCGGTATCCTATATGTATGGGGCGTTTTCAGTGAACCTTTGGCTGAGGCGCTAGGTGTTGATCCTAAGGACGTAGATGGGCCTTACCAGACTTCCGTGTTCGCATTTTCGGTAAGTCTGTTTTTGGCTGGGGTATGGCAAGACAAAATAGGGCCAAGGAAGGTCACAATACTTGGTGTGTTTCTTGTCGGGGCGGGGCTTTTAGCGTCCGGTTATGCCTCAACATTAGCGGAATTGCAGGTTACCTTCGGGTGTATGGTCGGTGCTGGGATGGGCTTTGCCTATGCCTGTATTGGCCCATGTACCATGAAGTGGTGGCCAGAGAACAGAAAGGGGCTGGTTAGTGGTTTAACCGCTGGTGGGTTTGCGATGGCGGCACTGTATTTAGCTCCGTTATCGACCGTTCTCATCGAACACTATGGCATCTTAGATACGTTCAAGATCCTCGGTGTCGGTCTACTCTTCATGATCCCGATGGCCTCTCTGCTGGTGAACCCACCCAAAGGATATGTTTCAGAAGTTCCCGGAGGAAAGGCTGCGGAATATGGATCAGACATAAACATCCAGTGGCTGGATATGCTTAAAACACCACAATTTTACCAGATATGGTTAATGTTCATGGTGTCATCAGCAGCAGGTATCATGCTCATCGGTTCCATTGGCAACGTCAGTAAATCAATAGGCTTAACCGCTGAAGAAATTGCGTTAGGTATCATTTTATTAGCGATTTTTAATACCGCAGGGCGAGTCATTGGCGGCGTTGTATTCGACAGGATAGGGCGCGTTCATACACTAGGCTTAATATTCATGTTGCAAGCGGTCAATATGGTGTTTTTTACAACCATTGAAACCACGATTCCTCTAATGATCAGGATCTCCGCAGGCGCCATGTCTTATGGTGCGTTATTCGGTGTTTTCCCTCCAGTAACAGCGGTGGATTATGGTTTGAAGACGTACGGAACCAACTTTGGAATACTCTATTCAGCATGGGGTGTGTCAGGGTTCTTCGGAGGAATACTCGCCTCGGTAGCGGGGACGGCTGAAAACACCTATTTGGCTTACGCTGCGCTATTGGTTTCAATTACTGTAATGAATTACTTAATGAAACCCGTTGATAAGTCTGTTTTATTAAAAGACGAAGTTAATCTGGAATACTAAACACGAGACAAGTGAAGCTCTTATTGCTTTCAGAGTCTCTACCAATAACGTGTTTCTACCTAATGTTGGCTTGGGCAATCTAAGCCAACATTTTTTAATCGAATCACCAACTGCCTACCAATAATGAGCTTCAGTTTTTAGTGTAACAATTGAACACGTTAGTTTGCATTGCCCCTGTTTCAGCAAGCGCTTAGGCAGCTAATATTCCTTGCTTTGTGTTAACTCGTTCCTTTCCTTTATGCTACAATCGCGCGAGTTTATATAAGAGAAAGAATAGGACACGCTGTGACTTCGTCTCCGGAAAAAGCAGATAAAAATAACCATGTAGCGAATACCAACGCGACATCGGATTCTGCTGCTGATCAAGCTAATCAAAAAAAGCAAAACAACAAACAACAAGCACCTAAAGCTAGCGCATCTCAAAATAGCCCAGCCTCTCTTCGTAAGGCCTTAAATGAGTGCATGATGCGCGATCGCTTCCGTTTGAGTAAGCGAATTGCTGGTGCGAGTAAAATTAAGAACGAACAAGCTAAGCACGCTGTCTTTGATGAGATTGCGTTAGACATTGCTAAGTCAATGATGACGGCAACTCAGCGTGCTGCGCAAAAACCAACGATTGAATACCCAGAAATTCTCCCTGTTAGCCAAAAACGCGACGACATCGCGAAAGCCATTGCTGAAAACCAAGTGGTTATCGTGGCGGGTGAAACGGGTTCGGGTAAAACCACTCAGCTACCAAAAATCTGCTCTGAGCTTGGCCGTGGTCGCTTTGGCCTAATTGGTCACACTCAGCCTCGTCGTCTTGCTGCGCGTTCGGTTGCGAACCGTATTGCTGAAGAGATGGAAACGCAGCTAGGTGAGTTTGTTGGTTATAAGGTTCGATTCAACGACCAGATTTCTGACAACACACAGATCAAATTGATGACCGACGGTATTCTACTGGCGGAGATTCAACACGACCGTTTTTTAAACCAGTACGACACCATCATCATCGATGAAGCGCACGAACGTAGCCTGAACATCGATTTCATCATGGGTTACCTGAAAGAGTTGCTACCAAAGCGTCCTGATCTGAAAGTGATCATCACGTCGGCAACCATCGATCCAGAGCGTTTCTCTAAGCACTTCAATAATGCACCAATCATCGAAGTCTCTGGCCGTACTTACCCAGTAGATACGCGTTACCGTCCATTAGGTGGTGATGACAGTGATTCAGACCGCGACCAAATCGAAGGTATCTTTGAAGCCGTTGATGAGCTGTGTGATGAAGGCCTTGGTGATATCTTGATCTTCATGAACGGTGAGCGAGAGATTCGTGATACCGCAGATGCATTGAGCAAACGTAACCTTCGTGATACTGAAATTGTTCCGCTTTACGCACGTCTATCGGCAGGTGAGCAGAACCGTATCTTCCAGTCTCACACGGGACGACGCATTGTTCTGGCAACCAACGTGGCAGAAACATCATTAACCGTTCCGGGCATCAAGTATGTTATCGACCCGGGTACGGCGCGTATTAGCCGTTACAGCTACCGCACCAAAGTACAGCGTCTACCGATTGAGCCCGTGTCTCAAGCGAGTGCAAATCAGCGTAAAGGTCGTTGTGGTCGTGTTGCGGAAGGTATCTGTATTCGTTTGTATTCAGAGGAAGATTTCGAATCACGCCCAGAGTTTACTGACCCAGAGATCCTTCGTACTAACCTAGCATCGGTTATCCTTCAGATGACAGCGCTAGGCCTCGGCGACATTCAAGCGTTCCCATTTGTTGAAGCGCCCGATAAGCGCAACATTCAAGATGGTGTAAGGCTGCTTGAAGAGCTTGGTGCGATCGCGACTGTTGAACCGTCAGCCAACAAAAACAAGAACCAAGGCGATGACAAGAAGAAGCTCACCGCGATTGGCCGTAAGCTAGCAAAACTGCCTATCGATCCACGTTTAGCGCGTATGGTGATTGAAGCGCCACGTAACCGATGCCTACACGAAGTGATGGTGATTGCGTCTGCGTTGTCGATTCAAGATCCGCGTGAGCGCCCGTCAGACAAGCAACAATCGTCTGATGACAAGCACAAACGTTTCTTCGATAAAGAGTCTGATTTCATTACGTTTGTGAACCTATGGGATTACATCAAGCAGCAGCAAAAAGCGCTGTCGAGTAACCAGTTCCGCAAACAGTGTAAGCAGGATTACCTCAACTATTTACGTATTCGTGAATGGCAAGATGTGTACTTTCAAATTCACCAAGCGATGCGTGAACTGGATACTAAGTTGAATACAGAGCCGGGCAGCTATGATGGCATTCATATCTCGCTACTATCAGGCCTGCTTTCGCACATCGGTATGAAAGACCAAGAGAAGAATGAGTATCAAGGTGCACGTAACGCACGTTTCCATATCTTCCCTGCGTCTGGCCTATTTAAGAAACAGCCTAAGTGGATCATGTCTGCTGAGCTGGTGGAAACCTCAAAACTTTGGGGTCGTGTTATCGCCAAGATTCAACCTGAATGGATTGAACCGCTAGCGAAACACCTGATTAAACGTAGCTATAGCGAACCACACTGGTCGAAGAAACAAGCGGCAGTCATGGCACACGAAAAAGTGATGCTTTACGGAATCCCGATTGTTCCTAAACGCCTTGTGAACTACGGTGCAATTGATGCAACAGTCAGCCGTGAGTTGTTTGTACGTAGTGCATTAGTAGAAGGTGAGTGGGAAACCAAACACGCCTTTTTCAAGCAGAATCGCAAGCTACTGCAAGAAGTGGAAGAGCTAGAGCATAAATCGCGTCGTCGTGACATCTTGATCGACGATGATGAACTGTTCGATTTCTATGACCAGCGTGTTGGCGAAGAGGCAGTTTCAGGCCGTCACTTCGATACATGGTGGAAGAAGACCAGCCAGAAAACCCCTGAACTGCTGAACTTTGAAAAGTCGATGCTGTTCCGAGGTGATGCTAGCCACGTTACTGACTTGGATTACCCGAACTTCTGGCACCAAAACGATATCAAGCTCAAGCTGAGTTACCAATTTGAGCCGGGCGATGACAACGATGGTGTAACGGTACACATTCCGCTGCCTATCTTGAACCAGATCGACCAGAACGGATTCGATTGGCAGATCCCAGGACTACGTCAGGAATTGGTGATTAGCCTAATCAAGTCATTACCTAAAACGCTACGCCGTAACTTTGTGCCTGCGCCAAACTACGCCGATGCGTTCTTGGCTCGTGTTACACCGTTAGAAGCCCCGCTGTTAGACTCTCTTGAGAAAGAGCTGCGCCGTATGACAGGTGTTGAAGTGGTCCGTGACGACTGGAAGTTAGACCAGATTCCGGAACACTTAAAGGTAACATTCCGTGCCGTAGATCATCGTAAGCGTAAGCTGAAAGAACAGAAAGATTTGCATGAACTGAAAGAGAGCCTGAAAGACAAGGTTCAAGAAACGCTTTCTAAAGTTGCGGATGACGATATCGAGCAGCAGAATCTGCACACGTGGAGCTTTGGTGAGTTACCAAAAGTCTACCAACAGAAGCGTGGCGGCTACGATGTTAAAGCCTTCCCTGCGCTGGTGGATACCAAAGACAGCGTAGAGATCAAACTGTTCGAAACCGAGCAAGAGCAGATCTCGGCAATGAAATCGGGTCAACGTCGTTTGATCTTATTGAACGTGCCATCGCCGATCAAATACTTGCACTCTAACTTGCCGAACAAATCGAAACTTGGCTTGTACTTCAACCCATACGGACAGGTACTTGATTTAATCGATGACTGTATCGCTTGTGGTATTGATAAGCTGATTGAAGAGAAGGGCGGTTTGGTTTGGGAACCAGAGCAGTTTGAAGCACTGAAAGAGCACGTACGTGCAGAGTTGGGTGATACGGTAGTTGAGATTGCTCAACAAGTTGAAACCATCTTAACCACGGCATTCAGCATCAGTAAGAAGCTAAAAGGCCGTGTCGATCTTTCTATGGCATTCGCACTTTCTGACATAAAAGCTCAAGTAGAAGGTTTGATTTTTAAGGGTTTTGCCACAGAATGTGGGTGGAAACGCCTGCCGGATATTCTACGCTATATGAGAGCGATTGAACGTCGCATGGAAAAACTGCCAATTGACCCGAATAAAGATCGTCTTCATATGATCAAAGTTGAGTCAGTAATGAATGATTACAAAGAACTGCTGAATAAAATTCCAAAAGGGATCGCGGTTCCAGAAAATGTAAAAGAGGTGCGTTGGATGATAGAAGAGCTTCGTGTAAGCTTCTTCGCACAGCAGCTCGGTACGCCTTACCCAGTATCAGATAAGCGTGTTAAAAACGCGATTGATGCTTGCTAAAGGAATAAAGCTAGACGCAATAGCAAGGTTTGGGTATAAATCTTGCTTATTGCATTACTAATTGAATAGTTATTACATACAGGGCGACTTGGTGGCAATTTATTACCACTCAAGGCCTGCCACTAGGACGAAAAAGGTCGAATATGAAAAAAACGTTATTGGCACTAGCACTACTAGGTGCATCTTCAACAGCAATGGCTGATTCTTGGTTGTACGGCGGTGTAATGGGTGGTCAAAACTCATTCGCTGGTGAAGATGAAAATGCGGTGGGCATCCACGTAGGTACAGGTATCCTTCCACTAATCGGTGTTGAAGCGGGTTACTGGGATCTAGGTTCTTTCGACAACGTTAGCTACGGCAACCGTGCTAAACAAGGTGTTGACGTAAGCACTGCTTACTTAGCGATCAAACCAAGCATCGACTTCGGTCCTCTTCACGTATACGCGAAGGGTGGTCTTCATTCTTACGAAGTGAAAGGCGATAACTTCAAGCAAGACGACGTTGATATCATGTACGCTGTAGGCGCTGAATACTTCATCTTCGGTCCACTATCTGTAGGCGCTAGCTACCAAAACTTCAAAATGAAAGATGACGACGCAGGCGTTTTCTCTCTAAACGCAACTATCCACCTACTTTAATTAATCGGTAAAACGATCGTTAATAACGGTCGGGTAGTGGTTAAAGGGTTCGTAAGAATTCATAAAAAATGCCAGCTTGATAGCTGGCATTTTTGTATCTGTTAACCGTGTAATCGCTACTCTGTTTTCTTACAACAGATAGCGGGCCGACGGTTACTTTTTACTGTTCAAAATACGCTGAATTCTAGGGTTAATCGCTTTGCCGTGTTGGCTTTCGTACTCTTCACGTTTTAAATCGTTCAGGTTCTTCACTGAATTAGCGGCAAGCAGGAATTGCGGTAACTCCGTTTCTAGCATGCCTTTCTCATCTAAACGTTTTGCTTCCAAGTAGTACTTCTTAAACAGGCCATCAAGCTTGTTTTCCGCAGTGCGCTTCAAGTCATACAGCTTGTTTTGAATCAGCCATTTCTCAATCTTGTTCACCGCTGTGCGCGACAACACACGGATACGGCTATCCAACAACTCTTCTTCCGTCAAAGAATCTTTCAGGATCCAAAGCTCACCCATTTGCGGCGGCCAACTGTTGCCAAGCTGAATGCGCTCATGACAGTGCATTAGCACTCGGTTTAGGCCGTCTGAATCAACAGAGTTAGCAAACTCAATGAACTTGCCACTTGGCTCGCTACCGTACTGATATTCCCACTGTGTTTCGTATACGCTCAAGAAAGAGCCGAACACATGGATACACCAATCGGTTAGTTCTAATTCTGCGGCATCCTGATCAACAACTGGCACTTGTTGAGACGCACCAGTGCTAGCAGCATTAGGTGTCGCTACTTCCGTACTCTGTGCTTCAATAACGTCAGGTACTGCGGGATCTTTAGGCAGCACTTCCGGAACAACAGGTGAAGCTGGCTCAGAAGGTTGGCTTTTTGCCTTTTTGAATGAGCTGCTGCCTGAAGCGTTCAGATGGGCTAAGCTTTTGTCGATACCCATTTCCTTGAGCTTGTCCTGCATTTCCTGAATATTGAGAGGTCTTCTGCTGTTGTTGTCTTTCATTTTGCTTCTCGTTAACTAGCCAGTACTGCAGCTTGGATTCAATCCGAGATAATGGCATTAATTCATTGGCTTTGGCTTTATACCAGAGGACAAATTTTTTCCATACTAAACTATGGTCACCGGTCAAACCGGAGAATTTAAACGCACGTTCCGCCCATGATGGTATCTCTTCTTCGTTGAGATCATGAGTAGAGACGGTGTTGCTGTTCATTGAGCCTCGACCTTGTGGGCGAGGGGCCTGCTGCATGTGTTGCATTGGTGCCGGAGCAGGCTGAAACTTAGGTGCAGGTGCAGGTGCAGGTGCAGGTGCAGGTGCAGGTGCAGGTGCAGGTGCAGGTGCCGTAGAGTAGACCGGAATACTATTGGTCGGTTGAACCTCAACGTGCGCCGCAGTTTGCTCTTGCTCAATGAGCATTTTGAAAACGTGAATCTCTTTTTTATCCCGATAATCTACTTTTACCTTATCGAGAAAACCTTGGTCGACTAAACACTTAAGACAGTCGGCTAAACCAAACGTAGAGAGAGCACAAAGTTGACCTGCTGTTTGTAGGCACACATTGGTGTAGCCGAATTCGTCAGCACCGTCTGCAAGCATCAATAAAACCAGCTTTTCTGCAGGGCTAGAAGTATTCACTTGCCAAGCTAAATAAGAATATTTGGCGCTCAATATCGTGTTCTCAAAAAAGGTAAGTCGTTGTCACTATTGTAAGTCACCCCTTACCGAATTTATAGCAACTTAACAGAAAACGGCATTAGTAAGCCAAATATTGACCATAAGGAGAGGTCTGCCCTAAAAAGTAAGCCTACACTCATTCATTCTAGGTCAGAAGGTGGCTAAAGGTGGGTTTTACGGCCGTCTTTTTCGGGTCTGATTCTGCACTAAGGCTTAAAATAACGTGGTCTATTAACGTAAAGAATGAGCTTCTCACCTTTCGTGTTCTCTTCATGAAAGCGCCTATCTTCTCTCTCTAGTGACTGTTGATGACTTCTCTATCTACTTGTTGACATATTTATCCATCCATTCATAAGTTGTATTTAATTTATAAAACACCTTGATATGATCAATATTTGCGCTATTATGACGATAAGTCAGAAATGACGAAGCGTCACAAAATGGTTAACTACATGAATTTACTATTCGTGTTAATATATTGGATAGGAGTGTTTTAAATACTGGCGAAGCTTAGATAACGGCTAAGCTCATATACGGACTAAAAAATTATGTTTGGCTTTGGTTGTAAAGGCGATAAACAAGGTATCTTTGGTTGCAAAGGCGTGTTGTCTAAAAAGCAGCAGTCTATTGCAGACCGAGAAGTAGAGTTGATGTTGTTAGCAAAAGATCTGGTTCGAGAACAAGGGTTCGGAAACCTCACGATGGACAAGCTAACGGCAGCGAGCTCTTATTCTAAAGGTACGATATACAATCACTTTTGCAGCAAAGAAGACGTCGTTTTAGCGTTATGTATTCACTCTCTCAAGACAGAAGCAATGATGTTTGCTCGCTCTGGAGAGTTTGAAGGCAACACACGTGAAAAGATCGTCGCATTGCACGTTGCTTACCGAATCTATGCTCGCATGGAACCGGTACTATCAACCTGTGCGATCATGGCTAAAAGCCCGTGGGTACTAGAGAAAGCGTCTAGTGCACGCGTCGCCGAGATGAATGAACTGGAAGAGTTGGTGATTGAACAATGCGACTCTATGGTTAACCAAGCGGTAGAAGCGGGTGACCTAAAGTTCTCTTCTGGCGTTGGCTCAGATGCCATCGTTTTTGCTAACTGGTCAATCGCATTTGGTTCAAATGCTTTGTCACAGAATGCATCAAACAGTCATTGTATTAAGCGGTTACAAGACCCGTATTCAGTATTACACAACGCGAACATGATTCTAGACGGCCTCAATTGGCAGCCCCTTTCTAGTGACTGGGATTACCGCAAAACCTGGCGCCGTGTAGAACAAGAACTGTTCAGCGAAGAGATCGCTTACTTAGAATCAGTAGGTCGATAGCTTCTATTAAGCCCACTCATGTGGGTTTATTAATAACCATTTTTGACGATTCGTCACAAACTTGAGATTAACCGACTGTAGTTTTGGTTTCTTGAGTGTTTGACTAAGAATTGTGTCTTTTGTCAGCTTCGGCTGGCTTTTTATGACACAAATATGACGAATCGTCACAAATGGAGACTGTGATGAAACATGACAGCCAGAAGCCCGCTTTCGATCAACAAAATCGAGATAACCGTAATGTCGATAACGCAAACACTGATCTAAATAACAGTTGGCACTCAATACCGACCAAGCGTTCGTTTATCGTTCTGCTGGTGGTTTTTTCTATCATCATGCTTTCTGCTTTTGGTGCGAAGAACCTCTACTTTAGAGGGGATTACAACATCTTCTTCGAAGGCACCAACAAGCAGTTGATGGCGTTCGATGAGATTCAAACCACCTTTGCAAAAACCGACAACCTTGCGATTGTTGTCGCCCCTGAAGATGGCAATGTCTTCACCCCTGAAACTCTCACCCTGATTCAAAATCTCACGGTTGATGCGTGGCAGATCCCGTATTCAAGCCGTGTCGATTCCCTAGCTAATTATCAGCACACCGAAGCCATTGAAGATGATCTTTTGGTAGAAGACTTGCTGTATGAAGAGTATGAGCACACACCAGAGCGCATCGCCAAAGTAAAACAGATCGCCCTCAACGAACCGTTGCTTAAGAATGCTTTGGTGTCGGCCTCTGGTGATGTGACGATTGTTAACGTGACCGTACAACTGCCAGAAGTGGATAAGACGGCGGAAGTGCAAGAGGTGATTGCGGCGATCAATGCCATGATCGGCAAGTACCAAGCTCAGTATCCCAACGTCGAGTTCCATAAAGCGGGCATCATCGCCATGAACAACGCGTTTATGACTTCGGCTCAAGAAGACAGCTCAACACTGGTGCCATTAATGCTATTAGTGGTGTTGGTATTCCTGACCTTTATGTTGCGTTCGTTCTTTAGCGTGGTGGCTACCTTAATTGTGATTATCTCTTCGATTGTTGCCACCATGGGTTTATCTGGTTGGGCAGGGATGTTCTTGAGTACCGCAACCGTCAATGTTCCTACCTTAGTGTTAACTTTGGCGGTTGCTGATTGTGTTCACGTAATCGTGACCATGAGACAAGCGATGCAACGCGGGATGGAGAAAGCACAAGCCATTCAATACAGCATTAAGCTCAATGCGATGCCAATTCTGATCACCTCAGTCACCACTGCGATTGGTTTCTTGATGATGAACATGTCGGATTCACCAGTGCTGCGTGATTTCGGTAACTTATCGGCACTAGGCGTACTTATCGCGTGCTTCCTCTCTGTGACTATGCTGCCTGCACTGCTAAAACTGCTGCCTGTGAAACGCCTACCTGCTAACCGTGAGGCGGCAAACAAAGTCACCTTCATGGATAAACTGGGCGATTTTGTCGTAACTAATCGTAAAGCATTGCTGCCGATTTCTACGCTAGTGATTGTGGGTGCTGCCGCGTTAATCCCGCTCAACAAAGTCAACGATGAATCGGTGAAGTATTTCGATACCTCAAGTGAATTCAGACAAGCGGCCGACTTTATGGAAGAGACCGTAAGCGGCATGACGACCCTTAGCATCGCAGTGAAAACCAATGAATCTCAAGCGATTGCCGATCCTGTGTTCTTGCAAGCAATTGGCGACTTTACTGAGTGGTTGCGCGTTCAACCAGAGACCGACCATGTAGCGACGCTTTCTGATGTTTACATGCGTTTGAACAAGAACATGCATGGCGACGACGAAAGCTACTACAAGCTACCGCTTAACCGTGAACTTGCCGCGCAGTATCTTCTGCTTTATGAGATGTCTTTGCCGTATGGCTTGGACTTGAACAACCAGATTAACGTCGATAAGTCATCGATCAAAATGGTGCTCACCGTCGATAATCTTGGCAGCGTGGAGCTAGTCGAACTCGAAGAGCGCATTTACTCATGGTTTGCGGCCAATGCGCCTCAGTATGAAGTAGTCGCGTCGAGCCCATCACTGATGTTTGCCCACATTGGCGAAACCAATATGGCGAGCATGCTCTCGACTCTGCCTATTACCTTAGTGCTTATCTCTGGCTTGATGATCTTTGCGTTGCGCTCAGTTCGCTTAGGCATGATCAGCCTAGTGCCAAACATTGCGCCTGCGATCATTGGCTTTGGTTTATGGGCGCTTATCTCTGGTGAAATCAACCTTGGTTTGTCAGTCGTGGTGACGCTCACGTTGGGTATCGTTGTTGATGATGCGGTGCACTTCTTAAGTAAATACCAACGCGCCAGAATCGAAGGGAAATCAGCAGAAGAAGCGGTTCGATATGCCTTCCACACCGTTGGACGCGCCTTGTGGATCACCACGGTTGTTCTGGTGGCTGGCTTCTCTGTACTGGCGATGTCGAGCTTCAGACTCAACTCCGACATGGGCTTGCTCAGCGCGATTGTGATTTTCATTGCGCTGGTGGTCGACTTCATCTTGCTACCGAGCTTACTGATGATCTTCGACAAACAGACGCACTATGCAGATAAACCTCAGCACGAATCGCAACCGTCTAAAACAGAGCCATCTAAAACAGCGCAGCCTAACTCGACTGCAGAACTGTCTACTTCGACCAAATAAGGAATCGTCAGCCTGCTGCGGTGGGCTGACTCAAGGAGATATTTATGAAAAGCGTTAAACAATCATTCGTTACTACATTACTTACGGTTAGCTCGTTGACTGTGAGCACATTCGCCGCTTTCCCAGCGTTAGCAGACCCTGCGAAAGGCTTAGAAATTGCCGAACAACGTAAAGCGGTCGATGTTGGGTGGGGCGATTCTGTCGCGACCATGGAAATGCTACTTCGTAACAAACAGGGCGAAAGCAGCACACGCCTAATGCGATTGAAATCTTTGGAAGTCGATGACGATGGCGACAAAGGCTTAACCATTTTTGATGAGCCCCGCGACGTTAAAGGTACGGCTTTCCTAAACCATTCACACATCACCAAATCCGATGACCAGTGGCTGTATCTGCCTGCATTGAAACGTGTAAAACGCATCTCTTCACGCAACAAATCGGGCCCGTTTATGGGCAGTGAATTTGCTTACGAAGACTTGAGCTCGTTTGAGCTAGAAAAGTACACCTTCAACTACATTGAAGACGCCAAAATCGAAGGTGTCGATACCTTTGTTTTAGAACAAGTACCGACCGACAAAAACTCTGGCTACACCATGCAAAAAGTATGGCTAGACCAACAATACTACCGCCCCGTTCAAGTGGAGTTTTACGACCGTAAAGGCGCATTGCTGAAAACTCTATCGTTCCAAGACTACAAACAATACCTAAACCAATACTGGCGCGCACACACCATGTCGATGCAAAACCACCAAACAGGCAAGAGTACGGTATTAACTACGACAGATTTAGCCTTCCAGACCGGTCTTAAAGACAAGGATTTCCAAAAGAACACACTAAAACGTGCAAAATAAGGCAGGAATATGAAAAGGATTGTGGCAACAGGAACCCAGTTATCCTTAACTTTGGCAGCGACCGTCGGGCTTATGCAGGTGTCGTTGCCATGTGTGGCGGCAGGCTTTAGCTCTGAATTCGTAGAACAGGTTACCCCGGAGCTCGCAGGGCAGGTTAACCTTGAACACAGGCAGTTCTTTAGTGAAGGCTTACAGGGGCAAGACAAAGGGCAAAGTTCACTGGTGTTACAGCCAGAGTTCTACTGGGAGCAACAAGAGGGCAATGGCAGCTTTACCTTCACGCCGTTTTATCGGTTAGACAGCGAAGACGATGAGCGAACCCATGGCGACGTTCGTGAAGCTCTGTATCTCAATTATTGGGACGATTACGAACTGCGCGCCGGTGTTGGCAAGGTGTTTTGGGGTGTGACCGAATCGGCGCACTTGGTGGATGTGGTAAACCAAACCGATGCGATTGAATCGGTCGATGGTGAATCCAAGCTAGGTCAGCCTATGGTGCACTTCACCTCGATAAAAGAGTGGGGAACCATCGATGCCATGTTACTCCCGTATTTTCGTGAGCGTACCTTTGCAGGCGAAGACGGACGCTTAAGACCAACGATACCTGTATCAGACGATGCGCTTTATGAATCCTCGCGAGAAGATAAGCATGTGGATGTCGCGTTGCGCTATAGCCAAATGTACGGTGATTGGGATGTCGGTTTAAGTTACTTAGGCGGCACAAACCGCGACCCTTACTACCGTGTTGAAGGCAATCAGCTAAAGCCGTATTACGCACAAATGCAGCACTTCGGATTGGATGTGCAAGGCATTATCGGAGACTGGTTATGGAAGCTGGAAAGCATTTATCGCGAAAGCTACGACAACCACACGGGCGTAGCAACAGGCTTTGAATACACCTGGGTTGGCGCGCTTGAATCGTATTGGGATATCGGCTTCATTGCTGAATATCTGTATGACAGCCGAGGCAATAACGCCCAAACCATCGGTCAAAACGATGTGTTCCTTGGAGCTCGTTTCGCCTTGAACGATGAAGATGGGACTGAGGTGCTTACAGGCATCACTCAAGACTTAGATAACAGTGATGTCTACAGTGCGAAGTTAGAAGCCTCAAGCCGCATCAACAACAACCTTAAGTGGCGGTTGAATGCTTGGTTGTTTGAGAACGAAACCCCAGAAGACTTGCTGTTCTTCGCGCGCAAGGATGACTTTGTTGAGATGGCGTTGGAATATTATTTCTAGTGTTAGCTTCGTGAGGCGCTCTTGTTAAAAGGGGCGTCTCAAATTTAAGATGAGTTATATTTAGAGTGTTCAATATCTTCTTTTTATAAAATGGATCAAACAATCTAATAGACCCACAGGTAAGATGGTTATATTTTTTCGAATATCTATAACCTCCGAATATGCATGTAAATCGTGCTGGTGGTATCGGCCTTAAGGGATTTATGAATTCATTTAATTGGGATAAAAACTTTGAAACAGGCATTGGTGTTGTAGATGAACAGCATCAATATCTTGTTGGTTTTATCAACCACTACGGAAACCTGTTGTCAGAGAATACTATCTCTATTGACGACATTAACGTCGCTTTACTCGATCTCACACGCTATGCAGAATTTCACTTTAAAGAGGAAGAATCTTTGATGAGGGATTGCGGTGTGTATGAGTTACACATTGAAGAGCACATCAAAGTGCATCGTGTATTCATGCAAGATATCTACAGCATGCAAGCTTTCATCTTGGAAGAAGATCAGGTGTCCGCACGGCAGTTACTTGATTTCTTAATCCACTGGCTTGCTTATCACATCCTCGGCATCGACCAAAACATGGCGCGACAAATGACCGCCATAGAAGAGGGCGCGACACCTCTGCAAGCCTTTGAAGCGGAGGAAAAGCAGCAAGACTCTTCGACTGTGCCTTTGTTGGCGGCTCTTAAAGGCTTATTTGAACAAGTCTCTGAACGCAATAAGCAGTTGTTACGCTTCAACCAGTTACTCGAAGATAAAGTTGAGGAACGCACGGCTGAATTAAAAAGAGCGAACAAGAGACTTGAAGAGCTGTCATTAACCGACTCTCTCACTAATTTGCATAACCGTCGTAGTGCTTTTAAACAGTTAGCGCTGCATTGGCAAGACTCTAAAGAACTTGGCATGCCTTTAGTGTGCATTATGATTGATGCCGACCACTTCAAGCGCATTAATGACACTAGCGGTCATGATGCAGGCGACTTGGTGCTAAAAACCCTCTCGCGTGAACTGAAAAACACGTTCCGTAATGATGATATTGTTTGCCGGTTAGGTGGCGATGAGTTCTTGGTTATCTGCCCAGACACCGACCTTAAAGGTGGGATGTACATAGCGGAAACCGCTCGACAGAAAGTGTCTGAATTAGAGGTTGAAACCAGTAATCAAGTTTGGATTGGCAGCATTAGTGTTGGTGTCGCTGAAATAACCGAAGAATTCGGCTCAATGAACGATTTGATTAAAGCCGCCGATGAGTCCGTCTATTTAGCGAAAAACGCGGGGAAGAACAGCGTTTGTTCGATTCAGATTTAGATCTCGGTTCACTCGATATTGAGAGTACCGTTCACTTCAGATCTAGAGCACCGCTCGCTTTAGTCTTTGAGCGCTACTCACTTTATTTTTTGAGCGCTATTCGCTTTAATTCTAGAACCTAGTTCACTTTAGTTTTTGAGTGCGACTCACTTTAAAATAAACAAGTGGAACCGGTATTTGTTCCACTTCTTCCTATTCCTCATTAATATCCTGTTAAATTTGCCGTGTTTTTAGTCAATAACTTGCTCTTTTAGCGATTCAATTTGGCATTGGTAGCGTGTTTGATTACTATGTGTAGCTATCTAAAAAAACTAATCATCCGATACGGACACTACCAACTGGTAGATGAGGAAATGATGCAACATCTAGAAGAGATCATTGCTAATGCAACGACTGCTATTGATACAGCAGATTCGTTAGTCGCACTTGATGAAGTGCGAGTTCAGTATTTAGGTAAGAAGGGTGAACTCACTCTTCAACTACAAAGCCTAGGTAAACTTCCACCTGAAGAGCGTCGCACTGCTGGTCAAGAGATCAACAAAGCGAAAGGTGCTGTTCAACAAGCGATCGCAGCTCGCAAAGACGCACTACAACGTGCAGAGCTTGAAGCGAAACTAGCTGAAGAAACTATCGATGTGAGCCTACCAGGTCGTCGCATTGAGAACGGTGGTCTTCACCCAGTAACTCGCACAGTTGAGCGTATCGAACAGTTCTTTGGTGAGCTTGGCTTTAGCACTGAGTCTGGCCCTGAGATCGAAGATGCATTCCACAACTTTGATGCACTAAACATCGCAGACGATCACCCAGCTCGTACTGATCACGATACTTTCTTCTTCAACCCTGATCTAATGCTACGTACGCACACTTCTGGTGTTCAAATCCGTACGATGGAAAACGGCAAACCGCCATTCCGCTTCATTGCTCCGGGTCGTGTTTACCGTAACGACTACGATCAAACTCACACGCCAATGTTCCACCAAGTGGAAGGTATGTTAGTTGATGAGAACGTAAACTTCGCACAACTTAAAGGCATTCTTAACGATTTCCTTTGTAACTTCTTTGAAGAAGAAGTTGAAGTGCGTTTCCGTCCTTCATTCTTCCCGTTCACAGAGCCTTCAGCTGAAGTTGACGTGAAACGTAAAGATGGCAAATGGCTAGAAGTTCTAGGTTGTGGCATGGTTCACCCTAACGTACTTCGCTCTGTAGGCATCGACCCTGAGAAATACTCTGGTTTCGCATTCGGTATGGGTGTTGAGCGTCTAACAATGCTTCGTTACGGCGTAAATGACCTTCGTGCGTTCTTCGAGAACGACCTTCGTTTCCTAAAACAATTCAAGTAATCCGGGGCAGTCAAAACTATGAAATTCAGTGAATCTTGGCTACGCGAGTGGGTTAAACCTGCAATTAACAGCGAAGAGCTAGCTCACCAAATCACTATGGCTGGTTTGGAAGTTGACGATGTAGAACCTGTTGCTGGTGAATTCACCGGCGTTAAAGTAGGTAAAGTGGTTGAGTGCGGTCAGCACCCAGACGCAGACAAACTACAAGTTACAAAAATTGATATCGGCGAAGAAGAGCTTTTAGACATCGTATGTGGTGCATCTAACTGTCGTCTTGGCCTAACTGTAGCAGTAGCAACAGTTGGCGCAGTACTTCCTGGTAACTTCAAAATCAAGAAAGCAAAACTACGTGGCGTTCCATCGCACGGCATGCTTTGTTCTTTCTCTGAGCTAGGTATCGACGTAGAGTCTGACGGCATCCTTGAGCTGCCAGAAGGTACAACGCTAGGTATGGACGTACGTGAGCTTCTTGAGCTTAACGACGTAACTATCGACGTAGACCTAACAGCTAACCGCGCAGACTGCTTCAGCATCCGTGGCCTTGCTCGTGAAGTTGGCGTACTAAACCGCGCAGACGTTACAGAGCCAGCAGTAGAAGTTGTTGCAACAAGCATTGAAGACACAGTATCTGTTGAAGTTAAAGCAACTGACGCTTGTCCACGTTACCTTGGCCGTGTGGTTAAGAACGTAAACGTGAAAGCGGAAACACCAATCTGGATGCAAGAAAAACTGCGTCGTTGTGGTATCCGTTCAATCGACCCAGTTGTAGACATCACAAACTACGTGATGCTAGAGCAAGGCCAACCAATGCACGCATTTGATCTTGCTAAGATCGAAGGCGGTATCGTGGTTCGTCTAGCAGAGCAGGGCGAAAAGCTAACACTTCTAGATGGCAACGAAGCTGAACTAAACAGCAACACACTTGTTATCGCTGACCACAACAAAGCACTAGCAATCGCTGGTATCTTTGGCGGTAAAGATTCAGGTGTTACTACTGAAACAACAGACGTACTTCTTGAAGCTGCATTCTTCGCACCTGATCACATCCGTGGTCGTGCGCGTGCTTACGGCCTTCACACAGATTCTTCTCTACGTTTCGAGCGTGGTGTTGATTCAACACTTCAAGCAGCAGCAATGGAGCGTGCAACACAGCTTCTAGTTGAAATCTGTGGTGGGGAAGTTGCGCCAGTAAACGGCAGCGAATCTGAAGCTGCTCTTCCTAAAGCAAACGTAGTTGCTCTACGTCGCGCTAAGCTAGACAGCCTACTAGGTCACGAAATCCCATCTACAGACGTAGTGGAAATTCTTACTCGCCTAGGTTGTGAAGTTGAAACGACAGAAGCTGGTTGGACGGCAACGTCTCCATCTTGGCGTTTTGATATCGCAATCGAGCAAGACCTAATTGAAGAAGTAGGTCGTATCTACGGTTACGATAACATTCCAAACCAAGCGCCTAAAGCGGCACTTAAAATGAATGACCACAAAGAAGCTGACCAACCGCTTAAGCGCGTTCGTGACCTTCTTGTGGACCGTGGCTACCACGAAGCAATCACATACAGCTTCGTAGAACCAGAACAGCAAAAACTTGTTGTACCTGGTGTTGAGCCGCTAATCCTGCCATTCCCAATCTCTGCGGACATGTCAGCAATGCGTCTTGGCCTAATCCAAGGTCTTCTAAACACGGTTGTTCACAACCAGAAGCGTCAACAGTCTCGCGTTCGTCTATTCGAATCAGGCCTACGTTTCATCCCTGAAGCAACTGCTGAAAACGGCATGCGCCAAGAAATGATGCTTGCGGGCGTTATCTCTGGTACTCGTGGCGAAGAGCACTGGGACATTGCAACTAACACTGTAGATTTCTTCGATCTTAAAGGTGACCTAGAAGCAGTTCTTGAGCTTTCTGCAAACGAAATCGCATACAGCTTCAAAGCAGCTAAGCACCCAGCACTTCACCCAGGTCAAACTGCGGCTATCGTAGTAGACGGCAAAGAAGTGGGTATCATTGGTACTGTTCACCCAGAACTAGAGCGTAAGTTTGGTCTTAACGGCCGTACTATCGTATTCGAAATCGAATGGGCAGCTATCAACACTCGCGTGCTTCCAGAAGCAGTAGCAGTATCTAAGTTCCCTGCAAACCGTCGTGATATCGCCGTTGTTGTTGACGAAGCAGTAGCTTCTGGCGACATCGTAGAAGCGTGTATCGCTGCTGGTGGCGAATTCCTAACAGGCGCTAAACTGTTCGATGTATACGTTGGTCAAGGCGTTGAAGAAGGTAAGAAGAGCCTAGCAATCGCACTTAGCCTACAGTCTGTAGAGCGCACACTTGAAGATGCAGACATCGCTGGTTCAGTAGATGCTATCGTAGCTTCAATCTCAGAGAAATTCGGCGCAGCACTTCGCGACTAATCTCTTCTGATAGATAGAAAAATCAAAGGCCTCGCATTGCGAGGCCTTTTTGTTGGGTAAGGGAGAAGGCTAACTCAGTATTGGACATTTTTGTGTTCTACTCTCCATCGACACATTCTGGACAATTTATGAGTTACGAAATTTCCTTATTTTGTAAAACAAGGCTCAACTACCGTATATCAAAGTAGGAAGGGGTGTCTTAGTTAATGACTAATTTAACGATATTACTATAAAGATATACTTATGACAGCAATAAGCCGTATGGGGAAACAGGAGCTCATTGAAGCTATTAAGACTCTTAACGTTAAGTGCAGTGGAAAGGAGTTCCACAAGAAGTATTCAACCTATTCAAAGAGGATTGGGCAACTTGATAAGGATGCGGGAGGTGGGTTACGTGTGCGAGAGGAAGTGTTCCAGTCTTGTAGGATCGAATACCCCCCCCCTCGGCCTACAGTAGCTTATGCATCGCGTTATGAGCTTGTTAAGCTTCTTCGAAGCTATGTTTGTATGGACGGTTCACATACAGTCAGAAGACTAAATGAGACATGGCCTGCAATTTACAAGCGTATTTACTCTTTGAACTACACTAAAGAGTATCCGTTTAAAGTTTCAAATAGCATATTTCTGCTTGCAAACTACAAATTGGGCGATCAATCGGAGATTGAATGGAAGCCCAAAACACTCTTAAGGTTAGCTCGTCAGCTGGGTGTGCGTCGTGATTTTGCGAACAGTTCTCAGCCGGGTGTAAAAAAGGCGTTTGAGGCTTATCAAACTTGGAGGAAGTTTGACAATAAAGACAACTTGAGCAATATCCAAAAGCGTAAACTCCAAGTGGCCAAACAGATGGACAGTCTACTTAAAATGAACACTAAATGGACTGAAGAGTCGCTGATGAAAAGTTTGAAAGGTTACGCCATCAAGGAGAGGTGGCACGAAGAGAACCGTGGCGCCTACACTTATGCCAAGCGTAAAGGGTTGATGAATTTAGTAGATCAATTTTTTTTAAAGCTCAGCCCTTTGGCAAACGCTCTAGTGACTTTGAGGGACGAGTCAGACGACATCATCGAACAAGCTGCTTCAAAGGGTATAAAACCTTGGTCAGAGTTTAAATCGCGCAATTATTCAAATGTATTGCTCAACGCAGGTCTTAAAAACTATGTTTTGGCAGAGATATGCGGTGCGAGACAGACCTACCAAGATAACGAAGTGCTTTTTGTTATTGCCGGTGCCTTCAACTCACTTCAAGAGTTTGCGCAGTACATGCCTGCAGTTCGAATGGTGATTTGGCGACGTAAATTAGATGAGGAACTATACGAAACTCTGCCGCCTCAGAATTTACAAAGTGATTGTTTGTACATTTCAGAGTTAGAGAACTTTCCATTGGGTGAGGTTGCTGAAGGATGGGTCGCTTGTAAGATTGGTATAACGGTTAAGCAGTACTTTGACAAGAGACCTAAGGCGTCTGCAGCGAGTGCTAGTCGGGAGCTTGGGGTGGATATTAAGTCATCTTTAAAAGCTTTTGTTCCTGTGGGAGCTTCGATAGCAAGAGAAGTTGAAGCTGAGATGTTGAATAGTGAGTATGTACAAGTGTTTGTAGATCACTCCAATGTGACATTTGATGGAAAATCTGAGATACGCCTCATTCGTCGAGATAATTTAAAGCGTATTTGTGAAAAGTTGAATATGTATTCACTTGATGAGGGAAAGAGCATTATTCAATAGTCTCTAGACGCAAAGCTGGTAAAAAAGCTTTGGTCAAATGTTTCTTTGATGCAATGGATTATTGACTATCAGAAACACATAAAACGGTATTTTGGGGTTGCGTCGTCCCGCAGCAAGGCTCAGGACAAAACTTTGTTACGAACCCCTTAAGCGCTAGACGTTCGGGGTAACTTCTACTAATGGGAAGTCTCGAAATCATCAAAAAAAGTCTGTTGCGGCAGAACGCTAACGTACACTTTAGAAGGTGGCGAAATCAATCTGGGCTCAAAAGAATCTAGCCCAGATATGATCTGACATGCACCAATCCTCAAAACGGGTAACTTTCAGAACAAGTCTGAATTGGTACGTTTAACGGGGACTGAGCTCCTATTTGTATGTTTACGTGCGTCAGTTTAAGATTGACATACATCTTTCTAGCAGCTCTTGATTGTTGATTATAACTATCTTCAGCTTTTTTCTCGTACGTGTGATGTTTTGGAACAACATTTTGATAGGATTGTAGTAAACACGCCCTCTGTAATCTAAAACATTACTGTCTGAGTAATAGAATAGGTTGTCTAAAACGATAGCTACGTTGTCAAACTCCTGACCAATTATGCCATGAGACGTCTGACAGGTTGTGTTTGAGTACTGCTCATGATGTTCATTGTGATACTGCGAAGGAGTAAAACGAATCACTTCCCAGTCGTCACCACTTAAAGAGCGAATTTTCGATTTTGCATCATCAGCATTATCGAAGTATACAAAGTCGATGTTATGACTATTATGAATTGGTAGGTTTCTACTTTTGTCAAATAAACATTTGATAAAAGTAGCAATTTCTTTATTGGTTCTTATTTTTTCAGATAACTGATGTCTAATAATCCCATCGATATTACTGATCTTTTCATCAATATTTCTTCGTGCTTCGCTATCGGACAGCGTTTGTAGTTGGTCATAACAAAAAACGATTTTCCCATTACTACTTCTAATGCCCTCAATTGTATTGTTTAGTTGATTCTCATAAATCCGTTGTGCTTCATCAATGAAGACCGCATCATAGTCTGCGACATCACGCCTTCCTAAATCCCTTATTGGAACGATATCCCAGCCATCTCTAATTAGAGTATGATGCCCCTCATTTAGATAACCACAGTGAACAATTAGTGGATTTTTAGTTTGCTTGTATTCTTTGACTATATCGTATGCTAATAGCGTTTTTCCTGTTCCAGCACTGCCAACCAACGAGATGAACTTAGCGTCAACATTACCCAACTCTCTGAGTATGTTTTTCTTAATATCTTCCTGTTGATTAGGGCGTGTTGATCTTTGCTGTACATTTCGCGTTCAACAATACATCGGTAGCCA
>NZ_JBGONY010000007.1:0-138627 GCF_041439375.1 Vibrio crassostreae | reverse complement strand
ATCTTGGCGCATTGCGACGCCGTTTAGAAGGGTGGGTCCATTTCATTATTCCCTAATAACCCGCAGTGGACGGTTTGATTCTATATAGAATAGCGAACATCACTGGTACTACTATTAGCGTTAGTACTGTAGCAAAGCCTAAGCCTGCCATGATGGTAATCGCCATCGAGCCGAAAAATGCATCGAATACCAAGGGAATCATACCCAAGATAGTCGTCAATGCTGCCATAGATACCGGTCGTACACGACTAATCGCACTGTCGACAACCGCTAAGTATGGGTCTTTACCTGTTGAGAGTTCAGTGTTGATCTGGTCAAGCAGTACGATACCGTTTTTCAAGATCATGCCGCTTAAGCTCAGTAGACCTAGGAATGCCGTGAAGCTGAATGGCATATTAGTCCCTAGCAGACCAATCGAAACACCAATGATAGAAAGTGGTACCGTAAACCAAATCACAAGTGGCTTACGAAGCGAATTAAATAGAAGCATAGTGATGATAAACATCAGCAAGTAACCCATTGGTAATGAACCAAATAGAGATTCTTGTGCGTCTTTTGAGCTTTCGTATTCACCACCCCAACTGATGCTGTAGCCTTCTGGCAGTTCTAATGCTTCTACCTTTGGTTTAACACGAGCAAATAAGCTAGCCGGCGTTTCTTCACCAAGTACGTCGTGGTCAGCCAGTACTGTTAGTGTACGCTTTCTATCGCGACGTTGAATCAGTGGTTCGGACCATTGAAGCTCGACACCATCAATCACTTGCTCAACTGGAATGTAAGTTTGTAGCGATGGGCTCCAAATCTTCACATTGTTCAGTGATTCAAAGTCAAAACGCTCTTCTTCTGGTAAACGCGCAACGATAGGTAACATATGAGTACCATCACGCAGTAAACCGATGTTGTAACCGCCGAATGCCATTTGTAACGTCTCAGACAGATCAGTTTTTGAAATGCCAAGGCGACGAGCCTTTGATTCGTTAAACAGTGGCACTAGCTCTTTAGTGCGTTCACGCCAATCGTGACGAACATTTCGTGAGCCTGGATCGGCAAGTAATACGTCTTCGACTTCAACTGCAATGCTACGTAATACTTGAGGATCAGCACCGATAATACGCGCTTCAATCTTTGAAGCTGGTGACGGGCCGAATTCAATCAGTTTGAACTGGAACGTTGGTTGCTCAAATTCGTTCGCTAAGTTTTTGTCTAACTCCGCTAGAATCTTAAACATGGTGTCACGGTCAGTGGTTCTTACCTGTAACTGGCTGTACGCTTCGTAGCTTTTTTCTGGTTGGTATGTCAGCGCGAAACGTTGCATGCCCTGCCCAACCGTTGTGGTTACAAACTCTACGTCGTCTTGTTGACGAATGTAGCTCTCAACCTTTTCAGTTTGCTCGATCGTTTCACGTACATCCGTACCTTCTGGCATCCACATGTCTACGTAGAACATCGGCGTATTTGATGGTGGGAAGAACTGCTGCTTCACCTTACCAAAACCAACCACAGACACCGCTAGCAAAGCGATCATGCTGACGACAGTTAACCATCTAAAACGCAATGCAAATTTCAGAGATGCACCGAATATAACGAACAGAATACCTTTGTATGGGTCTTCGTTCTGATCGACTTTGTCTTCTTTAAGCAACATTTCAGCAAGGAATGGCGTTAGTGTTAGCGCCGTTACCCAACTCAAGAATAACGAGAAACACAGTACCCAGAACAATGAACCCATGAACTCGCCCGTTGCATCTTTCGATAATCCGATAGGTGCAAAAGCGGTAATAGCAATAATGGTCGCGCCCAATAGTGGCCATTGCGTTTGTGTCACGATGTCTTTTGCCGCTTGAAGCTTGGTCTTACCTTTCTTCAAGCCAACTAGAATACCTTCAACGACAACAATCGCGTTGTCCACCAGCATACCGAGCGCGATGATCAAAGCACCCAGTGAGATACGGTGCAGTTCGACATCGTTGTAGTCCATCAATATGAAGGTACCAAATACTGTCAATAGCAGAACCAAACCGATAATCAAACCACTGCGTAAGCCCATTGCGAACAACAGTACAATGATAACGATCGCTACCGCTTCAACTAGGCTGATTAAGAAGTCAGCCACTGATTTGTCTACTTCTTGCGCTTGGTTGTAGAAGTAGTTCAGCTTTACACCGGCAGGTTTAATGCTTTCTAATCGGTCTAGCTCCACATCTAGCGCGTTACCAATCTCAACGACGTTTACGCCTGAAGAGAACGCAATGCCTAGGTTGATCGCGGGTTTACCGTTGTAAGTTAATACGTTACCCGGTTTTTCTTGGATACCGCGAGTAACCTCAGCGACGCCTTTCAAGCGAATCAGGTTGCCCGTATCACGACCATGAATGATCAAATTTTCAAGCTCTTCAACTGTGCTCAGCGTGCCGTTAGGCTTGATCGTTAAGCTTTGGCCATTCAACATCACCTCGCCTGCCGATACAACACTGTTTTGTTGTGCTAGCAGTGACGTTACTGTCGACATATCTAGGTTCAGCGCCGCTAAACGCTCAAGTGACATCTCAACAAACAATTGCTCTTGTTGGTCACCTGCGATGCTTACTTTGCCGACACCATCGACCAGTTCGATTTCACGCGTTAGATAATCTGCGTACTGCTTTAACTCGACATAATCGTAGCCATCACCAGTCAGCATGATCATCACACCAAATACGTCACCAAAGTCATCAATGATCTGAACGGAATTGACACCACTTGGTAGCGTTGGCTGTAGATCGTTGATCTTACGACGCATTTCATCCCAGATTTGTGGTAGCTCGTCTGGACCGTAATCCATCTTCATGCTGACCATAATTTGAGACATGCCATTTGATGAGGTCGAAGTGATCTTGTCGATATAAGGAAGCTGTCTTATCTCTTTTTCAAGCGGATAAGTTAGCTCTTCTTCAACTTCCATAGACGTAGCGCCAGGGTAAGTTGAAATAATCATTGCATCTTTAATGGTAAAAGCTGGGTCTTCTAAACGGGATAGATTACCAAAAGACGTCACACCGCCAATGGCCAAAATGACTAGAAACAGCCAGCTGATTACTTTGTTCTTTATTGAATATTCTGCGATGTTCATTCTGCTTTTCCTGACAATTGCATTCCGTCACGGAGTTTTCTTAGATTCGAATTTACGAGTAACTCACCTTGTTCGACGCCATGCGCGATAAGTGCGCCTTGGCCACTGATCTTGTCGACTTCCACTTCACTTTTGAATGCTTGGCCGTCTTCCATCTTCCACACGTAAAATTGGTTCGCTTCAGCGCCTGCTTGTAGCGTCGTCATCGGCAACTGGTAACCTTGAACATCACTCAAGCCCGCTTTTGCCATATCGACATTTACCGTAACGCTGGTACCCGGCAGAATTTCACTTCTAGGTTGTTGCATCTGCATCCAAAACTCGTAGGTGCGAGATTGCGGGTGCAGTTCACTAGTGTGCTCTAGATACGTTAGAGGGTATTTTCTAGAGTGGCCGCCAAAGGTTGCGTCAGGTCGATAGCTATTCGAACGCATATCTGGGCTGATAGACGCTAAGATCGAATCTGATACTTGAATTCGCACATACACCTTGTCGTTCTGGTACACGCTGAGTAACGTTTCACCCGGTGTTGTGTTTTCGAAACGTTGCTTATCGACTGTTGAAACCGTGCCAGCAAATGGCGCTAAAAGCTCTGTGTAACTCAGCTTACGTTCTGCCGCAGCCAAATTAGCCGATGCCAGTTTGTAGTTAGCGGTCAACTGATCGTGTTCTGATTGCGACAACATCTTGCTGTCAAACATCTCAGAACCACGCGCCAGTTGCTTACTCGCTAATTTGAATTGAGATTTAGCGTCTGTAAGATCTTGCAGGTATGTCGCGTTGTCTAAGGTCGCCAGTAGCTGGCCTTTTTCTACGTTGTCACCAGCCTCAACCAATACTTGTTGAATCTCACCAGCAAGCTTAAATGCCAATGGTGTGAGTTCTGCAGGCATCACCTGTCCATTAAAGCTTCTGAATTGGTCAGTCAGTGGCGCACCCACTTCAAAGGTTGAAACCAAAAGTGAAGGTTGCTCACGGTGGTCGTTTTCATTGTTACAGGCTTGAAGCAATAACGCAGATACAACCACAACTGATAATTTGGAAAGGTTCATTAAATACCGCCCTCACGTAACCAAGCTTTTACTTGTTGCCCATCAGATAACACATCGACACCCGCTTCTACGATTAAGTCGCCAGAAGACAGGCCTTCAATAACCTTGCCTTGACCATCAAGGGTGACTTGTACTTTAGAAATCAATTGAGACTCTGGGTTGTAGCGCCACAATTCACCGTGGTCTGCTTCTTTGCTTAGCCAAGCTGAATCAACAATGCCAATACCGGAGTCCGACTTATTTTTCTGAACTTCAACTTGTGCCGTCATGCCAGAAAGCAGATTAATACCTTCAGGTTTTTCGATAGACACAGCCGCTTGGTAGCTGTTGGTGTCTTCGTCTGGTTGGGTTGAGATCTCTTTAAAACGCGTTGGGATACGAATGCCGCGGTGGCTATCCATCACAACCCACATGTTTGAGTTGGTTAGGTCTTGAATAGAACGGTCTTCAAGCTTTGATACAGGAATAGAGAAAGTCACATCCATCTCGCTGTGATTCAAAATGTTAAGTACTGGCTGCTTTTCAGCGATTAACTGATATTGCTTACCAAACACCATCGATACCACGCCATCGAATGGAGCAACTAATGTGGTGTAACCAAGGTTTGTTTGTGCTTGGTCCAACTCAACTTCAGCGGCAGTAAAGGTGTTTACGGCTTGGTCGTAGTAATCCGTGCTTACAAGCTTCTTCGAGTACAACTCTGACGCTTGCTTGTATTGGCTGTTCGCCAGATCAAATTTGGCTTGGGCTGCATCAACCGAAATACGGTAGTCCGTTGCATCTAGCACAGCGAGTACTTGACCTTTCTTCACCTCTTGTCCCATACGAACAGAGAATGTTTCAATATCTCCACCCACTTGGAATGAAAGTGCGGCACGGTCGGTCGCATCCACTTTTGCGATAAAGCTATCGAGCTCGATATCCGTCTGCTGAGGGATCTCAAACAGCTTGACTGGCTTAACAACTTGAACCGTTTCTTCTGACTGAACCTTATTACATCCGGTCAAAGAGCTTGCGAGTAATAGTGCAGCAAACGCCAGTCCTATCTGCTTACCCACCTTGGCTTGAATAGACAACTTGGATTGCATGATGCTTCTCCATCTAATTATTATGATTTATTACACAGATGGGCAGTATATTTAATATTTAATAATTCTCAAGCTTTACTTTCCACCTGTGCAGTATTTTTTATTTCAGTAAAAACAGTGTAGAATGTGGTAATCAGGTAAATGTGTGAAATGAAGATGACAGAAAAGAAACAAGGTAGAAGAAGCGCAAAAGACGCTGAAGAGACTCGATTTTTGATCATGAGTGTTGCTGCGGAAATGTTCTGTGAGCATGGTTATGATAGCGTTTCACTGCGAAACATCAGTGAAAAAGCCGGCGTCTCGCATAGCCTTATTCGCCATCACTTTGGTAGCAAAGAAAAGATCTGGCACTCCATAAGCGATTGTTTACACGAATATTTTCAGTCTTACATTGCTAAAATTATGGAAGAGTTACCCAAAGGTGTTGCGCCGAGTATTACTATTTATCTATTTAGCATGCGCCTCTTTAGCAACATGATTCATTCACGTAAGCCAATGCAACTTATCACTGACTCTGTGCGCCAAAAAGACAACTTGGTCGATTACTTTATCGACAATGTTGGTGATGTCGAAAAAGAAATCAATATGTTGGCAGAAGAATATAATGATGCGAACCCAGATAACTTGATCAACATTTATGAAATTAAATGGCAAATGATTATGTATGCACACGGAGCGGTATGCCTAACCCCTTTCATGGAAAGCACATGGAATGAAGGTGACATGCAATCGACACCGGAAGAAGCGTTGTTAAAACATTGGCAACTGTTCAACAAGCAAATGATCAATACGTTCAATATCAGTGATGAATGGGTATTGAATCCAAGTTCGATTGAAGAGCTAGTTTATGAAGTACCTTGCGTGTGGAAATGCGAACACGAGCAAAGTAAACACTAAAGACGCTGCTTCAAATTCAATGCTTAATACGAAAATGCCCCATTACTGAATGACAGTAATGGGGCATTTTTATATTGGATTAGATTGATGCCTTCACGTCAATAAAGCGATAAGCATCAACCACCAAAAGAATTAGCGACGTGCTTTCGCTTTACCACGGTTTTGATGAATCTTAAGCTTTGCTTTCATCTTACGTTTTTCCGATGAACGACTCTTGCTACGGCCACTGCGATCAGGTGCAAGGTCTTTTTCAAGGCTTGGTTCAAAGCCATCTAACCACTCTTGAGGCAAGCGTGTATCCAGTAGTCGCTCAATGTCACCCAATAGGTAGGCTTCGTCTTGGCTCATCAATGAAATTGCCAAACCGCTGTTACCGGCACGACCTGTACGACCAATACGGTGAACGTAGTCTTCTGCTTTAAATGGCATATCGTAGTTCACAACTTGTTCTAGTTGCTGAATATCGATACCACGCGCTGCTACATCCGTTGCAATCAACGCTCGCACTTTGCCCGATTTGAAATCATCCAATGCTTTTTGGCGCGCACCTTGGCTCTTATCGCCATTGATTGATGCCGCTTTAATGCCGTCTAGTTTAAGCTCTTTTACTAGCGCATCGGTACCCTGCTTAGTTTTAGTGAATACCAGCACTTGTTGCCAGTTCTTTGAACCGATCAAGTAAGCCAGAAGTTCACTCTTACGCGATTTATCAACCGGATAAACCATCTGTGTTACGGTTTCAGCGGTGCTGTTTTTTGGCGTAACTTGAATTTCACTTGGCTTCTGCATCATACGATGTGCAATCGCTTTGATTTTGTTATCAAACGTTGCAGAGAAGAACAGCGTTTGACGCACTTCATTCATACGAGAAAGGATACGTTTGATGTCAGGCATGAACCCCATATCCAACATACGGTCTGCTTCGTCTAGCACCAGTACTTCCGTATGGCTCAACATGATGTTCCTAGTGAACATGTGATCGATAAGACGACCAGGTGTCGCAACAAGAATATCTGCACCCCCGCGTAGGTTGTCCGTTTGAACCTTCATGCTAACGCCGCCGTACGCTACAACCACTTTAATGTCAGTGCCCTTCGCGTAGCTAGTGAGGTTGTCAAACACCTGCTGTGCGAGTTCACGTGTTGGTACTAACACAAGCGCGCGAACGAGCTTAGGGTTCGGAATAACGTTGTCTTTTGTTTCGATTAATCTTTGGATAATCGGTAAACCAAACGCAGCCGTTTTACCCGTACCCGTTTGAGCACCAGCCAGTACGTCTTTGCCTTCTAATACCAATGGAATAGCTTGTTCTTGAACACTGGTTGGAGCCGTAAAGTTAAGCTCTGATAGAGTAGCAAGAAGGTGCTCAGACAATCCTAGTTGGTTAAAAGATTTAGTAGATTCAGACATAGTATGATGCTCAAAGATTAAATAGGCGCGGATTGTAGCAAACCTGCATTACGCTGTTTACCTTTCCTTTTGATTTTTCTTCATTTGAAGCGCATTAAACTGCTTTGCTTCTTCTAAAACGTTGGGATAAAGCTCAACAAAGTGACACTGCAACGTATTATAGTGACGCTCGAGGTCATCGTAACATACTTCGAGCATACCGAGCTTGGGCCTTCTCAGTGCCATTCTTTGCAATACCACCTCTATAGATGACATGTCTTGATAGCTTTCCAACCAACGTTGTTCTGCCATTTTTTGATGCATCGCAATGAAATTCTCAGGCCAGTGCAGCTCTTGATGTTCAAAGATCTGTTGATGGCTATCTAAACAAAAACGCTCTAATGTCTGCTGCGAGAACTGAGCCCAATGATTGGCTAAGCAGTGATCCCAAAATACATCGAGTGCGATAGGCGCAAAGCGTCGTGTTTGGTCTGAGAACAGCGATTTAGCAGAACGAGATACATCATGACGATCAGTATAGCTATCAACAAATCGATGAAGCCTAATGCCGTCAGAAAGTGAATCCGAATACTGTTTATTGGGGTCGCCTTTAACAAAATCACCCAACAGGTTACCTGCTAAGTTGCTGTTACAGTGCTTGGCGATGTGAAGGTGTGCGAGAAAGTTCATTGAACCTCATTAAAGTATCGAGAACTAAGTAACATGGTAAACGTACTCGTTTATCTTCGCGAACTTTAATGAGGATAGTTTTGTTATGACGTGTGAGCGAATGAGATTTGCTCAGTTTAAGAATTGTTTAATTTGAGAACGTTGAACTACAGAAACCTTTAGTTCAGGTAACGCCTAGTTTGAAGACTTAAAAAGTTCTTCTGCTAATTGTTTAACCGTCTGTTCATAGTCAGATAAATCGATGCCAATTTCCATAGCATCTAACAACTCAAGACTTTCGTCATTAAAAGATTGGTCACTCATAGTGCCCCCTCTATTCCTTGATGCGGACATGATGTCCGATTAACTAGTGCACCATCTTGGACTTATATTATGTCACTTTGATGAACGCACTCTACTCTACCCATTCCATATTTATAGCTTGAAGCTACTCGCGATCATTAGCGCTTGTTTACGCTAAAGGGGTATACGCGAACGACATATGTACTGCCACCTTACACCAAGTACAACAAATTACTCTACAAATTTTGAAGCCGATCATGGTCAAACGTTTGCTTTGGTCAGTTCAATGCTGTTAAACCCTCTATGTGTAAGTATAAATTTACAGTGGATATTTTTAATTACATTAGGCATTGCATTTGGCATTAAACTCAATCAGAATACTTCAAAATCGAGATATTCTTTGGGTTTATGCGCTTAAGCTAGAAGAATCACAATCAAAACACACCCTAACGTAAAGAATTATATACAATGAATAAATCAAAGGTTTTTGGTAGTACTTTGATCATTGCAGGCACAACCATCGGTGCTGGCATGCTCGCCCTTCCACTTGCTTCTGCAGGCATTGGCTTTTCAACTTCACTTTTCTTGATGCTTGGTTTATGGGCATTAATGGCCTTTACGGCTCTATTAATGGTAGAGCTTCACCAATTTGCAGAATCTGACGCAACCCTACACACTTTAGCTCACACCATTTTAGGAACAAAAGGTAAATGGATTGCGAGCTTCGCTGTTATGTTCCTATTTTACGCGCTATGCGCTGCATACATCGCGGGCGGTGGTGCGCAGTTTAACCAACGTATTTCGGATATCGCGGGTATCGAACTCAATGGTCAAATCACCACACTACTATTTACCCTATTAGTTGCCGGCGTTGTTACGATTGGTACTCACAGTGTTGATAAAGTTAACCGTGTTTTATTCGGACTCAAACTGATTGCAATGGTACTAGTACTCAGCTTCCTAGCACCAAACATTACATCTCAGTACCTATTAAGCATGCCTTTACAGCAAGGTTTGATTGTTGCAGCGATTCCTGTTGTATTTACTTCTTTTGGCTTCCACGGCAGTATCCCATCTATTGTTCGATACCTAGACGGCGATGTTCGTTCTTTACGTAAGGTTATGATTGCAGGCTCTGCCCTACCATTAGTTATCTACGTTTTCTGGCAGAGTGTTACTTTGGGTGTGGTTAGCCAAGAACAATTGTTGTCCGATACAAGCTTGGGGGCACTTTTAGTATCACTATCGCAAACCGTTCATCAATCAAACTTAAGCGTCATCGTCGGTGTATTCGCGGATCTTGCACTGCTGACTTCTTTTATTGGCGTGAGCTTGGGCTTATTTGAATTCATGGGCGATTCGTTAAGCAAAAAACTAGGCAGTGCAAAGCGCGTTAAAACCGCTGTTATCACCTTCTTACCGCCTTTAGGCTTCGCCCTGTTTTACCCACAAGGTTTTATCATGGCGTTGGGTTATGCTGCGATTGCACTTTCAGTGCTGGCGATTCTTCTACCTACCGTAATGGTATACAAAGTTCGCTACACAGATTTCTCGGTAAAATCTCATGGTACTGAAGCGACTTACCAGGTGTTGGGTGGAAGCAAAGCGTTATTTTTAGCGGGTAGCATTGGCGTATTTATCATTGCCATTCAAATCCTTATATCAGTAGGCCTATTACCGTCTTTGGGCTAATAAACCCATACAGGATATAAATACTTGATTGAGATCTCATAAATGACATGTTGCTATCATTAATTTTCACAATTAGTCGATTGATATCACATTTTTATTGAGGTCGGTTATTTAGAGTCCACGGTAAAGGATTTACCGTGGAGTTTTTATGAAAGAAGTACAATTTCGAACGATAGACAAACTGTTTATTAAAATGTCTATCAACGATAAGTTTTGGGTCATTTTCTTAATCTTTTTCGCCGCTGTGGCGAGCCTAGCTGGACTCAACTACGTCAATAAAATGGAACAAATTGACGCAAGTGCAAAACAGCAAGTTGAGTATCAACTCAAAGGTATTTTATCAGCGTCAGATTCCCCTGCCTCTGTTCGTACTGTTAGCCAACAAACTCGTCCTCAAGAGACCATCATTTCGAACAATGGCACGGTTACCGCAACGGCTATTGGACAAGATGGTAATTATTACTCTCTTACCGTCTCAAACAACGATACACAAAACCAAAAGCAGCAAGCACTGTACACTTTATTACTCAGTCTTTTATGGTGTGTGCCTTTTGGTCTTTTCTGTTACTGGGTAGCGACCTTCTTAGGTGGTGCGCTGTGGGTACTTTATTCAACCACTCAAAAGATTGGTGATGGTGACTTAACTTCACGCCTTGGCTTCCATCCTGGCCGTGACGAATTCGGCACAATTGGTTGTGCTCTTGACCGTTCAATGGACACGCTCAGTGAGTTAGTTAACAACGTAAACCACAGTGCAGCAACCCTAAGTGAAACGTCGGCTTCTTTCGAAACAGAGATGAAGCGCAGCGAAACACAAATCATGAGCCAAAACGCATCTCTAGATTCGGTTGCTACTGCAATGGACCAGATGACCGCATCTGCTAATGAAGTGTCTAACATCTCTGCACGTTCAACAGAGCAAACAGAGCAAGACGCACAGCAGATCAACGACAGCCACGCGAAGGTTCAACAAGCAATCTCAGAAATCACCACCCTTTCTTCTTTGATTGAACAAACCTCATCTTCTGTGACCAGCTTGAATGTGAACACGAGCCAAATTAACGAAGTCATCACGACGATCAACGCAATTTCAGAACAAACCAACTTACTGGCTTTGAACGCTGCGATTGAAGCCGCTCGTGCGGGCGAACAAGGTCGTGGTTTCGCTGTTGTTGCTGATGAAGTAAGAACACTCGCAAGTCGCACTCAGTCAGCTACCGTTGAGATCCAAGCGATGATTGAGCGCTTACAACAAGAGAGTCAAAATATTGCAAAGATCACAGAGCAAACGGTCGATCAGGCGCAAACCAGTAGCCAGCTGATTTCTAACATTGGTCACGACGTAAACTCGATTGCAGATTCTGCACAAGCGCTGATGGACATGAGTATCCAGATTGCAACATCAGCCGATGAACAAAGCAACGTTGCCAATACGATTGCAGCAGAACTTAACGATATTCGCAGCCAATCCGATGTGATTAAAGACGTCGCTCAGAATTCGTCAAATGGTGTATCTAGACTAACGGAAGCGTCGGTTTCTCTGTCTCAGACGTTGGCGCGATACCGCACTTAAGGATCAGCAGGCTAACTAGCGGCGTGAATTGAAAATAAACTAGTGAGGACTCGTAATAGGTCCTTTTTTTGACTTTTGTTTAATAACATTACAAGAACCATGGTCAATAACGATGACATTATCAATTACCATGAAGCAAGTCGCAAAGGAGAGATTAAGAAGTGTCAGAACTGTCTAATATTCGAGCTTAGGAGTAATCTAATTGAACGGGTCTTTTTTCGCTTACCCTCTTGCTGCAGGTGACACATAATGAATAAAACAGAAACACAAAACACCGACGACATTACATGCCCTTTATGCCAACATGACGAGTATCTGCTTTCAGAAAGTGGAGAAAAGTTTACTTGTGCATCTTGCGGTTTCCATACCAAACAATTCAGTAAGGTAGTCAGTCTTCAACTAGGCTCTACCCCACCAAAGCTGCAGAATTCGATATACCACCATTTGAGCAGTGCTTGCCATTAATCCAAACTGAAATTTCTTCTAAACTGTAGATATCCTGAGCCGCGAGTTCTAATGAGTCGGCTTCGGGATCTACGATTGCTTCATCAATACTCGGGCGTAATCGAAACGATTGGATACCCGCACGAACACCAGCCTCAATCCCTTTTAACGTATCATCCACGTAGATGCACTCATTTGGTAGAAAGCCCATATTCATGGCCGTGTACATGATTAGATCAGGTTCTGGCTTCCAACTGTTAGCATCAAAAGCTGAGAACACTTTACCTTTAAAATCATCGAGCATGCCTGTCATCGCCAATGAAGATTCAACTCTAGATTTCGGTGCATTGGAAGCGATACAAAACTCAATGTCTTGTTGTTTGAGGAATTCAATAAGTTCGATAGCGCCGTCCATCGGCTTTAAATGACGCTGAAACAATGCTTCTAATTCGATCCGGTATAACGGTTCTAGTGTATCAATTGAGATAGATAAGCCTAAACGCGCTTGCGTATCCATTAAGATGTCGGCCAGCTTCCCACCTTGGAAGTGCGCATAACAGTCGTTGACGTTCAACTTCGCCCCAAAGCCAGTGAAAACGTTTACCAAAGCTTGGCAGCACAGCTTTTCACTGTCGATAAGTGTTCCATCACAATCGAAAATTACACATTTAGTCTGTTCTAACCGCATAGGTATCTCACTAAGATTGAATCCAAGTTTTATCCTATAGTGTTCTTTCAATGCGCGAGATGATTGAGGTAACAGTTTGCGGATACAGGCTTATTTCTCTTCGCGAAATATGGAGTTGATCACTTTATCGCCCAGCATAAGCAACAGTTTTCATCAAATTAACCGAGATCCTACGAAATCAAATACTGCGAGGTTTACATAAGCGACTCAATTTCAGGGGAAAATATAAATCACCACTTCCTAGCCGGATCGTGATGACTAGATAAAAAAACCAAGACGTATAAACGATTAAGATAGACCGAGACTTAGCTAACAACCGACTCTTCAAAAACCTTAGCTTCAAGCGAACGTGAAATCGCATATTCCACAGTTCCAGTATCAGGATACGAATCTCGAATAGCGACAAACTCGGGTAAGTGTTTCAGTAGCAATTTCGTTAGCTGAGGATCAAACTGGTAGCCACACTCTCGCTCGAAAAAATCGACTACCATATCTAACGGCCACGGTTCTTTGTAGCATCGAGCACTAAGCAGCGCATCAAAAACGTCGGCTACGGCAGTGATGCGAGCAAACAGGTGAATTTCATCTCCCACTTTGCCATTCGGGTATCCTGTTCCATCCCAGCGCTCGTGATGTTCGTTAGCAATGATTGCCGCGAGGTTGGTAATATCACCCGCTCCGCTCTTCAGTAAGTTATAGCCAGCCGTAGTATGAAGCTTCATCACCTCCCACTCTTGGTCGGTTAATTTACCAGGTTTATCCAAGATCGATTCAGGGACGGAATTTTACCCACATCGTGCATCGGGCTGATGATCTCAATCATCTCGACCTCGCGATGGCTCAAGCCACGATACTTAGCGAGCAATGAGGATAACTTGGCTACACGCTTAACGTGATTACCGGTTTCGCCAGAGCGGGTTTCAATCGCCTCGCCGAGAACATGAATCATATCCTTTTGGATATTCAAGGTCTGTTTCTGAAGCTTTAAGATTCGTTTGTTCTTATTGGCCAACTCTTTCTTTTGGCGCAGAGTGACAAATTGCATCAAGATGATCAGGCTCAAACCCGCAATCACCATCGACAGCCCCATTAACAACTGGAAGTTTTTGCGAATAAAGGAAGAAGGTTCGTTAATGAATACCGCTTCATCAGGTAATGCGTTGGCACTAATCCCGTATCGTTTCATTGCAGGGTAGTTGAATACAAAACGTTTGTTATCTCCGGGAGTTAACGGTTCTGCAAAACCGAGAGGAAGGTATTTGTCTAGCGCATCAACTGCCTCCTCACCCATGCTTTGTGAGTGATTCACATAACCACCGAGAACATCGCCCGAAATATAAAACTGCCACAACGCGAACACTGGTGCAGCACTCGCTTTTGACAAGGTATCCGCAATCTCTTGGTAAGTGTGGTAAACCCCTTGTTTCAACTCAGTGTTGTAATGACTGAGCAATACCGCATCGTCTGCAGAGATTCCTTCCAAAAACTGGCTTGTATGCTCCAGCGACAAATCGCGAATTTCTATGAGGTTGATATTTGGAAATTCAGCCATCATTTTGTTCATTTCTTTGTGAATTAACTCAGACGTGACACTGTAATCATTTACAAAATAGAGGTTCTTTAGATTAGGCCTTAATTTGGAGATCAGCTTAATATTAACGTCTATCTGGTCGTTCTCGTAAAGCACAGTTGCTCTGTCAGATACTGCATACATATCGGTACTGGTGTCATTGATTCCCACCGCCACTACAGGAGTAGAACGGTCAATTAAAGCACCTAACGATTCAAGGAAATTTGCTGCGTTATCGTCAGTCGCAATCACGCCGTCAAATTCATAACCTGCATATTTGATTTGCAAATAGTTCGAGAGAGAACCGTAGTAGTCAGAGCTATGGATACGCTTTGAATCCAAATACTCGATCGAGAGTTTAACTTCGGTTCTAGATTGGCTGAACGCGCTGTCGATCCCTTTTTGGAAATCAGCGGTCCATTGGTAAGAAGGTTCGTATGAGTGTAAAACTAGGATACGTTTGATATCCCAGTCGTTAGCAAAACTGAGTGAAGAATAAGCGCTAATACACAATACAGCGATTGAGATCAATAGCTTGTACATACAATACCCTTTAAATAAGACGGGGTATTGTACTTAGATTAACGCTTTCTCAAAGAATCTTTAGTTCTCGATCCACACTTTATCGCAAGAAGCATGATCTTGTGCCCAAAAATCGTGTAACTGCTTAGCAAAGTCGTTGATACTTTGACCATTTCCAGCAACAACGTCCGATATCAATAGAGAATCCTCTAACTCTGTAATGATCGCACTCGCAACAACTTCGCCATTGTGAGTGCCGATGTATAAAACATGTTCATCAGACAGCATAATTTGGCTCAAGAACTCAAGCATGTGTGCCCTTTCGGCTTCATCTTGGTACACGCTTGCTTGGTTAAGTGAGAATAGTACGGTCAATTTATGGAAATCAACTTTATGCAGTTCATCAATTTGGGAAGGAGTTTGATCGTGAGCGAGGAGTTGGTATTTCTTGGATGGGAGTTTGCTTTGATAAAGTTCACGGCCGAGGAGGCTCTCTTTTGCGGGGTAAGCAATGTCGAGCTGACTAAAAAGCCACTGATTTTTCTTATGTACAATTTCAGGTATTTCGTTATTCATTCTTTTAGTACCTACGGTTAGTATCCCCAAATATCGCAGTTATTTGGAAGACATAGGGTCGGCTGAGGTGCCGAGCTACAAGCAGAGAGCATACAGAGCATGACCAAGGCCAACAAGTACTTTAAATGCTTCATATTTTTCATTATCCAACAACATCCTTTAAGAACTTAACGAAAAGCTCTACACTCGTATTCAAGCTTTCAATATCCTTATAGTAAACAGAACTATATAAATAAAAAGGACTTCTTATGAAAAAAGCCTTAATAGCAGCAGGTATCGTCACAATGTTAGCTGGCTGTTCGGACAACGAGGTTGGCGACGTCTCACTGGGTTTCTTCACAATGAAGGATATCAAGATGTCTTCATTAGATGACGATAAGATCGCAGGTGTTACCTGTCATATCGCATCAATCGAAGCAAACCTTAGCCTTTCAGATCCAAGTGATAGCTCTATCTCTTGTCGTCAAACAGGTGAAATCACACCAGAAATGATTGCTCAAATAGACAAGAGTAAGTCTGGCGAAGTGGTATTCAAGCAATCGAAAAGTATCTTCTTTAAAACAATGAAGGTTCGTCGTATCTACGATGCAGAGAATCAGTCGCTGCTTTACTTGTCTTACACCACCAAAGAAACGGAAGGCAGTTTCAAGCATAGCCTTTCAACCGTTCCGCTTTGGGGTACAGAGGCTTACGTAGATCCAGCAACACTTGTTCCAGCGGAATAGCTTCAAGCCAAAGTAAGACGATTCACCTGTACAGACATTGTGCAGGTGATTCAAAATGTAATAAAAATGAAAGAAACAGAAACAAAATGTGATATCATGCGGCAAAATTTTTTCACTGTATTTTTCATATGAAGTTTCCTGGACAGCGTAAATCTAAGCACTACTTTCCAACTCACGCACGTGATCCGTTGGTCAACCAAATTCAACAAACACCTAAGCTTCACCGCGCAACGATTGTCGGTGTTGGCCAAACGATTGTTGATATCGAGGCCCGTGTTGACAACGAGTTCCTAGAAAAATACGAGCTGAGTAAAGGTCACTCACTGGTATTGGAAGAAAGTAAAGCAGATGCGCTGTATGAAGAGTTAGTTGCGCGCGGTTTGATCACGCATCAATACCCTGGCGATACTATCGGCAACACACTGCACAACTATTCTGTACTTGCAGACAGCAAATCTGTACTGCTTGGCGTTATGTCTAAGAAGATTGAAGTTGGCTCATTCGGCTACCGTTATCTGTGCCGTACTTCTTCTCGTATGAATCTAAACCACCTTCAAACTGTTGATGGTCCAATTGGTCGCTGCTACACGCTGATTTCTGAAGATGGCGAACGTACGTTTGCAATCAATGAAGGCCACATGAACCAACTACTTCCAGAAAGCATTCCTGAAAAAGTGTTCGAGAAAGCTTCTGCATTGGTTGTGTCGTCATACTTAATGCGTGGCAAACCTGAAGATCCGATGCCAAAAGCGGTACAAAAAGCGATTGAATATGCGAAAGCACACAATGTGCCTGTTGTACTTACGCTTGGTACTAAATATGTGATCGAAGGTAACGCTGAATGGTGGCAAGAATACCTGAAAGACAACGTAACCATCGTCGCGATGAACGAAGACGAAGGTGAAGCATTAACGGGTGAAAAAGATCCGCTATTGGCTGCGAACAAAGCTCTTGAGTGGGTTGACCTAGTTCTCTGCACTGCAGGCCCTGTCGGCTTATACATGGCAGGCTACACTGACGAACCAGCGAAACGCGAAACAACGCTTCCGTTACTGCCGGGTAACATTCCTGAATTTAACAAATACGAATTCAGCCGTGCGATGCGTAAGCAAGACTGTAAAGGCCCAGTAAAAGTGTACTCTCACATTGGCCCTTACTTGGGCGGCCCACTTGAGATTAAGAACACCAACGGTGCTGGTGATGGTGCACTTTCAGCACTGCTACATGACATGGCAGCAAACAGCTACCATCACGTTAACGTGCCGAACTCTGAGAAGCACGAACACGCTTGTCTAACTTACTCTTCACTGTCTCAAATTTGTAAATACGCAAACCGTGTAAGCTATGAGGTTTTGACTCAGCACTCTCCTCGCCTTTCTCGTGCGCTGCCTGAACGCGAAGATAGCTTAGAAGAAACATACTGGGATCGTTAATCAACCATGCCAGGTTGTTAACTCATTGAGGTTAATGACCAGCTAGATTATCCATTCCTGAAGGGCTGCTATATGCAGCCCTTTTTGTATTCAGCACTAATATAACTGCAGCTGAAGGCAGTCAGATCGAATATTTTGCTCGTTTAAGATTTGATCTCGCGCAATGACTCTTTAGATCTGTTATCTTCCAGCACATAATTCGTGTGGTTTGCCTTTACTTGGCAAATTTATACAGTACCATCGCCACGCAAACGTTTACGTACCACCTTTCGGTTCTGATATAAGGATCAAATATGCTATCTGATATTGATATTTGTCGCTCTACTCCCCTTAAAAACATCAGTGAAGTTGCCAAACAAGCTGGCCTGCAACACAACGAACATCAGCCATTAGGGCAATACAAATCTAAAGTGTCTCTGACATCACTTGAACGCCTCGCCAACCAACAAGATGGTAAATTGGTCGTGGTGACCGCTATCACACCAACGCCTCTTGGCGAAGGCAAAACCGTCACTACTATTGGATTAGCACAAGGCCTGGCTAAGATTAACCAATCTGCGATGGCCTGCATTCGCCAGCCTTCAATGGGCCCAGTATTTGGTGTAAAAGGCGGCGCAGCGGGCGGTGGTTACTCTCAAGTCGCCCCTATGGAGCAATTAAACCTTCACCTCACTGGCGACATTCATGCCGTGACGGCCGCTCATAACCTCGCTTCTGCAGCCATTGATGCACGCTTATATCATGAACACCGTGAAGGGTTAGAAGCCTTTGAAGCACGTTCTGGCTTAAAAGCGCTCAACATTGATCCTAGTAGAATCGTTTGGCGACGTGTACTGGACCATAATGACCGTGCATTACGCATGATCACAGTAGGCAAGAACGAAGCAGACAAAACAATTAATGGCCTTGAACGGGAAGATGGTTTTGATATCTCAGCCGCTTCAGAGCTGATGGCTATTCTCGCTCTTGCCGATGATCTACAAGACCTACGCAAGCGCATCGGCCGTGTGGTACTCGCATACAACAATCAAGGTTCGCCATTAACCGCAGAAGACTTTAACGTCGCGGGCGCTATGACAGTAACGATGAAGGACTCTATTGAACCAACATTGATGCAAGCCCTTGAAGGCGTTCCTACCCTAATACACGCGGGGCCTTTCGCGAACATCGCACATGGTAACTCTTCAATTATTGCCGATAAGATAGCGTTAAAACTGAGTGACTTTGTGGTAACTGAAGGTGGTTTCGGTTCAGACATGGGCTTTGAGAAAGCGTGTAACATAAAAGTGAAAGCATCGAACAAGAAGCCCGATTGCGCCGTAGTTGTCGCAACATTACGCGGATTAAAAGCCAACTCTGGTTTGTACGATTTGAGACCGGGTACTCCATTACCTGATTCAATCTTTAATGATGACCAAGACGCGCTTGTTGCTGGGTTTGAGAACCTTAAATGGCACATCAACAACGTTAAGCAATACCAAGTGCCCACAGTTGTTGCGATTAACCGATTCCCACAAGACTCAACTCAAGAGCTCGATGCTTTGAAACAGATGATCACCGACTTCGACCCAAGCGTTAGCGTTGAAGTAAGTGAAGCTTTTGGTCAAGGTGGCGAAGGTGCAATTCAGTTGGCTCACGCCGTGGTAAAAGCATGCCAAACAGAGAGTAAATTTAAGCCTTTGTACTACTCTGAGCAAAGCTTAGAAGAGAAACTGATGGCAGTCGCTGAAGTCGGATACGGCGCAGCCAGTATTTCACTATCACCACTGGCAAGAAAACAACTGACTGAGTTCAACCAACACGGCTATGGCGACCTATCGGTTTGTTTGGCAAAAACGCCATTATCGATTTCAACAGAAGCTCAGATAAAGGGTGCACCCACTCAGTTTGACGTACCCGTTAGAGAGTTAAAACTGTGTGCTGGTGCCGGCTTCATCTACGCTTTGTGCGGCAACGTAATGACCATGCCAGGTTTACCTGATAAACCGGCTTTCATGTCATTAGATATTGATAGCAATGGAAATATTATCGGCCTAAGTTAGGTGTCCTTAGCTAGATAAACGGCAATTAGTCGCGATTAATGGGCTCAAGTTTCAGAGCGGCGTTCTATATTGAGCAATCATTTCCTAACGAAGTGATTGCTCAACAATCAAGCTTAAATGCAAAAAGTTGCAGTAAAATCGTAGTTATATGCAAATCTTGTTTTAAGTTCTGGGTTAAGATCACATTAAAAACCCCATAAAATATATAGTATTGCGCTGATTCTTTGAGGACAGTGATGAATACGAGTATAAAAAAACTAGTCAGCCAATTTCTATGCACCATATTTGCCCTAGGATTAGTCCCTGCCCTCTACATCAATTCTGAACTTGACAGAATTGATGCTCAGCATACTCTAAATATTAAGCAGTCTAGCCAAAACCAAATCGAATACAGTTTTCACGAACTGGCCGTTATTGTTGAGCAAATATCTAATTCTGTTCCTTCTATCGCAGACTCTCAAACGTTACTTCGAGCAATTGAAGAACCATCAATTGTTCATAAACAAGCTCTGCAAGATCTGTGGGTGATGTTAGCTCGCGGACAACAATACTATTCTCAACTTCGCTACCTCGACCTAGAAGGTAACGAGGTTTACCGTATCAACTACAACAACAATAAAGCGACAATAGTTCCTGAGAATAAACTGCAGAACAAATCAGCTCGTAGCTACTTTAAAGATCTCCACCGACTGAAGATTGGAGAAGTAAGCTCCAACGGTATCGATTTAGAGATTGAGAATGGTGAAGTCGTCCACCCTTTGATGCCAGCCCTAAGGATAATGACACCCGTCGCCTCAGAAGATCGTATTATTGGCTACTTTATTGCTAACCTTAATATGCTCGAGGTCTACGACCGCCTTCTTTATCAAATCGGTACATCATCAGCCGTCCCTGTCATTCTTAACAGAACCGGACATGTCATCATGGGCCCTGATATCGAAGAATCGTTTGGGCATCTTATTGAATCTCGTTCAGATAAAACCTATGCGAAGCTTTACCCAGAGCTTTGGAAAGCCATTCAAGAAAATACCTCTTCTAGCTACTTTGATGGTAAAAACTGGTATTTTCACTCAGATATCAGCCCTAAAATAAAGCAATTTAAAGGACCAATTTATTTGGTTCTTCATGTTGAAAACCAACAATTTAGCAGCCAATACCGACAAGAAAAACAAGCCATATTCGTGCAGATCATTACCTTATCTTTCTTAATTTCGATGATTTCGGCTGGTTTTGTGCTTTGGAACAGTAACCACAAAAAGAACAGCATCGATAGCCAACTGGCTAAAGCCGCGATGAATGGCATGTCAGCCTTGGTAATTACTGACCGAAATAACCGAATCATCAAAGTAAACCAAGAGTTTACTCGCGTGAGTGGTTACGATTTGGAAGATGTAAAAGGACGTCAGCCTTCGATGTTTGCCTCTGGTCGCTACAATCAAGAGTTCTACATCAAGATGTGGAGCATTATCACTAAGACGGGAGTTTGGGAAGGTGAAGTGGTCAATCGCCGTAAAGACGGGTCTTTGATCACTGAAATACTACGAATCCAAACCATCAAAGATTCGAAAGATGTGATTCAGTTTTACGTCGCTTCTTTTGTCGATATTAGTAAACACAAAGAACTCGAAAAAAAGCTCAGAAATCTAAGTGAAAAAGACGCATTAGCTGGTTGCTGGAATCGAAGAAAATTTGACCTTGAACTTCGAGATGAGTGTTCTCGTGTTAATCGTTACCCTACTCGCGAACAATCTTGTTTAGCCATCTTGGATATTGACTATTTCAAACGCATAAACGACAGGTTTGGGCATGATTATGGTGATCGAGTCATTCAAACAGTTGCTCAAGTACTTCAACGTGAATGCCGTGAAACTGATTTCGTCGCTCGCATTGGTGGTGAAGAGTTTGGCGTGATTCTACCTCACACAACAACAGAAGAAGCTGAATACGTTCTAAATAGGCTGAGAGTCGCTGTCAGCCTTGAACTCGACAACGTGGTCACCGTGAGCGGTGGGATTACTAACGTAACAAATGATCCAGCACTTAATTACAAGTGCGCCGATTTAGCGTTATACGAAGCTAAAGCGGCAGGTAGAAACAACGTATGCTTATTCCTAGACAAAGAGATGAGCGAAATAGCCTAGCAAAAGACAATGGCATCCCCTTGCTAGGCAACCGATCAGCTTGGAGCTGGATAAAATTCTAACTTGTTCCCCTCAACTACAAGAACACAATCCATCTTCGCGGCATGAGCGGCTTGCTTACCAAGATTAGTATCTTCAAACACAACACACTGCCTTGGTTGTAATCCCATACCAAAACACGCATCTAAGAAAGTATCTGGATTTGGTTTGTGGTTCTTAACGTCTGTTGCTGTCACTAGGATATCGAGCTTATTCAGGATATCTGTTTTATCCAATAGCTGCTCCGCACTTTTACGTTGGCTACCCGTCCCGACTGCTATCTTCTTACTTCCTAGATTCTCTAACAGTAGAGAATGAGTACACGGGATGATATCGCCTTTATCTTCAATAGCGGCAAATGATGCCATCTTAAACGCTGAAACAGCTTGTGGATCGAGCGATAAGCCGTATTTACTGTTCACCTCACCGGCTATCTTATAACTCGGCATTCCACCTAAACTGTGTAGCCAAGACGCTTCGAAATGAAAACCGAATTCTTCAGCTGTTTGTTGCCACGCCTTTACATGTGCTGGCATTGTATCGATCAACGTACCATCCATATCAAAGATTAATCCATCATATGCCGTTAAATCTATTTTCATCACTACTACCACTCTTTGAGAAAGTTACTGATACCATAACCAATATTCAGTATCATGACCCCATATTACCATTCAAAATGGATGTTTATGTTACAAATATCTAACTCTGTTTCGATTCAAGACTGGGAACTCCAGTTAACTGCGATCAGAGCACAAGGAGCCGGCGGTCAGAACGTCAATAAAGTATCAAGTGCGATACATTTGCGTTTTGACATCAAGCACTCCACCCTGCCAGATTTCTATAAAGAGAAACTGCTTGCACACAAAGATAGCCGCATCACTAAAGATGGCGTGATTATCATTAAGGCCCAGCAGTATAGAACTCAAGAACAAAACCGTGATGATGCTTTGGTGCGTTTGAAAGAACTTATCTTGGAAGCAACAAAAGTTCAAAAAGTGAGACGAGCAACTAAGCCGACGCGTGGCTCTCAGAAAAGACGTTTAGAAGGGAAGAAACAAAGAAGCACCACCAAGCAACTGCGCGGAAGAGTAGAATAATTGTTTCATGTCATCAGTGAACACATCACCCATGAAACAACCGTTCTAACTCTATTTATTTAGAGAAAAGACGATACCTATTAGAACAAAACTCTACTGCTTCTTTTTGACCGACAGAATCAATTTGATCAACAGCATTCTCTCTTCGCTGGTCAGTAAACGACTGACCGCTGCTACGTCTTCCGCCGTCGCTTGTGATGCACCAACAATATCAAGCACGACATCCAAATCCGTCACTTTTAAAGTTCTGGTGATAGAACGATACTGCGACATTTTGATATCAGCTTCACCACGCTCGATTCGTTGATAGGTTTTTAAACTCATTCCCGCGCTTGAGGCTAATTTTTCCTGGGACAAATTAGCGAGTTTCCTGCGATCAATCAGCGCCATGATTATGGGTTCTTGTGACATAAGCTTATCCTCAATAGACAGTTATGACCTAATTTCAGCAAGAAGCAGACCATATTGACTCGCAACGGTTTACATACGCCATTAAAGGCATATTATTCGATTATTAAAAAACGTTACGTTTCATAAACTTTGACACTTAGATCGGTCGTGAGCGTACAGGCTAGTAAACTTGAATATTCAAGTGTTGGGAAATAAGAAAAATTGCAAATTGCGAATAATGAAAACGTCAAATTGGAAATTGCGAATCGCTATACATTGGCATTTCCTTGCATAAAGCACGCATTAGAATCAGAAAATACCCGCAATCAAATTATCGCGGTACAGCATAGGCTACTCACTTACAAAGAAGTGTTGTTGCACGGGAACATGTTGGAAGACAAGGAATTAAGACAGGCTTTTTCTGCGTTGAACCAAAATGAAAAATATGTCGCGCAAGGCGGTATTAAAGACATCAACGATGCAATAAAAGAGATGGATGAAATTCTAGAAAGGTACAGTAGAAGAGTGTCCTCTGGTTTGTGCGTCTAGTCTATTAATATCAACGAGTAGCACCAAACTCTCAACGGCTTAAACGAATAGAACAAAACAAAAACGGCTAGTCATAGTTGAATGACTGGCCGTTTGTTTAACTAACATGAAGAATCTAACGAGATATCGCTCGTCTAAACCCACCTAGTAACATCAACGCACCTAACAAACCAAATGATACACTGCCCCCGCTGCCACCAGAGCCAGATGAAGTTCGTGCATTCACATAAGCCGTTCGCTTAGCATCTGTTGCAGAAATTCGAACCGTTTCAGAACTACTAATTACACCATTAGCTACATCTGTAATCCAATCTCTGTAGTCATAGATTTCAGTGAATACCGATGTCACACTAGAGCTACCACCACAAACTGTTGGACCAAAACTGGTAATCCCAACTTGTTGGTAGGCAGAACCATCCCACCAATATACCGGCCCACCAGAATCACCCTGACAAGTACCACCATACAAATTTGAGGCTCCCTGAGCACCACTAAAACATATTTGTTTTTGCGTTAACGATACACCATCGGTAAACACACCTGCACAAACATTGTTTTCAACATATGTGAGGTCAACTTTTTGAAGACGGTTAGTCGTATCTTGACCTGTTGCCGTATCTCCATGACCAACAGCGACAAATTGACTACTAGAGCTTCTATAAAGTTCAGAGGAAGGAGGAATTATGTTCGCACCGATATTGAGTGATGTTTCAAGCTTTAAAATAGCAACGTCATTTGGTAATAACTTACTTAAACTATTCGAATAATCACTGCGATAATAAACCTCTGCCACTCGAACTTTCTGAATATTACCATTCGGAAATTCAGACGTATTCTCTAGTTGGGGAACAACCGTAGTAAAAAGCTGAGCATTCTCGTCACCATAGATACAGTGCGCTGCCGTTAAAATATGGGTTGGGTTAAGAATAGTCGCTCCACAGTAAGGGTCTGTTGAGTAAACACCATCATAACCACTACGATCAATGAACAAGCTTGCTATCGAAGGAAACTCAATGACCGAAGCATTGCTACCATTCACGATATAAGGAGTGACACCAACATCAGGAGTACTTTCGACCGTGTTTTCCGTCGCCAATACACTAGATGTATAAATGAACGGTGTCAATAGCACTAAAACGGCTTTACGAACCGGACTCACTGTATAGTTCACATTCATAGTCAACTCCTTGTAACCACTACGACTTATTTATAAAAATGATATGTGGCACCATAACACGGCATAACCCTGAGTATAGTAAGTATTTGTAACGATATGGCCACACCTCTCATTTTATAAACAACTTATCTTAGCCAATCATCCTAAGTTTTATACTCTGCGAAAAACAAAAAAGCCTACCGTTAACCCCCTCAAATACAGAGAAGCAAACAATAGGCTTTAATTTAACTTAGTGGTTTCTCTTAAAAGAGATTAGCCACGGTAGTAACGTTGAGGTACGAAAGGCATTTTTTCTACTGTCATTGGTAGCTTCTTGCCACGAACGTCAGCGAATACTTCAGTGCCAATTGCTGCTAGGTCTGTACGCACGTACGCCATAGAAACTGGCTTGCCTGCGTTAGGGCCCGCAGTACCGCTCGTTACAACACCAATCTTGTTGTCTTCAGCATCGAACAATTCAGCACCTTCACGTACTGGTGCTTTAGTTTGACCAACTAGACCAACACGCTTACGTTGAACATCTTTCGTTGCGATTTGCTCAAGGATGATATCAGCGCCTGGGAAACCGCCTGCACGCTCACCGTCAGTACGACGAACTTTTTGAATACCCCATAGAAGGCTAGCTTCTACTGGTGTTGTCGTTGTGTCTAGATCGTGACCGTATAAACATAGACCACACTCTAGACGAAGTGAGTCACGAGCACCAAGGCCAATCCACTCAACTTCAGTTTCTGAAGTCAGCTTACGCGCTAGAACTTCAGCATGATCGTTCGGTACAGAGATCTCGTAGCCATCTTCACCCGTGTAACCACTGCGGCTTACGATGCACTCTACGCCGTCGATATCGACTTTTTGAACGTCCATGAACAGCATGTCTGCAACACTTGGTTGGAAACGAGCTAAAACTTCAGACGCTTTAGGGCCTTGAAGCGCTAACAGAGCGCGATCATCAATCACTTCCATCTCTACATCAGCTGGGAGGTGAGCAGTTAGATGGTCGATATCTTGTGTCTTACATGCTGCATTCACAACAACAAACAGGTGATCGCCTAGGTTAGCAACCATCAGGTCATCCATAATGCCGCCCTGCTCGTTAGTAAAGAACGCATAGCGCTGCTTACCAGAAGGAAGGTCAATAATATCTACAGGAACCAAAGATTCTAAGACAGCAGCGGCGTTCGCTCCATGAAGACGAAGTTGCCCCATGTGAGAAACATCAAAAAGACCGGCAGCATCACGAGTGTGTAGGTGCTCTTTTTTAACACCTAGTGGATACTGAACTGGCATATCGTAGCCAGCGAAAGGAACCATTTTTGCACCCTCTTCAACGTGAAGTGCATGCAGTGGTGTTGTTAATAGGTCTTGATTAGCGTGTTCTTGAGTCATTTTCTTCTCCATGAAGCGTTGCAGGCTTTCCAAACCGAGTCTGCCGCTTATATCTCTATTTAGAGTCGCTTCTAACGATACGGATTAACATTAGAAACAGTAGATAGTAAAAAGTGTTGTCTTTTATATAGGCTTATATTGTTGCTTTATAAATATGAATAGCTGTACAAATTCCATACAACTCACTTTCTAAGAATTCACTTCAGTAAACTTCAATCAACATGAGTAAACCGTGTTCACTATAATAAACAAGCCTGAGTGAGTTTTACACCCTTAACAAGATTAAAACAGCTCAAAATGTGACATTTAACAATTTAAAAACAAGTTATAGATACATACAAAAACGCGATATTGATGATTTTCACATCAATATCGCATCTATTGGCTAACGTTCGAAACAAAAGCAAACGTTTGCATTCACTATAAGAAATACTAAGTTTGTTAACTTATTTTGCAGTCACCCACAAAATGAGTGCATCTTCTGTACTGGTGGAAATCAGCATATGGCCCATATTGGCATCATAATACATGCTATCGCCTTCGCTCATTGGCACAGGTTCGTAGAATTCTGAGTAGAACATCACGTCGCCAGATATGATCATTAAGAACTCTTCCCCGTCGTGGCGAACCCAATCATTATACTCTTCAAAAGTACGTGCTCGCACGCGGCTCTTAAACGGCATCATCTTCTTATTAGAAAGCTCTGTGGCAAGCAACTCATGTTCGTAAGTCGGTGTTGGGTGTGGCTTCCCTTGCCCCGCTTTGGTTAAGTCACGACGTCCCGTTGCAACTTTTTTCCTCGGTGGTTCAAAGAGTTGAGGCATGTCAATTTGCAAGCCCATCGCGAGTTTTTGCATAGCCTGAAAGGTTGGCGAGATTTGTTCGTTCTCAATTTTGCTGAGCGTAGAACGCGCTAAACCTGTTCTTTGACTTGCTTCTTCTAGCGTAATCCCAAGCTTGCCGCGGATATCTTTAATGCGCTGGCCAAGCCTAAGTGGTTCAATATTCTGGTCTAACGTTTCCTTCGCCAACGTTAAAGATGGGTACTCATCATAAATGTCTTCTGACATAGGTCCCTCATTAATTTCTTGCTTCCTGTCTATTAATTTCATTGTTGCATGAAGCGCTTTGTTGATTAAAGAGCACACAGAGAAATAAAGCGTGCTCCCCGTAGCAAAACAAGAAAAGTTGTTTCCTATTGGAAATTTTTGTTGAAAATTGATTTTATCGGAGCTATGTTATCGACTTGTTAGATGAAGAGATGCTACTTCAGCTTGCAGCAAATGATAGATTTAACATTTGTAAGAGCTGTTTTTACCCGAACTTTTTGGGAAACAATTCGTGCTGCATTGACCCTACAACGATCGCTTAGACGCTGTAAGAGTATATTTATAACGCAATTCACGTTTATTTATACCTATATAGCGCAAACGATTCCGATGCAGAAATCAACGTAAGACCTAATGGACTATAAAAACAATCACCATTAGCTTAATGAAAGGTCTCGACAATGAACGCTTACCAAAACCATAGCTTAGACAGTTTTTTCACTACGAACCTATCTGGTACTGACGATGCAGTATTTGCTGGCATCCAAGCAGAGAATACTCGTCAAAATGAACAAATCGAACTTATTGCTTCTGAGAACATCGTTTCTAAAGCAGTAATGCAAGCTCAAGGCACTTGCCTAACCAACAAATACGCAGAAGGCTACCCAGGCCGTCGCTACTACGGTGGTTGTGAGCACGTAGATACCGTTGAAGCTATCGCGATTGAGCGTGCTAAACAGCTGTTCAAATGTGAATACGTAAACGTACAACCTCACTCAGGCGCTCAAGCAAACGGCGCAGTTAAACTTGCCCTGCTTCAACCTGGCGACACTATCCTAGGCATGTCTCTAGACGCTGGTGGCCACCTTACACACGGTGCACGTCCTGCAATGTCTGGTAAGTGGTTCAACGCAGTTCAATACGGCGTAGACCGCGACACTCTAGAAATCGATTACGAAGCGGTTCGCGCTTTAGCTATCGAAAGCCAACCTAAAATGATTATTGCTGGTGGTAGTGCTATCCCACGCGTTATTGATTTCGCTAAGTTCCGTGAAATCGCTGACGAAGTTGGCGCTATCCTTATGGTCGATATGGCACACATCGCGGGTCTTATCGCGACAGGTGCTCACCCTAGCCCACTACCACACGCACACGTTGTTACAACAACAACGCACAAAACACTTCGTGGCCCACGCGGCGGTATGATTCTTACGAACCACGAAGACATCAACAAAAAGATCAACTCTGCAGTGTTCCCTGGCCTACAAGGCGGCCCACTAATGCACGTTATCGCGGCTAAAGCAGTGGCGTTTGGCGAAGCACTTGGCCCAGAATTTAATACTTATATTGATTCAGTGATCGACAACGCAAAAGTTCTTGCTGAAGTGTTGCAAACTCGCGGTTGTGACATTGTGACTGGCGGAACAGACACGCACCTAATGCTGGTTGACCTTCGCCCTAAAGGCTTGAAAGGTAACGTAACTGAAGAAGCATTAGAGCGTGCAGGGATCACATGTAACAAAAATGGCATACCATTCGATACAGAGAAGCCTATGATTACTTCTGGTATCCGCTTGGGTACGCCAGCTGGAACCAGTCGTGGTTTTGGCACTGAAGAATTCAAACTTATCGGTGAATGGATCGGCGATGTACTTGATGGCTTAGTTGAAAGCCCTGAAGGCAACGCTGAAGTTGAGCAACGTGTTCGCAAGCAAGTTAAAGAGCTTTGCAAACGCTTCCCTCTTTACCGTTAAACCGTTTTTAAGATTTAAATTAAAACCTCATAAATTTTTGGAGAATAAGCAATGGACAATACACTAAAGTTTGCAGACAGCCACGAGTGGGTAAAAGACAACGGTGACGGTACTGTAACTATCGGTATTTCTGAGCACGCTCAAGAGATGCTAGGTGACGTTGTGTTTGTTGACCTGCCTGACACTGGAGACGAAATCGAAGCTGGCGAAAGCTTCTCTCTAGTTGAATCAGTGAAAGCAGCTTCTGATATCTACGCACCAATCTCTGGCGAAATCGTAGAAATCAACGAAGAATTAGAAGATAGCCCTGAGTTAATTAACGAAGAATCTTATGAAGGTGGTTGGATTGTTAAAGTGAAGATGTCTGATGCGTCTGAACTAGACAACCTTAAAGATGCGGAAGAATACCTAAGCTCTATCGAAGAAGACTAATAGGTAACCTCATTACGATAAAGCTGCTCTTTTGAGCAGCTTAATTTTAGGGGCTAGCTCACGGCTCCAAAGAGAAAGTAGAACATATCATGACTGAATTACTTCAAAGCCAATTACTAAAAGACCTGGGTACTCAAAACGAGTTTGTTGCTCGTCATAACGGCCCTAATAAAGCAGACCAGCAGAAAATGCTTCAAGCGATCAACGCGACTAGCTTAGACGCACTGATCGACGAAACGGTTCCTGCACAAATCCGCCTTGAAAAACCAATGACACTTGCTGCGCCACTGAGCGAAATGGACATGCTGACCTCTCTTAAAGAGATCGCTAACCTAAACCAAGTGAAACGTACTTTCATTGGCCAAGGCTACTACAACACATTCACTCCAAACGTTATACTACGTAACGTTTTAGAGAACCCAGGCTGGTACACAGCTTACACACCATACCAACCAGAGATTTCTCAAGGTCGTCTTGAAGCTCTACTCAATTACCAACAAATGGTAATGGACCTAACCGGTATGGAAATCGCGAACGCATCCCTTCTTGATGAAGCGACAGCGGCTGGCGAAGCAATGACACTGTGTAAGCGTGCTGGCAAAAGCAAGAGCAAAGTATTCTTCGTTGCTGACGATGTTCACCCTCAAACACTAGAAGTTGTTAAAACTCGTGCTGAGTACATCGGTTTTGAAGTAATGGTTGGTGCTCTTGAAACACTTCCAGAGCAAGACGTATTTGGTGCGCTTCTTCAATACCCGAGTACAACGGGTGAAGTGCGTGACCTAACAGACATCATTGCGAAAGCTCAAGCTAACAAAACACTGGTTACAGTGGCTACTGACCTACTTGCTTCTGCTCTACTTAAGCCTGCTGGCGAAATGGGCGCAGACGTAGTCATCGGTTCAGCGCAACGTTTCGGCGTTCCTATGGGTTACGGCGGTCCACACGCTGCATTCATGGGTACTCGTGAAAAGCATAAGCGTACAATGCCAGGTCGTGTAATTGGTGTATCTATCGATACGCACGGTAACCAAGCACTACGTATGGCAATGCAAACTCGTGAGCAACACATCCGCCGCGAGAAAGCGACATCGAACATCTGTACAGCTCAAGCACTTCTAGCAAACATGGCGTCTTTCTACGCGGTTTACCACGGTGCAGAAGGCCTACGTACTATTGCTCGTCGTACACACCACATGACAGCTATCCTAGCGGCTGGCTTGACTAAAGCGGGTTACGAGCTAACGAACAACAGCTTCTTTGATACCATCACAATCAACTCTGAAGAGAAGACAGATGCACTGTACGCAAAAGCGCAAGCAGCAGACATCAACCTTCGTCGACTTGTTGGCAAAATCGGTATCAGCTTAGATGAAACAACAACGATCGACGACGTGAACGCACTGTTCGCAATCTTCGACGTTAAAGAAGACGTTCAAGCACTATCTTCTGACATTGCATCAAACGAGTTTGCAGCAATTCCAGAAAACTGCCGTCGTGAATCAGAGTTCCTAACTCACCCAGTATTCAACACGCACCACAGCGAAACGCAAATGATGCGTTACCTAAAACAGCTTGAGAACAAAGACTTCTCACTAACGCACGGCATGATCCCACTGGGCAGCTGTACGATGAAGCTGAACGCAGCTGCTGAGATGATTCCAGTAACATGGCCTGAGTTTGGTTCAATTCACCCGTTCGCACCTCTTGATCAAGCAGCAGGCTACACAGCACTAGCGAAAGATCTTAAAGAGAAGCTATGTGAAATCACTGGTTATGACGATTTCTCACTACAGCCTAACTCTGGTGCATCTGGTGAATACGCAGGTCTAATCGCAATTCAACGTTACCACGCAAGCCGCGGTGAAGCTCACCGTAACGTTTGTCTGATTCCAAGCTCTGCGCACGGTACTAACCCTGCAACAGCATCAATGGTTTCAATGAAGGTAGTGGTTGTTAAGTGTGATGAAGATGGCAACATCGACATGACAGACCTAGCAGCGAAAATCGAGAAGCACAAAGAAAACCTATCAAGCATCATGATCACTTACCCTTCTACGCACGGCGTATACGAAGAGCAAGTGAAAGAAGTGTGTGAACAAGTACACGCAGCGGGCGGTCAGGTTTACCTAGACGGCGCGAACATGAACGCTCAAGTAGGCCTAACTTCACCTGGCTTCATCGGTTCAGACGTATCTCACTTGAACCTACACAAAACATTCTGTATCCCACACGGTGGTGGCGGTCCGGGTATGGGTCCTATCGGTGTTAAATCGCACCTAGCACCTTTCCTACCAGGTCACATCGAAAACGGTGTACAAGGTTCTGACTACGCGGTATCAGCAGCAGATCTAGGTAGTGCTTCAATCCTACCTATCTCTTGGGCTTACATCGCAATGATGGGCGAACCAGGCCTAACAGACGCAACGAAAGTAGCGATTCTGAACGCAAACTACGTGATGGAAAAACTACGTCCTCACTACCCTGTTCTTTACCGTGGCACTAACGGCCGCGTAGCGCACGAATGTATTATCGATATTCGTCCGCTTAAAGAAGACACAGGCATCAGCGAAGAAGATATTGCTAAGCGTCTAATGGACTTCGGTTTCCACGCGCCTACGATGTCTTTCCCAGTAGCTGGCACACTAATGGTAGAGCCAACTGAATCAGAAGACTTAGAAGAGCTAGACCGTTTCTGTGAAGCGATGATCGCAATCCGTCACGAAATGGCAGCAGTAAAAGCGGGTGAATGGCCACTAGACAACAACCCTCTAGTGAACGCACCGCACACACAAGTTGACCTTTCAGGCGCAGAATGGGATCGCCCTTACTCTCGTGAACTGGCTTGCTTCCCATCGAAAGCAACCAAGAACTCGAAGTACTGGCCTACTGTTAACCGTGTAGACAACGTATACGGCGACCGTAACCTAATCTGTTCTTGCCCAAGCATCGACAACTACGAAGACTAATTTTTGTAGATTTTAGATAAACAAAAGCGAACCACTTGGTTCGCTTTTTTGTTTTTTGAGAATCAATCATTTCATGCTGAGAGGTAAAGATCGCGCCAGCTAACCAACAATCCACATATTGACTTTCTATTATCGTTGTTGAATATCTAAGTTTTGGTGCTATTTGTAACGGCAGTAATAAACTTATCTACTTCCGCATAGAATTTGGCCGGATCGTTTTGCACCCAGTGGTTTGCGCCCTCAAATGAAACATTGTCTAACGTACTAATAAACACTTTCGCACGTTCACAACCCTCTAGGCTGTCAGTACCCCAAAAATATACTTTAGGTATGGATAAGTTTTCGAAGATTTGTCCCCAGCCAACCACGCCACGGATATCTTGAGTCGCATGTTGCCCGTAGATTTCACTGGCGGTTTGCCCAAGAACCTCTGGCTCACATCGTCTAACTGACGAAAGATACTTAACACCCGCTCCGTGCCCCCAAACCATGGCAAAACGTTTTGCGAAACCTTCTCCTTTCACCCAGTTCGCAAATTTGTCAGTGCTTAGTTCAGAGTATGTGTCTGCAATAATCTGGGATAGGATGATGCTTTCTTCATGCAGCCCGCCTTCAGCATTAATGAAACCACGCACGATACCTTTCGTATCGTATTCACAGACCAACGTCGATGTATCGCCTCCCCAAGAGTGCCCAAGTAGAAAACAATCATGGATGTTCAATTGGTCGAGTGCTTTCAATATTCGCTTTGCTTGGCTTTCTGTTGAGTGGGATACATTTGAAGCAGGAGAATAGCCATAACCACACAGGTCGAACATGACTAAGTTGTAATTCGGGAGCCAATCTAACGCGTCGGCAAAACATAAATGTGACTCACCCAACCCATGAATCAACACCAGTGTTTCCTGAGACTCTTTGATGTAGGTCGACAAGCAATAAAGCTGGTCACCATCAATCTCTAACCACTTTTCTATCAGCACATTACCCTCTCACTTCTAATCGCAGAATTTGGATCTATCATAACGAATCCAACACGATAAGAAAGGTTAATTTGGTGAAGTTTTATAAACTCATTGACCTTACCGTAAGGGAAAGGTTTAAGGTGAAATGAATGCAACGATGAATGAGGAAACGATGATGGGATGTTGTAACAAAGCGCCAAAAGGTGGCGCCCCTCTTGGCTTGCTTCTAAAAGTCACGCTTGGGATTGGACTTTTCGTGTTTCTGCTGGCTCTGTGGGGGTAAGTTCAAAACAAAGAAGTGATTGTATAAACAAAATAGAAAGCGCCAAGTTGATGTTGACGCCATTGTAGTTTGTTAGGCTTTTAATATCGCCATTGTTTCCTGTACTGGAAGCTGTTTTTCGAAGTACTGACGAAATGTACTATGAAGTTCTTGAATCCAATATTCACTGTTATCTGTTTCCAGAAATTTCATAGCTTTTTCTGGGATTGGCGCTTTTTGATAATGAAATGTAGCATTTCGAAAAAGCCGCAAAGAATCAACAAAATCTTCTGCTTCCAGTAATGAATCGACTTTTTCATCGGAAATCTTTAGCTCCCGATAACCTTCAACGACGACGTACAACAAAGAATAAAAGACAGAAACCCGACGAAATGAAGAATGCAGCTGAGATATTTTTTGGATCTCGTTTGGAAAGCCCTCATCTGTCGGAATATTAGTATTGATAACAACTTTTACAGAGTCTGCATTTAACCAATGTGAATACAAAGCAACTATACTTGATTTCATAATACCTCCTTAAACCTAACGCACGCTTAAATGGTATGCAACGCAATACGATGCTTACGCACATCTCCTTAAAACACCAAGCGCAACGCATAATAATGCTACGCGTTGCGAATCATTCTTAAATTAGTTGTAATGTTTGGGTACATTCTCTAGAGCCAGCCATTCATTCTTACCTCCAGCCTCCATACAGGTTAAGAAAAAGCCAAATCTGATGTGAGTTACAATGAAACTAACCAGTAAGTCTTTCCGCTTTGGTACAACTAGGGAATAGTTTCTAACGAGAGGCAAAGTTGTTGGATCCCAACTAGTAATATCGAAAAAAACATCGTGGGCAAAGCGATTTCTTAGCTTATTTATTTCATCAAGAAACTCATATTGCAGTTGGGTTAATAGTTCTAATTCTTGCGACTTATTTAACTTTGCTTTGAATGATTGATATCGCCTGTCGTTGCTATTAATTCCTGACTCTTCTAATGCTCGCAATAGAAAATAATCAAAGTACAAATGACCAATGATGACTAACTGCATGGGCTCCACAGTAGAGTGAATATCCTTGAGCAAATTCTTAGTAAAGATCTTACTTGATTGTGGGAAAAACGTTGATATATCTTGCTTTAAAAACTCTTTATAGTATGTGGCACTCCATGATGTCATTTGCCGATAAAGTACATCTGCTAAAGTTTCCATGAAGATTCCTCCATAACGTGGGGTACTCGTAAAAATAACGGTTATTAAATCGAAAAATTTCTGCATTTAAAGACAGAGTTTTCTATCTAGCTCTTTATGCCATCAAGTGTACTAGCCTTTGTCTTTCCATAACAATCACTTATACCACAACCTTAGTGATTAGCGTGGCAAATGTTGAACTTATCTTTCTAGTATGACCCCTAATAAATCATTAAGTTACGTGCGTTAGATCTGTATCTCAACCATCAGAACCCGTGACTATCTCAGAGCAAGTTAAACTCTATAAATCCAATGCTTGACCCTATACGGTAAGGTGTTTATATTGTCGCCCGCCCAACGGGGCACATCCTAAAATACACACCGGCCATCCTGCCATCATTCGTGTATTTATATTGGTGTTGTGAACTTCCATGCTAACGAAATTTCGTCCTTTTACTCGTGAATCGGGTGCGCTTATGCATCTTTCGATTCCAATCATTTTGACTCAAATAGCTACCCAAGCGATGGGATTTGTCGATACGACAATGGCTGGCCAAGTAAGCCCTGCCGACCTCGCCGCTATTGCACTTGGCACTAGCCTTTGGATCCCAGTGTTACTGCTACTGCGTGGCGTGATTATGGCGTTAACGCCTGTCGTTGCTTACCACCGTGGCGCTCGCGACTTTCAGAGTATCTCTGTTGAATTCTTCCAGATGGTTTGGCTTGCATTAATTGCTAGCGTATTACTCATCGCTTATTTGGTGAGTGCGAAACCGATCTTAGAGTGGATTGGTGTAGCCGCTGAGATTATTCCTATCGGCAGTGATTATGCTTTCGCCCTCGCCTTTGGTGTGCCGGGTATTGCCCTGTTCTACACCTTGAACGGTTTCTGTGAAGGTATGAACAACACCAAAGTGCCGATGATCATTTCGGTAATTGGTTTGTTGGTGAACATTCCGGTCAACTACGTGCTTATTTACGGTAAATTTGGCTTCCCTGAAATGGGCGCTGTAGGTTGTGGCTGGGCGACAAGCTTGGTGTACTGGTTAATGTCGGGAATGCTGTATTCCTACATTAAAGGCCATCACCACTACAAAACTATTATTAGCTTTGCAGACGCGAAGCCAAAAGCAAAAGAGATGCTCCACCTTCTAAGATTAGGTTTACCTATCGGGATGAACATCGCGGTGTGTGGCAGTATCTTTGCGGTTATCGCTCTTATGATCGGCCGTATTGGTGCAGAGAACGTAGCAGCGGCGCAAATTGCACTTAACATCTCGAGCCTAACTTACGTTATTCCAATGAGTATCTCGTTTGGCATTACGATTCGTGTTGGACATGCATTAGGTGAGAAAGACGAACTAGGCGCAATTGAACGCAGCAAAGTCGGCATTTTGGTTGCCGCGTTGATTTCATTACTTTCAGTTGCGATGTTCCTGCTGTTCCCTGAGTGGATCATTAGACTTTACACCACCGACCCTGCAATAAGTGCTACGGCAGCAGTATTGTTGACCTTTACGGCGATGTACCAGTTTAGTGATGCATTGCAAACGTCTGCTAACGGCGCACTGCGCGGCTATAAAGACACTAAGATCCCGATGATCTTAGCTATCGCTTCATACTGGGGCTTAGCACTACCATTAGGTATGGTGTTGGGCTTAACAGACCACATTGTTCCAGCAATGGGTGAAGAAGGCTTTTGGATTGGTATCCTGACGGGCTTGAGCGTTTCAGCGACGCTGATGTTAATTCGCTTACGACACGTGATTAAGAAACGTGACTTGCCACCAGCAAGTGCTCCATTGGCAAACTAAGATAGGCCAATAAGCTAGTAGAAAAAAGCGCGTTATTGCTACTCGGCAATAACGCGCTTTTTTATTGAATTTCTATAAACCAGATGATGTGCTTGGTTTAACACTCATCGTTCATAACGCGAACTGTACACTCACAACCATCTACTGGACATGTGTCTCCACTTGTCCTGCCGCCAAAAGAATCATAGATAACATAACAACCCGAAGGTAAGGCATCGTCGGTAATATTATTGCTGTTCAGGTCTGCGTCACTAAAAGGTTGATTGTATCCGACTACCGTATGTCTATTTCCATAATCTGAGATAATACTGTCATCATCTGACAAGGTAAGGAAATCGAGCATTTTTAACTTGTCTCCGGACTCCCCTCGGCTTTCAGGGCAAAGTGTTCCCCAATCGACTTCAACGCTACCGATACCAAAATCAATTACATAGTTGCTCTGATCACCTGGGTTTGTTGCGTCCGGATTAAGCCCAACAATAATGGCTTTAGAAGTCACCTGCGTGATAACACCTTCCATCGCACCAGCAACACCTTCAAGTACCGCTTCTCTTGCTGACTCTTGAATATTGAGGAATCTCGGGGCTGCTGTAACGGCCAATACTCCAAGTATCACGATCACAATGATTAATTCCATTAAAGTAAATCCATTTTTCTTCATAACACCCACATCAACTGACAACTACAGATACAATTACTGAATGAACTATCAATAACTATACATCGTGATGAGAGGCGGAACACCTTATGTGTCGCGTCAGAGCTGTTGTTTAGTCGATTTTTTGACCTTGCGCATGCGGAAATAAAAGTAAGTACCTGCTGTCACTGTCTTATTTGATCGCGTTGTTCTAAATAGGCCAAATTGTCACAAGTTTACACTGCAGGTACATTCTTCATTTCTATTGCGCTCTATCGGAATATCTGTGTCTGCATATCGCAAAAAAATAGCGCTCATGTATGACATAAGCGCTATTAAATAACTGGAGACCCACACCTCTCTTAAAGAGATATGTTGGGAATTCTAGATTTTAAATGAACCGACATAACGATCGAGAACTTGTGATAGCTCTGCCAGGTGCTGGCTTGATTGCTCTAATTTCTCACTTGCGCTCAAACCGTTTTTGACTGAGCTATTAACCGTATCCATGTTCATATTAATTTCATTCGCTACCGCTGACTGCTGCTCCGTTGCCGTTGCGACTTGCGTATTAATATCGAGAATAGCCAAAACTTGCGTTGAAATCTTTTCCAAAGCTTGGCGAGCCATTTCAGTTTCAGTCGTACCCTCTTCAATTAGGTTCTTACTATTACTCATCGAGCTAACAGCGTTCTTAGCTTCGGTTTGAAGTTGGTTGATCATAGTGTCAATTTCATCGGTCGACTGTGCTGTTTTTGTCGCAAGGTTACGAACTTCATCAGCAACAACCGCAAAGCCTCGACCAGCTTCACCGGCACGTGCAGCTTCAATTGCAGCGTTGAGTGCTAGCAAGTTTGTTTGCTCAGAGATACCTCGAATAACGTCAAGAATCGTACCGATCGACTGAGTATTATCAGCAAGGCTCACGATGATGTTAGAAGCACTATTCATTTCGGCTTCAAGGTTTGCAATCGAATTTGTGGTCTTCTCGATCGTCTTATGACCTTCTTGAGTTTCACTTGCCGCCATGTTTGCCGCGCTTGCAGCACCAGCCGCGCTAGACGCAATTTCATTAACCGTGGCGATCATTTCATTCATAGATGTCACGACCAACATGGTTTGTTCGTTCTGCTCTTGTCCTCTTTGCAATGCTTGCTGCGACTGTTCACGAAGCCCAATAGCAGTGCTATTTAATTCAACACCCGTATTCACTGTTTGAGTAATAATCTCGTGCACCTTGCCAACGAACACATTGAAAGCCGATGAGATTTGAGCAACTTCGTCATTCCCTTTGATAGGCAAACGTACCGATAGGTCACCATCACCTTCAGAAATATCGTGTAATGTGTTTTTCAATACTAAGAGAGGCTGCATCAGTTTGCTAAGAAGAAGCGATAGAACAACGAGACAAACAACAAAAATGAAAACCATTGAAGCTAGCTGGTAGCTAATAATACCGTTCGTTGCTTGGCTAACCTCTGTGATAGGAATGCCGATATCAAAGGTGCCGTACAGCTCACCGTTGACGTAGATAGGTGCCATGATGTCAAACACCCATACTTTTTGAACATCAGCGTACCATTTTGAATACTGTTGTACGCCTTGGGTTGCACCTTTAACGGTATAGCTATCTTCGTAAACCTTATTAAGTTTATTTTTATCGCTGTGAGCAATAGCACTTACGTTACTATCAATAACAATGGCATAAGTGACATCAGATCGCTGTTTCAGCTCACCCACCAGCTTTTGTAAATCTTGAACTGGGTTGTCCGAATTCTCTAAGATATACCCAGCATTTCCAGCCAAGAATTCAGCTTGAACTTGAGATTTGTTCAATATTATCTCATCGATTTTTTCACTTGAAATGAAATAGGTTGACGCCATACTCGCAGCGACTGCAATGCCAAACATAATAAAAACGGCAAATAGGATTGTTTTCTTCATTTAGGTTGTCTCGACGCAAGTTTGTTAAAAGTTCTCTGAAGGTTTCAATAACTGAAACCAAAGCTCGCACGTTCTGTCTCGTGTTAGAGCTCCCACTGATCCTTTATCTGTCAAAATCTCGATAACTTTAGCTAAATTATATGAGAAGCGTATGTTAGTCACACTTACATAACATATGGCGTATATATCGCGGAGTCTACACTGGGAAATCCGATTAACAACTAATGAAGTCGCTTAGACAAACACGTGTGAATACACAGCAATCGGCCAGAGACACTGCTATCGAACAAATAAAAAAGCGCGTTACTGCCAGTGGCAATAACGCGCTTCTTGAATCGATATTTTGCGATATCGTTTTAAGCTATTCCGTTTAAGTTATATCGTTTTAATTAATCACTTTCACATAAGGAAGCACTCGGAATCCATCACGTACTTTTTGGCTCGGAATGTAATGGCGGAAAGCCAAGTTAAACACACCAGAGTCGTTCGCTGTTTTGATGTTGTTGACTGCATCATCACCACAACCAAAGCTTACAGTGTAAGTACCGTCTGCATTTTTCTCAGCCGTGTTTGAGCTTACGTTCGCCACTTCGCCAAACATGAAACCTTGCTTGTTATAGACAGTTACCGACCAAAACGCTTGGTTTTTTGGGTCATCAAAGGTCGCCTGATGACAAGTGTCTGCTGGGAAGTTACCTGAGACTTCGTAAATATTGTCATCTAACTGCGCGCCACCCCAACCGATAGCCGCACCCACTGCGTACTTCTCTTTGGTAAACATCTCTTTTGAAGCATCTTCAGGGCTGGTAAACATACCAAACGTCGCCTGAGCACCATCGCGTTTCAGTAGTTTTGGCATTTCCATCTTAAGGTTTTTCTCGACCTCATCGAATGATTTCTCATCCACTTGCATTGCCATGAATTCGGCGTCTGCTTTTGCATCAATGCTCATCTGATCTTGGATTTTGTGAACTTCATCTTTGGTGAACGTCGCGTCGGTACGAACGATGACATAAACGTGGTCACCACTGTGTGTAGAAAGATCAAACGTACCAGAACCGTATTGCATTGGCTGAATGCGGTGGTCTTCTGTAATCACTTCCATCGACATGTATTTTCCTTCAGGAATCTCAGGTAGCGTAATCGTCGCGCCTTGCGAAACGTTAATCACAGCCATTGAGTAGTAAGTGTCTCGGTTCATTCGAACCACAGGCTGTTTATCAGTTGGCGTTAGCTCGCGTTTGTGTAGGAATTTATTAACGCCAACAAGCTCTTGGTTTTTCAAATATTGGCGTGACGTTTCGTACACCGCGTAATTGTCGACGGTAGTCACTTCACCATCGGCATTGAAGAACTCTGTCAGAGTTGAAACTTCTTCAGCTGCGTAAGAAGAAAGAGAAACTGCGCTTAAACCTAAAACTACTAATGCTAATTTTTTCATTGTTGACCTCTAATAAAATCGATAACGCTAAATCAATACATAGTCCATTTGTTTTTGTTAGAACAGTTAGTTCGTTAACCGCTCAACTTGTGAACAATGTTATCAAGGCAGCATAAATTCACAAATGACATCGCCGTATAATAGATATGCAGCGAAGTAATGTTACTTATCAACCTTTATTCTTGATTAAAATACAAACAATACAGTAGCCTATTTATAGACCATGCAATTCAGTATTTCCAAGGTGAGTCGTTAACAAAGATATGTTGATCGCGTATGTCGAAATTATTTTCGACTACCCTTAGCAAAGGTGATTTAAATAATTGCTTTAACTAACAATATTTATCTTTTCGCCATCTGGTGACCTGAATCTCACTTGATTAATTAGTCAATAGGTAAGCAAATGAACCCAACTTTAGACTCTATAAACCAACTAAAGCAGCAGATGGAATCCTCGGTAATTGGCCAACAACATATGGTTGACACATTACTGGTTGCGCTACTTACAAATGGTAATGTTCTGCTTGAAGGATTACCCGGAACAGCAAAGACTCGTTCTATCAAATCATTGGCTTCTGCCCTACAAGTTGACCTTGGTCGTGTTCAATTCACTCCAGATCTGTTGCCTTCGGACGTAACAGGCACAGAGGTGTATCAAGATGTAGACGGCAAACCGACGCTTACCTTCCAACCGGGCCCCGTTTTCAACAATCTATTACTGGCCGATGAGATCAACCGCTCCCCAGCAAAGGTACAAGCTGCATTGTTGGAAGCAATGGAAGAGCGACAAATCACTGTAGCTGGCAAGACTTACAAACTGCCTGATCTATTCATGGTTTTAGCGACACAAAACCCGGTTGAACAAGAAGGGACTTACCCACTGCCAGAAGCGCAAATGGACAGATTTATCATGAAAATAAATCTCGATTATCCAGATGCGGATGCCGAAGAGCAGATCATTAAGATGGTTCGCAGTGAGGAAAAACCAAGCACAGACAAACCTGCCCCCATTGATCCTCAATGCATTTTTGATGCTCGCGATCAACTGCGCGACATACATTGTAGCGACGCGGTTCTTAAATACATTGTCGCGATAGTGGTGGCAACAAGACAACCAGAGTTGTACCCAGAGTCACCCCTTTCACAATGGATTGGTGTTGGTTCAAGCCCGCGTGCAACCATCGCGTTAGACAAGTGTTCACGAGCGATGGCATGGCTAAACGGTAAGGACTTTGTCGACCCTGATGATGTTCGTAACGTGGTTCATGGGGTTCTGCGCCACCGCCTGATTCTATCGTACGATGCATTGGCTGAAGGCGTCAGTTCAGACAGAGTCATCGATGAGATTTTGTCTCAAGTTGCAGTAGCGTAACGCGAGAGGTCACCATGGAGACGAAACCAACACTTGATCCCGATATCTATACCGATCTAAAGGCATTGCGATTGTTGAAATACAAGGCGCATGGCTTTGACTTTCTACCTAATCAGCCAATCAACAGTGCGTTAACAGGTCGCCATGTTTCGAAGCTACGTGGGCGAGGATTGAACTTTGAAGAGATGCGTCACTATCAGATTGGTGACGATATTCGCACCATGGATTGGAAAGTGACGAATAGAACGGGCAAGCCACACGTCAAAATATTCTCTGAAGAACGCGAGCGTAACGTTTATGTCATGGTCGATCAGCGCACCAGCATGTTCTTTGGCAGCACAGGTCGAATGAAATCTGTAGTTGCTGCAGAAATCGCAGCTTTGATCGCTTGGAAAGTTATAGACAGTACCGATCGTGTTGGTGCCATTGTTTATAACGACAACACTGCCCTGCCTATTTCACCGCAACGCAGCGCAAATCACGTACTCAAAATACTCAATGAGATTGCGAGTAAGAATCAGCAGCTCAAAGCGGGAAAGGCTCAAGACACCCAATCCAATTCCTTCGCTAAATTGTTTCATCAAGCGCAGAGGTTGGTTAAGCATGATGGGTTAGTGATCTTGATTACCGATGGCTACGGCTATAACGAGCGTAGCGAAGAGCAAATCAAGGCGCTCTGTCAGCACAACGATGTGGTGTTGTGTCATGTTACCGACCCACTAGAGCATGATTTAGCCACGCTTAATAAGATGGTACTTAGCGACGGGCAATTGCAATTATCCGTATCAGGCCAAGAAGCACAGTTACGCGATGCATTCGCCAAAGACGTGGTTCAAGCCATTGATAATTTCACGGCAGTGGCGAAGAAATATCGAATCCCTGTATTGCCTTTCAACACCGTCGACCCAACCGATGTTCAGCTTAGAAAAGCACTCGGCGCGAGTTAAATAACTGAGAATGCAGACTATGACGACTAACACTGGGCTTGAGCCTTTACAGCCAGAAAATGTGAATCCATTAATGGCCTCTTTGTCTGAGCCTTCTTTGCCAGAAAGTATCTCGTGGCTACCGAATGCTCCAGGCTGGTACTGGCTACTCTTGTTGCTGTTTTGCTTCGCTTTATATCGTGTCTATTTAGTTATTCAAAAGTACCTAGCAAACACATACCGACGCGCTGCTTTAGTAGAACTCGAGCAGCTCTCTTTAGAGGCTCAATCCGGTGACATTTCATCATTTCAAAAGCTACCACAACTGCTACGAAGAACCGCATTGTACGCCTTTCCTCGCGCAGAGGTCGCACCTATAACCGGTACAGATTGGGAAAAATGGTTAGACGACCATTGCACTAATCGCCAATTTTCAACCGAGTTCTCTACATTAGAACTTTCAGGCGTACTTGCTCAACTCGCCTACTCTTCAGCAGCGACATTAACGGAAGAAAAACGAAACGCCATCATGGAGAACGTTGCACTTTGGATAAAGCATCACGAGGTGTCACATGATTGAATTTGAATACCCGATAGCGTTTGCACTGCTCTGTTTACCTTTTGCCGTGTATTGGCTATTGCCTGTTTACAAAGAGTCAAAAAGCGCGATTCAAGTGCCCTTTTTCGATCGCCTGATTGCCGTGTCTTCACAAGAGCCCTCTGAAACCGCGGTCAAGATGAACCGTCGTAAAGTGCAATGGCTATTGGTCATTATCAGCTATCTCGCTTTAGTCGTCGCGATTGCTAAACCGATGTGGGTAGGCGAACCAATTGAACAAAAGAAATCCGCTCGTGAAATTATGGTCGCACTGGATCTGTCAGGTTCGATGTCAGAAGAGGATTTTGCCGATAAACAAGGCAACAAACACGACCGTTTAACGATTGCAAAGCAGGTGTTGCGAGAGTTCGCAGCCCAGCGAGAACATGACCGCTTAGGGTTAATCTTGTTTGCCGACTCAGCTTATGTTCAAGCGCCATTTACTGAAGATATTGACGTGTGGCAATCACTACTCGAAGACGTTGAGCTTGGCTACGCTGGATTTCAAACCGCTTTTGGCGATGCAATTGGCTTATCAATTGCCGTATTCGAACAAGAACAGAGCCGCCAAAGAGTGATGATTCTGCTAACCGATGGGGATGACACCAGCTCGAAAATGCCTCCTGTCAAAGCCGCAGAAATCGCCGCCAAATATGGCGTGAAGATTTACACCATTGCAATTGGTGACCCGAGTACCAAAGGTCGCTACAAGATGGATCTTCCCACTTTAGAAAAGGTTTCAGCAGCAACTGGCGGGCAGATGTTTCATGCCATGGACCGAAAGCAACTCGAACAAGCTTACGCAACGATAGATGAACTAGAACAGCAAGAGTTTGAACTGTTATCTCACCGTCCTAAACACAGTTTGCACCACTATGCATTTGGCGTTTGTCTGGTGAGCAACCTACTCGCGGCCTTAATCGTGTTTGGTGCCAATCTACGCCGTCAAAGACGTCATCAAAAAGAAGTAAAGCGTGTTATTCGCCGCAGAGAGGAGCTAACCAATGACTGATTTCAATACATTGTTTGGTGGCGATATCACCCAGTTTCATTTCATGCGTCCACTGTGGTTGTTAGCATTGGTCCCGTTCGTGTTGTTTTATCGTGCACTCGTTCAACAAGAGGATTTGGTCGCACAGTGGCAGCCTGTAATGTCTAAAAACATGGTAGAACATCTGTCTCTCAACCAAAATCGAGCGCGTATGGTTTCTCCGAATCGATTGTTTTTGGTGTTTGCGGTTATAGCCACGATCATTATGGCGGGCCCAACGTGGCAACAACAACCCTCACCATTTTTTGAAGACAACTCAGAGCTGGTGATCGCCTTAGATGTCTCTGATTCAATGAATAAAACCGATATTCAGCCGTCACGATTAGAGCGCGCTAAACAGAAGATCAATCAGCTTGTTGAACTACGCGGCGACGCAAAAACTGGTTTGGTCATATACGGCGGTAGTGCGCATGTCGCGATGCCTGTCACCAAAGACAAAGAGTTAACGCGATACTTCCTTGATGTATTGGATGGAAGCTTACTGCCAGATAACAAGAGCAAACCCGCTTCGGTGTTAAAGCCGACGCTCGAGTTAATTTCACAGGCAAAAGCGCCATCAACGGTTTTGATACTGACAGACAAGACCAATGACGAAGCGATAGAACAATTCTCTAAAGCGTTTGAACAACAGCAACACCAAGTGATCGTTTGGGCTATGGGGGAAAACCCGCAGAGTGGCGGAAATGGCACGGCAGGTTTAACCGAAAACCAACTCGCTTCACTGTCACAACTGGCGCAAGCGGGGCATGGAAAAATGGTTTCATTCACTCATGACGCTAGCGACGTAGAAGCGGTTTATCAGGGTATTCAAAACAACCTGTTTGCAGTAAGCGATAACGCCCTACCTTGGTTAGACGCGGGCTATTGGTTGCTGTTTTTGTTGCTGCCTATCCAATTAATGTGGTTTAGAAAAGGGTGGACGCTACAGTGGTAAATAATAAACAGGTAGTGAATCAAAAGGTAATCAATCAAAAGATTGATAATCTGACGAAGCCAACTACTTCGACTCCGAACAAGTCCAACCGTTTAGCTTGGTTATCCAAACTTAAGCCAATGCACTTGTTGCTTGTGCTTATTGCAGGAAATCTGATTTGGGGAATCGCCAATAAGCACTCATTTTTTGATTTTTGGCTATCCAACGATCAACACGCTTATGTCGAGTTCAAGCAAGGCAACTACGCGCAAAGTGCCGCTCTGTTCGATGATTCAACATGGAAAGCCTACAGTCGTTATTTGTCTGGTGATTTCCTTGGTGCGATTGAGCAATTAAGTCCACAAGCAAGTGAACAAGGTGGCGAACCGGCAGCGCTCACTGATTTCGCTAAGTTAATCGTCGCGAACAGCTACGCTCATACAGCTCAATTTGATAAAGCTACTGCGCTTTACAACGAACTGTTGAACAACGAAACGTATGCAGAACAAGCAACCAACAACCTTGCAGTTGTGGAAGCTGCAATAGAAAAGATCAAGAACACACCACCGACAAAGCAAGATTCAGAAAAAGTCATTGATGACAGGAAATTGGTCGACGACGAACCAAAAGAAGGGAGTCAGAAGGAGCTCGTGATCTCTGACCAAGTCTGGCTAAAACAGGTCAGACAGAATCCATCTAAGTTTCTAAGACAAAAATTTCAGCAGGAATACAGCAATGAACAAAACTAAATCGACAACCCGAGCATTAGCCCTTCTGAAGTGTTGGTTTTCTATCTTACCAGCGATGATGTTTTTAATTTCAATGCCAGCAAGTTCTACTAACCTAGACCAGCTTGTCAGTGACGGTGAATTAAAGCTCAGCGTTGAAATTAAAACTCAAGATGTCGCTGTGAAACAACAAGTCGCACTTAACGTTGAAATATTGAGTACCCGCCCCTTTCAAGAAGAGTTGGCATTACCTTACTTAGATATACCCAACACAGTCGTAAAGAAAGATGAGCAGAAAGTCGCACGTTCAGCACGCACAATTGAAGGCACTAAGTGGTTTACACAAAAAGCACGCTACTACTTGTACCCTATGCAAACTGGTGAGTTTACCGTCCCTGAATTGAACATTCCCGTTAGTGTAGAGCTTACCAGCGCAAACGTTGTTGAGGGCGTGATTCAATCGCAACCCATTAACTTTACATCCAAAATGCCCGTGAGAAACATTGATGCAGACGCGTTGATTGTTAGCCCAAATGCTGAGCTTTCAATATCAACTGATCGTCCGTTAACCGACGAATTCGAAGTTGGCCACGCTGTCACTGCAACGTATACATTGAGCGTGGCAAACTCACACATGATGTTGCTGCCTGAGATCAACATCCCAGACACATCTGGCGTTGAGTTGTATCGCAAACCAGCAATCAAAGAAAACGTATTTAATCGCCTGAATAAAAGCAATACCGCGACACTCAAACAACAGGTAACGTTAATTCTTCAAGAACAAGGGAAAGTCGTCTTACCAAAACAGACCATGACATGGTGGAACACAAAGACCAATCAGCTGGAATCGTTGACTGTTGAGCAGCAAACGCTTCAAGTCGGTGACGCAAAGTTATTAGACTCACTAAGCAACACTTTAGGATCGAGCGACGGAGCTCAAACCTTATCGAATTGGCTAAGCCAATATTGGTATTACTTGGTCATTGCGGGAATATTCCTTGCTGCGATTGCTCGCCTAATCGGAAAGCATTTTATTGATTTAAAGCGTTATTTTGTCGCACGCCAGCAATTGAATTCCAAAAAGTTGAATATTCAATTTTGTCGACACGTTGAAGAAAAGCAGTACAGCAAAGCGGTGCAAACTATCTATGAGATTACGGGGCGAACAACCTTGTCGAAAGGCACGCTTCAACTGCCTCTAGATTCTGAATCAAACGACATTTGGAAGAAGTTATTGAAGCTTGGCTACGCAAAAAATACTGAAAGCTCGGTTTCAGCTTCCCTCTCAGTTTCGCTAGCAGAAGCAAAAACACTGTTAAAAGCCATCAATGACTCACCCAAAACCCGAAGAGCACCGTTTAGGTTTAACTGGAATCTGAACTAAGCGGTCAACTTAACTTAGGCTGCGGTGTTAGCAAAGACGTTGGCTCAACTATCACAAACAACGTCTTCAATCACAGACACGACTAAGTTCTTGAACCATTGATGTGCTGGGCTGGTAACGGTTCTTTTATGCTCAATCAAAAACAGCTCGAACATTAACTCGGGTACATTATCTAGAGAGAATATCGGTACTATCTTGTCGCCTATTCCCTCTAGTTCCGTCAATTTGTGGGTCGCAACCAAAATTGTATTCGAACTCTGCATCACTTCCACCAACGTAAGAAGCTGTCCGCTTTTAAAGGCAATATCTCTCTGCATTCCATTCTTAACTAAGTAAGTGTCTACAGGGTGTTGCAGCCCGTAATTCGAGCGAATATCGAGCGTGAGGTCAACAAAACGAGATTCGAGGCACTGCTCAAGCGTGACATTTTTTGCTTTGGCTAAAGGGTGATGTTCAGATACGTAAAATACCGGATAGATCTGCCCAAGACTTACGTATGGAAATTCGATGGGATTGCTCGGGGCTTCGATGTGAATAGTAAAATCTACGTCTCGTGACAACAGCTGGCTAGTGGGCGTTTTCGCAATGGGATATTCGATAAGACTGGCGTTTGGAGCATCGTGCATGAACCGTTCAGCAAGAGGCACAGAAAGCATCCGACTCATTAATGGCGGTACAGAAACAACAAAGGTTTGAACACATTCAGCAGGATCAAACGCAGATTTCGTTACTAGGCTGCGCATCGCCAATAGCAACTCTTCTAAAGGTGCTTGCAGTTCTAGCGCTTTTTGCGTCGGCACTAAACCATTAGACTCTCTATAAAACAGTGGATCATCAAACAACTCTCGCAAGCGACTTAAGGTACGACTCATCGCAGGTTGAGACAGATACAAAGTATTGGCTGCGCGCGTTACGTTCCTCTCTTTGATTAAAACACTCAACGACACTAATAAGTTTAGGTCCAACCGAGAAAGCTGTTGTTCGATAGTCATCATAAGACATGCATCCGAGTAATATCACTCGTTAAATAATTGCACCATTGTGACTAACAAACAAGTCTCTATTAACCCTTGCAACTTATATCCAACTAAAAAGGCGAACCAATCGGTTCGCCTTTCTGTTCAAATAATCGTATTTATCGATTTATTGCCAAATATGATCCTGCAGCAATCATTATTCCACCAGCACTCTGATTAAGTCTTTTATGTGCACGTGGCGTTTTAAGTAAACTAGCCATTCTACCCGCACCCATTGCAATTAGCATTAAACCGGACATCAGAGCAACCGCCGCTAAAACAGAAACCAAGACGATATCTTGTGAATGCAAAACCGTCAGATCAATAAACGTCGGCAAGAATGAAATATAGAACAGAATCACTTTCGGATTTGATGCTGAAATCAAAAAGCCTTGCACGAAACTGGCGAGTTCCGATTTCTGACTTTGTTTGGCCGCAAGTTCTGCTGAACCTTGCACTTCAGGTAGGCTCTTAAACATCTTGTAGCCCAAGTAAATCAAATAAGCGGCACCAACATAGCGAATCACCTCAAAGGCAAACGACCAGTTCTCAGCAATCGTCGCTAGACCAAAACAGGCAAGCGCAAGATAGATAAGATCACTGCATATCATCCCTAACGAAAGAGTGATGCACTTTTGCCAACCGTTAACCATGCCACGAGCTAAAATGGCAAATACGCCAGGCCCCGGAGTAATACCAAATATAAACATGGCAATAAAGAATGTAACTGCGCCTTCTAGTGACATCTGTCGTCCCTCAAATATCATTCAACATTATAATTTTCGAACGTATCATGGAGCCCCGATTCGGGTAAAGAGCGTTTTTGTCTAAGAGCGTGTTTGACTGACAGCGTTTTTAACTAAGAACGATTCACAAGACTCATGTTTTGAATAAGTGTCATACGTAACTTCCCCACTAAGCATAACCGCAAAGCTAAACCCAACATGTTTTTCGTTAAGACACAAAAAAGGCGAACCTAGTGGCCCGCCTTTGCAAAATATTGACTACGAATCAACGTAACAAGATTAGTTCGATATTGGTGACAACAACTCAGGGTTTACGACTATGTTTCTCACACCGTGGGCGTGGTCTTCGTTAAAGTCATTGCCTTCACACCAACTCCCCACTGTCGCGATGTTTACTTTCGCAACTTGTGGACGAACGCTCCATGTTACTTGGAAAGGTGAACCTTGCTCATTGTAACCAGGACCCGTTGTAGAACCTGCGTATTGAATCGCTGAACCCGTATTTTGAGGAATGTTTGGGGCTTGGTGTAATCCGTTGACTTTTGAATGTTTAGCGAGTGCTTCGAAATCGAGTGCTTTGTCGTCATTCACTAATACGTAAACTTGGGTTTCTACACGCAGTTGCGGGTTGGTAATCGCGTCGTTAAAACAAGCACCCAATGTTTCACCTGGTTCAACTTGTGCAGTCGAGTACACGTAATGCACCTCGATAGTGTCACCAGAATTAAGTGAACCGTGGTCGCTAGGACAAACCTTCTGCTCGAATGGTTTAAGCTCGGCCGCGCTCAACTTACCTGTGTATTTAAATCCACTCTGGAAACCTTTACCATCACCGTTACCAGCGTATTGAGTAAACTCACCACCTTTGTGCTCAGCGTTTTTATGGAAGTGGATATTACATAGATTCATGGCTGTTGAATCTGGCGCATCCGAAAACAATCGGGTATTTGTTCCTTCGGCTGAGCCTAAATCGCGAGGCGCTTGTGGGCCAAAACCTTTTCCTTGCGTGTTTTCAGATAGGTTTGCTCTTTGTTCAGCGATAACACTGTCAGCTACAGACTCATGGTTCGCGTCAGATGCGTTCGCTTGAGCCGCCAACATAGCCATCGCGACGCTTAAAAATACACTCTTATTCTTCATATCTCTTCCCTAGAATATTGATAACTAAACCTAAAATGAACTTAACAGCAAACATATTACTATGCTCGCAAGTGAATATGGTGCTTGTCTTTGTAAGATTAGATTTCACAGCTTACTTTGGGAAGAGTATTAAAAACCTTGATGTATATAACAAGTCAAACACGGTAAATACGGCGAGTCCATTCCAGAACAAACAAATACCTACTTTGCTGACTGTCCCTTGACTCAAGCCGATAAACAAGCGGACAACACGCTACAACCAGAGCTAATAGTAGAGTTTCTGATATAAAAAAGGCGAACCATTTGGCTCGCCTTCACGTCTCATTCTATCTATTAGTTTGGCTTTCTGGTTAACGGATCAACCGTGGCCCGTGGCAAATATCCCAAACGTCATGACGTTCAATGCATCTGTCACGCCCTCTAATGATTTAATCACCGTCTTGGTCGGTTCGTTATGACGGATAAAATAGCTTCCAATACCTTTTTCATCGCTATTCTCAGTTGTTTCTGTTGCTGCTACTTGAGAGGGATCCGCTGATTCTGGATCTGCATTAGCGTGAGTTCTCGTGCCTTTATTTGAATCAAGGTTTGAGTTTGCGTCATGGCCATTTATAGATTCATCGCTAATGGGTAGTTCATGGGAAGATTCGCCGCTGGTCTCAGCATTTGTATCCATTGAAGTCTCGAGATTGCCCTCTTTCTCTACGCTTTTCGACATAGCGTCTTCGTTGCTCAATGTCTTGTCGTCTAGCTGATGATTACTCGTTGAAGAACAAGCTGTTAAGAAGAACAGGCTAACGATGAATGTGAGTAAGTTTCTCATCATAATGATAAATCACGAATTAATAAAACATTGTTCGATTGTATTTTATTTGGCTGATGACATCCAGTAATAAGCGGAGTAAACGTGAAAAGTCGAGTTTTGAAAGAGTAAACAAAAGCGTACGGGTTTAGCGCTTGAGCCTAATAATTCGAAATCTCAATCAGATTGCCATCAGGATCTCGAATATAAACAGAGACAATTTTTCCCATTGCACCTGTTCGCGGTACTGGTCCCTCTTCTATCACGACTCCTTGCGCTTGGATATGCTCTACGACCTCAACAATTGGTGTATTGGTAACAAAGCAGAGGTCTGCACTGCCCGCTTGAACGCGTTTTGCCTTTGGTTCGAACTCCTTACCTAATTGATGAAGATTTATCTTTTGATTGCCGAACGACAACGCCAAGCGTCCTTCCCCGAATTGGATGGGCTTCATACCTAATACGCGCTGATAGAAATCTACTGTTATCTCGATATTTTTAACAGTTAATACAAGGTGATCTAGATGACTTACTTCCATATATGATGGCTCTCCATGAATAACGGACTTCCTAGTTTAACCGCTCTACAGAAGCCCTGAATGTTTATCACTCATAATCTAGCGCCTAGAAGAGTAACACAAGCATCTTATGCGTCGTTACATCTCATTATTAACGAATAAAGGGAGTACTTTTAAGCACTCCCTTTGTTCGATTTTTCTATTGGATTAACGGGTTAAGTTAGTCACACATCCCGTCAAATGTCCAATGCCAATAACTCTGGAACGGATCGGATCCCCAGTTTTCAACGTTGGCCGTAAAACGGGTACCCCAATACTGAACGGTAGCGCCTGCAGGATAGAAAATGTATGGGCTCCACTCTGGAACATCAACACAAGAACCTTCTGGCTGTGGTTCAGGCTGAGGCAGTTCCAATACACTGCTTACCGCTACATAAGCGTCCGTTGCCCCTTGTGCACCCGATACCATTACGTAGATATCATCCCCTTGTATACCTCCAAAGCCACAATACTCGTAGTTATCCAAGTTGGTAGACGAGCAATCGTAATCATTCAAGGATGCAGGGCGACCAATTGCAACATACAAATCAACGTTACCGTAACCATTGTAAGTTTGGAGCCAAACATCGCTTTGAGAGCTGTTCTTTAGAACAAATTGCTGTTGGTCGTTACCGCTGCTCAGCACAGGTGCAGGCACATTAAACTCTAGAGCCGTGATACCCGGTGTTGGTGTTGGAGGATTAGGGTTCGGATTTGGCTGACCAGAGCCACAGTTTTGTACATTAATACCCACTTCGCTAAACGCAGATTTCACTGCAGAGGTCTCATAACCTAGCTTTTCAGCGGCTTTGCAAACCCCATTGGCACCTTGTTGGAAATCCGAGTTTGGTGTCCAGTAAAGTTGGTTCGCGGTTGCGTAAGCCTTAAACGCTTTTTTGATATCCCAACTATTGCTCGTGGCTAGATGGTAGAACGCTTTATTAAAGATCCCTGAACTATGGTGAACATCAATGCCATTGTAGTACTGGTTGATGTGACCGATAGACATACCATCTTGACTTGGGTTAATGAAGTAACGCATCGCATCACTATGCTTCATTACATGCTCGCCCATCTTCCAATTGAAAGTGCCATGTACATATTCACTAAGCGCCGCAGCAGCTACATCAGAGAAAGATTCGTTCATTCCGCCCGACATACCACGATACTCAAGGTTTGAGTTTTGTTCAGTAAAGCCGTGGCTCACCTCATGAGCAATCACGTCCCACGTCGCTAATGGATACATGGATTGGTTACCATCGCCAAACGTCATTTGACGGCCATCCCAAAACGCGTTCCCATAGTTCGAACCGTAGTGAACACGCATAGTAAGCTTTTGTTGAATAGGACGTGTGTTCAACCAATCTTGGTACATGTCGAACACACGTTGGCCAAAGTAATGTGCGTCGTTCATTGGCGCATACGCACCGTTAACAGCGCGGTAATTATTGACGTTCTTACCGTAATTTCCGTTACAACTAAATTGATGAATCTGCCCTGAGCCTTGTTGGTTGTTCATGTTCATAGTCACAACGTTTTGGCTGTCCATCTGGCAATACGAGTTGACTTGGAATCCGCCAAACTGTGTGTTCGAGCCAAAGTAATAACGGCCACTTTTCTGGTTTCCGCCCGGTCCTTCTGCCTCAATGAACGCAATACCTTCCCAACGATCCAGTAACTCACCCGATTTAGCATCAACAAGCGTAATCGGTCTTGAGGGTGCCATGCCCAGAGTCTGCAAGAAATCGACCTTATAAATCAGGCGCGCTTGTTGCTGTTCATCAAGCCAAATAAGAAGCTCGGTGTTAGGGTCACGAATAGTCGCCGCGGCAACCCCTTTGTGCTGTGACTTTGCAATATCGACAGCTTGCTTTGCGCTAATCATTGGCAGTGTCGAGCCAATATCTGACTCAATACCCGTTAATACTTGGCCATCAACCGCTTTCGCAAAGCCCTTCTGAGAAAGATCAACCACTACCGATTGACCGTAAACCGGAATCCCGTAGTGAAGTTGTGTTTTACGTAGGAGTGTTGTTGTACCAGTGTTCACTCGACTTGCGTCTTGGTAAGCAAGTGGTTGGCTTACAGCGGGAAAACCCTGTGTTGTTTGATTGAGTACTGTAGATAAATCGACTTGCGAGTAGTCGACAATATTGGCAGCTTGAGAAGTAAACGCTATCGGAAATAGCATTAGTAAATGTGCACCACGCATACATCACCTTTATAATTATGTTTTTATTGATTCACCAACTAGATGAAGTCGCATCTTAACGATAGATATTGCACATAAAGAAATAAACTCAGTTGCATATGTGAGATTAATTCAAAACATAATTAATGATGTCTTTCGAATTGAGATATACCGCAAAAATTTATTTAAAATCTTATAGTTAGTTAAATATTAAAGTGTTATTTCTATAAATAGGAAATGATAAATCGCACAGTAATAAGCATTAAAACCAATCCAAAGAAGTCACGTGAACGATAACCTCTTTGATAGTTTCACACAGGTCGGGTAACCGATAGCGAGATCAGATCGCTATCGGGCAGTGGTCTGATGAATAAGTGAAGGATGAAATGTGAATAGATGAAGAATAATCGCTGATGAAACTTACAAGATGTTCAGGCCAAATAGTTCTTTAACATCAAACAACACGGTTTCGGTTCTTTCTCTCGAGACTTGTGTACCTTGGCGTAAGATATCGATGAGTTGCGCTTTGTCATCCAACAGTTCGGCTCTGCGCGCTCTTATCGGTCGAATCATCTCTTGTAGACACTCTTCCAATACCTTTTTAGTTTGGCCATCCCCTAACCCGCCTCTGCGGTAGTGATCTTTTAGTTCATTGACGTAGTGAGCGTCAGTATGGAAAGCATCAAGATAGGTAAACACGATGTTCCCTTCTACTTGGCCCGGATCTTCGATTCGTAGATGATTTGGGTCGGTATACATGGATTTCACTGCTGCTCGAATCTCTTTCTCGGTCGCACCTAAGTTGATAGCGTTGCCCATTGATTTGGACATCTTGCTCTTACCGTCCGTACTCGGAAGCCGAGAGGCGTTGCTAAGCAGAGGTTTACACTCATTTAAGATTGGCTTGCCCGCGAGTGAGTTAACTTTTCTCACGATCTCGTTGGTCTGCTCTAGCATCGGCAATTGGTCGTCACCAACAGGAATCAAAGTCGCGTTAAAGGCTGTGATATCAGCCGCTTGTGAAATCGGATAAGTAAGAAAACCAGCCGGAATTGAGCGACCAAACTCCTTGTTTTGAATCTCACTTTTAACGGTTGGATTGCGTTCCAAACGAGCGATAGACACAAGGTTGCTGTAGAACATGGTAAGTTCAGCCAGTGCTGGTAATTGCGATTGAAGGCAGATTGTGGTTTTTGTTGGGTCGATACCTACCGCTAGATAATCAGCCACCACATTGAGAATGTTAGACGATACCTTGGCAGAATTATGAGCGTTGTCAGTAAGCCCTTGCATGTCGGCAACCAATATCGTTTGGTCGTGAATATGCTGCAACGAAGTGCGCTGCTGAAGTGAGCCAACATAGTGACCCAGATGTAAAGGGCCGGTAGCTCGGTCGCCAGTCAGAATAATTTCAGGTTTGTTCGTGTTTTGAGGTGTTTTCATAAGGTATCTCCAAGTAATAAAAGCTACTGGAGATAAAAAGAGACGACATTCTTGGTGACATTCTTCACTACCTTCCAGCAGCTAAAGAATGTGAGTATTCCGTGCTGCTCTAAATAGAGCACCACCAAAAGAAAATTGAAGTTGAAGCGGAATTAAATTTCATGATTAAAACCTACCAATAATAAGAGTTAGCGACAACCCTTTTATTGGTAGACAATAAAACTAACGTACCGAAACCGGTTTTCAAGGCGTTTCAAAACAGGAACTATTGAATATGCACATCGTAAGTAAATGTATTAATTACATAAATCAATAATTCTAGAACGCATTGCTTGGTTGACGTTAAAGTGAGCATTCAAAAACTCGAGCTGTGCCAGAGCCGATTCAGCAGTACGCTCGTAACCTTGTGTAAAGCTTGGTAGCAATTGAGCAAACTTAGGAAAGCGTACTTCTAGCCTTCTATCCGACATAAATTCATCAACGAATTCAGGCTCAGACTGTTCCGTTTGCTCCACAAGACCAATCAAGCGATCGAGTGCGTAAGATTGAACGAACCGACTGCCCGACAGCTTTTCACCTCGATTATAGCGAGACATACCCACATAAAGATTGGTTAGTGCCTCACCAATGAGCCACTCTTGAGTGTTAGCGTGTGCCTCCCCTTTTACTGGTGGAACACAACACTGCGTATCAAATTCAGGTTGCTGCCAAACAATGCGCCCTTCAGCAAATGGAATATGCGCTAACTCGTGGGGTTCGAATACCGCAAACTCACAGAATATCCCATCGGCATAAAGTACTTTATAGCCATCGACCGTGTTCCTTACGGCATAGTCGATTGGAAGAATGTCAGATAACCAATGCAAGCTGTCTAAGAAATACTGCTTATGCCCCGTTTGCACTATCGCGAAGAAATCCACGTCTGAATATTGATCCAATCGCTCCGTTTCAATGCCAACAGAACCTAGCCCTAACAAGGCGTGCGCCTTACCAGAAGCTCTTAAAGATTCTCCAATCGCATCTAAACGTTGTAGGAGTTTTTCTGGTGTATTTGGTTGTTGTACTGGCATCGCTCTATCCCTATCAAATTGAGTGCCACTCAACCTAACTGACAGTGATAACAAGGATGAAGTCTAATTTATAAAATCTGTGTTTTAGGTAACGATCTGCGCAACTTATTGTTTCATTGAAGCGGATAAAACAGCCACGAGCACCCGCTTTTTATTCAATTTATAACGAAGACTTCGTTAAATACGCTGCCATTTCTTGCTCTGGAACCATACCGCCGCCTGTCGCCCAAACAAGATGAGTCGCGTTCGCTAACGTAAATTCGGCGATGCCTAACCTCTTCAGATATTCACTGTTATGCTCAACATGAATGGCGCCCGGCATACCAGCCAATGCTGAAGGCTCAAGTTGAATGCCCTCGGCTTGGTTCAATATGCCTAACAATTGGTACATACGTTCATCAGTTAATGTGTAGTAACCATCAAGCAAACGCTCCATCGCGCGACCGACAAATCCAGATGCTCGACCCACCGCCAAACCGTCTGCGGCGGTGAGGTTATCGATACCAAGATCTTGCACTGCAATCTCATCATGCAAACCAGTGTGAACACCCAGCAACATGCAAGGAGAATGAGTCGGCTCAGCAAAAATGCAGTGAACATCATCACCAAAAGCCATCTTTAAACCAAATGCAACACCACCTGGCCCGCCACCCACGCCGCATGGCAAGTAAACAAACAACGGATGCTGTTCATCAACCACAATGCCCTGTTGTTCAAATTGTTGTTTAAGTCTTTCTCCTGCCACCGAATATCCAAGGAACAGTGTCTTCGAGTTTTCATCGTCAATGAAGAAACAACGAGGATCCAATTCAGCTTCTTTTCGTCCTTGTTCAACCGCAACGCCGTAATCTTGCTCATACTCAACCACATTTACGCCGTGCTCACGCAGTTTGTTCTTCTTCCACGCTCTCGCATCGGCAGACATATGAACGGATACGGTAAAGCCTAATTTCGCGCTCATGATACCAATTGACATGCCTAGGTTCCCTGTTGAACCTACCGCAATACTGTATTGCTTAAAGAACTCACGAAACTCGGGTTCTAGCAATTTGCTGTAATCATCGCTTTCACTTAGTAACCCAGCTTCAAACGCGAGTTTCTCAGCGTGAGTCAGTACCTCATATATACCGCCACGGGCTTTGATTGAACCTGAAATCGGTAAATGGCTGTCTTTCTTCATCATCAAGCGCCCTTTAATAGGCTGCTGATAATGCGCTTCCAATGCTGATTTCATCGATGGGGTCTCAACAAGCTCAGACTCAATGATGCCATTGCTCACTTGAGTTTCAGGAAATGCTTTGGCTAGATAAGGAGCAAACCTTTGTAACCTCAAGCTCGCATCATGGATGTCTTTCTCATCCAAGCCGACATAAGGTAAACCGTGCTCCAGAGTCGTCACATTTGAGTTAAACCAAACCACTTCTTCCAATGCAATTAATTGTTGAAGTAATGGGAAATCTGAGATGAGTTTATCGATATTCAATTCAGTCATGGGTGACCTTCTCTGGTAAAGCGCGTACTGCGCAGGTTCAATCATTAGTAACCCTATTTAAACGGGATTTTGGTGTTTGTTCAAACGACGAAAAATCACACTTACATGAACTAAATTCATCTATGGCCTAATAGTTCGAGAATTAACTCAGCTAAAGCAAGTTATGATTAACTATAACTCATAGATATAGCTATGATATGACATCCACGATGTGTATCGAATTCCTCTTGTTTGAACCAAGGTGCCCTTAACGACATGTATAGCGAAGACAACCTGTACTCCAAAAATCAACGCTTAAACAGCCACCAGCTGTCAAAACTGCACACGTTTGAAGTGGCGGCTCGACATGGTTCTTTTTCACTTGCAGCCCAAGAATTATCGATGACACCAAGTGCGGTTTCTCATCGTATCAACAAGCTCGAAAGAGAAATGGATATACAGCTGTTTGAACGTGCGCACCGAAAAATCGCTCTAACAAGCGAAGGCAAACGCATCTATGCCGCATTGAGCCGCACCTTGAATGATCTAAACCAAGAGATTTTAGATGTTAAGAACGACGAAATATCGGGCACACTCACGATCTATTCACGACCGACATTTGCGCAGAGTTGGCTAGTACCTCGGATAGCGGACTTCAAACAACGTTACCCATCAATCACATTAAAGCTGCTAACGGGTAATGAAAATATCAGCTTTCAAGGACACGGTATCGATATTGCCATCTACTTCGATGATCTTTTTCCCGATAAACTTTTCTGCCAAGCATTCATGCACGAGAGCATGACTCCGGTTTGTAGCATTCAATACGCTGAGTTACACGGGCTTAATCAACAACCAGAGAACCTCAATAGAGCAACGTTACTGCATGACAACCAAGCATGGAACTACGATTCGAACCGCAATGAATGGGAAGTGTGGGCACAAGCGAACAAACTCAGCACTGTGCATTCAAACTCTAACATCGAGTTTGACCGTTCAGATCTCGCGATACTGGCAGCTATAAACAATGCAGGTATTGCCATTGGGCGATATAGCGTTGTATCGAAATATCTTAAAGACAATACGCTCATCGCACCGTTTGCTGAACCACCAGTTACGTGCAAACAACAGTATTATTTTGCGACGCCGTCAGAACACCAATCACCAAAAGTTAAAATGTTTATTGAGTGGGCTTTAGAGCAAAGAGATCAAATGTAGGTGTGTATGTTCGGATCGTGTGAGTAATACGGAGTACGTGGAATATGGGAATTCTTGGCACTTAACCTTCGCGGGCCTTTTACGAGCTTAGCTCCGGTGCTTTCTCAGGTTATGGAAGGGCTCAGCCTTAATTCTTCTGCTGCTGGATTTTTAACGGCTTTACCACTGTTAACCTTCGCCCTGTTCTCACCGCTAGTGACCAAAATATCTCAGAGAATTGGGCTTGAACCTAGCTTGCTGTTGGCTTTGGTCTTGATTACCACTGGGATCACGCTGAGGTCTTTTGGAGCGATTCCGACTTTATACATCGGCACCGTGATGATTGGGCTTGGTATCGCGATTGGCAACATGTTGTTACCCGTTGTAGTGAAAATTAGCTTCCCGACACGCATCGCTACTGTGACTTCTTTGTACATCTTTACGATGGGCATCGGCTCGACGTTAGGCTCAAGTTTGATGGTGCCATTTTCAGAGCTCACCTTGTTCACTACGACAGGTTGGCAATTAGCGCTGTTAATGAATTTGGTATTTCCAATATTAGCTTTGATGATCTGGTTGCCTAAAATCAGAAAACGCTCATCTTCGGCCAACAATAACAAGCAACAAGACAAACCTCTGCCGATGAAGAAGATGATTAAAAGCGGCGTAGCGTGGCAAGTAACGTTAGCGCTTGGGCCAAACAAGAAGGGTTACGGTGTCGCGACTCTATTGCTGACGACGGTTTTGATGTATTCACTTGGCGACAAACCAAATTTCCCTTTAAAGCGCTGACTAAAACGCCCTTCCGATTGGTAACCGCAAGACTGAGCCAACATCGCTACATTCTGTTGTCCGTTTTGCATCAGATAAAGCGCATGACTCAACCGAACTTCAGCCAACACCTCACGATATTGCATACCTTCCAACTTGAGCTTTCGAATCAGCGTGGCTCGGCTCATTGCAAAACGCTCCGCCACCGACTCTAGCGGATGCTTCTCATCTGGTGAGAGTGAAAGATAATGGCTGAGCTTTTGGCTAAACGAAACGTTGGCACTGGCAAACAATCGATGCAGCACCGCTTTTTCAGCTAATTGCTGGTACAAGCCCTGCAACCAAAACTGTTGAGTCTCTTTGCTCATGCTCTGTGTATCAAACGAGAACAGCGCGTTGAGTGAGTCTTGTAAGTTTCGATCCGCTTTCACTGTAGGCAGTCCCAGATCATTCGAACGTTCCTCACTTAAATCAAGCATCGCCTGAGAAGGTTGGAATTGAAAGCTGAATACTCGCGACAAGAAACGCCCTTTGTGGGGCATGTTCTCAAAACTTAGTGAAGCTGATACCTCACACAACAGCAGCTCAGAATGTGAGAGCTCTACCGCCGAATCTTTCCAAAACAGGCGCTTACTGCCTGTAATGATCTGAATGATACTAGGGGATAGAATCCTCACATTACGCAGCTTTTGTAACTGCTCTGCACGAAAGATCGTGACTTGATATTGATGATTCATCTCATCCCCTTGTTTACTTATTATGTACGTGTATAAGCTTTAAACGTACATAAGCTATTAACGTGTATAAGTTGCGGTCAGTTTCGCTTTGTCTAAAGCCATGCTGTTCAACGTGAATCCAACCACAGCCGACGGCGTATTTTCGTCTAGGTTGAGTTTATCCGTTGGCAATGCCCAAACAGTGAATTGATAACGGTGCATGCCATCTTTTTCAGGAGGACAAACGCCACCGTAGCCAACTGTGCCGTAATCAATACGACCTTCTTTGCCACCGACTTTAGAGATGTCGACACCGCGAGGTAACTCGTTCACAGTTGCAGGGATATCAAACGCAACCCAGTGCCAGAAGCCACTTTCAGTCGGAGCATCTGGATCATACGCCGTGATTGCAAAGCTTTTGGTGCCTGCTGGTGCATCTTTCCACATCAATTGTGGCGATAAGTTTTCGCCATCGCAGCCCCAGCTTGAGTATTCAAAGGTCTTCGCCATTGGATGACCTTCTTGAATATCATTACTCGTTAGTTCAAACGCCTGGGCGGTGCCTGCAGCTAAAATGCCAATTGCCAATACTGATTTAGTGAATGCTTTCATGATTGTGTTCCTCTGATTAGGTATGAACTCAGTATAGTCAGATCGGTCCGCCATAGAGTGACAATAAGTATACAATTGACTAACAATAGACTTTATAATGATACTTACTGCATTTTCTATTGTTTTTTGAAAAACATTCAACAATTGCTATTCAAAGGCACATCTTGGGTTCACGCTAACTAAAAATTGTCCCTAACAAATAGTAGAACCCTACTTATGCTTCCTATTTTGAAAGGCAGTCAGTAGATAGTCGATAAAGACCTTTTTACGTTTCGGCATCAACTGCCTGTCTGCATACACTAGGCTCACTGAAACTTCTGGCATCTCATATTCAGGTAACAAACGAATCAGCTTACCTGTCTTGAAGTGTTCCCGACAAATGAATTCAGGAAGCACCGCCAAGCCGAGCCCATCCACACACGCTGTTAGGCATGCCGTGATGGTATTCACCCGCAACTGACACGGTAGATCGATCAAAATCGACTCTCCGCCTTCTAATTGTAAATGCCACTTAGGTAGACGTGCCGCCTTGTTCACCACCTCAATCATCCTAAATGGAGGCTTAAGGTCATCGGGTGAAGAGATTTCACCGAACTGTTCTAAATACTCAGGGCTGGCTACCAATACACGCTTCGATGTTGTGAGGTAGCGAGAAACCAAGCTCGAGTCCACTAGCTCACCAATTTGTGCGTAAAGATCGATCCCCTCCGCAATGATGTCGACTTCTCGATTTGACAGTTCTAAGTTCAAAGTCACGTTTGGGTGCTCTTTTAGGAAACTGTGGATGTATGTGGCTAATACTTGATGTCCCAATTCGACAGGCAACACAACATTCAACTGCCCTCGGATCAAATCCTGATTGGCAGAAACCTCTAACTCAGCTTGGTTCATGATCTCTTGCATCTGCATGCTCGACTGATAAAAGCGCTCACCCTCTGGCGTTAAAACTAAACTTCGTGTCGAACGAGTGATCAACCTCACACCTAGGTGCTGCTCCAGCTCGTCTAGCTTTCGGCTGACGGTCGACTTGGTCATGTTCAATGCTTCAGCTGCGTGCGTGAAACTCCCACAATCAACAACTTGTGTAAAAACAGTCACAGCATTTAAGTCCATCGTACTTCTCCCAAAGCTATATTAGTAAGATTTTTGCAACAGTGTTTCCCTTTTTTCCTATCTTATCAATCAATCGAATTCATTTACAATTCGTTACATCTAAATAAAAACAAAATGAGAAACAAAAAATGACAGAGAACAATAACGCTTCGCAATCAGTAAGCACAAAAAAACGTAAAAAAGCTCCGCTTATTGCTACTGCGATCATGCTGTCATTAGGTCTTGCTGGTGCCGGATATTGGTACGGCTATGGCCAATACTTTGAATCTACCGACAATGCCTACCTACAAGGCGACATCACGAATATAAGCCCGAAGGTGTCAGGTTATATTGTTAAGTCTTACGTGAGTGATAACCAATCGGTTAAACAAGGTGACTTGTTGGTTCAAATTGATGATCGTGATTACCAATCTGCACTTGCTCAGGCGAATGCGCATTTAAGCGTCGTTCAATCAAGCGTACACAACCTTATCGCTCAACAAACGTTACAACGTAGCCAAATAAATCAAGCCGAGAGCCGTGTTGATTCCGCACAAGCTGAATACGAGCGTGCAATCCAACAAGTCGTGCGTTCTCGCAGCTTATTAAAGCGCAACTATGCTTCGCAAGATGAAGTCGACAGCATGGTCGCACAACAAAAAGTCACCCAAGCAGAACTTGAAGAAGCAAAAGCAAACCTCGTCGCAAGTAATGACCAACTAATCGTGATTGCGAGTGAAATCGAACAAGCAAACGCATCCGTGACTGAAGCTCAAGCACAAAGAGATCAAGCACAACTTAACCTTGATTACACCAAGGTTTACGCGCCAGCGGATGGCGTGATTGGTAAACGTAGCGTCCGTGAAGGCTTGCTGATTCAAGCAGGCGCGCCACTTATGAGCTTGGTACCAAACAACCAATTGTGGATTGAAGCTAACTTCAAAGAAACACAGCTAAGCGGCATTCACAAAGGCCAAACGGTAGAAGTCGAACTAGATGCCTTTCCGGGTCAGCCACTTGAAGGCGTGGTAGACAGCTTCTCCCCTGCAACTGGCGCCAAGTTTGCGCTACTGCCACCAGAAAACGCGACAGGTAACTTTACTAAAATCGTTCAACGTGTACCTGTGAAAATTACGATTCCAGATCAGCAAGAATTGAAAGGTCGACTGCTTCCTGGTTTGTCTGTGGTAGCGACCATCGATAAACGAGGCTAGATCATGAGTAATGCTGGTGTTGTCACCCAAACTAATGATGACGACGAGGTTTCTAGACGCCATTGGATCGCCCTATTTGGTGGTTTGATTGGCGCGTTTATGGCGATCTTGGATATTCAGATCACCAATTCGTCTCTCAAAGATATTCAAGGCGCGCTGTCTGCCACCTTAGATGAAAGCTCGTGGATCTCTACGTCTTATCTAGTCGCAGAGATGATTGCTATCCCACTCAGTGGTTGGCTTTCTAAAGCACTCGGTAAACGCCGTTATATCACGTGGACGACGGCCATTTTCACCATTTCATCTTTGTTGTGTTCGTTCTCTTGGAACATGACCTCGATGATCGTGTTCCGTGCGATGCAAGGCTTCAGTGGTGGTGCTTTAATCCCACTTGCTTTCTCGTTAGTGATTCAGTTATTGCCTGTTAACAAACGGGCTGTGGGTATGGCACTGTTTGGCGTAACCGCGACCTTTGCTCCATCGATCGGCCCAACATTTGGTGGTTGGCTGACGGAGAACTTTTCATGGCACTATATTTTCTACATCAATATTCCGCCTGCTTTGCTTGTGATCACCATGATCCGATATGGCTTGGATGATGAAAAGCTCGACCTTGGCACGCTGAAAAAAGCGGACTGGTTTGGTATTGCCACCATGGCGTTAGGGCTAGGTTGTTTGGAAGTGGTGCTAGAAGAAGGTAACCGTGAAGAGTGGTTCAGTTCGAGCTTTATTATTGGCTTGAGTATCGTGTCGGCGGTGAGTTTAGTTTACTTCGTGATAAACGAACTCCAACACAAAAAGCCATTGGTTAACCTGCGGCTATTGCGGGATGGGCAGTTTGCTATGTCTTGTATCGCCTATTTGATTTTGGGGATGGCGTTGCTTGGCTCTATCTATGTGCTGCCGATGTATCTCACTCAAATTCAGCAATATAACGCGATGGAAATTGGTGAAGTGCTAATGTGGATGGGTTTCCCACAACTTCTGATATTCCCAATTGTGCCCAAGCTAACACAGATCATTAAGCCTAAGTACTTGGTGACCTTTGGCTTCGCAATGTTCGGTTTCAGTTGTTACGTGAATACGCATATGACAATCGATTTTGGTGGCCAGCAGCTGATTTTGTCTATGGTTCTGCGTGCTATCGGTAGCCCATTTATTATGGTTCCGCTGTCTTTGGTTGCCATGAAGAACATCAGTAAAATGGACACGCCAGACGCATCAACTTTAACCAACGTGATGCGAAACCTAGGTGGTGCTTTCAGCATCGCGATTATCGCTACGCTATTGGATAACAAAACCCGTGAGCACTTGGCACACATCAAGGAGTCGTTACCTTCTGTGAGTCAACTTGGCTGGCAGACGCTTCAGCAACAACAAGCGTTTTTCATTCAGTCAGGAAGTGATGCTGCAACGGCGATGCAGCAAGCGCAAGCAAGCTTACTTGGTACAATGCAACGTGACGCTGCCATCATGGCTTACAACGATGTGTTCTTAATGATGACGGCGTTCTTGGCTCTAGCGGCAGTATTGATTTTGAACATGCGTGATTAGCGCTAGTTTTTTAGTAAGAAAACAGAGAGGTAAGCTTATCGGCTTACCTCTTTTTTATTTCTAAAACACGGATAACCCCACAAAAATAAGGTAAACGTAACCTGCGTTTTAAGGCTTTCATAAATGTTATCGAATACTCTTTAATTACCAATAGTTTATTGAGTGTTTGTATGTGATATAGGCACCTTGACAATGTGCAACCTGACACCTAGATTAAACATAACATTTGGTATTGAGGAAAATGGATTTGACCTTACCAACAGACCTGCGGGTTTTGATTGTCGACGACTCTAAGAGCGCAACAATACTTATTAAGCAGCAACTCTCGAGCTTGGGCATTTCACATGATTGCATCTTTATTGCGACCGATTATCGACAAGCCATCAAGGCGGTCGAGACGCACTCATTTCATGTACTCCTCATTGACTACCACTTAGAGCAATCCTTCACGGGGTTTGAGCTTTTGGGGATCCTCTATCGAAACAGGCTCATCGATCATACAGTCGCCACGATTCTTGTTTCTGGGGATATGCGTCAGGAAACCGTATTGACTGCCCTTTCTGGCGAAGCACATCACTTTGTTTCTAAACCGATCAATACTCAATCTTTAGGCAAGAAGATTCAAAGTGCTGTGTCCGTTTCGAAGAAACTCACCCAACTGAATGACTTATATCCGATCACTAATCTGGAACGATTGACACAAGCGTTAGCGATCTCCCCTAATGGCAATAGCGTTCAGTTTGAAGCGACGTTGATTGAGCACTTAATTGGAGGCAAAGAATGGGATTTGCTTTCAAGCACAATCAACAACTCAAACACGAATATGCACCCGACCAAATTAGTCGCAGAGGCATTAATTCTAGACAGCTTGGGAAAACCGAACCTAGCCATAGAAAAGCTCCACAATTACCTGATTGCTCAACCGTTGTCATTAAACGTTATTGATTGTTTAAGCTGCATTTATGAAAAACATAATATGTTACTGCCTGCACTTAAACTGGCCATAAGAGCGTTTGAAATGACGCCTAGCATCAGTCACCGTGCGATAAGAGCAATCGACTTGGCAGAAAACGTCGATAACACCCTGATGCTTATCAAGCTTGGTGAGATGTACGCGACGCATATATCGTCTGCCGACATTGATATTATTCATTCCATTGACGCTCACTTCAGTTCACTAAAGGCGACCTACCAACGTGAGACACAATTAAAGTACAAACGTATTCTGCTGGAACATGCTAATCAATTCACAGAGTTGGTAAATCTCAAACTTCCGGTAAAACAACAGCAACAAGTTCTGGCCAGCCTTGCCCTATTTCAAAGTAATATTTTACTCATTGAGAACAGCCCTCAAGTTGCTCACAAGAAAGTGATTCGAGCCTCGACACTGTTAGCAAATAACTTTTACAACCAACCCACTCACTTATTGCTTCAATTGCTGCCTCTTCTGACTTACTTTGGCGAGTACTCCCTGTACCACTTAGTTGCAGAGTGCTTAAAAGCTCGAGGGGAGACAATAAACCATCAACTTGAATCAAAAGATGTAGATCCTTCTACTTGTGTAAATATCGAAAATTCCGATTCCATCCAAGAACTAAAGGACTACATTCACAATTACCCATATTCAATTGCGGCGAAACTTGACTATATATATGCCGTCCATAAAGCTCATATAGAAGAAAACCTTAGACACGAATACTTGAAACAGCTCGCACAGCTAGAGCTTCCACCAAGATGGAGCCAATGGCTCAGTGATTCATTAAGATCTGGTTTTTCTACTAAGCCGCCCAGCCCATTTTCAACATACAGCCGACAGGAGTCTATATGCTAGATTTTGATGCCTTAAATGCCTACTTAGATAATGACAGAGAAGTAATTTTCGCTGTGTTGTCTGTGTATCAAGAAGACCATGGCAATTCATTAGAAGAGATACAAGAACTGGTACAGCAACAGGATTGGGGCAAGCTTCATTTTACCGTGCACACATTAAAAGGCATATTGGCCAGCTTCGGCGAAGAAACCGCTACCGTGGCCTTAGAAAGAGTCGAGCAAAACACACTTAATAAGCTTGCACCTCAAGATGATGATCTTTCTGTTATCTACAGCGAAATGAAGATCATCAACAAACAAATCGATGAGGTGCTCAGCACTTATTAGTCAATTCAATGAGCTTTTAGTATTCCGTAACAGCTTTTAGTCTTCACTAATCGGTTTTCTAGTTTTACGCAGCAAACAATGTCAGCTGAACAGGTTAAAGACCTGAGGTACTTTGACAACATGGAACCTCGACTCTTGCCACGTTCTCCTCATTTTCCCTATCAATTATATAGCCGCCCGCTCCTAAAAATTCACTCGGTTTATCTACATACGCCAATGCATAATACATACTTTATAAGCTATGCATGTTCATGTTTCCTATGAAAAACCGACACGCTCGATGAGATGTAAAATGGTTAAATACTTGTAGATCTTTTTGTGACGTAAGTATACGAAGTTGCATTTTATTTATTGGTAAAGAAGAAACTGTTACCTACACTCTAATGAAACCAAGCGTTAATCACTTGGTGGCATAATAATAAAATAAAAAAATAAAACGTTCAGTCGGCTAAAAAAGGACAAGGAAATGAACAATGACAGTTTTGCTGCGTTTCAGGGGCTCACGGATGACACACCCATTAAAGAATCATTTTCTACCACTGCAGAACCTTATGCTCACTATCTAAAGGATATTGTGGGGATTGATCTGCTGTCGCGTGAAGATGAGGTGTATTACGCAAAATTGAATCGCGCTGGTGACAAGCAAGCACGTGACATCATGATCGAATCAAACCTGCGACTTGTTGTAAAAATCGCAAAGAGTTACCTAAAACGTAAAGGCAACAACTTCACGCTGCTCGACCTGATCGAAGAAGGTAACATCGGCTTAATCAAAGCAATCGATAAATACGATCCCGAACCCGGTTATCGCTTTTCGACTTACGCCGTATGGTGGATTCGAGAGAATATTGAAGCGGCATTGATGAACAAAGGTCGTACTGTCCGATTGCCCGCCCACGTATGCAAAGAAATAAACAGCCTCGCGTCCAAAAAGCTCGATGTAAGTAAAAAAATGAGTAGAGAGATTTCAATTTCTGAGCTATCAGACAGTTCAGGTGTAAAGGCCGAACGCGTCGATCAACTGGTGGCGTTAAGCGGGTTTATTGACGTGACGACAACGGTTGGAACTAGCCATGCGCCTATGGTGCTTGATCAATGCGAAAGTGAATATATCCAAGACCCTCAACAAGATTGTGAGGATCAATCCTTTACCCAAGCTCTAGAGCAAATCATAAACACACTGCCACCCAAATTACAGAAGGTTCTCATTCACCGTTTTGGTTTCTTTGATAACAAGGTGAAAACACTGTCTGAGGTGGGACAAATGCAAGATGTAAATGTTTCTAATGAGCGTGTTAGACAAATGCAGAAAGAAGCAGTCGAGAGAATTCAAAAACGACTCAAATTTGATGGTTGGGTGTAAGTCTCACCCCTACTGAGAAGTTATAACGACAGGAAAGAACAATAACGTTAGACAAAAGCATCGTTAATTGAGAGCAACAACGTTAAGTAAAAAGAACCTTAAGGGTGAGCCTCAAAGCTTGCCCTTTTTGTTTACCTGATTCGCTAGAAAAATAAAAAGATCGTAAGCACACGAACCGTAAGTCGCTAATGGCTAATGGCTAATGACAAGTGCCACAGCATTAACTTACCTTAAAGAAGTGACTCGCTCACTGCGTAAAATGAGATAATTGATGTAAGTGGTTTCAAGACAATTTTGTTCCCACACAGATAAAATCCGTTTGGCCGCAAAATAATAATCTTTGTTTCTCAACAGCATCCCAACGGTGCCGCTGAGCTTTTCAAATCGAACGTGATCGCTCGTAGAGATGTAGTCATCTTCACTTTCAATAATGGGTGCTAAACCATCAGCAAACCAATTATTCAATATTTCTCGCATCTCTAATTCGGACTCAGGCACATCCACACTCGACAACTCACGATGTTGAGGTGGTGGCACGATGTACTTCGACGCTTGCGGTGAACTGACATAACGATACATGTCGTCCCTCCTTTCTAACTAACTCGTCTAATAATTAAGGACATTTTTGTCTGTTCTCAAGTTTATTTAGCGAAACAAACAATATTATTTAGAACAACAAGCAATAAAAAAGCCATGCATCAATGACCCCACATGGCTTTAGTGAGGGCAACTTTACGCTGCCCTATCTACTTGTTGGTTTAGACTAAATGTCGGTTCAGACTAAAACTAAGCCCTCTCGATTAAATCGAGCTTTGGTCGAAGTCGTTGCCTTGATCGGTTCCAGTTTGAGAATCTGAATCGAAGCTTCCAGAGTCGTCCGTGAAGTCAACACCTTGCTCTTGACCACCTGAACTTGTCCAGTCGCTGCCTCCAGATTCCATACCCGCCATGTCTGGTTGCTGCTCTTGGGTAGAACCTTGCATGGTGTATTGATCATCGACCTCAACTTCAACAGAACCGCTAGCACCGTCTATTGAGCTACCCAATTCGTCGTAACCTTGGAATTGGATCTCGCTAGTACCTTCATAACCTTCTGGAAGTTCAACGGATACAGGCTGCTCTAGGTTGCCACTGATTGTGAAGCTACCATCACCGTTATCCAGTGCGTTGCTCACAGTAGCGCCCTCAGGTAAGCCAGACATATCAGCGTAATCAACCGATTCGTTACCACTCACCTCATCTGGAATCGAGATAGAGATAGTATCGCCCGGTGCCGCGGTTACATCGGCTGTACTGTCTTCAGTTTCAGCATCTTGAGCTTGGTCATCAGCTTGTTGAGCCACTTCCACTTGTTGCTCTTCTGTTTCTTGAGCAGCTTGGACTTGTGGTTCATCACTTTGTACTGAATCATCTTCAACTTGGATGCTTAAGCTGTGACTTGATACTTCACCGCCGTCGTTAACTTCAACATTCATCGCTAAATTGCCATCGAAGTCTTCGTTCGGCCAGTATGTCCACTCACCGTCACCAGATTGAGCAAAGAAGCCAGCATCGTTCGCGTCTGCAACATCAACAACTTGTGCAGAATCACTCACGCCCAACTCATCCACCAGCTGTGCATCCGTGATAGTTAGTGAACCATCATCAGCTATGGCATAACCTTCACTCGCCGCCGCTTCATCTCCGCCTTGGATATCCACATTGAAGAAGCTTTCGATGCGATTTTCGCCATCGGTCGCTATAAACCCAACTTGAACATCTCCGGTGTAGTCTTCAGCAGGTGTGAATTGATAGTTACCTTGGTTATCGCTCTCTATTACACCCTGACCTTCCATCAAGCTTACTGACTCAATGCTCAAGCTGTCGCCTTCCGCATCGCTCAGGTTCGCTAACATGTCTTCATCAGTGAACGACAAGGTTGCATCCGCTGCGATTTCCGTCGTTGTGATGCTGTTAACTTCTGGTGCTGCATTCTCTTGTGAGTCGCCTTCTTTCACGACTACGCCAGTTTGCTCATCATGAAGCACGCCATCTTTATCAACTACGTACGCAATGTCTGCTTCGCCCGTGAAGCCTGGTGCTGGTGTGAACGTCCAAGTGCCATCGCCATTATCGACAATCTCACCTTGGCTGCGGTCAGCAAGATGAACCAGTTTCACTTCATCATCGCTGTCAGCATCCACATTCTCAGCCAATCCGATTAGGTCGTCCGCCGTTAGGATGATGGAATCACCCGCCACAGTTTCGAAATCACCTGAATCGATACCATCATCAAACGCTTCCGGCTCATCTCCGTAATCAACCGTTGTTGCGCTTACGGTTACGAAGAACTCACCATGGAAGTCTTCAGGCGGCGTCATTTGAATGTTTGAGATATCCCAGTCGAACAGGTCGATGTATTGACCCGGCTCGGTGATCATCACGGTATTCACACCATCTGTTACCTCGAATCCAACAGGGAAACCTGTCATCACCAAGTTACTTAGTGTTTCTGAATCATCGACTAGGCCAACGTTCAGTCCCAAGTGACCCGTTTCATCTTCGCCGAAGACTAATGGACCGTCATGGTCAGTTGAAATAACCGCGCCATCTGCGACAGGACGTACGTACACAGGAACATCGAGAACCGTTTCGAACTCACCGTCACTCACGACAACTTGTAGGTCAGAAACACCCGCAAAGTCGCCTGTTGGTGTGAATGTCCAAGTACCATCACCGTTGTCTGTAACTTCTCCGCCATCTTCACCGTCTGCGGTGATAATGCGAGAAACAACAAGGTCTGCGGTATCAATGTCACCGAACAAGTTCATCAAGTCGCCAGCATCGAAGGTGAACGCGCCATCTTCGTTGGTGGTCATCATTGCGTTGCCGACGTTGAATGGTGCGTCGTTAACCGGAATGACATCCACATTCAGCGAGCCATCAACCACTTCTTCACCGTCAGTCGCTTGATAACCGAGTTCTACTAAGCCATTGAAGTCTTGAGTAGTCACTAAGTGATACATGCCGTCTGGTTGCTGAGTTAAGGTCGCGTTCGCTGGAGCTCGAACTGTGATGCTCTCAATGCTGATCTCGTCGCCATCAAGGTCTGTCACTTGATCCGCGATGTAAGCCGGGTCAATCACCATGACCACATCTTCTTCGCCTTGCATCTCAATCATTGGCGCTTCAGGTGCATCATTCACTGGCGTAACATCGATGTTGCCGTCGACTGAAATTGTCTCTTGGCCATCGCTAACGTTAAACGTCATTGGCACATCGCCATTGAAGTTTTCGTTTGGTGTAAATGACCAAGTACCATCTTCGTTATCTAGCAACTCACCCAAGCTAGGGTCGATTTGTAGACCAGAAGCCGACAGCTCGTCTGCGGTGTTATCGATGTCGGTAGCTTGAGCTAACAACATGTCTTGTGTGATAAGAATGGTGCTGTCTTCGGCTGTGGTTAGTTTCACATCCTCAGATTCAGGTCCATCGTTCACAGCCAGAACTTCGATACCTGCCGTTGTTGTTGCCGTTGCACCGTCATCATCGGTCACGACCACATCTAGGCTGATATCACCATTAAAGTTCTCGTTTGGCGTGAAGGTCACAGACCCATTATCGTTTTGAACCAAGGTGCCGTCAGAGCCTGAGTAAGTCACGCTTTCAAGTGACACTTCACCATCAACGTCAGAGCAATTAGCAATTAACTGCTCAGGGCTGATTGTGATGGTGCCATCTTCGTTCATTTGGTAAGACGTAGAACCCGCTACCGGCGCATCGTTAACATCCGTTACCGTCACACCAATATTGGCATCGACTGTCTCAGTGCCATCAGTCACTGTGAAGCCTAGGTTGACATCGCCATTGAAGTTCTCGTTCGGAGCAAAGCTATAAGTGCCGTCACCGTTATCAGTGAACACACCTTCTGCGCCCGTGTAAGACACGTCAACGATAGACAAGTCATCGCCGTCAATGTCTGCAGCACCTGCTAGTAGGTCTGCATCCGTGAAGATTAGCGTTCCATCTTCCTCAACAGTAAAGTTTTGGTCTTCCGCTGTTGGTAGGTCATTGACTGGGTTAACCGTTAGGTCGACTCCAGCTTGAACAGTTTCAAGGCCATCTGACACATCGAAGCTCAAATCAATGTCACCGTTGAAATCAGCATCCGGAGTGATAGTAAATGAACCATCTTCGTTCGCTGTTACGGTCGCATTGTCACCTGCAGATAGGTTGCTTGCGGTTAGTGCATCACCATCAACATCGGATGCGTTAGCCAGCAACTGCTCTTGAGATAGCGTAATTGAACCGTCTTCATCAACCGAGTAAGCCACGTTTCCGGCCACTGGTGCGTCGTTAACTGCAATAACTTCAATACCAGCGGTAGTCTGAGCCGTTGCACCGTCGTCATCAATAACCGTCACATCAAGGTTGATGTCGCCGTTAAAGTTTTCGTTTGGTGCGAACGTTACCGACCCATCTTCATTTTGAACCAAGATACCGTCTGCACCTGAGTAGCTCACGCTATCAAGCGACACTTCACCGTCCACATCGGAGCTATTAGCAATCAACTGCTCAGGGCTCAATGTGATGGTGCCATCTTCGTTCATTTGGTAAGACGTTGCGCCTGCCACTGGTGCATCGTTAACGTCTGTTACCGTTACGTCGATGTTAGCATCGACCGTCTCTGTACCGTCAGATACTGAGAAGTCTAGGCTTACGTCACCGTTGAAGTTCTCGTTCGGTGCAAAGGTGTAGGTTCCATCGCCATTGTCGGTAAACACACCCTCTGCGCCAGTGTAAGACACGTCGGCAACTGAAAGCTCATCACCATCAATATCAGAAGCACCTGCTAGCAGTTGCTCGTCCGTAAAGGTAAGCGAACCGTCTTCTTCAATGGTGTAAGCGACATCTTCTACAACTGCGATGTCATTCACTGGATTCACAGTAAGGTCTGCCGTTGCAACAACCGTTTCAGTACCATCAGAAAGGTCGAAGCTTAGGTCAATATCGCCATTAAAGTCAGCATCCGGGGTAATGGTAAATGAACCATCATCGTTTGCCGTAACGGTCGCGTTATTACCGGCGGTTAGGTTGGCAGCGGTAAGATCATCGCCGTCCACATCCGATGCTTGAGCAAGCAGCTGCTCTTGGCTTAGTGTGATTGAACCATCTTCATCCACTGAGTAAGCCAAGTCACCTGACACTGGCGCGTCGTTAACCGCGATAACTTCAATACCCGCAGTGGTTTCAGCCGTTGCACCCTCTTCATCAGCAACGGTGACATCTAGGCTGACATTGCCGTTGAAGTTTTCATTTGGTGCGAAGCTGTAAGTACCATCACCATTGTCAGTAAATATACCGTCTGCGCCTGAGTAGGAAACGTCGCTAACGGATACATCACCTTCAATGTCTAAGCTGTTCGCAAGAAGCTGTGCTTCAGAGATGGTAATCACGTTATCTTCGTCAACGCTGTAGGTCGTTGAACCTGCAACCGGCAAGTCATTAACAGCAATGACGTCGATACCTGCGGTTGTTTCAGCGGTTGCGCCATCTTCATCCATAACAGATACATCAAGACTGATGTCACCGTTAAAGTTTTCGTTTGGAGCAAAGGTGTAAGTACCATCACCATTATCAGTGAATACACCATCAGTGCCGCTGTAGCTTACATCGCTGACAAACACTTCCCCTTCAACATCCGAGCTATTCGCTAGAAGTTGTGCATCGCTTAGGGTGATACTGCCGTCTTCTTCAACACTGTAAGTCGTAGAACCCGCTACCGGTACGTCGTTGATTGGAACCACTTGAACATCAATATTCGCCGATACAACATCTGTACCATCACTCACATCGTAAGTTAGGTCGACATTACCATTGAAGTTCTCGTTTGGAGCAAAGGTATAAGTACCGTCGCCGTTATCCGTGAACACACCGTCTGTACCTTCGTAGTTAACCGACTCGACAGAAAGATCATCGCCGTCAATATCCGTTGCACCAGTCAGTAGCTGTTCATCGGTAAAGGTCAGCGAACCATCTTCATTAATGGTGTAGTCGTGGTCGTAAATTACAGAAAGGTCGTTAACTGCTGTTACAGTCACGTCTAGTTCCGCTGGAGTAACCCCACCGTTGCCATCGTCTACGTTGTAGCTAATCGAGAATTCACCATTGAAGTTCTCTTCCGGTGTAATGGTGTAAGTTCCATCACCATTGTCAGTGATAAGAGCGTTCTCAATGGAAACATCTCCAACACTTGGTTCGTTTCCACCCGTATCACCAGAGTCATCACCTTCATCGCCAGTTAGCAATTCAGAGATATCAATGCCGTTTTCATTCGCAAGCGCTTCTTCTGCCGTTGGTAAATCAAACGCATTCTCGCTGCCTACATATTGGCTTGGAACAATAACGCCATTCACGATATCAAATACATGCCAATGGTCACCTGATGGGTTATCAGATAAATCTGGGCTGAAGGTTTCAACCAATGTATCGCCTACAAACACCTGAACTTGTACATCTTCAACACCATCTACATCCCAACTTCTGCTGGTGTAGTTGTGTACTGAATAGTGCATGTCCGCATCTTGGTAGTTTGGAATGGTGATGGTTTCAGGGCCGCCACCATTTGTGTCATCTACATCTTGCTGAACAACGTTACCTTCACCAAGATCATGGCTCATGTCGCGATAGTAAATATGGTCTAGCTCATTGCCATTCTCTGTATCGTAAAGCCATAAGTGGTTATCCATATCACGTGGACTGTCGCCCCATGTAACCACGATACGCATATCTGTTTCTTCAAGTACTTCGGATATAGCGGTTACACCACCGTTGGTATCTTCGCCTGCTGGAACTAGGAAGCTGCTAGTAATAGAGCCTTCTTGTTCAATCGTAACGGTACCTTGGTCAACAACTGGACCGCTCACAGAGTAATTACCGGATTGATCCGTCTCCGCCGTGTAAGAATGACCTGCGTTGTCGGTTAGCGTAACATCCGCACCTGCGATTGGATTGCCAGTTTCAGCATCCAACACTGTACCGGTTACGGTTGTTTCATCGCCCTGCTCTCCGATAGTTGCGGTCATGTCATCGTCTTCGATGTCAGTCGCGAATTGTAGGAGCTCTTCTTGAGTAATGGTGTATGAACCGTCTTCTTCAATGGTTATCGCCACATCAGCAGAAACAATTGGCGCGTCGTTAACTGGGTCAACGGTCAAGCCTAAGTTAGCGGCAATTGGTGTGTCGCCATCGCTGATGCTGTAGGCAACATCGATGTAGCCATTGAAGTTTTCGCTTGGAGTGATTGAGAACGTGCCATCGCCATTGTCGACAATCGTTGCATCGTCACCCACTAATGTTAAGTCGGAAGCGACAAGGTCGTCGCCCTCAATATCAGCGGCATTCGCAAGTAACTGCTCCTGCGTGATAGTGATGACATTATCTTCATCAACGTTCGCATAAACATCAGATGTCGTTGGCAAGTCGTTGACTGGGTTTACCGTCAGATCGGCGTTCGCCACAATCGACTCAGTGCCGTCCGAAATATCAAAGCTTAGGTCGATATCGCCATTGAAGTTCGCATCTGGCGTTACCGTAAAGGTGCCATCGCCATTATCAACAACAGTTGCATTATCGCCTGCGCTTAAGTTGCTTGCGGTTAGGTCATCGCCATCCACATCAGATGCTTGAGATAGCAACTGCTCTTGAGTCAGAGTAATGGAACCATCTTCATCAATGCTGTATGCCAAATCACCCGATACTGGTGGATCGTTAATTGGAAGAACATCAATACTTGCGCTGGTGGCTACTGTCGCACCGTCTTCATCTGTCACCACTACATCGAGGCTAACATCACCGTTAAAGTTTGCGTTCGGTGCAAAGCTGAATGTACCGTTACCATTGTCAGTAAAGATGCCGTCAACGCCTGTGTAAGTAACGCTATCAATCGCCACTTCACCTTCAATATCAGAAGAGTTCGCCAACAGTTGCTCTGCACTGATGGTGATAACTTCATCTTCGTTGACTGAGTAACTGGTTGAGCCTGCGATTGGCGGATCGTTCACCTCAAGTACGGTGATTCCCGCGGTGGTCGCTTCTGTTGCCCCTTCTTCATCGGTAACAACAACCGCTAAGCTCACATCACCATTGAAGTTCTCGTTTGGCGAGAAGGTGTAAGTGCCGTCACCGTTGTCTTCGAACACACCGTCACTGCCAGTGTAAGTCACGCTATCAATCGCAACCTCACCTTCAATATCTGAAGAGTTGGCTAATAGCTGTTCGTTACTGATCGTGATTGAGTTGTCTTCATGCACAGTGTAAGACGTGCTACCCGCCACTGGTGGATCGTTCTCAGGCGTCACGCTCACATCAATGTTGGCTTGAACCGTATCCGTGCCATCTGACACATCAAAGCTGAAGTTCACATCACCATTGAAGTTCTCGTTTGGCGCAAAGCTGTAGCTTCCGTCACCATTGTCGGTAAGCACACCATCAGCACCCGTGTATGTCACACCTTCGACTGTTAGGTCATCACCTTCAACATCCGTCGCACCCGTTAACAGGTCAGCGTCAGTGAAGTTAAGAACCCCATCTTCACCAATAGTGAATGCTTGGTCTTGTGGCTCTGGCGCATCATTGACAGGTGTTACCGTCAAGTCTAGGCCAGCCGCGACCATGTCTTCCCCATCAGTTACATCGTAACTAAATTCGATATTACCGTTGAAGTTTTCACTCGGTGTAATGGTGAAGCTGCCATCGTCGTTCATTTGAACGGTCGCATTTTCATCATTGGTAGTTAGGTTGATTGCTGATAAATCATCACCATCAATGTCAACAGCGTGCTCTAGCAACTGCTCTTGAGTTAGCGTGATGCTGTTGTCTTCGGCTGTCACAGCACTGATGTCACCATCAACTTCTGGAGCATCATTCGCTGGCGAGATATGAATCGTCACATCTTGGGTTGCCGTCGCGGTGGTGCCCGTATCAACATCAGTCGATGTCGCATTTACAGTTAGAACCACATCACCATTGAAGTCACCTGAAGGGATAAACTCTAGCCCTTCTAGCTCGCCAGGTTGCAATGACCAAGTGCCATCACCGTTATCGGTACCTGCAGAAAGCGAGCTGCCTTCCGGCACATCTTCAATCAAAATAGCAAGGTTTTCTGAACCATCGGTATCAGTAAGCGCCGCATCAATATCAAGTGGTACAGGTGTGTCTTCAGTACCAATGATTTGGTAATCCGCGTCAGACACTGTGATTTCGATGTTGTCGATACCAAACGCCTCGTCATCGACGCTTTGATTCAGGGTTGAACCGAAGCCAAGTTCAAGTTGGCCGTCTTCTACTGGTACCGTTAGGTTGATTTGGTGTGCTTGGTCGTTCCAACCACTGAAGCCCTCACCTTGCGATACGCCGTGAACCACTTCGCCGACTTCATTTCCTTCTGAATCGTAAAGCGTTGTTGTGCCATCTTGAGTACGGAACGCAGAATTATCTAATGTCGTTAGCTCTTCGCCGCCGACAAAGATTTGGAACGACTCACCATCCCAAGAATCAATTTCGTAGAAGTTGAACGAGATATTAACTTCGCTCACATCACTTGGAATGTCGTAAGTTTTGCTGACGGCTTCATCACCGCCCGTTCCACCAATACGACCTAGCATGTCACCCGACTCGAAGCCTTGAGAGCTTTCTGTGCCTGTATTCCAACCGTTTGAGCCAGACTCGAAGTTGTCTGAAGCAATCACTAGGTCAGAAGCAATCGACAGCTCTGGCATATCAACCACAGATTGAACATCAATCGTCGCTTCTGCTGGTACTGTCGCGGTACCGTCATTCACGTCGAACGTCACATTCACATTGCCGTCGAAGTTTTCATTCGGTGCGAATGTGTAAGTGCCGTCGCCGTTATCAACCAAAGTACCGCTATCTGAAGCCACATTTTCAACCGATAGGTTATCACCATCAATGTCGCCCGCATTTTGCAGCAGTTGTTCTTCTGTGAAGGTAAAGCTGGTGTCTTCTTGAGTCACAAATTGTGGCTCACCGACTGTTGGCAGGTCATTAACTGGGTTAACCGTTAGGTCAGCCGTTGCTTGAAGCGTCGCATCGCCATCGGTAATGTCGAAGTTCAAATCAATGTCGCCATTGAAGTTAGCATCTGGCGTGATAGTGAAACTACCATCATCGTTTGCTGTAACTGTCGCATCACCACCAACGGTTAGGTTAGCCGCTGTTAAGTCATCGCCATCAACATCACTCGCTTGAGCAAGTAATTGCTCTTGGCTCAAGGTAATTGAGCCATCTTCGTCCACGCTGTACGCCAAGTCGCCCGATACCGGAGCATCGTTAACAGGCAGAACATCAATGCTTGCGTTGGTCGCTACGGTTGCGCCTTCTTCATCAGTAACGACAACATCAAGGCTTACGTCGCCATCGAAGTTAGCGTTAGGTGCGAAGCTGAATGTTCCGTCACCATTGTCGGTAAAGATACCGTCTGAACCTGTGTAGTTAACGCTATCAATCGCCACTTCACCTTCGATATCAGAAGCGTTTGCCAACAGTTGCTCTGAACTGATGGTGATAACTTCGTCCTCGTTGACTGAGTAGCTGGTTGAGCCTGCGATTGGTGGATCGTTCACCTCAAGTACAGTAATACCCGCGGTGGTCGCTTCAGTTGCGCCCTCTTCATCAGTTACGACAACATCAAGGCTAACTTCGCCGTTGAAGTTTTCGTTTGGTGAGAAGGTGTAAGTACCGTCACCGTTGTCTTCAAAGACACCGTCAGCGCCAGTGTAAGTCACGCTATCGACTGCCACATCACCTTCAATGTCAGAAGAGTTAGCAAGTAACTGTTCGTCACTGATGGTAATTGAGTTGTCTTCATGAACGGTGTAAGACGTGCTACCTGCAACCGGTGGATCGTTCTCTGGTGTCACGCTGACATCAATATTGGCTTGAACTGTATCCGTGCCATCTGACACATCAAAACTGAAGTTCACATCACCATTGAAGTTTTCGTTTGGCGCAAAGCTGTAGCTTCCATCGCCATTATCAGTAAGAACACCATCCGCACCTGTGTAAGTAACGCCTTCAACCGACAGGTCATCCCCATCAATGTCAGTCGCACCTGTCAGCAAGTCTTCATCAGTGAAGTTCAAGATGCCGTCTTCGCCGATGCTGAACGTTTGATCTTGTGGTTGTGGAAGGTCATTGACTGGGTTAACGGTTAGGTCAGCCGTCGCAACCAGCGTATCTGTACCATCGCTAATGTCGAACGTTAGGTCAATGTCACCATTGAAGTTCGCATCTGGCGTAACGGTAAAGCTGCCGTCATCGTTAGCAACAACCGTCGCGTCTCCATCAACAATCAAGTTAGAAACAGTAAGGTCGTCGCCATCTACATCACTCGCTTGAGAAAGAAGCTGCTCTTGGCTCAAGGTAATCGAACCGTCTTCCTCAACACTGTATGCAAGGTCGCCTGATACTGGTACATCGTTGATTGGTAATACATCAACCGTAATAAACGTATCAACTTGAGCGCCGTCTTCATCTTGAATGGTTACATCCAATTGAACTTGGCCGTTGAAGTTTTCATTCGGAGCGAAGCTACATGTACCGTCACCATTGATTGAGAAGATACCGTCTGGGCCATCGTAGTTGATCTCAACAAGCTCAACATCACCTTCAATATCAGAAGCGTTCAACAGAACTTGAGACTCATTGAAAGTCAGTACTGAATCTTCATCGATGGTGTATGACGTAGGGCCAGCAACTGGCGGATCGTTCACCTCAAGGACAGTAATACCCGCCGTTGTTGCTTCAGTCGCTCCATCTTCATCCGTCACGACAACATCTAGGCTAACTTCGCCATTAAAGTTCTCGTTTGGCGAGAAGGTGTATGTACCGTCACCGTTGATTTCCAGAACACCGTCGCTACCACTGTAAGTCACGTTATCAATTGCGACTTCGCCTTCGATATCCGAAGAGTTCGCTAGCAATTGTTCGTTACTGATCGTAATAGAGTTGTCTTCATGAACCGTGTAAGACGTACTACCCGCAACCGGAGGATCATTCTCTGGCGTCACGCTCACATCAATGTTAGCGGTTACCGTATCGGTTCCATCTGATACATTGAACGAGAAGTTCACATCGCCATTGAAGTTTTCATTCGGCGCGAAACTGTAGGTGCCATCGCCATTATCGGTTAGGACACCATCTGCGCCAGTGTAAGTTACACCTTCAACACTTAGGTCGTCCCCTTCAATGTCCGTTACACCTGTTAATAGGTCTTGGTCATTGAACGTTAACACGCCATCTTCGCCGACTGTGAATGCGTGGTCTTGTGCTTCTGGACCGTCATTTACTGGTGAAACTGTTAACTCAAGGTTGGTAGAGACAACATCATCACCATCAGACACATCAAACGTAAAGCTCACATCGCCATTGAAATCAGCATCTGGCGTTAATGTGTACGTACCATCACCGTTATCGGTAATCGTAACGCTCTCATCATCGGTTGCTAAATTCAGAGCCGTCAACTGATCGCCATCTAAATCACGCGCATTAGCCAATAAGTCTTCTTGCGTAATGATGATTGAACCATCTTCTTCAACCGTTGCAGAAACCGGAAGTGCTTCAGGTGCGTGCTCAATGTGCGCGCCTGTCGCGTTAATGTAGATGGTTTGAGATACCGTTTCAGAATCATCATTCGATAACTCTGTCGCAGTTGCGGTTACATGAACTTCAAGCTGCTCATTGAAGTCTTCTGGTAACTGGATTTGTAACGCATTTTCGATAGCCGTTGTTGGTAAGTTCACCGTACCATCAGGGCCAACCGTTACTTCACCGCTGTAGATTTGGCTGTTCACTTCACCGACATCGATTGTGAAGTTGAAGTCAGAATAGTCAGCATCACCGCCGCCATACAAATCTTCAAATCCGTAAACCAGCTCGCCGTCTTCATTAACCGTAGTACGAGTATGTTCGATACCATCTTGGTTTAGCTGAGAGCTTGAACCACCATGGAAGATCGCGTCACCATTTTGGCCTTGAATCACTGTCTCGGTTCCATCAGCAGCTACAAAGACAAGTTGAGGATCAACCGTATCCATGTTCGCAGGCGAACCATCCTCAGCACGGAACTCGTACTGACCGTCTTGCATCGCATCAAAGTCGTTGTGCTGATGTCCGTTTGGAATTAAGAACAGGTTAAAGCTTTCGCCTTCCTCGACTTGGAAGCTGAATTGATCTTGCCCTGGAACAAGGTCGCCGCCACCACCAACTTGTGATGCGTTTTCGTAAACAACTTCAACACCTGTGATGTTGCCGTCTTCGTCTACTTTGTAGTAACCCGCAGCGTTTTGGTAGCCAGCCGTCTCACCTTCAAACGTTACTGTGATTTCAGTGTCGTTGTAACTGGTGATACCGTTCTCTTGGTCATTCAGAACGCCTTCGTTATCGTATTGAATAACCGAACCTTCTGGCACACCATCTACTGTAACAGTGAGTGTTTCAGACAAGTCTTGGTCGACAAGTGCCGCAGCAATGTTCAGTTCAACAATACCGCCTGGCTCAACCAAAATCGCCTGGTCGTCGACGTTAACACCATCACCATCCGTGATAACTAAGTCAGGCGCATCAGCAACTGCTTCAATGTGAACATTAATGTCTTGTTCAACTTCATCCGTACCGTCTGTCACAGTAAAGCTGAACTGCAGATCACCACTGAAGTGCTCTTCAGGAACGAAGCTGAACGTGCCATCGCCGTTGTCGGTTACTGTGCCTTCATCACCAGAGTAATTGATGCTGGTAACGCTTAGGTCGTCGCCATCAATATCAATTGCAGCACTCAATAGATCTTCTTGAGTGAACAGGATGCTGCCATCCTCTTCGATGTGGTACATTCCTGGAGCAACAATTGGAATGTCATTCACCGGATTAACGGTCAATGTCATATCATTAGACGTGCTCAGCTCACCGTCGCTCACCTCATAAGTGAATGCAATATCGCCATTGAAGTTCTCTGAAGGTGTCACTGTGTACGTGCCATCACCATTGTCTACAATGCTGGCATTTGGATCGTTAGTTTCAAGCGCGCTTGCAAACAACTCATCGCCATCTTGGTCGCTCGCGTTCTCCAACAACATTTCTTGTGTAACGAGGATTGAACCATCTTCGTCGACATCTGCCACCATTGGCGTCGCTTCTGGCGCATCGTTGACGAACTCAACTTTTAGGTCGATGTTTGCGGCAACCACATCAGTGCCATCGCTCACATCAAACGCTAAGTCAACGTTACCGAAGAAGCCCTGCTCTGGTGTTAATGTGTATGTTCCATCGCCATTGTCTGTGACTTCTACCGTGTCGCTTGCACTCGTCACATTCACAACTGACAGTTCGTCGCCTTCAATGTCTGTCGCTTGTGCTAATAGTTCAGCTTCGGTAATGGTAATCGCTTGACCGTCTTCCGTAGTGAAAAACATGTCAGGCACGTCTGGAGCATCGTTGATAGGGTTTACGGTTAGGTTGAGGTCAGCCGCAACAGTTTCGATCGCGTCAGTGACATCATAAGTAAACTCAATCTCACCAAAGAAATCTGCACTTGGTGTAATAGTGAAGCTACCGTCTGGGTTTTCTACAACAACCGCATTTGGATCGTTGGTCGCTAAGTTAACGGCTTCAAGGTTGTCGCCATCGACATCCGTCGCATTCGCTAACAGATCCTCTTGAGTGATAGTGATTGAACCATCTTCATCAACAGCGGCTTCAATTGGACCACCAACCTCTGGGCCTTCATTGACAATTTCAACGTCAACTCTTGCTGTACTTGGTGCGCTTGTTTGGCCATCACTGATATCGAAAGTCAGATTCACTTCACCGTAGAAGTCTTCTGCAGGTTCGAAGGTAAAGGTATTATCACCGTTATCCGTTAACGTACCTTGCGTTTGGTCTGCAAGTAATAGGTTTTCGACATGAAGAATGTCGCCATCAACATCGGTAGCACCAGACAATAGGTCTTTCGCTTCGATGATCATGGAGCCGTTTTCAAGCATTTGGGTGTGCAATGGTTCACCCGGAACCGGCACATCATTGACTGGTACGACCGTTAGGTCTAGATGCGTTGCAACTTCATCAGTTCCATCAAACACCTTGTAGTCGATGTCGATTTCACCATTGAAGTTTTCATTCGGCATGAAGGTAAACGTACCATCGCCGTTATCAACTAGCTCACCGTTATCACCACCGTAAGTGATGTCAGAAATAGACAGCGTATCGCCTTCCACATCTGTGGTGTTCGCTAGCAAGTCATCGGCACTGAACGTGATACCTTCATCTTCATCTGTCGATAGAACAATCGGGCCAGAAACGATTGGCGCATCATTTACTGATTCGAAATTGATATTGATGATATTGCTGTCTGTCAGCTCACCATCGGTAACTTGGTAACCAAGTTCGATTTCACCATGGAAGTTTTCATCCGGTGTTACCGTCCAAGTGCCATCACCATTATCGGTGAGTGTTGCATGCTCTGAGTTTTCACCCACTAGCTCTAGATTTTCAATATCAAGGTCGTCGCCATCAATATCAGATGCTTGCGCCAGTAGTTGCTCTTCGGTAATCACAACCGAAGCAAACTGGGCAGAACCATCGGTATCGACAGTAATATTCGGAAGATCAGCCGTTAACTCGATTTCGTTGTCACCCGCATGGATATTCAACTCAACCGTTTCAGTAATCTCTGAGCCATCTACACCAATCGATGTAAACACCGCTTCATCATGACAAGTTTGTGACACTGTCATGTTTTGAACGACGTAAGTACCATTACCTTGCACGGTACCGAGCTCAAAGTAGGACACTGGTTGATCAACCGTTAGCGTGTAATCTGTCTCGAAAGTACCACGGTCTTCTTTGTGGTAAGTCATCGAGTCAATTAGGTCGCCATCCTCATTGAACGCTTTGATTTCTACTTCTGTAAAGTGACGAGACTCTTCCATGAACCAGCCACCCAAACCATCTAGGTGGAAACTGATTTCATTGATGTCTTGACCTTCAACTGAAACCGTCAGTTTCTCATCACCACTTAAGCCTTGGCGGTCAGTATCACCGATACCATGACCAATGTGGGTGTTGCCATTCCAGGCACCAAGAGGGTCATCGTTACTTTGAACAGTTACCGTTAAGTCACCATCTGAGAACTCACGCGTATAAGGGTCAACTTCTGTACCCCAATCATCCACACTCGCGTTATCGTCAAACGTACCGATTTGTGTGGTGTGTGTACCTTCAGCAAGAGCATCTTCACTTGGAACAAAGCGCACTTCGGTATCTGCAGGAACTTCTTGTCCTACTTCCAGTACCACCCATTCGTCATTCACATTTGCTTCAATGATGCCGTTTTCTGGCGCTTGGTCTAAACGTAGTGCTGGTTCTTCACGAAGTGTCACACCAACTGTTTGGTCTTCTTGCGCTTGGATGAAGATTTCATCGCCCGCTTCTGGCGCATCGTTGACAGGGTTAACCGTCAAGTCGAGTGTCGTCAGAACTTCATTCTCACCATCACTGATGCTGTATGTGAAGTCCAACTCGCCATTGAAGTTTTCTGTGTGCGTAATAGTGAATGAACCATCGTCATTAGTAACAATTGTCGCATCTGGATCGTTGGTTTGTAGGTTAGATGCCGTTAACTCATCACCTTCAACATCGGTCGCATTAGCGAGTAACTGCTCTTGAGTAATGGTGATTGAATTATCTTCATCGACTTCAGCCTGAATGCCCGAAGTTTCAGGTCCGTCATTCACAGCGATAACATCGATGCCAGCGGTTGTGGTTGCGGTTGCACCGTCTTCGTCAACGACAACAACGTCTAGTGAAATATCACCATCGAAGTTTTCATTTGGCGTAAAGGTGTAAGTACCATTGCCATTATCAACAAAAGAGCCGTCATCACCGGAGTACGATACTCCAGACAGTGAAACATCACCTTCTACATCGGAAGAGTTTGCCAATAATTGCTCATCACTGATCGTGATTTGGCCATCTTCTTGAACTGTGTACGATGTTGAGCCCGCTACTGGTGGATCATTCTCAGGCGTTACGCTGACATCAATAACAGCTGATGTTGAATCAGTACCGTCAGAGACATCGAATGAGAATTGAACATCACCATTGAAGTTCTCGTTTGGAGCAAAGCTATATGTGCCGTCGCCATTATCGCTAAGAACACCATCTGCACCTGTGTAAAGTACGTTTTCAATCGACAGTTCATCACCATCAATATCCGACGCACCTGCAAGCAGGTCAGCATCGGTGAAGAGTAACGTACCGTCTTCTTCAATCGTGAACTGTTGATCTTGCGCTTGTGGCAAGTCATTAACCGGATTCACGGTAATGTCTAGGCCAACTTGAACTGAACCACCATCGTTATCGATGATATCGAAGTTCAGATCTAGGTCACCGTTGTAATCTGCGTTCGGTGTGATGGTGTAGCTGCCATCATCATTGTGTTGGATGGTCGCATTTTCATCAGTAGATAGATTGATAGCTTCTAAGTTATCGCTATCGATATCACCTGCTCTTGCTAGCAATTGCTCTTGGCTTAGCGTGATGGAGCTATCTTCATTGATGGTGTAAGCCAAATCGCCCGATACTGGCGCATCATTGATTGGCAATACATCAACGTTAATGTGTGTTTCAACCGTTGCGCCATCTTCATCTTGAATGGTCACACCCAGTTGAACCTGACCATTGAAGTTTTCGTTGGGTGCAAAGCTGCATGTACCATCACCATTTACAGTGAAGATACCGTCAGAGCCATCGTAGTTAATGCCAACAAGTTCTACATCGCCTTCGATATCCGAAGCATTCACAAGAATCTGAGATTCACTGAACGTCAGAACCGAATCTTCGTCAATGGTGTATGACGTTGGACCCGCAACCGGTGGATCATTCACTTCTAGAACGGTGATGCCCGCAGTGGTTTCATCAATCGAACCGTCTTCATCGGCAACAATAACGTCAAGGCTGATATCGCCACTGAAGTTTTCATTAGGAAGGAAGGTGTAACTGCCGTCACCATTATCTTGGAACACACCATCTGTGCCGCTGTAAGTGACGCTGTCAACCGACACTGCACCTTCAACGTCAGAAGAGTTTACTAGCAACTGCTCATCAGAAATTGTGATGGCATTGTCTTCGTTGACCATGTACGAGGTTGAACCCGCAACTGGCGGATCGTTCTCAGGAGTCACACTGACATCAATGTTAGCGCTGACCGTTTCTGTGCCATCAGACACATCGAAACTGAAGTTCACATCACCATTAAAATTTTCATTTGGCGTAAAGGTATAAGTACCATCACCGTGGTCGGTCAGTACGCCATCACCACCTGTATAGCTAATACCTTCAACGGTTAAGTCGTCGCCATCAATATCGGTGGCACCGGTAAGTAAGTCGGCATCTGTAAATTGCAGCGTACCGTCTTCTGCAATACTGAATTGTTGGTCTTGAGGAACCGGCAAGTCATTAACTGGGTTAACAGTAAGATCGGCGGTTGCTTGAACTGTGTCAGCACCATCAGTGATGTTGAATTGAATATCAATGTCACCATTGAAGTTCGCATCTGGTGTGATGGTGAAACTGCCGTCATCGTTAGCTACAACCGTCGCATCACCACCAACCGTTAAGTCGCTCGCGGTTAGGTCTTCACCTTCAACATCAGATGCTTGAGACAACAGCTGATCTTGGCTCAGTGTGATTGAACCATCTTCGTTAACGTTGTAAGCCAAATCACCGGATACTGGCGCATCATTGATTGGCAATACGTCAACATTGATGACGGTTTCAACCTCTGCACCATCTTCATCACGAATGGTGACATCAAGCTGAACTTGGCCATTAAAGTTCTCATTCGGAGCGAAGCTACAAGTGCCATCACCATTTACTGAGAAGATACCCTCAGGGCCATCGTAGCTAATACCAACAAGCTCAACATCCCCTTCTACATCTGAGGCATTAAGTAGCACTTGTGATTCACTGAAGGTCAACACTGAGTCTTCATCAATGGTATAAGACGTTGGGCCAGCAACCGGCGGATCGTTCACTTCAAGAACATTGATGCCCGCGGTCGTTGCATCGGTCGCACCCTCTTCATCAGCAACAACCACATCAAGTGCAATTTCACCGCTGAAGTTCTCATTTGGCGAGAAGGTGTAAGTGCCGTTACCATTGATTTCAAGGACACCGTCACTACCAGAGTAAGTCACGCTGTCTATCGATACATCACCTTCAATATCTGAAGATGTTGCCAATAGTTGTGCATCAGAAATAGTAATCGAATTGTCTTCATTCACCGTGTAGGACGTTGAACCCGCAACTGGCGGATCGTTCTCAGGAGTCACGCTAACATCAATGTTTGCTGACACGGTATCGGTGCCATCTGACACATCGAAGCTAAAGCTCACATCACCATTGAAGTTTTCGTTTGGAGCAAAGCTATATGAGCCCTCACCTAAGTCAGTCAGTACGCCATCAGTGCCCTCATAAGTGATACCTTCAACCGTTAGGTTGTCACCTTCGATGTCAGTCGCACCTGTTAACAGGTCGGCATCGGTGAAGATAAGTGTACCGTCTTCTTCAACGCTGAACTGTTGATCTTGAGGGGCTGGTAAATCATTTACTGGGTTAACCGTCAGGTCTGCTGAAGCTTGAACGGTATTGGTGCCATCTGAGATATCAAAGCTGATATCGATGTCGCCATTGAAGTTCTCATCTGGCGTAATCGTGAAGCTGCCGTCATCGTTTTGAGTAACGGTTGCATCACCACCAACCGTTAGGCCGCTGGCAGTAAGGTCATCGCCTTCCACATCTGATGCTTGCGATAGCAACTGCTCTTGGCTTAGGCAAATCGAACCATCTTCGTCGACTGAGTACGCTAGGTCGCCCGATACTGGCGCATCATCAACTGCAGTTACGCTTACGTCGATGTTTGCAGAGACTGTATCGGTACCGTCAGATACATCGAAACCGAAGTTTACGTCGCCATTGAAGTTTTCGTTTGGCGCAAAGGTGTACGTACCATTACCGTTATCAGTAAGAATACCGTCGCCGCCATCGTAGGTCACACCTTCAACCGTTAGGTTGTCACCTTCAATGTCGGTAGCGCCTGTTAATAGGTCTGCATCTGTGAAGATTAACGTGCCGTCTTCTTCCACGCTGAACTGTTGATCTTGAGGTACTGGTAAATCATTTACTGGGTTAACCGTCAGGTCAGCCGATGCTTGAACCGTATTAGTGCCATCTGAGATATCAAAGCTGATATCGATGTCACCATTGAAGTTCTCATCTGGCGTAATCGTGAAGCTGCCGTCATCATTGGCTACAACCGTCGCATCACCGTCAACCGTTAGGCCGCTGGCTGTCAGGTCATCACCTTCTACGTCAGACGCTTGCGATAGAAGCTGCTCTTGGCTCAGACGAATCGAACCGTCTTCATCGATTGAGTAAGCTAGGTCACCCGAGACAGGCGCATCATCAACTGCAGTTACGCTTACGTCGATGTTCGCTGACACTGTATCGGTACCGTCAGATACATCGAAACCGAAGTTTACATCACCATTGAAGTTTTCATTTGGAGCAAAGGTGTACGTGCCGTTACCGTTATCAGTAAGGATACCGTCGCCACCATCGTAGGTCACACCTTCAACCGTAAGGTTATCGCCTTCAATGTCCGTTGCACCTGTTAACAAGTCTGCATCGGTGAAGATTAACGTGCCATCTTCTTCAACGCTGAATTGTTGATCTTGAGGTACTGGCAGGTCATTAACTGGGTTAACGGTTAGGTCAGCCGATGCTTGAACTGTATTAGTGCCATCAGAGATATCAAAGCTGATATCGATGTCGCCATTGAAGTTCTCATCTGGCGTGATGGTGAAACTGCCGTCATCGTTAGCTACAACCGTCGCGTCACCACCAACCGTTAGGTCGCTCGCTGTCAGGTCATCGCCTTCCACATCTGATGCTTGAGAAAGCAGCTGCTCTTGGCTTAGACGAATTGAACCATCTTCGTCGATTGAGTACGCTAGGTCACCCGATACCGGAGCATCATCAACCGCCGTAACGCTTACGTCGATGTTTGCAGCTACCGTATCAGTGCCATCTGACACATCGAAGCTGAAGTTGACGTCGCCATTGAAGTTTTCATTTGGAGCGAATGTATAGGTACCATTACCGTTGTCGGTAAGAATGCCGTCGCCGCCATCGTAAGTCACACCTTCAACAGTAAGGTTGTCACCTTCAATGTCCGTCGCACCAGAAAGAAGATCAGCGTCGGTGAAGACAAGCGTGCCGTCTTCCTCTATTTCAAACGTTTTATCTTCAGGAACCGGCGCGTCATTAATCGGACGTACCGTTAAATCAATTGCGCTGCTAATCGTTTCTTGGCCGTCACTGATGTCGAAAGTAAGGTCAAGTTCACCATTGAAGTCAGCAGAAGGAACTACTGTGAAAGTACCGTCACCATTGTCTTGAACGGTTGCATCAGCACCAACTTGAACGTTAGAGGCAACTAGTTCGTCCCCATCTACATCACTTGCGTATTCGAGTAATTGTTCTTGAGTGAATATTATGGAGCCATCTTCATCCATGATGTAAGCCAGATCTTGTTCAGCTTCTGGCGCATCATTTTCACTTTCGACTTTGATTTTGAACGTTTCGCTTACTGTTTCAGAATCAAAGTCATCCTCTACTTCACTGATGGTCTCTTCATCTGAAGCTTGAACATCAACGGCAAATGTCTCTTCTACTGTTTGTGAATCGAGGTCGTCACCGACTTGTTGCTCACCCGATTCAGAAGATGTAGAACTCGGCGCTGCTGAAGTACGCGCAGCTTGGCCTTGTTCTTCATTACCTTCAGCGTCTGCGCCACCTGTCGCGGCCTCTGCGTTATCGCCACCTACTGCTTGAGCGCCAGCACCTGCTCCACCACCACTGCCAGCAGCATTGTCCGAGCCAGCTTCCGAAGCCGCACCACCGACTACATTGGATTGTGCTGCGTCTGAATCTCCATCGCTTTCTGGCGTCTCTTCTTGAACAGCCGCACCAGAAGCCGACGCATCTTCAGCATTACCTGCGCCACTCGGATTGTCTTCTAAAGCCTGATTAACCTCGTCGGCCGCATCCGTGTTTTCAGCACCCGTCGCTATTGTCGACGCAATCGTATTTTGTTGATTTTGTTGATTCTGCTGTTGGGAGGGCGTACCCGCGTCGTTCGTGTCCGTTTGTTCTACCGCGTCATTGAGATCTTCATTTTGGTTGTTTTGGTTATTTTCGCCTGCCATTACAGCCTCCGTTGCTACTAGCTAACTGATCGTATTTAGAGGCATTAAAGGACACCATTTTGAAAAACCAAGTTTTTATACAACATTTTTCATATTTTTCTTTTTATGCATAAAGAATCAAAAAAAATTTGAAAACTACCTTTAAACATCCTTAGTTATTGTGATTAAAGCAATTACGGCGGTGGAATGATGATAGACATGACGAGTTTGCTGCGTTCAATCGACAACAACCACAAAGGGCTTCAATTGCTATTAGGCGATTTTTATAAGGACTTTTCAGACGCAGCGAACAACATAGAGACGCTCCATAAAAGTGACCGTTTTGATGAGCTCAACAACTACTCAAAGAGATTAAAGACCATCTTAACTTTACTGTGCGATCAAGACTTGCCACCCAAAATGGCCAAATTGGAACATTTGAGTAAGCACGAATTCCCTGCACCAGAAGATCTTTTAGAGGATGTAAAAACTGAATTGCACAACGTCAATCGACAAATCAATCACTTGTTGGACATTAAGGAAGTAATAGATGACAAGTCATCGAGGTAGTCATGAGCAATAACCAAATAGAACATCACTTAAGAAAAGCGCTCGTTTCTAATAATGAGGCTTCTAAGGTCACAGCTGATGACACCATTGTGCTTGCAAGTGCCATGACCAGTGTTCACAAAACGTTGCTCATCATATTCCTACTCGCTTTAGTCGCTATCGCCGTGGCATCACAAGCGCGTATCGACATCGTCGTTTCTGTACGTGGTGAGCTGTTGTTGGAATCTGACGTTGAGAAGGTTCAACACCTAGAAGGCGGCATATTGGAAGAGATGTTAGTCCGAAAAGGAGAAGTCGTTTATGAAGGACAGCCGATCGCACGAATACGCTCACTAGACCGCAACACTCAACTTGATACCGTGAATACTGAAATTATTCAGATAGAGCTCGATAAGATTCGTTATGAAAGCTTACGCGACATGGTAGAACCCAACTTCGCTTCTTATATCGAAAAATTTCCAGAACAAGTTCAGGTCAACATGAATACATGGCGACAAGAGTTCTCTAAAAACCGTTCAAATGAAGAGCTCATTACCCACGATATTAAACACAAAAACTCCCTGATTAAATCAATGCTTAAGCGTCGTAAAAGTTCAGAGAACCAACTATCGCTCATTCGCAAACAACTCAACATCAAAAATACGCTTTATAAAGAAGAGATGGCGTCTTATGTCGACGTCCTCAACATGAAAGTACAAGAATCCAATATGGTACGTGAGATTGAGAACCTTGATGAGTCGGTCATGAACGAACGTTTTCAGCTCGACAAACTGGAAAAACAACACCGTGACTTGGTTGAAAATCGAAACTCCGAGTACCAAGCACAAATCATTCAAGCGAATAAAGATCTCAAGCTAAAACGTATCTTACAACCACAACATTCCGACAAGGTTGATCGACTGGTTGTCTACTCACCAGTCGATGGCGTGGTCGACAAACTGCACTTCAATTTCCGTTCAGCTGTGATTCCGCCAGGTGAAAGTATCGCCGATATTGCTCCAATAAATAATTCGCTACACGGCGAAGCAAAGATTCCACGTAAAGACATGGGATTTGTAGAAATCGGACAGGCTGTGAAGGTAAAAATGGATACCTATAACTTCGCTAAATATGGATTTGTTGAGGGAACCATCGCCTCAATCAGCCGCTCGTCTTATGAAGAAGAAGACGCCGAATTCTATTTAGCAGAGATTGAAATTGATCGAAACTTTCTTGAACGAGGAGGCACTCAATACAAATTATCACCTTATATGGAATTTACCGCCGATGTAAAAACAGGTTCGCGTCGCGTGATCGAATACGCAGCGAAGCCGGTGATGTCAGCCATCGAAGATGCTTTCGATGAGAGGTAATCAATGAGCGGAAAACCTTCGTACAATATTTCTGTACCCGCCCTGCGACTGAGCATATTGTTTAGCATCGTACTGGCTGCGATCGCTTTCTATTTATACTTTTCTTGGTCGAAAGTAGATTCAGTCGCGCAAGTGCAAAGTGCCCCACTGCTCATACAAGCTCAGAAGCTTAATCAGACCATCGAACAAGATATTCAAACTCTGCAGCAGTGCTTAAGTAACGACACTTGTGGTACTAACGAATTCAATCTAGTTAACTTGAAGCGTGAAATAGATGAATTTAGGTCGCTAGCCTCTTTGAACAAAACAGAGTTCAGCTTGGTTGGAGCAACTGAATACACGCAACTGGAATTAGCGATTAACCGTTTCTCCGATAGCGCTAAAGCACGTGCCGATATACTCGATTTATATCTCTCACTGACCAACAACTATCTGCAGATGGATGACAACTACCGCACCATGTTCAACAACCATGCGAGCGATTTGATGTCTGAGAAAAACGAGTTCTTCGTTTGGTTGTTTATGGTGGTCGTAATACTGGTCGTGATAACGGTTCTATCTAACGCTGTCGCCATGTTGAAACTGAAGAAATCCAGCTCTAACGAACGCGAAATCGACTATGAGTTCGATGCTCTGTATCAAGAACTAAAACAGTTAGATTTACAAAGGCTTGAAGAGCTTCTTAATGAAGTGAGCATCAATCCCAAACAGCGTCAGATCTACTCTCATCTCAAACTGATCTTCAGTAAATTGGAAGACCAAAAGCGCAATAACGATCTCTACAAACAGTTGTATGCACTCATCGGCTATGAGATTCGTGGGATCACCAACACCATTAATGGTGGTGTCCAATACCTCGTTCAAGAAACCGATGAAAACGGCGTGTTGATGGCGAAGGATATTACGTCTGCATGTAGCACCCTATCTGAGCTAGCAGAAAACTATAATCGATTGATTTCACAGGGTACGGAAAGCAAGTCGAAAGAGTTCTCGTTATTGAGCGTGTTATCTGAATTAATGATTCATATCAGTGCCAAAGTACAACGTAATGAAAGCCAACTGGACTGCTTTATTTCCGACAACTTACCCAATCGCGTAGAAGGCCAATCCACCAGCTTGTTCTGGATATTGTTCCTGCAGCTTTCCAATGCCATTCAACTCAAATCAAATAAGAAACTATTTGTGACGATTGAATCTGGGGCGGCTTCAGACATGGAAAATACCCGAGTTACCATCAATCTAAACTTCCTTTCAACGTTAGATGTCTCTGTAGCCAAGCTCAATAAACTCCATTGGAGCAGTCACAAGGACCACACCGCAAGCACAGACGACTTAGCAAAGAGCGTATTAAAAGATTACGGGTATTACGAAAGTCACTGGTTCCAATCGGGTACGCAGGAACGTTTTCAGATTGAGCTTGATCTCAAGGCGAAAAATTTCCACACAGAAAAGACTCGCTTCGACGGCAAGCGTTTACTTCTGTGCGCCAACACTCAAGTTCGCATCGATGTGATGAAGAAAATGCTCAGTAATTTGGGGCTGGACATCACCGAGATTCGCACTGCCAATGAGTTATTTTCAGCGGCGAAGACCTTTGGTGATTACGATGCGATTATGCTCACCGATACCTTTGAACCCAACAAGTTACCGTCACTGAGTAAAACGGTGAAATCTCAACTTAAGAACCACCCAAATACCAAGTTGCTGTTATCGGTAACCAACACTCAGCATGCGCAAGAGTGTCACAGCTTCGTCGATAAGATCATCAACTCCCCTGCGATTCCTTATGAGTTTATTCCTAACTTGCTCACCATTATGGAAGCAGAAGCATCAGAAGAACAGATGGAGAACAGTTCGTTCCTAATCGTAGAAGATGACCGAGTTCAGCAGATTTTACTTAAACGAATCCTTACCAAGCAAGAATATGAACCAGACATGGTTGGCGATGGCGCTGACGCAGTGAAGCACTTCATGAATAAGCGTTCTGACATCATCTTCATGGATTGCATCATGCCGGGTATGGGCGGCATTGAAGCCACAAAACGTATTCGCCAGTTTGAACAAGAAAACGAGAAGAACCCTTGTACCATCATAGGTGCAACCGCATTGACCAGCAGTAACGAACACCAGGCTTGTATCGAAGCCGGAATGGATTACGTGATCAGCAAACCTTATAAAAGTGACCAAATAATCAAGGTGATCAACAAGTATGTGGCGGTACAGAAACTTAACTAGCAGCATCATAGCTGCACTCGCATTCAGCACGACACCTTCAGCATCGGCGACTACCCTGCTTGAAGCGGTAGAACTCGGCCTGCAAAACAGCCTATCCCTTCGCGCCAGTGATAAAGGTGTGGAAGAGAACGAATACAACATAGGGATCAGTCGCTCTAAGTTTCTGCCTTCACTCAATGGTGCAGCCGATACGACATGGAACGAGAATGAAACCTTGTTATCAAGTGTGCCTGATGAAACCTCAAGCTATAACTCAAACAGCTACAGCCTTTCTCTTTCCCAATCCATATTCAATCTTGGCGACATTTTTAAATATGGAACGGCAAAACTCGACTTCAATATCGAAGAAGTGAAGCATGAGAACAAAATCCAAAGCACTATTTCGGAAATCGGTTCTCAATACTTTGAGTATTTGAAAAACAACGCACAGATAAAAGCGACCAAGGTTGAGCTTAAATCGTCTGAAACGCGTGAACATCAAATGCGACGCAATGTAGAGCTAGGTAACACCGCAGCCAGTGAGCTGTACGAAGTGATTGCTCAGAAAGAAGGTGTTTCGAACCGTTTAAGAACCTTGCAAAAAGATCGTCGTGTCATTCTCAACGGGCTCTCTATTCAAATTCAGTACCCTATCACTCCGTCGCAAGACATATACGAAAGCGTGCCTTTAAAAGAGATCAACGAAACCGAGCAACGCACGATCATGGATCAGGCGTTAAAGCTGAATAACGACTTGTTGGTGGCAAAGAAAAACGTAGAGAGAAGCCGCAGAAGCTTAAAAGAGAGCGGTTCGAACTTCTTACCGACCGTTTCGCTTTCAGCCAGCTATCGACATGATGACGCCAATAACTACGATAAAACCGACATTACAGCAACAGGCGAAAGTAACTCAACCAGTGTTGGCTTAAACCTCGCCGTGCCTATCTTGTCGGGTGGTTCTGATTACTATGGCTATCAAAAATCATCGACGGCCATCGAACGTACTGAGCTGCTTTACCAAGATTCGCTTTATACCACACGTAACAGCGTGAATACCTCAGTGCTCAACATTAACGATTTCTCGCAGTCTATAAGCAGTTACGAAAATATCATTCGCGCCAACTACGCCTCTTATAAAGGGATCCAAAGAGCCTACCAATTAGGCACGCGTACCATCACCGACTTGCTTGCGGCGGAAAGCAAACTGTTCAGCGCTTTGAGAGACTATGAAAGCGCACGATACGACTACATCATCGAGACCATCAAGCTTGAGCAAATTAAGGGCATACTCTCTATTCAATCGATAGAGAGCATCATGCAATTAATGAGCGATATTGAAGGGCGAAACAATCAAGAATTGGTGCCTAAACACCTTCTCTCAACGGAGTCATTGAGAAAAAGAGGTCGTAATGCAAACTGAGCAATTTTCGCAAAAGATAAATATGGCAGATAAGTGTTATCTGACTTTCTCAACGATAATATCGACCCTGTTTGGCTTGGTACTACCCTTCTCCATTCTGATCATTTTTGACCGAGTGTTACCCAACCAAGCACAAGATACTCTGTTCTTGTTGTTCGCGATTATCTTGATTTCCATCTTCCTCGACTATCATCTGAAAAATCAGGAAGAGAAGATATCTTCCGTCATCATGAGGCAGTTTGAGACCAACTTAACCAACAAAGTATTTCAATCCATATGCTTGGCTGAGATATCCAAATTTCGCCGTTTAGAGCCCGGTGAATATTTGGAGCGCATTTCGACCATTCCAGAACTGAAAACCTTCTTTGGCGGAGAATCGGTTCGAGCACTGATCAACCTTGCTGTCAGTTTGATTACCATCCTTATCATAGGACTCATCAACATATGGGCTGGTATTACACTTCTGATTGCCTCTGTCATCTTGGCTATTTTCGCGTGGAGCCTTTCCAAACAAAAGATTGGTAGTTTGCAGAATAAGTCAGACATCGAAGGGTTAACCACCTCCAAAATCATCGAGATCATCTCTAGCCCGCTTGATATCAAAGCTCGAAATATGGAATACCGAGTTGAAAGCCTGATGACACAAATGGTTGAAGAGCGCGAAGTTGAGAACATCAAATACGAACAGATTGAATCGAACTTCAGCCTAATATTGGCGCTCATCCAACAACTCTCTATAGCTTGTGTTGTTGTGGTACTGGCAACGGCCGTTATCAATATGGAATCTAGCCAAGGCATCATGGCCGCGATCATCATGCTAACCAACCGTTATTTTGCGCCTTACCAACAAGTGATGCGCACCGCGAGCCGTTGGGAGTTAAACAAACTCCACATACAACGTATCGCCGAACTGCTTGAGCTGGCGGCTTCGGTTGAACATCAGCATGAGACAACAGAGGTTGAACGTATTTCGGTTAAGTATTCTGAAAAACAGCGTATCGAGTTCGAACTTGGGCAAGCCTATTTACTTACAGGGAAAAGTGGCTCAGGCAAAACCCACCTTGCCAACTGCATTACTCGCCAGAACAGCGATAACAAACTGGACATCATGATTAACGACACGCCTCTCGATGACGTTAACTACAACGTTTGGCGCAACAGCGTGCTGATGGTCGATAAAACAAGCTCGTTCGTGGAAGGAACCATTATTGATAATCTAACCTGCTTCCGACCAAGTTTGAATAATACGGCGTTTGCACTTTGCGAGACCATGAACATCAAGGCACAAATCGATGGGCTTCCTGCTGGTTTTTACACAGAACTCAAAGGCCACATGCGCAATCCATTCTCACGCCAAGTAGGTTACGCCTTATTATTGGTTCGCACCCTGCTCGCCAGTAAGCGTGTATTGATATTTGATGATATCGATTGTGTCTATGATGAGGAATTTGCACGAGTGGTGCTGACCAGTACCGCCTATCGTGCCAATGACAAAATCCTAATCATCGCCAGTAATAAGATGGACAAACTAAACCACCGCCTCAAACGCGTAAAACTTACCGGAGGTGATCAATGAGCATCCTAGTTGATTTCAACAATGTTCCGCAGCGGGTGTTGGACTTTGAAGCAAGTGGTTATGATGAACGCTACAGTCAGTCACCGCTGATTCGTGGCTTAGCTTACACCTTAATTGCACTGGAATGGGAAGGCACGCCGTCTATTCTCAGTGACGCTTTTATTCCCAAACAAAAAGACAGTGACAGTTTTACTGCGACCATAGAGCGTCTTGGATACCGCTGTGATGTGACCAAGCTAAAGACTCTCGAGAATATCGATCAGTACCCTCACCCATGCTTTATTGAGATAGAGAACCTTAGCGCCATTTTCTTAGGTACTAAGGATGGAAAGTTACTCCTGTTTGATTACACGAACAACAACACCATTGAATACCCAATGTGTAAAAAGCCCTGTTTGCTGATTTCGATTAGCGAATATTCTCGTCTATTCCGCGAACCACCGCCGGAATCGCAAGACAGAAGCAATTGGATAAAATACGCTTTCTATCGTTACAACAATGAACTTAAAAGCCTGATCATTCTCAGCTTCGTCATCAGTATTCTCGGTGCATTGCAGCCATTCTTTATTATGAGTGTGTATAACTTCGCGCTCACTTCGAGTTCTCAAGCAACACTCTATTGGTTAACCTTATTTGCCATTATTGTTGGCTTCTCGGAGTATTTCTTCAAAAAGATGCGGGTCAACATCATTGCCACGTCCGGTAAAGATCTCGCCGTGCACATCTCGCAAGCCGTAATATCGAAACTTCTCTGGCTACCTTATGCGATGACATCAACCGCTGGGGTTTCGTCGCAGTTGGCTCGTTTGAAAGATATCGATACCTTCCGACGCTTAGTGACCGCAGAATCAACGCTTAGCTATTTTGATATGCCATTTGTGATTGTATTTATCATCGCGATTGCCCTGATGTCGGGTACGGCAGCGCTTGTAGTGATGGGTGGCTTAATCTTGATGTTGGTGTTCTGTGTGTATTCTCGCTATATCTACTCGCAAGCCACATCCAAAAGCTCGCGCGCCAATGCGATGGTCTCGTATCAATGGAATGAAATCCTTCGTGGTATCAAAACTATCCAAGGCCTGCCTTTACTTCGTGTCGTTCAATCTCGATTCAGTGCTTCACATATGCAAAGCACCAGTGATGCCGAGAACGTTGCCGTGACTAACAGTAAGATTCAGGCCGCTGGCGGCAGTTTGATTCAGGTAATTGGTACCGCAAGTATCGTGACCGCAGTAATCGGAGTGATGGAAGGTACTTCTGATGCTGGTGCAATGCTCGCGACAGTGATATTGGTTTGGAAGGCGTTAGGTCCGATCATGGGTATCTACAACTCAATTTCTAAATTCCAGTCGATTAAGGCTTCATCAGCACAGATCAATAACTTAATGTCGATGAATGACGATAAACTGACCTTAGAGAAGAGCCCGCCTATTCGCTTGTTCCAAGGTAGTATTGTTGGCAGTGGTGTCAGTCATCGTTACACAGGTGCGGCGACCGGCTTAACCAACCTTGGTTTTAAGATACCACCCAGTGCAAAAGTCGTCATTTGTGGCCCTACCGGTTGTGGGAAAACAACACTCATCTCAATCATTGCTGGCTTAGAGGATCGTTATCAAGGCGCAGTATCCGTTGACGGCTACAACATCAAGCAGTTCAATAGCTACCGTTATCGCACCTCAATTAACTACATCCCTTTTAACCTGCATATTTTTGAAGGCTCACTAGAAACCAACTTCATTCTGCATAACGGACTCATTCCAACAGAGAAGATGCAAGAGATGGTGAGCTTCTTCGAACTGGACGAATGGCTACCAGAAGGCTTAGCCACTCAATTGAGTGTCGATAAGTGCAAAGGTCTTCCAAATGGAATTCAGCAAAAACTTCGTTTGGCCCTTGGCTTAGGTAACTGTGAGCAATCTCTGATAATCATTGATGAGCCCTTCAACGGTGCCGAGCAGGAAAACGCGCAATACTTTAACCGTTTGTTCAGCGATAAGTTGCTGAATAAGACAGTCATTTTTTCGACCAATGATCCCGGCTTAATCGCCACATCCAACATGAGTTTGGTTCTAGAGCCAGATGGAAACTTGAAATATTTTGGCTTAACAGACAAATACTTAAACAGTTTGAGCTAAATCATAACGCTTACTCACAATTCGTCATTTCGCGAGATGGATGTAATTGACAAAACCATAAGTGAGAGAGATGATTCGATCCAATACCACAGGTAACAAGGAAACAAATGTACACATTCGTTGCAGACAAGCTTGATGTTGCTTACTTATCCGCAATTCCTGAGAATCATATATTTCAGGGCTGTGACGTGCCTGAAGAAGAAATCGAACTTCGAGAGATCATTGAGATTTGGTACGAATGTTCATTCCTGCCTGCTTTCAATCTTCAGAAAATTGATATCGAAAACAAAGCTGAGCTCACAGTCGTACAAATGCATGTTTTGAGCAACGATACGAGCACGCTCGCCTTCCTACTCAAAAACAGAGCATATCGTGCCGCGTTGAACAGAATGCTCGGTATTTGGGCATTAGAACCCTCTGCAAAAACGGTTTTAAAGCAACTTCTTTTCGAATTAAGCCTCGATAACAATCGTCCTCATTAGTACGCTTTTTAAGTTATTCATCAATAAGCATAAAATTAAACAAACTGCCAAACGCTATAAATTACTAATAAAAGAACGTATATCAAAATAAGCTCTGGAATCACAAGAACTTATACCCCTCCCACACTTCTATTAAATTTGCGGTTTCAAAGTTTCCATATCGGCATTTTTATTCTACTGTTTTTATATAAAAACAGTTGGATGGATCCTTATATGGCGATTACGGTCTGGAATAACCTTTCAGTCAAACATAAACTCTTTGGCTTAGTTCTACTTCCCATTTCATTATTACTCTTCCTTGCAGGTAGACAGGCTTATATTTTAACGACTCAGTTGACCGATTTTGAACGAACCAATCAGTTATCTGTGTACCTTCAAGATATCTCGGTTCTTTATAGAAGCACTCTGGCCTCTAGCCCTGAGGAGTTTGAAAATCAAAGCAATCAAGTAAAAGCTGAATTAAAAAACCTGTCTCCAATCATTTTTTGGGATGCTTCTGATGAAATGAATCAACTGGTTGCCGACTTCAGCGAAGCAACCTTATCGACAATGCAAGCCACTGACAGTTACGATAAATTGGATGCCCTTGAGTGGCAGAGCGACTTATACAAGCAGTTACTGCTCGAAATAGAAAAAGTCCCATTCGAAAACACCAAGCGGGAAATTCAACAACACCTCACCGCATTGCAGCAACTGGAATGGCTGATGTTCTGGTCAAACGAAGAATTTAAGCTGGGTACCTCTCTGATTGAAATATTCCAAACTAGCCAAGAGTACGACCCCGAACTTGCTGAACAAATCAAAACCTTGAGCGAAAGACAGCAATTGTTTCTAGAACGTTTTGTTTCATTGAATGCCAACGAACATCAAGTGTCGCTGATGGTTGAAGTCTTCAGAAGCGATGTGTTTGCTCAAAGCCAAGAGATCAGAAACGCATTACTCGACCTAAACGCAATCAGCCAATTAACACCACAAGAAGTTTCTGTTGGCTTGGAAGCGATGAGTGCTCGTCTCAGCTTATTACAAAGCCTCGGCACTGTTATCAAGCAAGAGTTCCAACAAGAAGTTGAGCAAGCGATCTCAGACGCGCAAGTACAACGTACACTGTTTATCTCCATCGTTGCCCTACTCGCTACCATTGTCATGGGGTTAACCCTAAGCTTAGCGAGACAAGTAACCAACAACCTAGGCTTGATACTTAAGTTCTTGAAGAGTGAAAACGATGAAACACGCCCTTCTTTAGACAAGCTCATTCAGGGTAAAGACGAACTCAGCCTATTTGCTCAACAAGTTGAACGGCTAACCATTGAAAGAGAACACGCTAAGGAAAGGTTAACGCTTGCTAAAGAAGACGCAGAGCGCGCCAAAGAAGACGCGGAAGAAGCGAAGGACCACGCGATACAAGCCAGTAAGGCCAAAAGTAGCTTCTTGGCTAACATGTCACACGAAATTCGTACCCCATTGAATGGGGTTATCGGCATCTCAGAAATCCTGTCAGATACACCGCTCACACCAACCCAACGAGATTACGTCGATACCATTGAGACCTCATCTCAACTGCTTCTAAGCCTTATCAACGACATTTTAGACTTCTCTAAGATTGAATCTGGCATGCTATTAATCAGCCCGCATTCCGCATCCGTCAGAGAATCGATATACGACATAGCCTCGATTGTGGCGCCAAAAGCGAAAGAACAAAAAATAGAAATTAATGTTGATATCAGCCCAGACACACCGGCACGCGTGATGATAGACGATCACCGTTTAAGACAGATCTTGATGAACTTTATGTCGAATGCAGTGAAGTTTACTGCAGAAGGCGGCGTCACCCTATCAATCCAAACGTTCAACAAGTCAGAAAACAGTGTCACCCTTAGATTTGGTGTACGAGACACCGGTATTGGGATCGACAAACAACAACAGAAACAAATATTCGAACCCTTTGCTCAAGAAGATGATTCAACCACACGCCAATTCGGAGGTACTGGTCTTGGCCTAGCCATCAGCACACAGTTGGTTGAACTTATGGGTGGCCAGATTCAGCTCGACTCCGTCAAGGGCGAAGGCAGCTGTTTCTACTTCGACTTAGAATTGCCCGTCGATATTATGCTACCGAAACCAAGTACAGCAACGTCTGATATTTATGTGCTGGGTAACGAAAACATACTGACTAAACGAATAGAATGGGATCTTAACCTTTATGGCTTAAAAGTGACTCAGCGAACGAACGACACTGCTGTAATTACATCACAACTCGCCACTCAAAAACACACTAAACCTATTACTGTTGTTTTCGCCGAAGATGACGCATTCCTAGCTAATACCCACGCAGATAACTTAGAAAAGCTGCACCAAAACGGCATCACTATCTGTTTGATACGTTCCTTCTTAAGTGAGCCAGCGGATCTTGGTGACAGCGTTACAGCACAAGTCGCACAGCCCCTACTCGGCTTGCGTCTAATTAAAGCTATTGAGCTTTGTGATACGCGAGGTTTGGCGGAACTATCAGAGGCAAGCCGGCCACCAGTAGAGATTCAACACAAAATCCTCATCGTTGAAGACAACAAGATCAACCAGAAGATTGCTGGGCTTCATGTTGGAAAAAGTGGATTTGAATTTGAGTTTGCGAATAACGGCCAAGAAGCTGTGGACATGTTCACCGCAAACCCTCATTACGCAGTGATACTGATGGACTGTATGATGCCCGTCATGGATGGCTTTGAAGCGACAAGCAACATTCGACGCGTTGAAAAAGAGACCAACGCCACACGCCGTATCCCTATCATCGCCTTAACCGCCAGTGTGATTGATGATGATATTCAAAAGTGTTTCGACGTAGGTATGGATGACTATGTACCAAAACCATTCAAATTTGAAATGCTAAAAGAAAAAGTACTTGCCGCCGTTGAAGCGATGCCACTTCCTGCTGCCTACAAAACTAAATCTACGAAAAAACCCGCGACCGTAACGCCGATTCTTAATGCTGCAGCTAAGCGAACATTGCCAGAAGAAAGAGTGCAAAACACGGTGCCGAGTAAATCTGAAAGAATACTGCTCGTCGAAGACAATCGAGTGAACCAAAAAGTCGCTTCTGTGATGTTAACAAAGGCCGGCTACGCGTTTGAAATCGCCGACAACGGACAAATCGCCGTCGACATGTACCAAAACGACAGTAGCTTCGACATTATTTTAATGGATTGCATGATGCCCGTTATGGACGGCTTCACTGCGACCAAAGAGATCAGAGAGCATGAGAAAAACCTAGGCTTAAGCAAAACTCCTATCATCGCGTTAACCGCCAGTGTTATCGACGATGATATTCAAAAGTGCTTTGATTCAGGCATGGATGGATATGTAGCGAAGCCCGTAAGAAAAGAAAAGCTATTCCATCAAATAGAAAGTGCGACTTGTTAGGAGATACCCATGGATTGGATTAGAACAATAAAAACACTTCCCCGCAGAGTCATGTTGCCAGTCGCGGTAGGGCTATTAGGAAGCTTGCTTCTTCTCAGCCCTGCTCACGCCGCTGAAGATTATGCCATATTTTCTTTAGACTCCGGTTTTGAAGAGATATCAATAAACAAAGCGCGAAAGCTCTATAGAGGGAAAACTAAACGCCTCAATGGCAAACGTGTTGAACTGTCTGATTGGCCTGAGAACAGTGCCGAAAGAGAGGACTTTTATCAGCTTTTGCTTGGAAAAAATGCCGCTCAAATGAATGCACACTGGGCTGGTTTATCTTTTTCAGGAAAAGCGCGTTATCCAAGAGAAATCAAAACGGCATCAACCGATAGCTTAGTGGACTGGCTGGATGACAAACCAAACCGTATTGGTTACTCCCCACTCTCTTCGGTTCCTCAAAATGCCAACGTTCTCTACATTATAAGTTCGGAGAAATAATATGAAAAAGATAATTACGTCAGTGCTATGTGCTTCGATTTCCTCTCCGGCTTTTGCGATTATTGAACTTACCGATAATTTGTCATTAAGTGGCTTTGGTTCAACATCTTGGGCGAAATCAGACAATGATAATCCACTCATCATTAACCGAGGCTTTACTGATGAGAGCTGCTACGACTGTGATACCACATTTGGCGTTCAATTAGACTACTTTTACAACTCATTCAAAGCCTCTGTTCAAGTGGTGAAAGCCCCCCAATACGATTGGAGTGACCCTCAGCTTGAGTGGGCTTACCTTGGCTATGAATTCAATGACTTTGATGTCAGCATCGGTCGATTGAGACTGCCACTGTTTCTTACCTCTGAGTACTATTATGTCGGCCAAGCCTACATGACAGCGAGGCCACCGACAGAAGTATATAACGCCGTATTGGGTATCACCGCATTTAACGGGATTAAAGTCAGCTGGACTCACGATGTGAGTGATGAGGCAACGCTGTTACTCTCCCCTTTCTTCGGCGTAAAAGACAAAAACGAAGTCGATTTTAATTCGAGTACAGAACTGGAGTTTGAAACCAACCGCATGTTTGGTGCCAACCTTCAGTTAAGTGGAGAGAACTATCGTTGGAATTTGTCATTCCTCGATTCCAACTTTGATCAGACTGTAAAGATTAAAAACGTTGGTGCGCTGCCTACTGCAGACAACCAACACATCCAGCTTTGGTCTTTGGGTGCTGAGTATGAATTTGGTCAAGCGGTACTATCAAGTGAAGGACAAATCAGTGACTTCTCTTCATCAATGTATGCAAGTTTGGGCTACAGATTGAATTCGTTTACGCCTTATGTCGTTTACGGTGCAGAATTTGACTCAAACGAACACCTTACAGGCAACAGCTATTTGATTGGTATCGATTACGACGTATTGCCGAACGTTTCTATCAATGGTGAAGTACAATACTTTGAAGCTCGTAAGTCAAATGGAGCCTTTATCGAGGACTTCAATCCACTGACAGGCTTTGATGATAAAGATGCTGTACTCTATACCATTATGCTGAGTTTCGTGTTCTAACCTCTACCACGAAAACGTATGCTCAGTGAAACGAAAAGCCCAAGGCAACATCTTTGCCTTGGGCTTTTTTATCATCAATCAGAAGCTGATTTAGTACTTAAACAGCACTTTTACATCCCCCGTCAGTGCAGACTCATCAACGTAACCAATGGCGTTGGTTTTTGACGCTACCGTTGTGATGGCTTCGCTATAATCTACGACTTGAATTGGAGCTTCTGCTTTACCTGTGAAGACTAGCCTTGACCAAGCAGATTGAAGCTGCGATTCACTGCGTCCTGTTGCTACCTCGTGAAAGGCTAGTCGCCCCTCAGAACCATCAGTCAGTTCGACGATTTGTGCTTTCGTACCATTTGATAACTTGCTCTTTTTACCCATAAAGAGTTTTTTAACATCAGATTTTGATAATGAATCAACACCTGCATTGTTACCAATAACGACCATGCCTGCAGAAGCATTAAATGAAAGAACCGCTATGGTTATTGCTGTCAGTAAACTTTTCATGTGACCTCCTTAGAATACGAAATCAAGACGTGCTGAATAGACAATTGAGCTGTCTTCAAGGTAATTCCCCGTCGCCATAAATGGGTTGACGGCAGACGTCTCAACATTGGTTTGGAAACCACCACTCGTATCGCGGTAATCTACGTAAGTCACGTCAGCCTTTAACGACATATTCTTAGCAAAGTCCCAGCGGTTACCGATAGAGTAAGAGATACGCTCGTAATTCATCGACTCTTTAACTGCCGTTATCGTCATATTTTCACGTTCATCGTTATCGGTGGTTTCAACCCAGCTAACCGAAAGGTAAGGCGTAAACTCATTGATTCGGTAACCAACCAAGCCAGAAACCGATTGATAGTCGTAAAATTGACCTTCAATTTGAACGTCAGCGGCTTCTACGTTAACAAGTAGATCACCGTTGTCATATTGCGCACCCAGAGAGATAAACTGACCGTCTTGGCTGTCAAGTAAAGCACCTAACTGGCAGTAAGGGCTAGATTGTGGGTTCTGGAAATCACAAGATGGATTCGATTCCGCAACCAAATAAGAACCACGGAAAGTAAAATCATCGACGTTCCAGTTCGCACTCAAACCAAACAATTGATCCAGTTTAACTTCACCAACAATTGAATCCTCTTCGTCAATCGTGCCAACACCAACCAATGGCTGAAGAAGAATACTTGAATCTTCAAGTTCAATCGGAATCAATAAGTCAGCTCCCGTATAGCCCTTCAAAACAATGTTTTCGTACAATTCTTGAGAAGGTCGAATCATAGGATACGCATAGCCAAGATCGGTGTAGTCAGAATAGAAGAACAGAGGTAGACGCAGCTTACCTGCACGAGCAGTAAATGAATCAAAATCATAAGAGGCGTAAGCCATTTCAATTTTTGGGTCATAGTCATAACGGCTATTTGCGACTATTTGCGTCACGAACTTCGCTCGCTCGTTAACCTGAAAATCAAACTGCAAGCCCGCTAGTGTTTCTTGCTCCCAATCTAATTTTTCATCCGTGTAGCCTGCATAACCGATTGCGTTATCTGACTTACCGATACCTACAGAACCAAACCCGCTAATACGAAGATTATCCATATTTGCAGCATTTGCTCCAAACGCCATACTTACTAGGGCAGCAACCACTGTCTTCTTCATAACTAACTCCAATTTGTTATGTTGTTTCTTGTTTTTATGTAATTAACCCAAATTTTGGGCATACTCCCGCCCTCCTTGAGGCATGGCCATAGAGAGAGAAAGAATGATTCTAGGGGGCTTAACTCACCTTAAAGTGGCCAGTTAATGTAGATATATTACGAGTAACTTCTTGGATATCATGAGCCACAGCATCTACCTGTTTCACACTGTTGCTAGTACCTTCCGCCATTTTTCGAATCTCTTCTACAAAGGTTTCTATACGAGTCGAGGTTTGTTCTTGCTGCTCCGTCGCGGCAGCAATACTTTCGTTTCGTTGGCTGATTTCGGTGACATCTGATGTGATTCTTTGCAGCGACCCTTCAGCGACTAGGAACTTCTCTACACAATCTTCAGCTTTAACAACGCTTTCAGAAATGATGGTAGAGGCTGTTTGCGCTTGCTCTTGTAGCTGTAAAAGTACCGACTGAATTTCTTGGGTAGAGGTTTGTGTTCTTGACGCTAACGTTCGGACTTCGTCAGCTACAACCGCGAAACCTCGACCTTGTTCTCCTGCTCGTGCAGCTTCAATTGCCGCATTAAGTGCTAAGAGGTTAGTTTGTTCTGCAATCGCACTGATCGATTCTAAAATTGAGCCTGCACTCTGAGTGTTGTCGTTCAACTGCTTCACAACTTCTGATGCATTACCGACATCGTTCGTCAGTTCTTTCACCGCAAGAATCGTGCTTTCAACTTGCTGCTCCCCTAAGCTTGCTTGTTCGCTTGCACTAGAAGCAGAAGACGACGCATCATTTGCATTCGTTGCAATCTCTCGAGCCGCAAGAAACAGCTGGTTTAATGAACTTGAGACTTCTTCAATTGAAAGGTGTTGCTTAGTGGAAAGCTCACTTGTGACTTGGCTCGACTTAACGAGAGAACCAGAGATAGAGTCCAATTGAGTAACATTGTCTATAGTGTGAGTTACGTTCTGTTGTAGGTGAGACACGAAGCTATTAAATGACTCCACCAGAGGCTTAAGTTCGTCATTTTTCTCGTGCTGAAGACGCACAGTAAGATCTCCATCACCCTCAGCGATATCGTGCATCTTATCGCTAATGTTTGCCAGATCCGCTCGAATTCCTCTTACGACTAACCATCCGAAGACACACATTGCAAGCATCGCCACAGCGCCAGAAATGCTCATGATCTGGTTAGCCTGTTTGTTATTGGCTTCTAAATCTTCCACTGCATTCTCGAACTCAGACTGTCGGTCTGCACCAAACTCAAGCATGCCTAGGGTTAGCTCATCCAAAATCGCTGTACTTTCTTTTGCCAAACGACCGGCCTCACTAAGGCTGATCTCCTCATCGATCATTCCTTGGGCAATTTGGTAAGCAAGTTCAAAATATTGATTAGTTTTATTTTGCAGAAGTGTCGATTCACTCTGCAGAGAAGGATCCAGCGTGATTTGAATATTGAAGTTACTTTGAATCGCAGCAAGAGTTTGCTTGTTCATTTCCAAAATTTCTTCATCGCCAAGCGTTACAGCTAAGTTAAAACGCTCCGCCAACTGGGAGATCAACACACTGTTTAAAGAGGCCGCATTCATTACGGGATAAGTGACTTGGTCAATCCTATTAACCTGCTTAGTGTTGCTAGTCAGTGTATCCCCACCGACAAATAGAATACTAATAAACCCTACTAACGAAACTAAACATAACGCCAAAATTCGATTCTTAATCGATAGTGTAAACATAAGCTTCCTTGCTAAACAGTATGACAAACCGCACTATTATTTTTTCGCACAATAACAGATCTGACCAGTTATTCAATCGGTCAATACAAAAATAGTGACAAATATGTAAATATTGTTTATAGATTGTGCCAGCCTGAAAATTAACCATATAAATCATAAGCTTTAATTTTTAACTTTATTAAATATCGCTTAATTCCAAACTTACCAACCTGTTTAAAACTTAATGTTAATTAGGATTTATACTCGCTCACTATATTTCAATGCACGTATTCCATGGGCTTAATGTCGAGTTGAAAAATATAAAAACACGCTTATCCAAACACCCCCAATAACTAAATTCTCCACATGCCCTACAATTTAATAACTCTGTCAACACCGTCAGGTTTGTGTAAGAAGGTAGCAGGCTCACGAACTTACTCTTTTTTATTCAGTCAACCTTGGAGCGACTAAATTGAACCTCTAAATGGAGAACGCATGCGTATAGCAACTTTATCTTTAAGCTTGGTTTCAGCGGTGGGTTTTGCTGCTGAGCCCAGCCCTTTCCCAATCATACCGAATACTGAAGGTGACAAATTCATGGTTAGTGCGACAAACCCCTATGTCAGCAGCACTGGCTATTCGATACTGAAACAAGGCGGTAATGCCATCGACGCCATGGTGGCGATGCAAATGACCATGTCAGTCGTCGAGCCCGATATGACGGGGATTGGTGGCGGGACGTTTGCTTTGTTTTATCAACATGACAAAGACCAATTCCTCGCAATCGATGGGCGTGACGAAGCGCCCTCAAGTGCGACTCCAGATATGTTTATGGAAGATGGTAAGGCACTCAGTCGAAATGAGATTTTAGGGCCAAGATCTGTCGCGGTACCGGGTACGCTTCGTTTGCTCTATAGCTCTCATCAAGAATACGGAAAGCTACCTTGGTCTGAGTTGGTGCAGCCTGCGATTGAGCTTGCCAGTAAAGGTTATGCAATGAACAGTTACACCTATGACATTGTGGTTCGTGAGCAAAACCGTTTAATTGAAGATCCAGAAATCAAAGCGCTCTATTGGGATAACGACGAAATCAAACCGACGGGCACCTTGATGACCAATCCAAAGCTTGCCAATACGTTGACCAATATTGCGCAACAAGGTGACAAATATCTTTATGGTGGAGAGTTTGGTAAGAACATTGTCGAAACGGTCAACAGTGGCATCGATTCAGACCACGCAAAATTATCCATTGAAGACTTTGAACAGTACCAAATCAAAAAGCGTGACGTCATTGAGAGCGACTATCGTGGTAACAAGATCGTATCCTTTGGTTACCCTGCCTCTGGTGGCGTGATGGTTGCTCAAAGCCTTGAAATGTTAGAAGCCTATAACTTAGCCGACATGTCTAAAACCGATGTTGAACCTTGGCGCTTGATGACCGAAGCCATGAGAATCGCCAAAGCCGATCGCATCGCTTATGCCGGTGACCCAGATTACATCGAAGCGCCAGTTGCAGCCCTACTCGACAAAGCCTACATCGATGGGCGACGTAAGCTCATTCCAGAGACTGGCATTGCGAAAACAAAACCAAAAGCAGGCAAGCTAACCGATACTGATTACGCTCAGTATCAAGGTTTTGAGAGCCAAGATACCGGGCACATCTCCATCATCGACAAAGACGGTAATGCCATTGCAATGACCAGCACCGTCGGCACAGGCATGGGGTCTGGGCTAATGGTCGATGGCGTTGTTCTTAATGCCCAAATGGCAAATTTCTCCACCAAACCCACAATAAACGGTAAACCGACTCAAAACTCTATTGAAGCAGGTAAGCGACCTCGCTCAGCGATCACCCCGCTAATGGTTATGGATAAAAAAGACGACCTGCGTTTAGTGGTAGGTTCTCCTGGTAGCTCACAAATTCCGGGGTACGTGTTGAAAACTGTGGTGGGCATTCTCGATTGGGATCTGTCTGCGCAGGAAGCGATTGACCTGCCGAATATTCAGTATGGCACTAAGATTGATCGAACCAAACCTTATGATCCAACAGGTTTGTTGGTCGAGAAGAAAACCTACGCTGAAATGCTAGTACCAGAGTTCATGCAGCTCGGTTATCAGGTGCATGTCATTCCCGTCGTCAGTGGCTTGAATGCCATTGAAGTCAAAGATGGCAAGATCTATGGCGCCACCGACAGACGCCGTGCATCAAGCTCTATGGGTGAATAATAAAACGAAATGGGCAAGTAACAGGCTTGCCCTTATTTTGGTCTTTAGTTGCTTGAACCTTGTCTAAGCAGTTCATGGATGCGAAAAGCCAGTCGAATATTTTGACTGGCTTTTCATTATCGGCTTCGCTATTTACTCATTTGGATATTATGAGCTTGGCGCTACTCGCTTCTCTTTCAATTTCTCAATTACATAATCAGGAGCCACTTTACCTAGCTCACCCAAGCAATCATCTGTCTTTTCATTGCCGTAGCGCACATAGATATCGCATACCGCGTATAGCTGCTCTGGAGAACCAGAGATCAAATATGCTTTCTCGAACGATTTAGTCGACTTGTCGATATCCAACTCTTCTTGTAATACCCCATTTAGGTACCAGTAATAGCTGTTATCTTTAGCTAGCTTCGCAGCCACTTCAATCTCTTTGGCTGCCGCAGTTTTGTCTTCAAGGCGAACCAAAGTTAGAGATTTAGAGTAATGCAGAGCTGCGTTGTCTGGTACATGTTTCAAACCGCGATCCAATACATCGACCGCTTGCTGGTCTTTTTTCTGCGCTCGGAAATTATCAGCGTAGCTTAACCAAACTTGCGCTTCTTTTGGATGCGTATTGATCAGTTCTAGATAAACCGTTTCCGCCTTATCCCACTCGTTGTGCCAGCGAAGTACATCAGCAAACAGCAGTTGGTATTTTTCAGATTCTTGCGTTTCTAGAAAACTGATCAGCTCTTTTACTGGTGGTTCGATTTGTGCTTTTTGTTGTTCATCTAAGGCATTAAAGTCACGAATTAGATTTGATGTTGCCGTGTGGCGAACCATGGTATCGCTGTCTTTAAGCAACGGAGAGACTAATGCCCAGCGATGTTCGAGTTGATAAGGTTCAGAGCCAATCACAGACGCTTCGCGAACTTCAGGGTCTTTATCTTTCAAGCCTCTAGCAACAGCCACCAACGCATTTTGGCTTGGGTAAGCTGCCAATTCTTGCAGCGCACCAGTACGGTTTTCAATAGACTGATTCTGATCTTGCGCCATGTAAGACAACTGTTGAATGCGGGTTTGAGTGTCCGTCATTTCAAGCACTTGATTGATATTTTGTGCTGGTGCATCAACGGTTTGTTGAACGCTATTAGCTGCCATCGCTGACGTTGATAGCAATGCGGACGTTGAGATAAATAAAGCAACCGCTGTCGCTAAACTCTTCTTGATCATAGTATTACCTTAAGCTGGAGAACTTAGCCTGTCCCTAGACTCATATCTGATTAAATTTCGTTAGGATCGATAACTCTAAACCTAGAACTTGACTTAAAACTTAGTCTCAAATGTTGTTTGTTTTGCCAGTTCTGCTCGACGCGCCATCATCACAGAATCACTGTACTTACCATGAGCAACAGGGTGTCTCATCGCACGCGCGATATACGCCATCGATTTATCAACATGAGAGAAGAACTTGTGCCAGCCCGCACATAAATAGTTCAAGCCCGGCTCACCCGCACGAGTTTTGATAAAGCGATTTTTCGGACACTCGCCATGACAAGCAAACTTGTAGTCACATTGCTGACATTGGCTCGTCAGCGTACGTGATTTAGCGAAGCCAAATTTCTGTTGTGGTGCACTGTATGCTAGGTCATCAAGCTTCTCGTGGTGGATGTTGCCAATTTTATATTCAGGGTAAACGTAGTGGTCACAAGAGAACACATCGCCGTTTGGCTCCATCGCTAAGCCTTTACCGCAGATCTCATTAAGGGTACAAAGCGGGTTCGGGCGACCAATCCACGTTTCTAAGCTCGCTTCGAAATACTGAACAAACACTTTACCGATATCGTACTTCGCCCACTCATCAAACACAGCAATTAGGAAGTTGCCCCACGCTAAGTCCGATACACACCATGATTCCATGATCGAATCTTTGTGACCCGGGATAAGACGCTTGTCACCTTGCTTGAGTTGCTCACTCACTTGAGATGTTTGCGGTGCAACGGTTCTAAAGGTTTTTTGTTCTACGATAGGAATAAATTGCATTTGTGGAGACTTCACCACATCACGTAGGAAACGATACACTTCGAGTGCATTTTGACTAGTGAGATTATTCACACAGGTAAGCGTGGCGAATTTGACTTGGTGCTTGTGCAGCAACTCTACAGCAGCCATCACTTGTTTGAATGTGCCACGACCCGCTCGGTTGGTACGGTAAGCGTTGTGTAGCATTTCAGGACCATCAATACTTAAACCGATCAGGAAGTTGTTCTTTGCTAAGAACCGACCCCAATCGTCATTCAGTAATGTGCCATTAGTTTGTAGGTCATTTGAAATTAACACACCTTCGGGCTGATACTTTTTCTGTAGCTCAACCACACGCTCAAAATAAGCCAAACCTAACATGGTCGGCTCACCGCCCTGCCATGAGAAGATGATTTCTGGCGTATTTTGACCTTCAATGTATTGTCGGATGTAAGTCTCTAGCGTCTCATCATCCATTCTTGGAGAACTGCCTTTCTTGTACTCCAACAAATCTTGCTTACTTAGGTAGTAACAATATTTACAGTCAATGTTGCACGCTGCGCCAATCGGCTTAGCCATAACATGCAGGCGCTTAGACGCTTTACCGTTATATTGTGGACCTTGAGTAATGTGCATGATTTACCTACCTATCTTAGTGTCTTGTTCCCATCATAATTCCGAATTAAGTCAGTGGCATGTTATACCCTTTATAACCAATAGGAATGACCAAAAACGTTAGAATTACGCCCTATTTCGAACATTTGAGGCACGTGATGAAATTTATCAATTACAAACATTTAGCAGCAGTTAGCGGCGTCACCATGACTATTTATCTAAGCGGCTGTGCAAGCGTGCCTACACACCCTATCGCTCAAAAAATTGACCAAGAGATGGTGTTGGTTGAAGGCGGAACATTCACCATGGGCTCAAACAGCCCAGAGGCGACCAAAGCAGAACGACCAGCCCGTGATGTAACTGTAGATAGTTTCTACATTGCGAAATTTGAGGTGACTCAAGAATTGTTTGAATCGGTGATGGGTTCATCTCTCAGTTATTTCCAAAACCCGCAAGTTCCGGTCAACAACCTAAGCTGGCAACAAGCGAACTATTTCGTTGAGCAGTTGAATGAACTAACAGGCGAAGAGTACCGCCTACCAACTGAAGCTGAATGGGAGTTTGCTGCGAAAGGTGGCAACAAAAGCAAAGGCTATACTTACAGTGGTTCCAACAACTTAGATGAAGTTGCGTGGTACTCAGCAAATTCAAAAAATAGCGCGCATCCTGTCGGGTTAAAAAAGCCAAATGAACTAGGCTTATATGACATGACAGGAAACGTTGGGGAGTTTGTTATCGATGCCTTCGATGACACTTTCTACCGATTTGGTCCAACAGACAATCCAAACAACGCTAAACACAGTGACGTAGGCTTATCGCATAAGTCCGTTCGCGGTGGCAGCTTTGCTTATGACAAAAATGAATCTGAAAGTTACCGTCGTGACTTCGCAAGCCAATCGATCACTATGTCGGACATGGGCTTGCGTTTAGTTAAGGATACGAACTAACTAAAGCTGTGAACTAGCTAGAGATGTGAACCAGCTAAAGGTGCCGATGGTTATGACTCAATAATCTTCACCAACAATACTAAAAATACGATTCGCACTGTACACACGTTAGAAATCTGGCCAAACATTAGAAATCTGCCAAACGTTAGAACTCTGCGGCAACAGTGAATAAGGAAACTCTATGCAATACACCAAGCTTTCAGGACTAACACTCGCGTTACTCTGTGCCCTCCCTGCTTCGGCTGCGGAAAAGCCAGATCTAGTCCTTCAAATCACAGTAGATGGCCTGCGCGCAGACCTAATCGAGCGATATAAGCATAACTTCGGTGAAGGTGGCTTTCGCTACTTAATGGATGACGGTACTTATTACACCAATGCTAACTACCAACACGGCAACACAGAAACCATTGTAGGACATGTGTCGCTTGCAACAGGCGCTCCACCGAGCGTACACGGCATGGTAGGTAATGTTTGGTATGACCGTAGCGAAGAACGTTTGGTGTATAACGTAGAAGATGGCAACTACGCCATGCTGACTTCGGGTGCGGGTGTCGACAAAGCCACCGAGATCGATCCAACACAAAAGACAGCGCAAGGTGACGGCCGCTCTCCAGAGCCAATTCTCGCCACCACCTTTGGCGACGAACTTATGATTTCCAATAGCGGAAAATCGAAAGTGTTTGGTGTATCGGTAAAAGACCGTGGCGCGATTTCGCTTGCAGGACACAGTGGCAAAGCTTTTTGGTTCTCTAAAGCACAGTCTGAGTTTGTGACCAGCAACTATTACTACGACGAATATCCTGCTTGGGTATCTCGCTGGAATGAAAAAGCCATTGCCGCTCAATACTCAAAACAGAGATGGGAACTGTCGTTACCGCGTGACCAGTACACCCTGCAAGAACACAATACCGAACACAAAGTGAAACTCGGTGATTTCCAACGCACCTTCCCTCACCCATACGGCCCGGCAAGCTATAAGTACTTCAGTACTACGCTTACTGTGAGCCCTGCTGGTGATGAAATCACAGAAAACTTCGCAAGCACCTTGTTGATGCAAGAGAAGCTAGGACAAGGTGACGTAACCGATTATTTATCTGTGAGTTTCTCGTCAAACGACTACGTGGTGCACCTATACGGCCCAGAAAGCCTAGAAACAGAAGACAACCTAATCCGACTTGATAAGACTCTCGCTAAGCTTTTCAAAACCGTTGATAACCAGGTGGGGCTAGAGAACACATTAATTGTGCTGTCTGCCGACCACGGTGTTCCTGAATCTTCACCTGCGGCAAATGCGCTTGGCTTCAATCAAGCTCAATACTTTAATAAGGATAAACTGCTCTCGAGTGGTGTTGAGAAACGATTGAAGGATGAATTCGGCTTAACTAAAGATGTGATTCGTTTGTATGCACAGCCTTATATCTATCTGAATCACGATTTAATCGCCGAGAAGAAGCTTGACCTCGCTAAGGTACAAGAAGTAATTGCGGATGAAATAGCAAAAGTGAAAGGCGTTGCATTTGCAGTATCAAGTAGTGATATCGCAGCCAACCGAGTACCGGACACGCACGTAATGCAGCTCATCAAAAACAACTACCATCCAGCTCGTTCTGGCGACGTGTATGTGGTATTTGCACCGCGTAGCTACATTAACGACATGGAAGGCCTTCAAATTGCCTCGACTCATGGTTCTCCGTGGAAATACGACACCCATGTACCGGTTATTTTTGCAGGCTACGATGTTGAAGCTCAGAAGATCTCGCGAGCAATCACGCCATACGACATTGCACCAACACTTTCGAATAAGCTAGGGATCACCCAACCAAGTGGCTCGATTGGAGAGGTGTTACAAGAGATCACTGAGTAGACTAAATCTCCAAGGTTTCGTCATTTAAATTTCAAATCCAGCACCCACCCAATAAAAGAGCCGTTTATCCATTTCTGACTGACTCAGTCGAAACAGGTAAGCGGCTCTTTTGATTAATGGTGGTCCGATTGAGTCGAGCTTAATTTTTTCCCGAATAACGAAAGGCTTCTTTGGTTAGCTGATTTAGTTGGTCGTTATTCATCTTATTATGTACAACAGTGATACGGCCTAGGTAAACCAACGGGACTTCGGCTTCTCTCTCTTCTAAGTGAAACTTTATCGCTTCAGCAGTTGCTACGCCAAGGTCATCACTCATGCGCATTGGTGTGGCATCTAACTCATCAGAACGAATCTTCTCGATCTCTATCGCTGTGCCGCCCCAACCCGTGACATAGATTTCAGACAACATGTCGGCTTGGTTCAACGCATCAACCGCGCCCATGGTCATCGCTGTATTGGCATTATGAACCATGGTCACCTCAGGGAAGTTACCTAGCACCAGGCGAATCCCATCTGCACCTCCGATTTTTTGATATTGCCCAAAGTGCTCATACACCGTTAACCAATCGCCTTTTTCTTCTACGCAATCAATGAAACCTTGTGACCGTTGAGTATCTGTTATTCCTGGGATACCTCGATTTGCTGAAAATTCGACCTCCCTTCCCAGTTCTTTCACTACGTGATCACATAGAGCCTCAGCCCCCATCGCACTCGAGAAATCGAACCAACTATCTGGTTGATGTTTCCATTTCTCATTTGGTGTGTGGAACGCCCAAATAAAGGTTTTGAAATCTTTTGAAGCGGACAGTTTTTGAATGTTACCGGCTTGGATACCAAGCTCAGAAGGACCAAAAATGACGAAGTCATAAGGCATCTCAGAATTCAGGACTTGCTCGGTGTATTGGGTCTGTAATGAGTGCTCAATTTGTCGGGACGTAAACTCATTGATCTCAAAAGGCAGCTCCAAAGCAATGAGCCTTTCCTTCAATGCGGTGTAATTTCTTGTCCAAAAGTCAGAAATATCTGCACTTGGATAAATCAGCGCAATTCTTACCGGTTTTTCTACCGACATCGGAGCTAATGACATTGGCTCGCCACTTACAGTCTCTTGAAATTTTTCAAGTTTCTTTACATCAGCTTCCGATCTTGCCCCATCAGCATTGACGTACAAAGGGAGGCAAAAACACGCTGTCAGTAGGGTTGGCAAAACATTTTTATAAATTTGACCCGGCATAACTGTTACCAAATGTTTGAATGTTTATTAACAATATTATAAATATAGGGTGATTATAAGTTAAAGCGTTTTATAAGCCATATGAATAAGAGATTAAATTTTGCGAGTTTGTTGCTCGCTGCTACTTGCTACTCTCCGAGTTTTGCGGGTAATCATGACGATGATTTCTTCAAATATGCTGAAGAAAAAGTGATGCGTGCGGTTTCCAACCAAAGCACTTGGCATGGTCCAATACAAGGCCCTGCTGTACGTCATGAAAAAAACGTTATTTTTGTCGCCTCTGATTTACGTAATGGTGGTGTTTACGGGGTGGGTAAAGGCATCTCCGAGGCTATTTCAAACATCAATTGGCATCTAAGGTTCATTGATGGTTTGGGCTCTGAAGTACGCCAAGGTGCAGCTATCAGAAAAGCGATTAGCTTTGAACCCGATGCCATTGTTCTCGGCGGTATTGATGCTGTTCGACACAAAACCATTTTGAAGCAAGCGGAAGATCTCGGAATTGTTGTCATTGGTTGGCACGCAACCGAGCTTGTCGGCGGCAATCCTGAAATAGGTTTATACACCAACATTACCACTGATCCTCTCGATGTAGCGGAAGTGGCAGCGCTACTCGCGATCGTAAACTCAAACGGGCGAGCAAAAACCATTGTGTTTACCGACCCGAACTATGAAATAGCGATGATAAAAGCTAACGCGATGGTCAACACCATCAAACGTTGCGGTACATGTGATGTACTTGAGCTGAACTACTTACCACTCGATAAAATTGCCGAGCAGATGCCTGCGACATTGAAGAAACTTGATAAGAAGTATGACGAGAAAATCACTCATATCTTAACCATCAACGACCTGTACATTGATTACGCTATCCCTTCTTTTGAATCTAACCTCGAAGAGCATCGGCTAATACCACAAAACATTTCGGCAGGTGACGGCAGCAAAGCCGCATACAAAAGGATTAATAGCGGTCAATTCCAACTGGCTACTGTACCTGAACCCTTATATCTGCAAGGTTGGCAAATTGTCGACGAGCTCAACCGAGCATTCAACCAGATGCCTCCAAGTGGCTACTCTGCCCCTGTACATCTCGTCACGCCCGATAATGTTGAAGAACTCATCAGCCAGTCAGACAAAGGAATCTACGACCCTAAAAATGGCTACCGTGAAGCATATCTGAAAATTTGGAAGCCACAATGAAACTACCTCAGATAAACATAACCCAACGGCTCATTATTTCGAACCTGGTTTCGCTATTGATTGTGAGCCTTGCCGTCATCATGGTGATCCGCTCGCTCTATTACGTCGAGTCGACTCTCAAAACGGAAACCTCAACACACGTATCAGATTTGATTGTTAACTCAGAGATCAGCCGACGCGTATTCACTTTAACCTCTCGCGTTAAGCTGCTGGAGCAGACCTTTTTGTTCAGTGAAACCACACTGTCTGAAGAAGCGTTCAATGTTGACTTCCAACTGCAACGGCTGAGAGATCTCTCGACCAACGAAGGGTTCTCGCAGAAGATCGACGCCTTTATCGATAACTTCCATCGTTTCTTAGGCAGTTCGCTAGCATTAAATCGAATCCTCAAGCAGACCAATCAAATCGACGCTGCGTTAGCCGAGCAACTTGATCAACTCGAATTTGCGATAGCCGACAGCAAGCTAAAGCACTTAGACCAACCTAATTTCATCCGTTATAACAATGAATTAGACCTCATCAACATGCTACGAGAGTCATTCCTCACCTCGGGTAAAATGGTCGGTGACATTCACAGCCGTATCACACCAGAAACGGAGAAAGTTCTGCTTATCGAAGTCGAGAAAGAGCTCGACATATTTTTACTCCACTTAGAAAACGTTGATATTGGAACGGCGGCGGTTATCGCAGAGAAGAAACGAATCCACCGCACAGTGAAACGATACAACGCGGCTTTAAAACGCATTCGAGCAAATCTGGAACAGCGTTGGTTGGTGATGGCATCGCTGTTAGTTGCTCAAAGTGACTTGTTGGAGATGGTAGAACAAACGGAATCACGTGTACAAAGCCAAGCCTTAGAATTAACAGACCAACTTGAAAAAGAGATTGGCTTATCAAGACTTAACGCAATTGTTATCAGCTTTTCAGCCTTTGTATTATCGATGTTGCTGGTTAGCCACGTTGTTAGACACCACATTAGAAAACCACTCAATGCGCTTAGACATGGCTTCGACCGTTTAGAATCCGGTAGCCTAAAAAACCCAATCAATTTGGGCAGACGTGACGAATGGTCTCACCTAGAAAAAGCATACAACGATATGGCTTCAAGGCTTTCAGAAGCTTATTTAGATCTCACTGAAGAGAAGAAAAACTTTGATTTCCTTGCTCATCACGACCCACTGACAAGCTTAGCTAATCGACTTTTAGCAACGAAGCAGTTGGACAAAGAGATCAAACAATCCAGTCAACATAACGTACCTTTCTTGTTATTTTATCTCGATATAGATGAGTTCAAGACAATCAACGATTCATTGGGGCATGCCTCGGGCGACAACTTGTTAGTTAACGTATCTCACATCTTAAACAACTTAGTGGGCGATAAAGGTTTTGTGGCGCGAATGGGCGGTGACGAGTTTTTAGTGGTGTTTTCGAATATAGGATTGGAAGAAGGACAACCCATTGCAGAACGCTTAAATCAAGCATTAAGAAAGCCTTATTACATCAATGACACTTCTATTTTTGTTTCGGCAAGTATAGGGGTATGTGAATATCCTACCCATGGTTCGAACCTTGAAACCTTAATTCGAAACGCAGACACTGCTATGTATCATGCGAAACGAAATGGTAGAGATCAATATCGAGTCTACGCAGATGAAATGACTCACGAAGTTAATGACATAATTGAAACCAATATTGGACTTCGTCAAGCGATTACCAACGACGAACTGGAAGTGTACTTCCAGCCAAAAGTTGACTTAAATTCTCAAGAAATCATTGGTGCCGAAGCGCTTATTCGCTGGCGCCACCCTAAATTGGGACTGCTTCCCCCTGTCGATTTCCTTGAAGTAGCAGAAAAAAGTGACCTCATTATCGACATCGATAAATGGGTATTTAAGAAAGTGGCAAACCTGATCACTGAGTGGCAATGCGCGGGAATGAATCTTCAGGGTGTGATTTTCTCCATCAACTTCTCAGCAAGAATGTTCTACATGACTGACCTAGCAGAACAACTGCAAGAGATACTCGATGAAACAGATTGTCAGCCTCATCAGCTATTATTGGAAATCACGGAAAGAGATATGATGCGAGATTTCGAAACCTGCTCAAGAACCATAGAGCTGCTTCATTCTAAAGGTTACAAAATCGCTATCGACGATTTTGGTACAGGCTATTCATCTTTGTCCGTATTGAAAAATCTTTCTGCTGATTGCGTCAAATTAGATCGAAGCTTTATTGAAGACATAAATTCTTCGAAAGTAGATTATGAGATTACTTGCGCGGTACTCAAGCTTGCACAAATACTTGATTTTTCAGTGATTGCAGAGGGCCTTGAAACACAAAATCATGTAAAGACTCTACGCCAAATTGGCTGCAAATATGCTCAAGGCTATTTCTTTGCTCGACCTTTGCCCATCGATGATTGGGTGTCATACTTCTTGCTTAACTCTGAGCAGAGCCAAAGAGAAGCTTAGTGCCTGTTCCTTAAATTAATAAAGTTTCAGTGAGTTAAGTTCCTTCACCGATTTTTTACGAAACAAGTGTAGCCTTCGGGCTGCCCCCACGGACCAAGCTGCCGTTACAAAAAGCAACCTCAAAGTTCTCATCAGTGAAGCAGCCTTTATCTATAGTCAGAGTGCCACTGTGTTGGCTTTCTTTCCGTTTAAAATCGCACGAATACTTTCCATTGCACTGCCCTCTATCGTACTAACTAGCTACATCTTTTGCTGCCGCTTTGATCTTAGCTCGTAACCACTTATGGCTTGGTTCATTAGTACGGCTTGGATGCCAAATCATACACATATCGAGGTCTTCCAACTCGAAGGGCAATGGCAGTGTTTTTACCGCGTACTTTTCAGCAAAACAACGCACTGATGAAATAGGCATTACTCCGATGTACTCAGAGCCTTCGATAACAGGAAGCATCTCTACAACGCCCGCTGCGCGATACACGATTCTACGTTTCTCAAGGTCACTATAGTGCTCAGAGCTTAATAAGCTTTTGCGCGCATGCCACCTAGAGACCACCACATGCTCGAGTGCTAAGAACTGTTCCATATCGATGGTATCGCCAACCGTAGGATGATCACTACTACACACCACCACCAGCTCTTCTGTAGAAATCACCTCGTGCTTAAGCATGGTTCTTCCTTTAGGCGTCATATCAACAATCACGTCGTGTCTTTGCAGCCTTAAATCAGACTCATAGTCTTCGGTAAACAGAGGATGAACCTCTAACGCGATACCTGGTGCGACTTGGCTGATTAACCGCATGACTTTTGGCATCATTTCGTAGCTCGCCGCCGAGACGCAGGCAATGGAAAACACGCGGCCTGAGGTTTTAGGATCGAAGTCTCTTGATGCGGATAAGGTAGAAGTAAAGTTTTTAAGTGCAGCGGCCATTGCAGGATAGATATCAATAGCGAATGTGGTTGGCTCTACGCCTGATGTGGTGCGATGAAACAGTGGCTCATCATAGATATCTCTCAACCTTGCAAGTGCTTTACTCACTGCTGGTTGGCTTATATCCATGCGATTAGCAGCTCTAGATAAGTTCTGCTCTTCATAGATAGCAACAAATATAGGAATTAGATTTAGTTCGGTACTTTTCATACAGTTCCATATTAAAGAAGCAGGTTCCCCATAGTAGAGAACCTGCCGATTATGTTCGATGCGAATAACTAAAGTTTGCTACTTAGTTCTATCTTTTAAGTTTGGCAAGGCTTTAGGGATTTTCAAGCGAGCGGCAATTGAACGAGAATTGCTTGAGTTTGATGTGTCACTGGGCAAGTTACGTAACCCTTTCCATAAACGAGTGAATACGTTTTTATCTTCACATCCTTGTTGAAGGGCTTCGCTATCTTCTAGCCAACGCTTTTGTCCATTTGATTTACCATGTTGCGCTTTATCCAGTTGCACTTTATTCAGTTCTAACTGAGAGGTTTGGTTTCGCAATTGACGGTAGATAAAGGTTCTTAATGCAGCCCAATTACCTTGCTTAACTAAACGACGTAGTACCAGCCAACTCGGTGTTGGGCGGTTTGCGTAGTAACGCTTAACCGAAACAATCAACGCAATGCAGACTAACAACACCAAACCAACAGTAATAAACACCGACATGTAGGCCTTGATGAAAGATTGGACTGTGTGTTTGGCTTCAAACACTTCGCCTTTTATCACCACGTTTTCAAGGCGTTGATTTTTGCTGTCCCACCACTGAAATGAAAACTCTGGCAGCGTAAACTCACCACCCTGCTGAATCACATATACAGTCTGTTCAACTCGGCTTGAGCGATAATCACCACGTTCTTGAGTGTCATCTAAACGGTTGGGCTGTGGGTAAGCTTGGAACTGCTTAGTGGACTTATTGGTTAGCACATCTGGCAGCAACACAGAAAAGCTGTCTTTTGCCTTAATCGTGATAGTTCGAGTAATAGCATCGCCAACTTTTAGCTCTTCACTTGAGCGTTGCCATTGCTGCTCTATATCTACTTCTGTCGCAGAAAACCAAGGCGTTTCATTATCGAGTAAACCTGAAGGCAACGAAGCTTCAAACTTAATCGGCTGCGTGTAAAGCGTACCGCCCACGTTTGAACCATCAGGAGCAGAAACTTGGATACGAACCGGTACGGTTGGAATAACAAACTCACCGGAAGTCATCGGATAAAGCGTCAATTCCCAACGCTGACGTGACCATGTAGTACCACCGACTCTTTCTGTGTAGTTCGTCGCGAGTTGGTTACGCTGCTTAGCGATAACGTTAGGGATTTCGATACTGCCGATTCGAGTGCCGCCCGTTAACCAGCGCGGTGTCGCCACCTCAATGTTCAGAATGACCTGCTCATTTACGCTGACTTTGCCCGGCGTTATTTTGTCGCCTGACTTGGGTTTCTCGCCAATCCAAGCGATAAGCTCAACGTCACCACTTTTTTGCAGATCGAAGATATCGGCAGCAGAAGCAACAGCAGGAAAAAACCAACTCAACATAAGAGTCATCGACAACAACCATGTGCGGGCTGTGAATCGCGCTCGCTTTGATTGAATCGCTTCAAGAGCTAAATCATATCGACTCATTGCGTTTGCTCCTGTTTTGACGCTTGTTCGATGGAAGGCGCAGGATCTCTTAACTGAATTTGGAATTTGGATTTCAAGAAGAACTTAGGATCGGCTTCTACTCGCTTTAACCACTTGTCGGCAAGCTCTTGGCTGCCCAAAATCTCATTCGCGTTAAGTGTTTCCTTAAGCATCAATTCCGCTACCGTTTCTTCTTCAGCGCCATCACCCGTTCGCGGCTGATCGTCTTCGAGTTCTAAAGATTCTTCAGGGCCATCTGTGGTTCCAGACTGGCTTTCACTGGTTCGGTTTACCTCTTCGACAATTCCACTAAGCACAGCAAGATTGTTCTCCACATCCGTTCTTAGTTCTGGTGACAGGTCCTCTTTCTCACTTAATGATTTCAAGAGGTCTCGTGCGGCAAGGTATTCACGCTGCCTAGCTAACGCACTCGCTGCATTGTACAAACCAAGGTCAGTTTTGGTTTGCAAAAACGCACTGTGAGCGAGCTTAAAATCACGAGCATAGTAATAAGCCGCGCCCTTTCGCATTGGGTCAGTAAAATGTTTGGCAGCTTGAAGATATTCTTTCTGATTCAACAGGCGTTGACCTTGCTGATCGGGCGTTAACCATAAGTCCCACCACCATTGAGCTGTTTTGTCCCAAGTAGTAACCGACTCCACCACAACTGGTTTCTCAGCGGTTAAGTTGACTGTTTTCGCCAAAGTGTCTGGTGAATACATGCTGCTTGTGATCATCAAACCAACGACACACCACTGCACCAACCACCCTTTTCTGAACCATAGCAACATAATGAAAGCCATTGGAATAAGCAGTCCATAGCCCATGTCTTTCCAAGGCATTGAAGATTCGCCGTTGAGCTGCATGTTTCTTTCAACCGCTCTGTTCAGTTGTTGGATATCCGAATCATCAACGGTCACTTCAATCACTCGTCCACCCGTCTTACTCGCTAAGTTACGCAGTGAATCTAGGTCGACAGGGTTATCGCTCACCACATTACTGTTTCCTGCGGCGAGAATGAGCAACTGATACGGATTGTCGTTAAAGAAACTCTCGTACGCCCTAATGGTGCTTGGGTTTACACCATCTGATACCAACAGTACAGAAGAGCCTAACTCACCAGACAGTTGCTGATTAATCAGTGGCAGTGCTTCCTCTGCTGACTTACCTGAAACAGGCATGATATCGGGTGTGATAGCCGCTAGAAACGGTTCAAACACCTTGCTGTCTTGCGTGACGGGCATCGCCACGTGTGCGCTGCCTGCATAAACCAGTAAGCCCGTATTACCGCCTTTGCGAGCTGCCAATAAGTCTCTAATTTTCTGCTTAGATCGTTCCAAGCGACTTGGAGGCAAATCTTTAGCAAGCATAGATTCACTATTATCAAGCACAACCAACATCGACGCTTTGTCTTCACCAAAAGGCGAAGCCTCACGCTGCCATGTTGGGCCAGAACAGATAATGATGGCGATAGTCACAATCACCACCAATAGCTTCAACGGTAGTTGCTTGCGCCAGCCTGTTTCGCCAATCGTCAATGCATCACGTAAATGTGTAGGTAAAATGTCTTTCCACGTTGGTTTGGTCTCTTCTCTCCAACGAACCCATAACAGGAAGAACATCGGAATAAAGGCCAACAACCACAAAGGTCGGATAAAATGAAACTGGGTAAAGAACTGTTGTATCGTGAGAGAATCAGGCATCACTCTCTCCTTTCAAATTCTTAGCCGAAGAAGCGAGCAGCGATCTTCGGCGTATCGTTGCTAAGCTGAATGCGGTCAAATACATCACTACAACAATCGCCATCAAATAGTGGTGCAGCCCCTGTTTAGGGCGATAAGTGGTACTTTCATATAATTGTGGTTCTAGCTCACCAATCTGAGCGTAGGCTTTGGTCAGTTCGTCGCGGTTAAGCGCCTCAAAGGCTTCGCCACCAGACTCTTGAGCCACTCGTTTGATGGTTTCCATATCCAAAGCCACTTCACCAACGGTTTGTGGATCGCCCATCGCAATAACGTGAATGCGAACGCCTTTAGCCTTGGCGACTTTTGCGGCATCGATAGGCTCAACAAAACTTCCTGTATCATTACCGTCTGTTAATACGATCACGACTTTCTCTTTTTCGTTGGTGTCGACGTTTGAATCTTGAACGGCAGCACTTTGCTTTTCACTTTGTTCAAACACCTTGATCGCCAAGCCAATTGCATCGCCCAAGTGCGTACTTTGCCCTGCCATCGCGACATCGGTTTGATTAAGCAGTTCAAGCCATACATCTTGGTCCGCGGTAAATGGCGTTTGTACAAACGCTGCATCACCAAACAAGATCAAACCGAGTCGGTCACCTTTTCTGGTTTTCGCAAAATCAGCCAGCACCTCTTTGGTCGCATCTAAACGAGAGATTTTATCGCCTTGTTTAGAAGTGAAATCTTGCTCCGCCATTGAGCCAGACAAATCGACCACCACCATCACATCACGACCCAATTGTTCGCGAACCTGTGGCTCACCAAGAATGGTTGGTTTCGCTAACGCACACACGACCAATACCCAAGTAATAATGAGCGTGGTTCGTTGCCACCAGCTTGGAGTTAACTGGCTTGCACCTTCTGACGGTGCTTCCCCAATCGCTTCTACCAATTCTCGAAAAAATGGCACCTTAATCGCCATTTGCTTAGTTCGATAAGCTGGCACCGCAAAGTAGACCAACAACGGTAAAGGCAGCGCAATAAACCACAGCGGATGCGCAAATTCAAAACTGGCAGATAAAACATCAAACATTGTCTTGCCCCTCAACCGTTACCTGTACATTCGGCTTGTGAAGTTTTAGCCACATCATCGCGGTTTGAATTACCTCTAAACGCTGTTCAAAGCTCAAACGCACATTAGGGTCAATTAGGCTTTGCATCCATAATTCCGAAACTTCATCGGCAAAGAACGCATTGCTGTTTTCACTTGTGTTAGCGCGACCAGGCAGATAAGCGTTTAGACGGTTTACATAGGCTTGTCCAAACAGCTTTGCATTACTGCTGTCTAGGTAACGAAGTACCACTTTCAGTACTTTGAAGGTTCGTTCTGTTGAATTTTTGTCTCGTGCATCCAATATCATGAGCTCTTGAAGCGCTTCTTTGCGATAACGGTTATTCCACCATTTCTGCGCCAAACGATAAGCCAGATAGATAGCGACCAATAACAGAATAACGCCAAGGATCTTCCAGCCGATCGTTTGAGGAGCCCAGCTCACACTGTCAGGAATCGCTACATCGTGCAGTTCGCGGAGGATATAGGTACTTGGAGGAGTATGTTCAACAGCCATTTAGCGCCCTCCCACTAGCTTCTGCAGCTGTGATATGTGATTGCCCGACGTGTCTAATTCTATATAAGGGAGGTTTTTCATCGCCATCAATTTAGCAAGGGACTGTTTCTGAAGTGCCGCTTTCTGAGCAAGACTTTCACTCGCGAGGTTTACCTTAGATTGGCTATCCAGATTAAGTTGAAAACGACCATCACCCACCACCCAGTTTGCGCTTGCAAGATCTTGAGGCAATGACTGTTCTAATGGGTCGGTGACCATAATGGCCAAGATATCGTTGTGTTGCTGTAACTGCTTTAGTCGATCGAGATGTTGTTCTCGGCAGTCTCGCCAGTCACTAATGAATATCAAGGTTGATTGCTTGAGTCTCATTCGTTTGATCAGTTCAATCCACTGGCTAAAACCAACACCCTCGCTGTCACTCACACTCACGTCTAAGCTTTGATTAGCCTTGGTAAGATGCTTTAACTGAGCCAGTAAATCAGACTGTGAACGCTGCGCTTTGGTATGAAACAGTTTTTGGTGTGAGGCTAAAACGAAGCCGACACGGTCACCATCTTTTAGCACTCGCCACCCACACAGTGCCGCCACTTCAGCAGCCACAACAGATTTCATGGTGTTTTGAGAGGCAAAGAACATCGAACTGCGCTGATCGACACAGATCATCACATTACGGTCTTTCTCTTCGGTATAGCTACGAACATGAGGCTTACCCGTTCGCATGGTAACTTTCCAATCGAGATTACGGATATCATCACCCAATTGGTAATGACGTAATTCTTCGAAGTTCAAACCACGACCACGGAACAAAGAGTTATGTCTGCCCGAAAGTACGCTGCCCGCTTTTAAATGAGGTAACAGTGAAAATGACTCAGCTTGAGCCTGAATTCGCACTAACCTTGAATAGTCACAGTACAGTCGAGGATCAAGGCCTTGCGGTTTGGGAGCTTGTGTTGGCTTCGCCATGACGCCCCCTAGTTATCCAATCTCAACATTATCAAGCAGTTCTTCAACCACTCTTTGATGGTCAACACCATCGGCCAATGCATCGTAAGACAACGAGAATCGGTGGCCTAATACGGTTGGCAACATGGCACGCACATCGTCTAACGTGACGTGGTCACGCCCTTGCAGCCACGCATAAGCGCGAGCACATTTATCCAATGAAATAGAAGCGCGAGGACTTGAACCAATTTCAATCCATTTCGATAAGTCTGATTCTGGATAACGCTCAGGTTTTCGTGTAGCCATTACCAAAGCCACGATGTAGTTCTCAACTAAATCGGAAACGGTAATGTCTGGAAGTTGGCGGCGCGCTTCAAGCACCAATTCAGGTTCAATATGCTGTGGCGTGACTAATTCCGAACTCGTCTCGCTACCGAGTTCCTCACTGCGCACAAGTCGAATGATGTCGCGTTCAGCTTCATCTTCTGGATAGTCGACCGTGACTTTCATAATGAAACGGTCCATCTGTGCTTCAGGCAGTGGATACGTACCTTCTTGCTCAACTGGGTTTTGCGTAGCGAGCACCATGAATAGATCAGGTAGGATATGAGTTTGACCACCCACCGTAATCGTTCCTTCCGCCATGGCTTCAAGCAGAGCCGCTTGTACCTTTGCAGGAGCACGGTTCACTTCATCGGCTAAAACAATACAGTTGAAAATAGGACCCGGTTGAAAGTGCAACTGAGGCTTTCCATCAAGCTCTTGATACACTTCTGTACCGGTTACATCTGATGGCAGCAGGTCAGGCGTAAACTGAATTCGACCAAAACTGGTGTTCAGTAGGTTCGCCAGCGATTTCACTGAACGAGTTTTCGCTGTACCGGGAAGTCCCTCTAAAAGCACATGCCCATTAGTCAATAACCCTATCACCAGAGCCCGAACGACGTGGCTCTGACCGATAACACTTTTCTCTGTTTGTTCAATCAGTTGGTTTATTGCTTGTTGCGCATGGTTCATAGGTCTTCCCTTAATTCAATCTGGCTGCGTACATCCTACTCACAAGCCCCATAACTATTAGTTATACACGTGATAATTGTTCATCAGCGCGATAAGTTATAAACGTGATAATTGCTCATAAGCGAGACAATTAATTACAAGCGGAATAAGCAGCAAGCACGATAGCCAAGCTCACCTCATCGCTTTATTTAAACTTAGCTTTCAATTGGTTAATGGCCTCCGGCGGTGCCACCTTGCTCAGTGATGAAATACATTGCTCAAACGCCTTTGGTACGCCCGGTATAAGGCTGTTTCGCGCCAACACTTCACACTGGGCATACAAGTGCTGTGGGTTACGGCTAAATTGGTAAGCCTTGTGCAGTGATTGACTTGCTGCAAGCACATCAGATTTCTCCAAAGCCAATCCGTACACATACCAATATTGTGGGTCGGTTTGCGCAGTTTCAGCGGCTTGTTTAAGGTAGTCCGTTGCTTGTTCGTAATCTTTCACTCGAAGCAGAGATAACCCTGTGCTGTATGGCAATACACTCGATTTCGGCTGAGCTTCAATACCTTGCTTCAACGTCGACAACGCTTTTGCTTCGTTACCTTGCGCTCGATACAAATCCGCCAAGTTGGCGTAGCTGTTTTCGAAGTAATGCTCAATCTCGATAGCACCTTGATAGAACTCAATCGCTTTATCGTGCTGACCTAGATCGCGGTAAACGTTGCCTAGGTTAGTTCGTCCAAATCCTCTATCGGCATTAAATTGCTGTATCTCAATGTACTCTTCCAATGCAGGCTTGATTTGATCTTTCTGCAGAGGGTTCATTTCTCCCCAATAACGTACCAATGCACCTGCGGTTTCTGAACGAATCGACAATACAGGGTCTTTCAGTAGCGGCTCTAGAATTTGCCAACGGTCAGTGAATGGGAAACCAGACGAGCCTTGCACAACGCCCAAACGGATCATTTCATCATCATGTTTCACCGCTCTTGCTAGCGAGATAAGCGTATTCTTACCCGTATTGCCGCCCAAACGTTCTAAGCTCGATGCACGAATGATATTGCTTAAGCTGGAGTCCTGAGCCGAGTATGCCAACGCATCCTCTGCCCCTCTGTGCCCTATTGAGTCAGCATAAAAGGCAACGGCAAAATGCTGCTGATTACGATACTTAGAATCTGGGAACCACTCACCGATTTGCTTATCTGCCCACTGGTCGGTTTGATCTTCATGACAGCTAGTACACACGTTCGGCGTTTTAATGTGTTGGCTAATATCAGGACGCGGGATATGCCAACTGTGGTCGCGTCTTGGGTCGACCTCCATGTAAGTCGTCTCTGGCATGTGACAAGTCGTACATTGTGAAGCTTCGGTATTCGCCTCGTGGAAGGTGTGCTTTTCAGGCGTGTACTCTGATGCAATGTGACATTGGCTACACACCGCTTCTTCGGCAATTTTCAGTTCTGCAGTATGTGGATCGTGACAGTTAGTACATGTGACGCCTTTTTCAGCCATCACTGATTGCAAGAAAGATCCGTAAACGTAATCTTCATCGTAGATTTGACCATCGTTATGGTAAAGCTCTGGGGTAATCAAGCTCAAGCGATACTTATCAAAGAAAGACCCGTTAACGTGATCACCCGTTTCATTTAACTGAGTACGACGGCTGTGGCATTGAGCACAGGTTTGAACTTGATTGGTATGGATGATGTCTTTTGGTTGCAGGGTTGAATTACCCTCTTGATAGATCCACTCTTTGACCGACTTCGACAAGTCGCGGTCAAAACCATAATGCGCCGAGACTGGAGCATCCTTTCCACCGTTAGCTTTTGCTAGCTGAGCCTTTTCAACGTGCTCACTCGCAGGGCCATGACACGCTTCACAACCGACATTAATCTCAGACCAAGTAGTGTTGTAGGTATTACTCGCGCTGTCGTAGTTTTTCTCTAGGTTCGTTGAATGGCAATCAGCACACATGAAGTTCCAGTTTTGACCGCTATTGGTCCAGTAGAATTCATCGGTGTTGGTGGTATCAGGGTAAAGGTGAAACCAGCGTTGGCCGCCTTCGTCCTCGGTGCGAGAATCCCAAGCGAAAGGAATCAACTGTACGCGTCCGTCTTCAAACTCAACCATGTACTGTTGTAGAGGCTCAAAGGCAAAGGTATAGCTGATTTTGTAATCTTTGAATTGACCGTCCGGCCCTTCGATGTTGACCCAAAACTCATTACCCTTGCGAAAAAAACGGTTGGGCTTTCCTTTATGAGTCACAGTTTGATCGTTGAAATCACCCAAAACGGACTCATCAGTCGCGTGTTTCATCGCCATATCATGATGAGAGCCTTGCCACGCTTCCACTTCTTCGCTGTGACAGTCAACACATGCTTCAGAACCGACATACGTAGCCTTGGAAGAGTCAGCATCTAAAATTTCTGAACCACTAAGCGAAGCTTCAGTCGTCGTCGGAGCTTGTTCATTTGCATACACATTGACACTCAGCATCGATAACATAGGTAAAGACAACATTGCGGATAATACTGCAACTCGCTGGTGTTTCAATCCGTTCACTAGCGAGCACAACCATGCAGACATAACATTCCTTGTTTTTATACATCCTTATGCTTAATAAGGTAGACGTAAAAACAATGAAATTACAATTATTTAGTGGCCGTTGACTCGATAGTTGTGATTCATATTCACGACCTGGATTGACTCATCGATATGCGCATAAAAAAAGAGCTCCGAAGAGCTCTTTCATGTTAGCAATTTCATCAAACTATCAGTTTCAATAAACCAAAGCTTACTTATTATGGTTCTCTTGAAGTTTCTCCATAACCTGATCCAAGCTAAAGCTTGCTGCTTTTTGGCGTGGTGGGTATTCGGCAAACGTTTCTAAGAACTCGCCTACATACGCTTGCGCAGGGACAAACATATAAGCATGGTCTAACAACCAGTCATAATAAGTATTCGAAGTAATATCTGCGTTTTCGTATGGGTCCATACGCAGGTTAAACAGCTTAGGAAGACGTAACGTCACGAACGGTTCTGACCAAATCTGCATGGTACCCGTTGCACGTTGCTCCATGAACACCGCTTTCCATTGGTTGTAACGAAGCGCCGCTAAATCGCCATCATCGGTAAAGTAAAATATCTCTGAACGACGGCCTTTTTCTTCTTCACCCGTTAGGTAAGGAAGGAAGTTATAACCATCTAAGTGAACCTTAAACGTTTTATCACCAGCAGTATGACCTTTAAGTAGTTTCTCTTTGATTTGGTCATCACCAGCAGCGGCAACGAAGGTTGGCATCCAGTCCATGTGGTGCATGATTTCATTGGATACTGTTCCTGGTTCAATCTTACCAGGCCAACGGACCATTGCTGGTACACGGTATGCGCCTTCCCAGTTAGTGTTTTTCTCACCACGGAACGGGGTTGTCCCCGCATCAGGCCAAGAGTTCATGTGTGGGCCATTATCCGTTGAGTAAAAAACAATCGTGTTGTCTTTGATTCCCAACTCATCCACTTGCTTCAATAGTTGCCCAACGTGTCGATCGTGCTCAACCATACCATCAGCGTAGTTACCGACACCAGTCACACCTTTACTGTCCGCTTTCACGTGCGTTCTGAAGTGCATACGTGTTGCGTTCCACCAAACGAAGAATGGCTTATCAGCTTTCACAGCGCGATCCATGAAATCGAGTGCGGCATCGAGTGTTTCTTCATCAACGGTTTCCATACGCTTACGTGTTAATGGGCCCGTATCTTCAATCTTGCCGTCAGCAAATGATTTGATAACACCACGCGGGCCGAATTTCTTACGAAACTCTGGGTCGGTTGGGTAATCTTCATTTTCAGGCTCTTCTTCAGCATTTAGGTGATAAAGGTTGCCAAAAAATTCGTCAAACCCGTGTGCTGTTGGAAGAAATTCATCTTTATCGCCAAGGTGGTTTTTACCAAATTGACCAGTCATGTAACCCATAGGTTTAAGCAGTTCAGCAATGGTTGCATCTTCTGCTTGAAGACCAATATCTGCACCTGGCAAGCCTACTTTACTTAAGCCTGTTCTCAGTACACTTTGACCTGTAATGAACGTAGAGCGACCTGCGGTACAAGATTGCTCTGCGTAGTAATCGGTAAACATCATGCCTTCTTTGGCGATGCTATCAATGTTCGGAGTTTGATACCCCATTAAGCCAAAGGTGTACGCACTGACATTAGATTGACCAATGTCGTCACCCCAAATGACGAGAATATTCGGTTTTTCTGCCGCGAATGTGGTGGTGGAAGCCGCCATCATCGCAGTACCCAAAATCGCTAATCGACGTTTGACGCCATATTTCGCTGTCATAGAAACCTCTTCGTTAGTTATTTGCATCCTGCCCTACAACGTATAGTCCATTTTTTGAACGATCGCGAGATTCACTAAACTATTAATCTATTTGTCATTTTTCTTCACAGCGACGCGCACAACTAGACGATGGAACTTACGTATATAAACATGATAAGGATCACACATGACGTTAGAGGGCAAAATGAGTAAACAGCACCAAAACCCTAAAAATCAAAAGGTTACAATAACCCCATAACAATTAGTTATAACCACTATAAAAAGACACGACCGATTTTAGAGATTAATGTTTGCCCAACGATGTGTTGCTCTAACGCATTAATCTTTAAAGTGAATCGGAGTCCTTATGGGTACTAAAATTAATAAACTAGCATTAGGTGTTGGCTTATTAGCAGCTTCTTCAGCGGCAACAGCAGCAGAAAAACCAAACATTCTTGCTATCTGGGGTGATGACATTGGTGTATTCAACATCAGTGCATACAACAACGGTATGATGGGTTATGAAACACCTAACATCGACCGTATTGCTAACGAAGGCGCACTATTTACTGACCACTACGGTCAGCAATCGTGTACTGCTGGTCGTGCTGCATTCCTAACGGGTCAAGAACCTTTCCGTACAGGTCTACTAACTATCGGTATGCCAGGCTCTGATCACGGTATCCCAGATTGGGCTCCAACTATCGCTGACCTTCTTAAAGAACAAGGCTACATGACTGCTCAGTTCGGTAAGAACCACATGGGTGATCAAGATAAACACCTTCCAACGAACCACGGTTTTGACCAGTTCTTCGGTAACCTATACCACCTGAATGCAGAAGAAGAGCCAGAGACATACTACTACCCTAAAGACCCTGAGTTCCGTAAGAACTTCGGACCTCGTGGTGTAATCAAGTCTACTGCTGACGGTAAGATTGAAGATACAGGTCCTATGACGCGTAAGCGTATGGAGCACGCGGATGAAGAGTTCCTAGAAGAATCTCTAGCCTTTATGGAAAAAGCAGTGAAAGCTGACAAACCATTCTTCATCTGGCACAACACAACACGTATGCACGTGTGGACTCGTCTACAAGAAAAATACCAAGGCGCATCAGGTATCAGCATTTACGCTGACGGCATGTTAGAGCACGATGACCAAGTAGGTATCCTTCTAGACAAGCTTGATGAGCTTAAAATCGCAGACAACACAATCGTAATCTACTCTACCGATAACGGTGCAGAGACAGTATCTTGGCCTGATGGTGGTGCTACTTACTTCCACGGTGAGAAAGGTACAACTTACGAAGGTGGTATGCGTGTTCCTCAGCTAGTTCGCTGGCCTGGCACTATCAAACCGGGAACTAAGATCAACGACATCATGGGTCACCAAGACTGGATTCCAACGCTACTAGCAGCTGCTGGTGATGATAAAGTGGTTGAGAAGCTAGCGTCTGACAAAGGTGCAACTTACAACGGTAAAAACTGGCGTGTACACCTAGATGGTTACAACTTCCTACCTTACTTCCAAGGTAAAGAAGAGAAAGGCCCTCGTGACAGCATGCTTTACTTCTCTGCTAACGCTGAACTAAATGCTGTACGTTGGAACGACTTCAAGATTTCATTCGCTGTTATGGATGGTAACATCGTTGATGCTGTGCGTTTCCAACCAAACTGGCCTCAAGTAGTTCACCTACGTGCTGACCCATTCGAAAAAGCACCACACGAATCTGGCATGTACCTACGTTGGATGGCAGACAACATGTGGCTATTCGTACCTGTAGGCGGCAAAGTGCAAGAGTTCATGAACACGCTACCTGACTACCCTATGCAGCAAAGCCAAGTGTTGAACCCTGGTAACTTCAACCAGAATGCTTACATGCTTCAAGGTAAACTTAAGCAACTAGAAGCGGCAGCAGCACAAGCTAAGTAATAACTAGCTAACGCTCCCTCTCCAAGTAAAGCCAAACAAAGCCGTGATAGCTCAAACGTTATCTCGGCTTTTTAGTATCCAATACAAAGAACATATAGGCGCTAACCGTCAACTAATACAATTCATATCAAAGCTATCCGCTCATTTTTCAAAAATAAGAACTCACACTAGTCAATATGAACCTTGATATATGACTGTTGCGTTAAGATTTCGCAAATTTTTTCAAATCCTTATGACACGACTTGAATTGGAGTTCTTACCGTGCGATTGTAATTTAACTAACCATAACAACTGTATGATTATGAAGACAATCCAAAGCATTGCCCTACTTTCAACTATCGTTGCTGCACCAGCAGTATTAGCTGACGTTGAAATCAAAGTTCCATCAAGTGTTGATATTCTGGCAGTAAATGAAGCCAAGCCTGACCTAGATGGCAGCTTATTTTCATCTCATAAAACCCTCACCGTTCCAGATGGCCAAAACCAAATCGTATTCCAATATCAACTTGCTTTTGATAAAGGTAACGACCGCGAGTTTGTTGATAGCGATGCTATTATTGCAACCTTTAGCACGACAAACGCCGTATTAACGTTTGATATGCCTAAATACCGTAATACCGCTGAAGCAAAGAAAGGCTTTGAGAACCTAGATTGGAAATTAGTTGATGAGAACCAAAATACAATCAGTGTTAAGCAAGACAAGCTATTGAAAGATGGTATGCAGATTGGTCGTAAATTTCCTCAAGAAGCAAAGGAATACAACCAGAAAGGAGGTGTCGCTGCACTAACACTAGGAGCTAGTACAGGCACAGCTGCGACTGTAGTACAACCAGTCACTCTACCAGCAAAGATTGATGCGAATGCGGCGAATACTGCTGAAGAAATGCTGTATTTCTGGTACGAAAAAGCCGATGCTGAAACCAAGCAGAAATTCAAAGATTACGTGAACAAGTAGCTCAATGGTCTGAATTTAAAAATGAAAAAAGCTGGCACACTGCCAGCTTCTTTTTTGTCTTCATCTAGATGATTTAGGCTTATATTGATTAAGCCGACTCAGTCGATAACACTTTTCCATCTACTTTTGTTGGCCATCCTAGCGCTTTGTATTCTGCTGCCAGTAAGTGCGCACAGCGGCTAGAAACTCTTGTTTTAATCCAATCACCAAGCCCCAATACTTTATATTCCAATACAGCCATTTTCATAACAATTCTATTCCGCTTTATTTCAATTTATAAATCTAGCGAGGAAGTTATAGATATGGAAAAACAATGTATGTTCCCAAAAGAACACAGAAGCTAATTTTGTTGTGAAATACCCATTAAGTGTTGGTAAATTTAACAATAATGAGAGAAAAGTTCGACTCAGTTCGCTCTTGTTATACACATGTTAGGACTTAATCTCAGTGACAGGATTTCGTATCATCAAATTCATCGGTGAAATATGCTCATACAAGCCCTTAACATCGGTGATAAACACCTTTCCTCTTTGTATCTTAACCAAGCCTTGTTGCTCTATCCCTTTAAGAACTTCGTTTAGCCTAGGTCTTGATATGCCTGTTATCGAACTCAGTTGAATTTGTGAAATATTAATGCTGACGGTTGCCCCCGCGATATTGGTCTGGCGTGCCGCAAGTTCCAACAAGACGTAAATGGTTTTCTGCTCTTTTTCATGAATCGAGGATAAGTAAGCCTGCATCCAAATAGATTGCGCTTTGGTTCCACAGTGAAGTAGCCATTTGTAAACCATGCACTTCCGCTCTGCGAGCTCTAATACCTTACTTGCAGGAAAAAGTACCATAGTGATAGGCTCGACTTCTTCTGCCACTGCAAAGAGGTTGTAGTCAGCATGTATAGACAAAGCACCCATCCAATCTCCCCTTCCAATAACACCACCAGATAAGCTTTTCATGTTTTCAGTTGAAAAGCAGATACCTGCTGAGCCCTTAAGAATATAGAAAACGCCCGGTAGGTTTTGAAATTTTTTCGTAATTTCTAGGCTATGTATGCCCGTCTTTAAAACAGCGATTTCGAGTAGGCTGTCTATAAAGTCTTGTGGTAAATCACATGGCCATTGTATTTGTTCACTGATTGTTGGTTCTAACAATAACTAGTTCCTCCTCCGATAGTCTTCATACAGCATTGACACGGTATTTCTCCGCGTTACTTAAATGTAGCTCATTACCAATACAACACTGTATTTCCCTCTAAAGAAAATCATAGTTCTTAGTATCTTAATTCATTTATCTAGCTTAAAAACCAATAAAAATGACCTACACTTGTTGATCCTTTAGGTGCTTCTAGCTTTAATTGGATACAAAGCTCTTATGCATACGGGCTTTGAGTAATAGCTATCTTGTTGACTAATGTCGAATGAAACAGATTCTGCTCACTAATATTGATAATCAGGCCTAATTCTAGACATAAGTAACATATCGATGTATGATCTGCTCCAGTCAGACTGGACACTTAGCTAAGCGACATTTCGCTTTTCAAAG